>NZ_JBFUDE010000004.1:0-725901 GCF_056404875.1 Hylemonella sp. P2_B10
GGCCAACGCGGCGGCCACCACGCGGGGGTGGGCTGGCGGCGCCGGCAGCGGTGGCGCGCTGCCGTCGGGCCGGCGTGCGCACAGCGCGCGAAACTCCAGCACCGTGGGCGGCCGGCCTTCGGGCAGATGGGCCAGCCCCCAGGCAATGGCGTCGGCGTTACGCGTCAAGTTGGCAAGCTCATGCGCCCAGTCGTCCTTCACCGCGGCCAGGTCCAGCCCGTCCCAGCGCGACAGGAAGGCGTGGCCATAGGTCAGCACCAGCTTGCGGAAGATGGCTTCCACCCAGTCAAGCGGCAACGGTGCCATGGCGGGCCTCCTTGCCTGGCATCTCTTGCTGCGGCATGTCCAGCGTCAGCGCGGGCGGCGGCGAGGCTTGCAGCCAGTGCATTGGCGATAGCGATGCGGATGGCCCGTGCGCCAACGGTTGCGACGGCAGCGGTACGCTGCTGCCCCGCGCCAGCCCGGGCACCGCCTCGGCCATGCGCGCCGCGCGGGCCGCCTGCGCGGGCGAAGCCGCCGCAGCTGCCGTGCGGCGCTCGCCCGCCAGGCGCTGGCAGGTTGCCTTCAGGTATTCGCGCGGTTCGGCCGGCGTGGCCAGCACGGCGGCGCGCACCGCCTCCAGCACCAGCGGCTGGCCATAGCCCTGCACCAGCGCGCCCAGAAAGCTGCCGGCCTGCGCCGGCGGCACACCCCCGGCCACCAGCACCGATCGGCCGGCTTGCCACAGCTCTTCCTTCACCGCATGGCCAACCGGCATGGGCGGCGCAGCCGCTGCACCGGCAGGTGCAGAAGGCGGTTCCTGTTGTTGCTCTTGCTGTTGCTCTTGCTGTTGCTCCTGTTCCTGCTCCTGGCTTCGAAGGGGCCTGGCATGGGGCTTGGCTGGGCCTTCACCACGCCGCGCCAGCAGGTGGAAGGCCCTGGCGTAGCGGTCGAAGAAGGGACCCAGGAACGGGTTGTCCGGCAGCGCGTCATAGTCCTTCTGGATGCCGGCGCAGCGCTTGTCGGCGGGCTTCAGGTCAGGCGCCACCTGGTGGGCGGCCATCTCGTGCACCCACACGATCTCGCTGGCCTCGTCGAAGCTGCACAACCCCGCGGCCACGGCGCCAGCAAGGCCCTTGCTGGCCCCTTGCAGGCCCAGCCCGGTCTCATGCGCCAGATACAGCAGCGGCTGGTAATACAGCCCCAGCATGTTGGCATGCGGCGAGGTCAGCAGGTACAGCGCCACCAGCTGGGCCTCGGGCCCGTGCTGGCGCAGCGCCTTGCCGGTGGCGCCCAGCCAGAAGCGCGGCACCACCTTGGCGTAGTCACGCATGGCTGCTCTCCCTCAGGCTGCCCGGGCCGCAGGCCAGGCATGCCGCTTCGGCCCGGTCGCAGCCGGCGCAGGCGGCCGCGGCCGCATGGCAGTCTGCCCAGATGGCATGCGCCGGGTCTGCGGGTGGGTAAGGGTTGGCGTCGCGCGGCTGCCCGCGCCGCGCGGCGGCCTGGGCGTGGCGCGCGATGCTGGCGATGGAGACGATGTTGCTCATGCCCCGCCCTCCCCGGTGCGCAGCGTCTGCACGCCGCGGTGCTTGTCACGGGCCTGGCCCGGCGGGCGGGTTGCGCCCGGCACGTTGCCCAGCTCCGGAAAGCGCTTGCGCGCCACCACGCCCAGCACGCGGTCGGCAATGCGGCTGGGCAGCACGGGGGGCCATTTGTCCACTGCCTGGTAAGAGATGCCCATGGCGTGGGCGGCGGCAGTGGTGGTGCCGCCCAGCATGTTGATGGCTGTTGTTTTGAACATGCATTTATTAAACCATGGTTCACATCATTTTGCAACCATGGTTAAGTTAGATTGAACTAATATTTACAACCATGGTTGAATACAAAGACCGACTGGCCCGTGCCATGAAGCAAGCGCCCGCTCTGGCTGCGGTGCCCGAGCGCTCACGCATCCAGCGGCTTGCCGATGTGCTGGCGCTGTCTTATCAGGGCGTAAAGAAGGTGCTGGACGGCAAGAGCCGGGCCTTCAACGCGCTGAACAATGCGCGCATTGCGGCCTTCCTGGAGGTGGACGCGAGCTGGCTGGCCACGGGCCTGGGCCAGATGGCGCCGCGTGTGCATATGACCGGCCCGGAGGCGGCAAATTCAGGCGCAAAATGGTTGACCACGGGCAGCGGCCATGCGCCGCCACCCCACGTGGCCGAGCGGGGCGCGGCTGATGACTCTGCGCAGCGCCCTGTAGCTCAAGACAAATTAACCGATGTATTTGAAGATTGGCGCTTGCACGCCAGCCCGCTGTCGCTGGAGGTCATTGAGGGCCTCAGCCTGCTGGCACAAAAGAACGCGCTCAGGGAGGAAGATTGGCAAGTCATCAAGGCACTGATGCTGAGGTTCGGCAGACCTTAGACGACCCCAAACGACGCACCGGGGCCACGAACGACGCGGCCATGCGCCCCACGCTGCGCATGCCGCCGCTCTTGGAGCTGGAACAGGGCGCCACCCGCGTGCCGCGCGCCCTGGAGCACCTGAAGACCGACGAGCTGTGGCAGGGCAATGCCTACGAGGTGCGGGAGGACGGCACAGGCGCCGACCACGCGGTGTATTTCCGTCTTGCCGGCAGCACCACGCTGGCCGCCGAACTGCTGGGCGCGCTGCTGGCCCAGGCGCTGGGCTTGCCCACGCCACAGCCCTATGTGCTGCGCCTGCGCCCGGGCGTGCTGAGCGGCTCGCGCTTCATGCAAGGCGCCGCCGCCGGCACACCGCTGCTGTGCGTGGCCACGCACGACCTGGGCGGCCGCGCCTTCGCGCAACTGCTGACCGAGCAGAGCGACTTTGCCAAAAAGCTGCTGCGCCAGTGGCACGCGCTGCTGCCCGCCGCCGCATTTGACGAGTGGATCGCCAACCTGGACCGCAATTTCGGCAACATCCTGTACGTGGCGCGCGAGCTGTGGCTGATCGACCATGCCGACGCCTTTGGCGGCCCGCAGCGCCGCCTGCTGGATCTGCACGAGATGGTGGACAAGCGCTTCACCAACAAGCTGGCCATCCTGTTTGGCGACCGCACCCCCACGCAGCGCCGCGACCACCTGGAAGCCGCCCACCGCTGGCTCACCGGCACCGCCGGCCAACTGAACCTGCGCGAGCTGACCCGCCACACCCGCCACTGGCAAAGCGAAGCCGAGGAAGGCGCGCTGCTGAATTTTCTGGCGCAGCGGCTGCGCATCACGCACCGCCTGCTGTGCGAAAGGCTGGGGTACCCGCAGCTGGCGCTGCAGTGAGCTGCCAGAGCCTCGCAGATGAGTACCAATGTGTACGTAAAATACATATCAGTAAAACCCGTACACATTTGCACTCATGGCGTCCACACCGAACCTTTGGCACTTTGCCCGGCCAGCCCTGGCGGCGGACTATCTGCACTCCCTTGAGTTGGGGCTTTCAAGTGCGCGTGGCCTGTTCGCCAAGCGGCGCATGGGAAAGACAGAATTTCTGGTGCAGGACTTCATGCCCGCCGCAACAGCCGCTGGCTATGTCTGCGCCTATGTGAACCTGTGGGAACTCAAGACCGATCCGGCAACCGCGGTCGTGGCCGCGCTGTACAAAGCCATTGCGCCCAAAAGCGCCGCGCAGCACCTGGCGTCGCTGTTCCAGATCGATGTGAAGAAGGTGAAGGGCTCCGTCAAAGTCAGTGGCATGGCCGAAGGGGGAATTGAAGCAGAGCTTGCTGAAAGAAAGGGCCTGGTCGGCACGCTGCTCATGCAGGCCATGGAAGCCTTCGACAAGAGCAGGAAAAAAATGGTCCTGATCATCGACGAAGCCCAGGTGCTCGCTCAAGAGGGCAACTCGGACTTCACGCACGCGCTGCGGGCCGCGCTGGACAACCGCAAGGACAAACTCAAGGTGCTGTTTGCGGGCAGTTCAGAGCCCACGCTGCGCCGCATGTTCAGTCGGCCCTCGGAGCCGTTCTACAACTGGACCTCGCTGGAGCCCTTCCCCCTGCTCGGCACCGACTTTGTCAGCGCCATGGTGGTCAAGGTGTCAGCCATCACCAAGAAGAAGCTGACCCTCACGGACGCCAACAAGGCGTTTGAAGCACTGAACCGCACGCCGCTGTTTTTCCGCGAGTTCCTGGACCGCTTCCTGACGGGCCAGGAACCAGGCATAGCCATCCCGCTGAACACCGTGCTGGCCACCATCCGCAATGACGCGGGGTCCGCCAAGCTGTGGGAAGAGCTGCTCCCAATGGACCGGCTTTTGCTGCAATGGATCGCCAAGGGCGCGAAGGAACTGGTCTCCGAGACCACGCGCCAGACGCTGGCACAAAGCCTGGGCCTGGACAAGCCAGTGACCCAGGCCACCGTTCAAAACGCGTTACGCCGCTTGATGGACCGCAGCATCATCACGCGCATGGATCGTGGCATCTACCAATTTGAAGACGACGCCTTCGTCGAATGGGTGCGCTACAAGGAATAGCCCCACTATCCCCACTACCCCCGCGCCAGCACGTCCAACACCCCTTGCACCCAGCCGCGCGCCACGCGGGCGTCGTCAAACACCTCAAACGGCTGGTTGATGGCCTGGTAGATGCGCCGAAACACCGGCGTCATGATGATCCGCCCCTCCACCTTGGGCCCCATCACATAGGCCACGGCGCGCGCCTCCATGCGCTTGGGCTTGCGCGAGCGCAGGTGCTCTTCCAGGCAAGCCAGGCCATCCTGCGTGGCCAGCGCACTGCCGGTGATGGTGACCACGCTGCCCCAGGGCACGATGGGCGGGTCCACCAGGAACAACTCGCGCTGCGCGCGTGCAAAGTCGTCGAACAGTTCACGGTTGAACGGCCCGGCGGCGCGAAAGTGCAGCATGTGCTCTTCGCGCCAGCAGTCGATCTGGCCGTGCGGGGCAAAGGCCTTGTCTTCCAGGGCCGTAAATTTGCTGGCCGATAACGGCTCGTCGTCGTCGTCCGGAGGGGTGCCGGGCGTATCCATGCGCAGGCTCCTTCGCAGACACGCCACAGCCAAGGCGGCGTGTTCAAACCAGTTTAGTCAGCAGCGACGGCTTTGTCCTGCGTGGTAACAACTTATCCCTAGGGACAAGCCCGGATGCTCGCAGCCCCTTTTTATCCCGGTGAATTTCATCTTAACTGAAGTTGCTTTTACTTTAACTTTAGTTTAATATGAAACCATGGCACCCGACGTCAAGGTGCAACAACCCGCTCAGGAGCTTTGTCACCATGCCTCACACCAGCCTGCACAGCCCAGCCGCCACCGCAGCCACCCCGCGCGTGGGCAGCTTCTATTCCAGCAACCCGGTGCGTGATGCCGAACGCCACCATGCCGGCCTGGCCGCCGAGCAGGCCGAGCAAGCCGCATCGGCCCGGCACGAAGCCATGCTGGCCACCGAGCTGCTGCGCGCGGTGGCCGCCCAGCCGTTGGGCACGGCCGCGCACTTTGCCAGCCGCATCACCGACTACAGCCAGGGCGCGGCCCGCGCCTTCAAGCGCCACCCTACGCTGGCCGAGGTGCTGGGCGACGCGCTGGACTATCCCAGCGGCCCGTCCTATGACGACGTGCTGGCCTTCCTCACCCAGGCCGCCCGTGCGGGCTACGCGCCGGCGCAGGCGCTGCTGCGGCGCATGGCCTTCACCTGGGCGGCGCACCAGGCGGGTTGAGCATTGCAAGCTCGCAACACTTGGTACAAGCAACACCCCGCATTGCGCACCAAACCTTGGCGAACACTCGTCAAAGCAACCCAAAACCCCTAGGATGCGAGGTTAGCCAGCGCCCCATAGCAGAGCTGTCACCAAGAATAGGCGTTGTCTGGTTGCGGCACCACCCCCTTGCTGCATTGTGTTGGTCACCCCGGCAATACCAAGAAACTACATGCCATGACAGACGATGTTGGGAAGGCTGCGGCCCTGCTGCTGCGGCAGTTGCGCGCCAACGTGTTGGCGTTGCTCACGCTGGCTGCGCTCGCCCTGGGGCCAGCCCAGGCGCAGTTGGCCTATTCCGCGCCGCCGGCACCGGCGGCCCCGCCAAACGCTTCGCCCTCTTCACCATCCACCCAGCGCCTGCCGGTGATCACCTGGACGGTGCTGGACTACCCGCCGGCCAGCATCCTGCACAACGGCGCCGCCCCCACCAGCCCGGCCGAGCTGGGCACCGGCATCGTGGACCGCATGATGCAAGAGGTGATCGCCCGGCTGCCGCAATACCGGCACGAGTTCCGCCTGGCCAACCGCCAGCGCATCTGGGCCAGCATGCGCCAGGGTGACCACATCTGCGACGCCAATGCCATGAAAACCGCCGCGCGCGAGCAGTGGGCCTACTTTGCCCCTGCCGTGCTGGTGCCGCCCATGGCGCTGGTGGTGCGCGCCAGTGACCGCTCGCAGTTCACCCAGGGCGCGCCCAGCGTGTCTCTGCGCGAGCTGCTGAAGAAAGACTTCAAGGGTGGCCTGGAGCCCAGCCGCAGCTACGGGCCCGCAGTGGACCAGGTGCTGGCCCTGGCCGACACCACCTCGTCCAACGGTGCCGCCACCAGCCCGTCCGCAGGTACCAGCACCAGTGGCGGCACCCTGCTGAACCTGGTGGCCCTGGGCCGCTACGACTACACGCTGGAATACCCGATGGTGGTGCAATACACCCAGCAAAACCGCGCGCTGGCCACCCCACTGGCCGTGCTGCCGCTGCGCGAGGCACAGGACTGGAGCGTGGGCTACATCGCCTGCAGCCGCACCGCCTGGGGCAAGGCCGTGCTGCGTGATGTAGACGACGCGCTGCGCGCCGCCTTTCGCAGCCCCGCCTACCGCGACATCCTGGCCGCCTGGTTGCCCCCGGCCTACCTGCGCGCCAACCAGCAGCGCATCAACGCCTTTTATGACAGTCGTCCGCCCAGCCCCGCCCTGGCCCGGGCAACCAATGCGCGCACCGGCGACACCCCCTGAGGCGACATTGCAGTTTGCGCACGCCTCGCGCCATTTGGGTCACAAATCCATCACAGTTATATGCAAAATCTATCATTTATCATTATCATTTTTATCATCTGGCTGTTAAAGTTCGCCTCCTAGCCCCTGAAAGCGGCATTTCGCCGTCCGCAACGGCCAACAGGAGACAACACCATGAAATTCACCGACCTCAAAGTCAGCACCTGGCTCGGCCTGTCGTTTGGCACCGTGGTGGTGCTGGGCGCCATCTCTGCCGGCATGGGCGTCTACAAGCTGGCGCAAACCCATGCGCGGCTGGAAGAGGTGGTGCAGGTCAACAATGCCAAGACGCGGCTCAACAGCGACATGTCAGAGACGGTGCACATCGTCGCGCGCGTCGTCCGCTCCATCGTGCTGTTGCACGAGCACGCTGACAAAGAGCGCGAGGCCCCCAAGATTGCCCAGGCCCGGGCAAGCTACGAAAAGAGCTGGGACGCCCTGCAGAAATTCCCTGCCAGCGACGCCGGCAAGGCCGCGCGAGAGAAGATCCTGCAGGCCGCCAACACCGCCCGACCGCTGAACAACCAGGTGCTGGCGCTGGGCATGGCCGACAAGGATGCCGAAGCCACCGCGCTGCTGATGGCGCAGGCCGGCCCGGCCACGCAGAAGTGGCAGGACGCCATTGACGACAACCTGGCGCTGCAAGAGCGCGCCAACGAAGCCGCTTTTGCAGCCGCGCAGGCCGACTACCTGGCCGCGCGCAACCTGCTGGTGGGCATCAGCCTCATCAGCGCCGCGCTGGCCGCCGTGCTGGGCCTGCTGATCACACGCGGCCTCACGCGCACGCTGGGTGGCGAGCCGGGCGAGGCCGCCGAGGTGGCGCGTGCCGTGGCCGGTGGCGACCTCACCATGCACATCCACCTGCGCCAGGGCGATGCCCACAGCATGATGGCGCAGCTGCAGACCATGCAGGGCAGCCTGGCCCGCCTGGTGGCGCGCGTGCGCCATGGCTCGGAGGCCCTGTCGAGCGCCAGCGCCGAGATTGCCCAAGGCAACCATGACCTGAGCGCCCGCACCGAAAGCCAGGCCAGCGCGCTGGAGGAAACCGCCGCCAGCATGGAGCAACTCAGCGCCACCGTGAAGCAGAACGCCGACAACGCCCGCCAGGCCAACCAGTTGGCCGCGCAGGCCAATGGCGTGGCCGTGAAGGGCGGTGAGGTGGTGGGCCAGGTGGTGCAGACCATGCACGGCATCAACGAGGCCAGCCGCAAGATATCGGACATCATCAGCGTCATCGACGGCATCGCCTTCCAGACCAACATCCTGGCGCTGAACGCCGCCGTGGAAGCCGCCCGTGCCGGCGAGCAAGGCCGTGGTTTCGCCGTGGTGGCCGCCGAGGTGCGCAGCCTGGCCGGCCGCAGCGCCGAGGCCGCCAAGGAGATCAAGTCCCTGATCGGCGCCAGCGTGGAACGCGTGGCGCAAGGCAGCACGCTGGTCGACCAGGCCGGCGCCACCATGGGCGAGGTGGTCGCCTCCATCAAACGCGTGACCGACATCGTGGCCGAGATCAGCGCCGCCACCACCGAGCAGTCGCAAGGCATGAGCCAGATCGGCGAGGCGGTGCAGCAGATGGACCAGGTGACGCAGCAAAACGCCGCACTGGTCGAAGAAATGGCCGCCGCCGCCAGCAGCCTCAAAAGCCAGGCCGGCGAGCTGGTGGAGGTGGTGGGCGTGTTCCGCCTGCGCCCCGAGGGGCAGGCCAACGCCATCGGCCACCCCGGCGCCCCGCGCGCCATTGCCGCGCCCGCACTGCGCCTGGTCGGCTCCTGAACACCACCACGCCACCACCATGCTCAAGCGCATCAAGGTCGAGCAGCTCACACTGGGCATGCACCTGAAGCAGTTCTGCGGCTCGTGGCTGGACCATCCCTTCTGGCGCACCGGCTTCGTCATCACCGACCCGAAAGACCTGGCCACCGTGCTGGCCAGCCCCATCAAAGAGGTGTGGATAGACAGCAGCAAGGGCCTTGACGTGGCCAGCGGCGAGGCGCCGGTGACCACCGCGCAGACCGAGGCCCAGCTGGCGCAGGAGCAACACGCCCACACCCAGGCCGCACGCGACACCACGCCGGTGTCAGCGCAAGAGGAATACAAGCGCGCCGCCAAGATCGTCAGCCGCTCCAAGGAGGCCATCGTCACCATGTTCCAGGACGTGCGCATGGGCAAGGCGGTGGACAGCGAAGCCGCGCTGCAGATCGTCGAGGAGATCGGCGACTCGGTGCGCCGCAACCCTAACGCGCTGATCAACATCGCCCGTCTGAAGACCGCCGACGACTACACGTACATGCACAGCATGGCTGTGTGCGCCATGATGGTCGCCTTGTCCCGCCAGATGAACCTGGACGAGGCGCAAACGCGCAGCGCTGGCCTGGCAGGCCTGCTGCACGACGTGGGCAAGATCGCCATGCCCACCAAGGTACTGAACAAGCCGGGCAAGCTCACCGACGCCGAATTCACCGTCATGCGCAGCCACCCGGTTGCCGGCCACAAGATGCTGCTTGAAAGCGGCAACGCCGACCCCGCCACGCTGGACGTCTGCCTGCACCACCACGAGCGGGTGGACGGCAAGGGCTACCCCAATGGCCTGCGCGGCGACCAGCTCAGCCTGTTTGCCAAGATGGGCGCGGTGTGCGATGTGTACGACGCCATCACCTCCAACCGGCCCTACAAGACCGGCTGGGACCCGTCCGAATCGCTGCGCCAGATGGCCGAGTGGGCCAGCGGCGGGCATTTTGACAACACCGTGTTCCAGGCCTTTGTGAAGAGCCTGGGCATCTACCCCATTGGCTCGCTGGTGCGCCTGGCCAGCGGCCGGGTGGGCGTGGTGGTGGAGCAGACTGCCGGCTCGCTGACCAAGCCCCTGGTGAAAGCGTTCTTCTCCACCAAGTCCAACATGCGCATGGTGCCCGTGATGGTGGACCTGGCGGCCAAGGGCTCCAGCGAGCGCATCGTGGCGCGTGAGGAAATGCAGAACTGGCCGGCCGCCGACATCAACGAGTTGTGGATGGGGGCACTGGCTTAGCAATTCCCTGTTAGGCTAGGGGCAGCACAACAGCGCGCACCCGAATGTGCGCACAAGGTCTGCCTCGCTCATGGCCCCACTCATCTCTGACGTCTTCAAGCCCCACGGCAAGGTGCGCGTGGTGCTGGAGCCGCAAATCACGCTGAGCTATATCGAAGGCCCGTGGAACCGCGAGCTGGTCAAGGAATGGATGGGCGAGTTCGCCAAACTGCACGACGCCATGCTCAAGCTGGGGCCGCACGCGGGCATCACCGTCATCGCCAGCTCGGCGCTGGCCACCGCCGACGCACTGCAGCTGATGCGCAAGGCCATGGCGTACGGCAAGGCGCACTACCAGAACTACCTCAGCTGCATGGTGGTCGGCCCCGACGTGACGGGCCGGGCGCTGACGCTGCGCATGTTCGCGCCAGTGTTCGAGGGCATCGTGCCGTTTGCCACCTTTGGCACCGAAGCCGAGGCACGCGCCTGGTGCGCTGAGCAACTGGCGCGCTGGCCGGAGCGACCGCGGCCACGGGCTTAGCCCCGGCCGGGAAATCCGTTTCCTGGCGACTTCGCCTCACACGCATTTGAAGGAGCTCCCGATGCTGGAAAGTGAATTGCGCGCATGGATAGAAAGCGTCCGTGTCGGCGACCTGCCGCGCCGCGCCTTCGTCCAACGCCTGGCCGCCCTGGGCCTGGGCGCGCCCGTAGCGGGCTGGCTGCTGCTGGAGGCCGGCATCGCCCAGGCCCAACCAGCCCTCTACAAGCCCACCAAAAGCGGCGGCGGTGGCACGCTGCGGCTGCTGGAATGGCAGGCCCCCACCCTGCTGAACCCGCACTTCGCCACCGGCACCAAGGACAACACCGGCTCGCGCATCTTCTACGAGCCGCTGGCGCACTTCGACAACGACGGCAACCTGCAGCCCGTGCTGGCCGCAGAGCTGCCCAGCCGCGACAACGGCGGCCTGGCGGCGGACGGCCGCAGCGTCATCTGGAAGCTGAAGAAAGGCGTGACCTGGCACGACGGCCAGCCCTTCACCGCCGATGACGTGATCTTCAACTGGCAGTACGCCATCGACCCGGCCACCGCCGCCGTCACCGCCGGCAACTACGGCAACCTGAGCATGGAGAAGCTCGACACGCACACGGTGCGCGTGGTGTTCAAGAAGCCCACGCCGTTCTGGCCGGGGCAGTATGCGCAGGTGTTCCTGGTGCCCAGGCATGTGTTCGCGCCCTACACAGGTGCCAAGTCGCGCGAGGCGCCGGCCAACAACCGGCCGGTGGGCACCGGCGCCTACAGGTTCATCGAGTTCAAGCCCGGCGACCTGCTGCGCGCCGAGTTGAACCCGAATTACCACCAGCCGCTGAAACCCCACTTCGACCGGCTGGAGATGAAGGGCGGCGGCGACGCCACGTCGGCGGCGCGCGCCGTGCTGCAGACGGGTGAGTACGACTTCGCCAGCTCGCTGGTGGTGGACGACGACGTGCTGCTGCGCATGGAGGCCGGCGGCAAGGGGCGGGTGCAGTTCCTGACCGGCAGCTCCACCACAGCCATCTACCTGAACTTCTGCGACCCCGCGCAAGAGGTGGACGGCGAACGCGCGCACGCCAAGACACGCCACCCGGTCTTCAGCGACCCGGCGGTGCGCAAGGCCTTCGCCCTGCTGGTGGACCGCGCCGGCCTGCAAAGTCACGTCTACGGCCGCCAGGGCAGCGCCACCGCCAACTGGCTGAACAACCCGGCGCGCTACCGCAGCCAGGCCGGCAACGCGCAAGCCTTCAGCGCGGACAAGGCGGCCGAGCTGCTGGAAGCCGCCGGCTGGAAGCTGGGGAGCGACGGCGTGCGCGCCAAGGGCGGGCGCAAGCTGTCGCTGTTGTTCCAGGGCGCCATCAACACCGTGGGGCAGAAGATGCAGGTGGTGGTGAAGCAGGCGGCGCAGAAGGCGGGCATCCAGCTGGAACTCAAGGCCGTGGTGCCCAGCGTGTTCTTCTCGTCCGACACCGGCAACCCCGACACCTACGGCAAGTTCTACGCCGACATGCAGACCTACAACTGGACCAACAACAACCCCGACCCGGAGGGCATGATGCAGTCCTTCGTGTCGTGGGAAGTGGCCTCCAAGGCCAACAAGTGGCTGGGGGTGAACATGGTGCGCTGGCAAAGCCCCGAGTACGACGCGCTGTACCGCGCCACCGAGACCGAGATCGACCCGGTCAAGCGCGCCGCCCTGTTCATCCGCATGAACGACCTGGTGGTGGCCGACGGCTACGTGATCCCTGTGCTGGCCAGAAGCACCGCGCGCGCCCTGGCCAAGGGCCTGGTGGCACCGCTGTCGGGCTGGCGCAATGACATGGCGTCGCTGCCGGACTGGTACCGCGAAGCCTGACGGGCCGGATGCGTCATGACGACGCGCCGGGTGGTCAAAGCGCGCACCGCAGGCAAAACCCTCAGTTCAGCAGCTTGTAGCCCATAGCCCCCCAGCTCTGCGGCCCGGCAGCCAGCGCCTTGATGGCGGCGATGAAGTGCGGCTTCTCGCGCACCAGCTCGCCGCTGGCCACGGCGGCCTCCAGCAGTTCATGAGCCTCGCGCCGGCTCAGCGCGATGTGGCCGTCAAACCAGTCTTGCAGCCGGCGCATGCGCGCGCTGGGTGACCCGCCGCCGGCCGAGCCGGACGGCGGACCACCCGCGCTGCCGCCACCGGTCTGCACCGGCGGCGGCGGCCGCACAGGCGCGGGATGCTGCTGCAGGAAGTCGCGCGCGCCCATGGGTCTTCCTCCTCAGTAGTCGGCCGGTGCCGGCACGGCGGCGGCCTTGTCGTCCTTCGGCGCTTCAGCCACGCTGGCGTCGGTGGTCAGGATCAGCCCGGCCACCGAGGCGGCGTTCTGCAGCGCGGTGCGGGTGACCTTGGTCGGGTCCAGCACGCCCATGTCCAACAGGTCGCCATACTGGCCGGTGGCGGCGTTGTAGCCCCAGGCACCGGTGCCGCCGGCCACCTTGTCGATCACCACCGAGGGCTCGTCGCCCGCGTTGGCCACGATGGCGCGCAGCGGCTCCTCGATGGCGCGCAGCACGATGCGGATACCGGCATCCTGGTCGTCGTTGGCGCCCTTGAGCGCACCCAACGCACCGCGCGCGCGCAGCAAGGCCACGCCGCCGCCGGGCACCACGCCCTCTTCCACGGCGGCGCGGGTGGCGTGCAGCGCGTCGTCCACGCGGTCCTTTTTCTCCTTCATCTCCACCTCGGTGGCGGCGCCGACCTTGATCACCGCCACGCCGCCGGCCAGCTTGGCCACGCGCTCCTGCAGCTTCTCGCGGTCGTAGTCGGAGGTGGTCGCCTCCATCTGCGCCTGGATGGCCTTCACCCGCGCCTGGATGGTGGCCTGCTCGCCCGCGCCGCCGATGACGGTCGTGGCCTCCTTCAGGATCTCCACCCGCTTGGCGCGGCCCAGGTCGGCCAGCGTGGCCTTCTCCAGCTGCTTGCCGGTCTCTTCTGCAATCACCGTGCCGCCGGTGAGGATGGCGATGTCCTCCAGCATGGCTTTGCGGCGGTCGCCAAAGCCGGGCGCCTTCACCGCCGCCACCTTGAGCACGCCGCGCATGCTGTTGACCACCAGCGTGGCCAGCGCCTCGCCCTCCAGGTCCTCGGCCACGATCAAGAGCGGCTTGCCGGCCTTGGCCACCTCCTCCAGCACCGGCAGCAGCTCGCGGATGTTGCTGATCTTCTTGTCATGCAGCAGCACCAGCGGGTCGTCCAGCACGCAGCTTTGCTTGTCGGGGTTGTTGATGAAGTAGGGGCTGAGGTAGCCGCGGTCGAATTGCATGCCCTCCACCACGTCGAGCTCGTTGGTGAGGGACTTGCCGTCCTCCACCGTGATCACGCCCTCCTTGCCCACCTTGTCCATGGCCTGGGCGATGATGTCGCCGATGGCGCCGTCCGAGTTGGCCGACAGCGCCGCCACCTGGGCGATCTCCTTGCTGGCGGCGCAGGGGCGCGACAGGGCTTTCAGCTCGGCCACCAGCGCGTCCACCGCCTTGTCGATGCCGCGCTTGAGGTCCATCGGGTTCATGCCGGCGGTGACGTACTTCATGCCCTCCTTGACGATGGACTGCGCCAGCACGGTGGCGGTGGTGGTGCCGTCGCCGGCCACGTCGGCCGTCTTGGAGGCCACCTGCTTGACCATCTGCGCGCCCATGTTCTCGAACTTGTCCTTCAGCTCGATCTCCTTGGCCACGGTGACGCCGTCCTTGGTGATGACGGGGGCACCGAAGCTCTTCTCGATCACCACGTTGCGGCCCTTGGGGCCCAATGTGACCTTGACGGCGTCAGCCAGCGTGTTGACGCCCTTGAGGATGCGCGTGCGCGCATCGGCATGGAATTGCACTTCTTTGGCAGCCATGTGTGTTGCTCCTTGAATCAGATGTGTTGGTTTGTGACTTGGCGCGCGCTCAGGCAACCTTCTTCAGCGGCGTGGCGGCTTGGGTGGCGATGACGCCCAGTACGTCCTCCTCGCGCAGCACCAGCAGTTCCTCGCCGTCGAGCTTCACGGTCTGGCCGGTGTACTTGCCAAACAGCACGCGGTCGCCGGTCTGCACCTGCAGCGGGCGGATGCTGCCGTCCTGCAGTAGGCGGCCGTTGCCCACCGCGATCACATCGCCCTGCTCGGGCTTCTCGGCCGCGCTGTCGGGGATGACGATGCCCGAGGCGGTCTGCTTCTGTTGATCGATCCGCTTGACGATGATCCGGTCGTAAAGGGGACGAATTTCCATGATCAAAATCTCCTGTTCAAAAATCAGATGAAGGTTGAACGCCGCGTCCGGGCCGCCCCGCTCGAGAGGGCCGGCCACAGGCTGCGGTGCCGGCCCCGGGAGGCCGGCGATGGTTGATTTAGGGGCGGGGAAAAAAAGTTTTCAAGGGCCTTTTTTGCATGCCGGCAGCACCGGCCCCCGACCCGCGCGCGTCAGCCCAGAAAGATGTTCTGCTGGCGCCCCAGGTGGTAGCGTGTCTGCCCCCGGCGCGGACCGATGACGGGCAGCGCCCCCACCGGGCAGGGCGGCACGCGGCCGCCGTCAGGCTGCAAGGTATCGTCCTCGCCCGCACCCTGCCACACGCCGCTTTTCACCGGGCGGAACTGCCAGCGCACGTAGCCCACCCGCGCGCCCAGCGCCATCAGTTCGGCGCGGTCGGGCGCTTCGGTGACGTACAGGGCGTCGTTGCCGGCCGAGAACGGGTCATCGGCGAAGGCCTGGCGGCACTCCAACGCCTCACGCTCGCCAGCGCCAGCATGGTTGCAGCCCCGGCGCTCGTCGCGCAGCAGGTCCCAGGCACCCAGGCGCCAGGCAGCGTCCAGCATGGCGGCGTCCAGGTGGGCCATGGCGTGCCAGGGGTCGCTGACCTGCAAGGCCGAGCCCGGCACCGAACGCCGCTCCAGCGGTGGCAGCTGCTGCGGTGGCGCCTGCTCGCTGGCAAAGCCGTGCCAATGCAACATCAGCAGCACCGGCGTGTTGGCCCGGGGCAGCGCCGTCAGGCTGACCGCGAAGATGGGCAGCCCGACCGCGTCGATCTGGGCCTGGATTTTCTCCACCACATTCATGCGTGTTGACCTCCAACCGCCCCGAATTTTTGCAAAAAAAAAGCCGCGTTGGCAAGCCCTTGAAATCAAAAAAAGGCGCCCTTATTTCCCCCAACGCCGCCGGAAACGGCCGGCGGCGCGTGAACACTGGAGGAGATACATCATGTACAGAAATCCTTTCACAAGCGACCTGCTGGCCGAGCTGGAACGCCTGCAGCGCCAGGCCCAGCGCTTCACCGGCCCCGCCACCAGCATACGCGGCTACGACCGGCTGGGCTTTCCCGCGCTCAACGTAGGCGGCACGCCGGACTCAGTGGAGGTGTATGCCTTCGCGCCCGGGCTGGACCCCAAGACCATCGACGTCACCGTGGAGCGCGGCGTGCTCAGCATCAGCGGCGAGCGCGCGGCCACGCTGCCGCAGGCCGGTGCGCCCGGCGGCGGCGCCACGGTGCACATCAACGAGCGCTTTCAGGGTCGCTTCCAGCGCGCCATCAGCCTGTCCGATGACGCCGACCCGGCCCGGGTGAGCGCCAGCTACACCAACGGCGTGCTGCACATCAGCGTGAAGCGACGCGAATCGTCGCAGCCGCGGCGCATCGAAGTCCATTGAGCCCCAAGGAGTGTCATCATGAACATCACCAAGACCAACCCCGGCGCCGACACCGCCCGCGCCGACACCCCGGCCATGCTGCCGCCAGTGGATGTGGTGGAGGACACCACCCGCATCGTGCTGTACGCCGACCTGCCCGGCGTGCCCAAGGACAAGCTGAACCTGCGCGTGGAGGCCGACACCCTGACGATCGAGGCCGAGGTCAGCCTGCCGATGAACACGCAGATGGAAGCCAGCCACGCCGAGGTGCAGGTGCCGCGCTTCCAGCGCAGCTTCACGCTGGGCCAGGAGCTGGACCGCGCCCACATCAGCGCCGAGCTGAAGAACGGCGTGCTGACACTGACCATCCCCAAGGCGGAGCACGCCAAGCCCCGGCGCATCGAGGTGGTGGCGGCATGAACCGCGCCACGACCAGGCGCAAGAACGCGCCACCCTTCATGAGCGAGCAACAGATCCAGGCTTACCTGCTTGCCCGCGATGCGCTGCGCCGCGCGCGGCAGGCGGCCGCCACGGCGGGCGATGCAGCCGGCGCACGCCACCACCCGTGGCAGATCCAGACGCGCCACTGATGCAAACTGGCCGCAGGCGGCTCCCGCAGCCTGCGGCCCGCACCGTCAGGCCCGGCCGGTAGGCATTCATGTGCAGCTGCGCGATGGTGTCCTGCATGGCCTGCATGGACACCAGCGCCACATCGACCATGCCGCGCCGCGGCAGCGTGCCAGCATCCAGCGGCCGCGCGGGGCCGCCCAGGTTGACGGCCACCGTCAGATCGGTCGCGTCGTCCAGCGTGGGGGCGATGGGCACGGGATTGACCAGCGCGCCGTCCAGCAGCAGGCGCTCACCATGCTGGAAAGGCGTGAGCACCAGCGGTGTGGCGATGGTGGCCCCGTGCGGAAATGGTGCACGGCGGCAGGTTTTTCAGGGGCGGGCGGGCACCGCACCGCCACCCGGGACACACTCAGGCCCCCGGCAGGCCCGCCAGCCTAGCCGCCGGCACGATCTTGTTGGCCCAGATGTCCTTGTAGGCCTGCGGGCTGGAGGGAAAGGGCGCGTCCAGGTTGCGCAGGCCGTAGTTGGGCGCCAGGCGCTTCAACTCGGCCACCGCGGCCTGGGCTTGCGCGGGGTCGCCCAGCATCGCATGGGCCAGGGCGAGTTCGGCGTACACGTCGGGCGAATCCGGCACCAGTTGTTTGGCCTTGGAAAACCACTGCAGGGCCTGCGCCGGGCGGCCCAGCATCAGCTCGACCTGGCCCAGCGTGATCAGGGTCGGGTGGCGGGGGTGTTTGGGGTCGATCTCCAGGCTTTTCATCAGCAGGGGCACGGCCTTATCCAGTTCGCCCGCCAGCATGTGGGCAGCGCCCAGGCTGTGCAGCGACCATTGGCTGGTGGGGCTCAGCGCATACGCGTGCTGGCTATTCTGCATAAAGGCCTCGAAGTCCCGCTGGTTGTAGGCGTGCAAGGTCATGGCGGTGACCGCCTTGAGGTTGTCCGGGTCCATGGCCTTGAGCTTGCGCACCAGCGCGGCCATCTGCTGCTGGTCGGCCTGGCGCTGCGCCGAAGTGCACTGCAGCGGGAAGAAGTCGCAGGCCAGGCCGAGCAAGATGGCCAGCCCGGCGGTGGCGTCCACGTTGTCGGCGTCCTTGGCCAGCGCCTGCTGGAACAGCGCCCGCATTTTGGTGAAGCTGTCGAGCGATGGCGGTAGCAGGTCCAGCGCGCTGGCCTGCAGCACCAAGTCCACCGCGCTGGCATTGCCGGCGCGTTTCTGGCTGTCCTTGGCCGCCGCCAGCACCATCTCGCGGCCTATGCTGTTGCGGGTGCGCGTGGTCACCTGGTCCTGCAAGGCGAACAACTGGGTAATCTGGCCCTCGAACGTCTCGTTCCACAGCTGCCGGCCGGCCTTGGCATCCGTCAACTGGATGCTCACCCGCAACACGTCGCCGCTGGCCAGCACATGGCCCTGCATGACAAAGCGCACGCCGGCGTCCGCCCCTACCTGCTGCACGGTGAGCGACTTGCCCTTGTAGGTGAAGGCGGTGGAGGCCGGCACCACATAGGCCTCTCGCATGCGCGTCAGGTCCGCGCTGATGGCAGACGTGAGCCCGTCGGCGATGTAGCCCTTGGCGTCGTCGCCGGTCTGGTTGGCAAACGGCAGCACCAGCACCGACAGCGGGCCGGCGTCGGCCGCAGAGGCGGGCGCGGCGACCGTGGCCGGCGCCGGGGTGCTGGGCCCCGCCACCACGCGGTAGGTGGTGTACCAGCCCACCAGGCCGCTGAGCACCGCGCCCACGCCGGCAATGGCGGCGATGGGGCCTTTGAGGCGCTTGATGCGCTCCAGGGTGGCAGCGAGCTTCATGCGCGCATCGTACCGCGCAAACGCGCGGTCCCGTGCTCACAGCAGGCGGTTGTGCGCGCGCGGCGGCACCTCCTCGGCGCAGTACAGGTTCAGCTCTATCGTCCCCAGGCCGATGCGCGTCAACGGGCCGACGGTGATGGTGATGTTGCGCCCCAGCCGCGCCATCAGCCGCAGCAACAGGTCTTCCGGCAACTGCTCAGCCTGCCCGCGCAGCAACCGCACCACCTCCGGGCCGTCAATCCCCAGCAGGCCGGCGGCCGCCGCGCGCGTGAGCTTGCGCGCGCGCAGGGTCTTGCGGATCTCCTGCGCCAGCGCGGCCTTGCGCGCGCTGGCGCCGAAGTCCACCGACCCAGGCTGCACCATCACTGGCAGGCGAAGCTGTCAGCGGACTCGATGCTGCCGCTGCCTTTGTAGCGCGCCACCTGGGGGTAGGGGCACAGCGGCCGTGTGCGGGTGGCCGACCAGCCGGCGGGCAGGCTGGCGTTGGTGCCGGCGGCGTTGCCGGCCCCGCGGGCAGACGCCACCACACTGGCGGGCACCACACCCTTTTCAACCCAGTCCACCAGCGGCGTGAGCATGTCGAACTGGTCGGTGGCCGGACCGTCCGAGCAGTGCGTCATGCCAGGCACGGGGTAGTAGCGGGCGAAATTGGCGGCGTCGCCGCTGTTGGCCGTGCGCAGCGAGTCGTACCAGGCCTGGGTGTCGTCACTGGAGAAGATGGGGTCGCTGGTGCCGTGGTAGACCATCATCTTGGCGCCGCGGTTCTTCAGCTTGGACAGGTCGCTGGGGTTGGGCGGCGTCATGAAGGACAGCGCGTTTTCGGTGTACACCGTGTTGGTGGCCTGGATCTTGGCCAGCATGCTGTCGATGTTGCCGGTCAGCGCAAACGCCGCGCCGTTGAACGTGGCGCGGGCCTCCGGCGGCGTCTGCCAGATGAAGGCGGTGGCGCCGGAGTCCAGCGCCAGCGGCGCGGTGAAGTTCCAGAACACGGTGTTGCCGCTGCCAATGCCAGCGTCATACGGCCAGCTTGAATAGAACTTGTTGCCCGTGATGCCGGTCACGCCGGCAAAGCGCTTGGCGATCACCGTCTTTTGCGCCGCCGTCAGGCAGGCGCCGTTGCGCGCGCCGGTGCAGGTGGGCACGTCGCGGTCCAGGTTGAAGGCGGCCTGGCAGGCCTTGGTGTCTTGCACCAGGCCGTCAGCCACGCCGTCCAGCGCGTCGCATTTGGCCAGCACGGCGTTGGCCACCAGCGCCTGCTCGGCCGGGGTGTAGCCGGTGGCCGGGTCGGCCGGGTTGGTGGCCACCGACGCATAGCCCTGGATGGCCGCCATGTTGGCGATGGCCGCCAGCGGCAGGCGGAAACCCGGGTCGCCGGCCAGGAAGCCGTCATACAGGTCCGAATACCGTGCTGCGGCCACCATGGTGTGGCGCCCGCCGTTGGAGCAGCCACCGAAGTACGAGCGGTCCGGCTCCTTGCCGTAGGCGGCCTTGATGGTGGCCTTGGCCATCGGCGTCAGCTTGGCAACGGCCTGGTAGCCGTAGTCCAGCCGCGCCTGCGGGTCCAGGCCGAAAAACGGCCCCTGCGAGCCGACGTGGCCGGCGTCCGAGCTGATGACGGCAAAGCCCATGCTCAAGGCGCTGGTCAGGCCCGCGCCGCCGTTGACCGACCCCGTGGCGGTGACCACCGAGCCGTCGATGCCGCCGTTGGCCTGGTAGTAGAAGCGGCCGTTCCAGTTCAGTGGCAGGCGCATCTCGAAGCCGATGGCGTAGTTGCTGCCGTCCACGGTGCTGACGCGGGAATACATGTTCCCCACCACCTGGCAGTGGGCGGGCACCGCGTTGCCCGCCACTTTCAGCACGCCGGCGTCGATGGCGTTGACGGTGGTGATGGTGGTGTTGGCAAACGCAATCTTGGCCGCCAGGCCGGTGCATGAGGCCAGGGTGGCGCCTGTGGCCGGGCTCAGTTGCGGCAAGGCGGGCACAACGGTTTTGTCACCGCCGCCGCCGACGCAGGCGGCCAGGCCCCAAGCCATGGCCGCCAGGGAAACACCGGCGACAAAGGTCCTGTGGTGAGGTCTATGGTTCATGTGAAGCTCCTGATAGGGGTGTTGTCTGCCGTCATCAGGAAGCCGCGGATCACGGTCAGATAGTTAAGTATCACAACTATATTTTTGGAGCCCCATCATGGTTTTCCCTCAATAATCGGCAAGTCATCCATCCGGGATTGAACTATTTGTTATGTCATTTACCTATATCGGACGACGATAATCAGTTCAAACATCTACCCACTTGACTGTCTGACCGCACCTTGAAGAGCGCACCCCCACCGAATTCGGCAACGCCTTCAGGCAACCTTGGCGAACAGCGGCTGCACGACATCGTGGGCTACCAGATGGCCCAGGCCTCCATCGTCACCTACAGGGTCTTCGAGGAGCGGGTGGGCACGCCGCTGCAGCTGCGCCCGGTGGAATACACCATCCTGATGCTGGTGAAGGAAAACGCCGGCGTCTCGCCGGCCAAGCTGTCCAAGGCGCTGGAAGTCACGCGGCCCAACATCTCGGTCTGGGTGGACAAGCTGGAGGCGCGCGCGCTGGTGAAGCGGGAGAAGAACGTCAACGACGGTCGCGGGCAGATCCTGTATGCCACCGACAAGGGTTCGGCGCTGGCTGGCAAGGCCACGCGCGCCCTGCTCGAGGGTGAGCGCGCTGCCTTCACCACGCTGACGGCCGTCGAGCAGATGATGCTGACGGAACTGCTGCACAAGCTGGCCTGCGCCAGGAGCACCTGAGCCGCCCCGCCATTGGCCTGGGCCTGGCTTGGCTTAGGGCTGCTGATACTTGTCCAGCAGCGCCGTGAACGGCGTCTTCTTCATCACCTTGCGCTGTGCCGCGCGCAGCTCGTCCAGCGTGATGCCCGAGCCCTTGATCAGCGCGCAGTGCACCGGCGTGTGGTTCACCACCAGTGGCGACAGCACCAGCACGCCAGACTGCGGGTCTTGCGCCTTGCGGTAGGCAAAATCGGCGCTGCGCATGATGGCGTAATCCGTGCGGCCGCTGAGCAGCTTGCGGTAGGCGATCTCTTCGCTGGGCGCGTCCACGCGCTGCAACTGCGCCTTGGCAAACAGCGGGTCCAGCATCGGGTAGTGGTAGCCCAGCACGGTGCCCATTTTCTTGGACTGCAGATCGGCCACCGTGCGCACCAGCGGCTTGCTGGCGCTGCCCACCACCTGCTCGTCCACGGTGTAGAAGGGCTCGGGCCATTCGTAGGCGTCGCGCTGCACCCATTCCGGCGAGGTCATGCACTGCACGTCGGCGCCCTTGTTGGCCACCACCATGGGGTGGCGCAGGTAGGGCGCGGCGACGAACCGGGCCTTGCGCCCCAGCGCCTGGGCCAGTGCCAGCTGCCAGTCCAGCATGGCGCCGCGCTTGAGCACCGGTTGGCTGCCAGCCGGTTTGTCGAATTCTCCGAACGGCATGGCCCAGATCTCCGACACCAGGAAGCGCACCTCGTTGGGCGACGGGTCGGCGTGGACGGGCGCTGCGCCGGCCAACGCCAGCAGCGCCGCAAGCAGCCACCCGCGTGGCTTGAGTATGAAGTTGTCCATGTGCGTGCCTATGTTCGCGCTTGTGTTCGTGTTGGTCATGACGTGTAGCCCACCGCCTCCTTCAGCACCTGTTTGTAGCGCCGCATCTGCGCCCCCAGTTCACCGGCCTTGGCGGCGGCAACAACGGCTGCGTCCATGCGCGCCACCACCGCCTCGCAGTCCGCAAAGCTGCTGCGCAGGCCAAAGCGGTATTCGGACAACGGCAGGAAGGGCAGCGGCGTGAAGCGCAGCTTGTCTTGCAGGCCCAGCTTCACCAGGTGCGGCACACCGGTGAATTCGACCGACACAAACACATCCAGCGCGCCCATGGCGATCAGCCGCAGGACCGAGTCCTCGTCGTTCTCCACCCGCAGGCGCTGCCATTCCAGGTTTTCTTTCGCATAGCCATTGCCCAGGTAGGTGCCGTGGCGCAGCGCGCGCAGGTCTTCCACGGCGCGCACATCGCGCGGTCGCAGGTCGTCGGCGCGGTGGAACACCCCCACCCTGAAGCTGGCCACCGTGGCGGTGCAAAACCGCGCATAGGCCATGCGCTCTTGCGTGCGCACGGTGCAAAAGCCGTCCAGCTCGCCGTGCGCCACCATCAGTTGTGCGCGTGCCCAGGGGTAGGCCCGGTTGCGCAGCGCCAGCCCGGCGCGCGTGGCCACCACGCCCATCAGGTCCACCAGCAGGCCGGCGGCGCCGCCATCGTCTTCACCACGGCTCAAGGGCCACAGGCTGTTGGTGTAGCCCATGCGCACGGTGGTGGCACCCACCGGCGCAGCAGGCGGGGGCTGCTGCGCCCAGGCCATGCCCGGCGCCTGGGCCGCCATGGCGGCGGCACCCAGCAGCACGCGGCGGCGCGTGGGGCTGGGCGGCATCAGGGCGCGGTGAGCGGGTACATTCACGTCCCGGGCACTCTAACAACAAAGGCCGCGGGGGACAAGGCGCGCGCGGTGTAGACCCTTCAAGTGGGCCGGCCGTGGTACACCTTGTTGGCAATGCGCCACTGGCCGGCCACCTTCAGCAGCACGAAGTAATCGGTGAAGGTGGTGGCGCCATGCACCAAAGTGGCCTTGGCGGCGGCCGAGTCGCCAGCCACGTCCACCCAGTCGATGGTGCGCACGCGGGTGGCTTCGTCTGGCGCGGGGGCGCCCTTGAACAGCGCGCAGTAAGTGTCCAGGTCCCAGGAGGTGAAGGCGCCTTCGCGGTTGCCCTCCACATGGGCGCTGGGCAGGAAGGCGGCACGCATGCAATCGGGGGAGCCTTGGGCGTGGCCGCGCAGGTATTCCTCAACGGCCTGGATGACTGCAACGTGCTCAGGGCCGCTGGTGGTGTGCGGGGTAATGGTGCTCATGGCCCGCGAGTGTGGCAGAAACCCCGGCCCGGCGAAACCCGCGCGGTCTGCCTAGAATGCGCAACCCCAGCGCAGCAACGCCGCCATGACCCCCAGCACCGTGTCCACCTTCAACGACCCCCAGGCGGTGGCCAGCTATGCCGAGCGCACGCTGCGCCTGGTACCCGGCTTCCTGGACCTGCAACGTATGGCCGCACTGCTGCTGGCCGAGCGCGCCCCTGCCCATGCCCGCGTGCTGGTGCTGGGCGCCGGCGGCGGACTGGAGCTGAAACGCCTTGCTGAGATGCAGCCCAGCTGGACCTTCGACGGCGTCGACCCGTCGGCCGAGATGCTGGCGCTGGCCACGCACACGCTGGGGCCGCTGGCCGCGCGCGCCAAGTTGCACCCCGGCTATATCCACACCGCGCCCGGCGGTCCGTTTGACGGAGCCGCCTGCCTGCTCACCTTGCATTTCCTACCCAAGGCAGAACGATTGGGCACGCTGAAAGAGGTGCATCAGCGCCTGAAGCCCGGCGCGCCCTTCGTTGTCGCGCACCACAGCTATCCGCAGGATGACGCGGGCAAGGCGCTGTGGCTGGCGCGCTATGCGGCGTTTGCCATCTCGTCCGGCGTGCCGGCCGCCCAAGCTGAGAGCGCCGGCAAGGCCATGGCCACCCAGCTGCCTGCGCTGTCGCCCGAGGAGGACGAGGCGCTGCTGCGCGAGGCAGGGTTTGCGGACGTGAGCCTGTTCTATGCGGCGTTCACGTTTCGGGGGTGGGTGGGGTACAAGGCTTAAGCCTGTTCATCCGCCCCGCCCCAGCCAACGCGCCAGCGCATACGCCATGCCCAGCACATACAGCGTGCCGAAGATGTGCTTGTTGTACCGCGCCAGCCACTGCGGCAGGTAGATGTCGAAGTTGGGGTGGCGCGCGTCGGTGTAGCGCGCGGCCCAGTCGGTCATCGGACAGGTCCAACGGTTGGCGACCAGCACCAGCACTTCAAGAGCCACAAAGCCACTGAGCCAGGCCGCCAGCTGGTGCTGGCCCCACCACGACGCGATGGGGATGGCCATGATGCAGCCGGCAAACACCGCCCACACCAGCGTGTGCAGCAGTTTGATGAGGACCAGGGGTGACCTCATGGCACCCACCACCAGGCCGCGACAACGATCACAACCATCAACAGCAGCGCCAGCAAACCCGGCTCCCGGCCAAGTGGCCGGTCCGACTCTGATTCCAGCAGCGCCGCCAGTGCCAGGCCTATCGCATCGCCCACGCCAACCCGGAACACGAAACCCACTGCGGCAAAACCAAATCCCAGCCAGGTGACCCAGTGCTTGAGCAACGGGTCCAGGCCGGCACCTGTGTAGTGCACTGACATCCCCATGCCATACAACCACCAGCATACGACGCCCAGCAGTGCGCCGGCCACCAGTCCGAACAGAGAACAGAAGATGCGGTCATCCATGCGCATGTGCCCCGTCAAGGCCCTGTGTAGGAGATGCCACCGCGCGTCCAAGTCATCACCACCCGCTCGGTGGACGACCTGCAACTGGTCGTCGGCTCCGAGGTGGTGGCGCTGGTGAAGTCGACCGAGGTGTCGATCGCCAAACTCTAAGGACCGGCGGGGCAATCAACTCAATGGGGCACGGCGGGTGGCGCCAACCCCAGCCGCGCCCTGGCCCGCCGCAAGATGGCCGGGTGCCGCAGCACCCACTGCGGGAACCTGTCGAACAGGCAGGGAAAGAACACCGTGGGCATCAACCACACGATGCCCACCAGCATGAAGATGCCGATGTACGCCGTGTCTATGGTCTCCGGCATTTGCGCAGTATCCCAGACCGGCGAGTACAGGTACGCCACCGCTGCGAGGCAAGACAGCAGCAGCATGATCCCGCCCGCCACACGCCTGTGCGTGGGGATGTTTAGCTTGTCAGCGTCCATCACGTCCTCCCGTCTGGTGGGCTCTCACCCCACCGGTTGCACCCTCACCTGCGAGGCATCGCGCACCTCCACATGCGTCTGGTAATAGTACTTGCCGCTGGGCGCGCCGTCCACGGTGAAGTCGATGCGCACGCGCTTGGCCACGCCGTTGACCAGCAGGCGCTTGCCCCACAGGCTTTTCTCCAGCGGCGCGCCGTAGGTGGCTTCCAGCCCGGCCAACGCGTCGCGGCGCACCACGATGGACAGGTTGCGCTGGTCGCGGTAGTCGTCTTCAGAGTTCAGGTACACACCAGCGTCCAGCCGCGAGACGTTTTGCACCTGCAGCACAAAGGTGCCAGGCAGGCCACGCGACGGGTCGGCAGCAGCGGCCTGGATGGCGGCGAAGGGCTGCACCATGCTGCTGGCGCCAGGGGCGCTGCTGGCGCAGGCGCTCAACAGGCCGGCGGCCAGCGTGATGCCGGCGATGACGTTGAAGCGCTGAACGCGCCTGTGGTCATGGTTGCGCATGACGGTCTCCCTACTGTCTTTGTACGACGTGAATGCCTACCCGCGCCTCTTCGGGCGCATGGCTGCTTTATAGCGCAATACGCGCCGGGCTAACAGACCCCAAAGGGGCTATGCATAGGCTCTGTGTGCGCGATCTCAGGCCAGTGCCAGCAGCACGATGCACACCACCGCCACCACGCCCTCCAGCAGTTCCCGCCCGCTCAGGCTGCGCAAGCGGCGCCAGATGAGCGTCAACAGCGGCAGCGCGATCAGCAGGCCCACCCAGCGGTCCAGCGGCCGCAGCGCGTAGCGCGCCAGCAACCACAGCCAGGCACAGTGCGCCACAAAGCCCCAGAACTCGGCCCGGCTGGTGGGGCTGCCCAGGTCCAGCGCGTTGCGCCAGCCGGTGGCCACGGTGTCCCACCAGCTCAGGTCTTCGCGCTCCAGCAGCGTGTGCAGCCCGTGCAGCGCCAGCACCACCAGCAGGACCGGGCCTACCGCGGTGATCCAAAGCGCGGTGCCCATCACCGCCGGGTTGCTCAGGTAGCCGCCCGCACTGGGCGCCAGGTAGGCGGCGCCGCCCACCACCAGCCCCGCGCCGGCCAGCAGCGTGAGCCCGCCCACCACCCCGCCAGGCACGCCCAGTCGCATCAACCCGCGGCCGCCAGCAAACAGGCCCAGCGCCAGCACCGTGGCGGCAAGAAAATCGCGCAGCCGCTGCCAGGTGGCGCCAGCGCTTTCGTGTGGGCTGCTGGCCCAGCGCGGGCTCACCGGTGCGTCCAGGGGCTTGTCGCCCGCCACCCATTGGCGGCCTTGTTCCTGGCGCGCCAGCCGCAGGCGCTGGTACCAGTTGTCGCGCTGCGCCTGCGGCGCCAGCGTGCCCAGCGCCAGCTCAAGGTGGTAGAGGCGCTGCGCGCTGTCCAGGTCATGCGACAACAGGCGCAGCGTCGACGGCTGGGCGAGCAGGCCAGGCAGCAGCGCGCCCCGGCGCGCATCGACCAGCGGGGCCTGGCACACCAGCGGGTCGGACTCGGCACCGCTGGCCACCAGCGTCACCTCATTGGCCTGCATCTCGCTTAGTGGACGCCGCAGCGGTGGGCGGTCCCACTCGCAGGCAAAGGCCAGGCCGTCCAGTACGATGTCGGGCTTGTAGATGGGCAGTGGCAGCGCGGCGCGGTTGACCAACCGCAGCGCCAGCATTAGCCGCAGCTGGCCATTGGCGCTGGGTGCGGCCCACAGGCCGGGGGCCAGGGGCCGCATGTCGCGCCACTCGCTGGTGAAATACAGCGGCTGCTTGCCGTCGTCAGCCAGCCAGCGCGGCACAAGGCCCTGGTTCAGCGCCGCCTGCCAGTCAGCGGCAAAGCTTGCGTCGCGTTCTGGGGGCAGCGCATGGCCCTGGGCAATGGCAGCGCCCAGCGTGCCTTTGCGCACCGGCTCCGGCCCGGTGCCCGGAAAGTAGCGCTTGAGCATTTGCCAGGTACCGGGCGTGACCGGCGGCGCGGGTGGTGGCTCGGCCGGCACACCGGGGCGGCCCAGCTGCGCCAAGTAGGCATGCATCAGCGCGCGGCGCAAAGCGTCGACCTCAGCCGGCGGCGCCCCGGCCTGGCGCATCAGTCCCACCAGAAAGAAAGCCTGCGCCGGGTTGCCGCCCAGCGGGCTGTCGCGCAGCGCGGCGGCAAAGTTGGCGGGCTCGCGCGAAGGGTTGCCAGCCGGGTTGCCGGGCGCGCGGGCGGCGCTGGCTGCAACGGGCAGCAACACTGCCAGCACCGCCATCAGCCACCCCAACACCGCTTGCAGGTTAGGCTGCCACGGCCGGCTGTATGGGGCGGCGCGCGAGCGCGGGCTGATGGGTAGCGCGGGCGGCATGGACGGCATAGGCAGCGCTGGGGCGGCAGGCCAGGCCTGCCACGCAGTAGTTGCAATGGCGCGATGCTACACGCTGCGGCGGACTGCATCGTCATCAGACAGCGCCACAAGCTGCGCGCTCAGCGGCACGCTGGTGCCCGCAAAGTAAACTGCCCGCAACACATCACCCCTGCATCACAAGGCCAGCCCATGCTCCCTTCGCTCAACTCCCGCCACGCTACCCACCTTGACTTGTTGCAAACCACCCGCCGCACCTGGCTGCAAGGCGCCGCCGCTGGCGCGCTGGCCCTGGCCGCGCCGCTGTTGCAAGCGCAGCCTGCGCCGTTTCAACCGGCACCGCCACCTGTGCCGCCCATGCCCAACCTGCCGGCGCCCAAGGCCATCCGCCTGTTTGGCGCCAAGATCAATTACTACGAGCTGGGCAAGCCAGCCACCGACAAACCCACGCTGGTGCTGCTGCACGGCCTGGGCACCAGTGCGCGCCACGAGTGGGGCCGCGTGATGCCCGCGCTGGGCATTAGCCACCACGTGCTGGCGCTGGACCACCTGGGCTTTGGCCAGTCTGACAAGCCCAACATCCCCTATGGCATACAGACCTGGGTGGACCTGCTGGGCGAGTTTTTACGGCAGAAGAAGGTGAGCAGCTTTGTGCTGGTGGGCGAGTCGCTGGGCGGGTGGATCGCGCTGCAGTATGCGGTGCAGGCGCTGCAAGGCGAGTCCCCCACTCCCGGTTCAGCGGCATTCACATTGCCCAAACCCGAGCGCCTGGTGCTGTGCGATTCGGCCGGCTACCGCGCCGGCCTGGCCGGCAACTTCGAGCACAAGCCGACCACCGGCACCGGCATCAGCCTGGCCGGCCAGCAGGCACTGCTGAAGCTGATCTACCGCAAGCCCGCCTTCGCCACCCCCGAGGCGGTAGCCGCGCAGATGCAGGCCACGCTGACCAAGGGCGACGGCGGGGCCATCGCCTCGGTGCTGGGCAACCCGGCGATCCTGAACGAAGCGATTGACGGCAAGCTGGGCACGGTCAACATCCCCGCGCTGGTGGTGTGGGGCGAGCATGACGCCATCGTGCCGCTGGCGCTGGGCCAGCGCATGGCCGCCGAGCTGCCACAGGCCAGGCTGGTGGTGATACCCGGCGCTGGCCACGCGCCGATGATTGAGACGCCGCAGGCGTTTGTGGCGGCACTTCGAGGCTTCCTGCGAGGCCCCTGACGGCCTTTGCGCCCCACGCCGGCCTTATGGCAACGAGCTGCCATTGAGCACCAGCTGGGTGGTGGTCTGGGCGGCGCCGGCCTGGTCCACAAACTTCAGCTGCAGCCCCTTCAAGCGGCCGTCAGCCACCGTCCAGATGGTGTCTACAGATGAGCTGCTGCCAATGCGCGTCACCTTGCGCTTGCAGGCCGCAAATGTGCCGGCCGGTGTGGTGAGCTGCTCCACGCCCTGGAAGGCGAAGAAGTTGAAGTTCTTTTCCACCGGAATCACGTTGAGCGCCGGCACCGACACCGTGGTGGCCGCGCTGATGGTCTCTGAATAACTGCCGGTGGTGCTCAGCGTGGCCGGTATGCGTGACACCGGCGTGTACACATTGGTGATCTGGATCTCGCCGTAGCTGCCGTAGTTGACCAGCGCCATGAAGCCCGCATCCACGAAGCCTGCGTCCGTCGCGTCATGGTAGTAGTGGTTCTTGATGACGCTGCTCTGGCCCGCCGTGGTCACGCCGCTGGTGGTCTGGAACACGTCGGCCACGTCCGTGCCGTGGAAATTCAGGCGCGCGCCCACAGCGGTGTCGACCGTCAGGCTGCGCAGGCCGGGCGCGGCAATGCTGATCTGGTAGGTGGTGCCCGGCACATACAACGCCGGGTTCAGGCAGTCGCCATACACCGGCAGGTTGCTGGCCACTGTGCCGCCGGGCGTCACCACGTGCGAGACCAGGTGTGTGGCGTCCGCGCTATAAGCGTGGTTGGCGCTGGCCTGAGCGTTCAGCGCCTTGGCGGCGGCTCCCCAGGTGGCGTCGGCCTCCAGCGTGCCGAGCAGACTGGCCGCGTTGAGGATAACGGTGGCACGCGAGGCCTTGCCGTAGGCGGCAAACAGCTGCGGCAGCACCGCCTGCATGGCGTCCAACGCGCCGGGGGCGGTGACGTTCTTGGCCGTCACACCCAGGTTGGCCAGCACGCGGCCCGCCAGCACGCTGTCGCTGAGTGTGGAGAGGTCGTTGTTGACGCCGGTCACCACCGCGTTCAGGTTGCTGGCTGCCAATGTGCTGCTGCCCGTGTAGGTGGCGTTGCTGGGCGCGCGGCCATAGGCGCCCTGGTGCAGCAGCGCCACGTTGCGTTGCGCGGTGGTCATGCCGGCGCTGGCTTGCGCCTGCGCCTGCATGGGCGCCGGTTGCGCCATGGCCTGCGGATGCACCGCGTTGGCCGAAGGCACTCCGCTGCTGTTGTTGCTGTTGTTGCTGCTGCTGTCGCTGCCGCCGCCACAGGCGCTCAGCAAAACGGACAGGCCGATCGTGGCACAGGTGCCTGCCCAGGCATTCGCCTGGTGTGCTGTAGTCATTCGTTCCTCCCTGAAGCAAGGCGCCTGCTTGCTGTTGTGGTGTGGCGCCCGCCGGCCCATTCTAGGCAGCTAGCCACCGCAGGGCAACTTCGCGCATGACCTGTGCGTGCCGTCACATGCACACGCGCTCAGCGCGCCTAGACTGCAGCCCATAGCGTGCGCCATGACCACAGACACGCAACGGAGGAAACGCCATGCCCCTGACCGTCACCGGCAACAGCGCCACGGTGCTGTTCATCAACGAGGCTCTGACCGGCCTCAACGTCCCCGCCAATGGTTACTACACACAGCGCGGCAACCTGGACGCCGGCTACAGCGTTGCCAGCTACGTCAACGACCTGACGGCGTTTGGTTTCCGCACCGCGTCCGACGCCACGCTGGCCACCGTGGTGCTGGACCACCTGCTGGGCCACGACCCGGCCAACACCCCCACCCTGGCCGCCAGCGTGACCGCGCTGCTGACCGCCAACCCCGGCAACCGCGGCGTGGTGGTACTGCAGCTGGCGGTGCTGCTGTCGGGCAAGGAGGGCGACCCGGTGTATGGTGCCGCCGCTGCCGCGTGGAACGCGCGCATCAATGCCGACCTGCGGGTCCAGCTCAGTGACCCCGGCCCGCGCAACTACAACCTCACGCCGGGCCTGGACGACATCACCGGCACGCCCGGTGGCGACAGCTTCGTGGCTGCTGGCACATCGCTCAACAACAGCCCCTCGCTCAATACCGGCGACAAGCTGGATGGCGGCGCCGGCGGCGACACGCTGTCCCTCTACACCCGAGGCGCGCAAGTAGCGCAGTTCACCGGCTTCACCGCCACCAGCGTGGAGACGCTGCGCATCACCTCCGACGCCAGCGGTGGCAGCGTCGTCAGCCTGGCCGGCATGCCCGACGCCACCTCGCTGATCAACTATGGCAGCAGCACCGACGTCAGCTTCACCAACCTGGGCCACCGGGTGGACCTGACGCTGGCCAACGTGTCCAGCGGCAAGACCACCTTGGCTTTCGCCCCCGAGGTGGTCAAAGGCAACGCCGACACGCTGGATGTGGCGCTGATCAACAACCAGGCCAACCCATTCGGCCCGGTGAACGGCCTGTACGTCAACGGCATCGAGGTGATGAACATCAACACCAGCGGCGGCAGCAGTCGCACAACGGGCAGCGCCGCCGTCAGCGTGGAGGGTCCGGTGTTCCTCGACATCGGCAGCAGCCTGGCCGAGATCGCCTCGCCCGGCAGCCTGGCGGTGCTGAACATCAGCGGCGACGAGGACCTGACCGTGGGCAAGGTGGATTTCTACGGCGCCGGCAACACCGGCCTGGTGAACGCCGCGGCGCTCACCGGCCGGCTCACGCTGGGCCTGGGCACGCAGGGCGGGGCGGACGCCAGCATGCGGGTGCTGGGGGGTGCCAATGTGGACACGCTGCGCCTGGCAGGCAACCCTGCCGACTACAGCCTGCAGTTCAGCACGGGCACAGGGGCCACCAACCACCTGCACAACCTGCATGCCAGCTCGGCACAGGTGGGCAACCTGGACTTTGCCGGCGTGGAGCGCCTGCGGTTCGACAATGTGTCGCTGGCGCTGGACGTGCGGCCCGACCAGGCCGGTGGCAAAGCGGCCGAAATGCTGGGCGCCGTGCTGGGGCTGGCCGGCCTGAACGACAAGGCCAACGCCGGCTGGCTGCTGACCCAGTTCGACAAGGGCGTCACACTGCTGGGCGTGGCGCAACTGCTGCTGAACAACGGCTACCTGGCCGGCAAGGCCGGCGCGGCCAGTGCCGCCGATGCACCGGCCATCGTCCGCTACGTGTACACCAATGTGCATGGCCAGGCCCCGCTGCCCACCACACTGGACGCACTGCTGGCCCCGATCACCAGCCACACCACCACCCTGGCCCAGTGGGTAGCCGACATGGCCGCATCAAGCGACAACCAGGTGCATGTGCAGTTGACCGGGTACCTGCAAAACGGGTTGGCCTACGCTTGAGCCGTAGGCGAGCTGGTCATCCCAACGCCAACAGCAACTGCGGCCGCACACGCGTTGGCTGCCCTTCCACCGGCGCGGCCACCGCGTCCACGCGCACGGCACCCAGCGCCAGGTAGAAAGCCTCGGCATGCGGATCGGCATCAATGCTCAGGGCCACGGCGCCACCGGCGCGCGCCAGTGCCACCGCATGCGCCAGCAGCGCCCTGCCAACGCCCCGGCCCATGGCGAGCGGCACCACCCAGAAATGCTCCAGCACCCAGTGCCGGGGCGCCGGCAGCAGCACCAGAAAGCCAACCGGGCCGTGCTGGCCATCCAGCTCAGCCACCCACACCGTTCCGCTGGCCAGCGCCTGCTCGGTGATCGTCAGCTCATCGCGCCACGCCGCCAGCTGCGCCGGCGTGTAGGGCCAATGCGATTTGGAGGCGAAGGCGATGTCGGAGAGCTGCGCGGCCTCTCTCGCCTTGGCTGGGCGTATGCGTGTCTGCATGGGTTGGCATTGTGCGCCCATGGCTGCCGGCTTGGGGCGCCGGCGTGAGGTATTTGCGCTACTGCGGCTTGGCCATCAAGGCCCGCACCTGCTCCGGCCGGGGCACCGGCGCCACCGCGCCAAAGCCGGTGGTGGACAGCGCCGCTGCCGCATTGGCATAGCGCGCGGCGTCCCAAATCGAATCGCCGGCCGCCAGCCGGGCCAGCGTGGCACCGCAAAAGCAGTCGCCCGCGCCGGTGGCGTCCACCGCCTGCACCTTGTAGCCGGCAATGGTTTCGCGCCGCGTGCCGTCGCTGACGCGCACGCCTTCGGGGCCGAGTTTGAGCAGCACCTGGCGGGCGCCCAGGCCGTGGGCCCAGTCGAGGATGGCGTCCAGATCGTCCAGGCCGCTCAGTGCTTGCGCGTCTTCCACGCTGGGGAAGAAATAGTCGGCCAGCGCGGCGGCCGCGCCAATCACCGCACGCGCACGCGCCAGCGGCCACAGCTTCAGGCGCAGGTTGCTGTCCAGCGCCACCTTCACTCCCGCTTGGCGCGCGGTGTCGAACGCCGCCAGCACGCAATCCGCCGCGTTGGGGCTGATGGCCAAGCTGATGCCTGAAGCCTGTACGTAGCGGGCCGAGCGCAGCAGCGGTAATGGCAGCTGATCCACCTGCATGCGGCTGGCTGCCGAGCCTGCACGCAGGTAGCTGAACACATGGCCCGTGGCACCATGCGTGACGAAATACACGCCGGTGGCCGATGCGGCATCCACCCCCACCGCGCTGGTGTCCACGCCTTCGGCGCGCCACAAGTCCAGCAGCATCTTGCCAAACGTGTCGTCACCCACCCGCGTGACATAGGCGCTGCGCGCGCCCTGGCGGGCGGCGGCAATCGCCATGTTGGAGGTGTCGCCGCCAAAGCCCTGCAAGAAGTTCGGCTCGCCAGCGCGCGTCTGGTTGAACTCGATCATCGCCTCGCCCAGCGCGACGATGTCGGGGCCTGTGTGTTGCTGCTGCGTCATGCCCCTAGCGTACTTCAGATCCGGGACGTACTTGCTGTTCGTGCGGTAAGGCCGGCGCCCATCACCTGCGCAAGGTGGCCTGCACGATGGGTGAGTTGACCGCTACGAACACCACCACATTCATCACCACACTGCTCCAGAATGCGGAGCGAAACGACGCTTTGTTGGACTTGTGCCTGAGCAGCTGTTGCGCCACGATGGCACCCGGCCAGCCGCCCACCAGACCCAGCATCAGCAAGGTGCTCTCGCTTGTGCGCCACCTGCCTGCCGTGGCAGCCGACTTGTCGATGGCATAGGCAAAGAAGCAGACCACGCTGGCCACGCCATACAACGCCGCCACCCAACCCGGCACCCGCCAGACCACCGCCACCACAACGTAAACAGCCAGGAACGCCGGGATCGCGAACAGACTGGCTGTTCCCCATTGGGCCGGCGAGTCCGGCCGGTTTGACCTGGTCGCGCGTGGTGGCTTGACGAGTTCAACATTCCTGGCGCGCTTCTTCCCCTCGGGGCTCAGTTCGACTTCGAACGTCACCCGTTGGCGCAGCTGCGGCCGCCCGGTGCGCCCTGTGAATGCCTTGATATGGACGAACACCTCTTGCCCGCCCTGATCGGCTTCGATGAAGCCGAAGCCACGCTCGTCGTTCCAGGATTTGACAATGCCACTGAAGCGCATGCAGGTTGAAGCCTACTGCTTCCCCCACCCCGGCAACTTAGCCGCCTGCTTGATCCACTTGGCCAGCTGCTTCTCGTCCAAGTCGTCCTCGTGCACATCCACCCAGCGCGCTTCCTCTGACGTGCCGCCGCCCGGCGCGGGTTTCAGCGATGTGCCCTTGAAGAACGTCACCTTCACATAGTTGGCAAAAGTGTGGAAGCTGACAAACCAGCCCTGTCCGCCCTCCACGCCGTAGAACGGCGAATTCCACTTCACCGCCTTGCGCACGTTGGGCACGGTCTTGACGATCAGCGCATCCAGCCGTTCGCCCACGCCGCGCTTCCAGTCCGGCATGGCGGCAATGTAGGCCTGCACCGGCGCGTCGCCGTCAGCCTTGGCGATCTGCGGGTTGCCGCCGGAAAGTAACTTGGGTTTCATCGCACGCTGCCATCCCTGTTTCAAACCATTTCCGCGGTAGGAGCATGCCTACCCCCAGGCGCCCCGCTCTCCGACTGCCAGCAGCAGCGCACAGGGACATACTGAATTATTCCCCCAGCCCCGAAGGAGAGTCAAATGCAAACCGCAAACACCGCCACCAACAGCAACGAACTGATGGCCCTGGAAAACAAGTTCTGGCAGTCCCTGGTGGACGAAGACACCGACACCGCGCTGACCCTGCTGGACGAGCCGTCGATGATGGTCGGTTCACACGGCGCCATGCAGTTCGACCATGCCGACTACAAGCAGATGGCCGAGCAGGGCAAGATGATCGTCACGTCGTTCGAGTTGAGCGACATGAACGTGCTCTTCCCCAGCGACGACACTGCCGTTGTCACCTACAAGGCCAAGCAGACCATGACAGCACGTCACGGCAAGGCAGACCTGATCAAGCAGGAGATGGCCGATTCGTCCGTTTGGACGCGCAAGGGCGGCAAGTGGCTGTGCGCCATGCACACCGAAACGCCGACCGAGAGCAGCGCCGCTCACTAGCGGGCAGGCGGCCAACCAGCGCCCGGACAGGCCGGCCGCTGGCTAGGACCAGTGCGCATCCACCAGCCGCTGGTCCTCGTCATACACCCAGCATTCGGCCAGCTTGCCGTCGCGCACGGTGTAGCGCAGCAACCGCTCGATCTGCACCACCACACCGCTGCGCTCAAACTGCTCCACGGCGATGACGGCGCCAAAGCGCGCGCCGGCCAGCACGTCCTGGATGCTGATGAGCTTGCGGTTGGTCTTCTCGCGCACCTGTTTCAGCACCTGCAGGCATGCCGCCTTGCCCCGGTGCGTGCCAGCTAGGGGGCTGCGCCCGAAGTAGTGGAAGACCACATCGTCGTGGTAGCTGTCGACAATGCCGCGCAGGTCGCCGGCCGCCCAAGCGTCGGCATAGCGCTTGACCACGGGGTAGATCTCGTTGTTTGGGGGCTGGGTGTTCAGCATAGTATCTGAACTATAGACCTGACGGCGGTGAAACCGGGCCCGTGCCGAGGCATGGCCGGGGGGCGACTGGTAGGCCCAGCACACCACAACCGGCCTCACCCGGCGACTACAGCGTGAACGGGAAGGACGCGTCCACATACACCAGCCCGCCCTGCGCATGCCCCATCAGCAACGCCTGCAGCGGCGCCTGCGCCGCCTGCACCACGGCGGCCAGCCACTGCGCTGGGTAGACGCTCTTGTCGTCCAGCGGCGCTTGCAACGCGGCGCGCGTGGCGGCGTCCGGCGCATGGCCGTAGACGTTGGTGTACACCCAGTTGACCAGCGCGTCGTGGTTGTCCCACAGGCTAGCGCCAGCGGCGGCGCGCAGCGCATCTGAGCCTAGCAGCTGGTCGGCAAACTGGGTCAGGGCCTGCGTGTTGTTGATGCCGCCGGTGTAGCCGCAGTACTGTTCGGTCATCGCCAACACCTTGCCCACCAGCACCGGGTTATCCAATCCGGCGGCGCCGAAGGTGGCGGCCACCAGCAGCGCGGCGCGGCCGTCTTGTTGGGTGGCGGCCAGGTCCAGCGCCAGCGCGCGGTCGGCAAACACCAGGCGCTCCACGCTGGTGGCGCTGTAATCCCTGCCGCTGTCGGCGCGGTTGTCGTGCAGCGTAAGGGTGTCGCCCAGCTTCAGCGTGTAGTCACCCAGTTTGCCGGTGAAGCGCAGCGTGTCCAGGTTGCTGCCGCCCAGCACCACGGTGGCGCCGCTGCCGGCGCCGGTGGTGGCCAGCCGCACGTCCAGCCGGCCCGCCAGCGCGTGGGCGTCTAGCAGGTTGGGCGTGGCCGCGCCGTTGCCCTGGAAGCTCAGCGTGCGCACGATCAGGTCCCCGGTGCCGCTGGCCACCAACTGCTGCAGCGCGTTGGACTTGATCTCGGTCAGGTCCGCGCCGCTCACCGTCACATTGAAGCGGCTGATGCCGTCCACCTGGATGCTGCCTGCGGGCGATGAGACCAAGGCCGGGCCGAGCGCGCTGCTGACGGACAGCAGCGTCAGCGCCATGACGCCGCCGGACGCGGCGAGCGCGGCCGGCGTGTAGTGCAGCGTGGTGTTGCCCGACACCACCTGCACCAGCTTCAGGTCCACCACGCTACCCAGGTTGAGCAGCTCCAGGCTGCCCCAGCTGCCGCTGTTCACCACATGGGCCAGCCCGGCCATGCCGGCGGCGTCCACCACCACGACCGGGGCCTGGCCCGTGTTGCGCACGTTCGCCACCAGGGTGGCAATGCCGCTGGTGGTGAAGCCCGTCATCGGCCCGGGGCTGGGCAGCGGGTAGTCGCGCAGCAGCAGCCAGTCGTCGCCACCGCTGCCGGTCAGCACATCGCCCGGCCCTAGCGTGCCCGGCCGGGCCAGGAAGGTTTCGTCATAGGGCGTGCCCGGCAGCACGTCGGCGCCGGTGGTCAGCGCATGGGTGTACACGCCTTGGGGTGCCGTCAGGTAGGGGCCGTATTTGACGATGAACTGCTCCGTGTCCAGCGCCTGGTTGTAGGCCTCGCCCAGCCGCAGGTTCCAGGTCGCGGCGGCGGCGCCATAGAGCTTGTCGCCTTCCAGGCGAGACAATACGCTGCCCAACGCGCAGACGATGGCGCCACGGTCGGCCGGCTGGCTGTCAAACAGCTGCGTCAGCTGCGCGCGCAGCGCGGGGGTGTTGGCGGGGTCGGTGCCCAGCATCTGGCCCAGCACCTTCTGCGCCCACTCGGCATTGGTGGCGTAGTTGCGCGAAAACATGTCGAACAGGTTGTCCGCCCACGTCACCAGGTTCTGCCCGGTGGCGCCAACGGTGGCCAGGTCGCGCTGAAAGCTGGCCGGCCAGGGGCTGCCAATGCCCGCGCCCAGGTACAACTCCACCACGGCGGCGGCCGGGCCGGTCACAAAGATGGGCATGCTGGTTCCTCCTGAATGTCGTTGTGTTGCAAGCCGGTGCCATCTTGGCCGTCTCACCGCTCGCCGGCAATCCCCCAACCCGGGGGAACGGCACCCCGGCGTGACTGGCGTCACAATGCAGTGCACACCTTTACACAGGAAGCCCACGTTTGAAAGTCCTGGTGCTCGGCGGTTATGGCAACTTCGGCGCGCGCATCTGCCGTGCGCTGGCCGGCCATGCGCAGATCGACCTGCTGGTGGGCGGGCGCAGCGCGCAACAGGCGCAGGCCTTTGCGCAGACCTTGGGCCACGGTGCCCAGGGCGTGGCGCTGGACCTGCAGGCGCCCGATTTCGCCGCACGGCTCAAGACGCTGGGTGTTGAGCTGCTCATCCACACCGCCGGCCCCTTCCAGGCCCAGGCCTATGCGGTGGCGCAGGCCGCCGCGCAAGCCGGCGCGCATTACATTGACCTGGCCGATGGCCGGCGCTTCGTCTGCGACTTTGCCGCCGCGCTGGATGCCACGTTTCAGCAAGCCGGCCGCTGCGCCATCACCGGCGCCAGCACCGTGCCTGCGCTCAGCGCGGCGGTGGTGCAGCACCTGTGCGCCGGCTGGCAGCGCATGGACGTGGTGGACACCTGCATCGCCCCCGCGCAAACCGCGCCGCGCGGCGAGGCCACGCTGGCCGCCGTGCTGAGCTACTGCGGTGAACCCCTGCGCGTGTGGGCCGGCGGCCAATGGACGCAGCAGCGCGGCTGGGCGGCGCCCCAGCGCATTGCGTTTGCGCGCATGCGCCCGCGCCTGGGTGCGCTGTGCGACATCCCTGACCTGGAGCTGTTCCCCACACACTTTGCCGTCACCCAGCGCGTGATGTTCCGCGCCGCGCTGGAGGTGGGCCTGGCGCAACGCGCCTTTGCCTTGTTGGCGGCCCTGCGCACCCTGGGCCTGCTGCGCCACCCCGAGAAACTGGCGCGCCTGCTGCAACGCACCGGCACGCTGCTGGATGCCTTTGGCTCGTCGCTAGGCGGCATGGTGGTGCGCGTGCAAGGGCTGGATGCGCAGGGCCAGCCTGCGGCACGCGCCTGGCACATCACCGCGCCAGACGACCACGGGCCCGAGATCCCCTGCATGGCCGCCATCCTGCTGGCGCGCAAGCTCGCCGTTGGCCACGCCTTGCCCACCGGTGCCCGGCCCTGCATGGGCCTGCTGACGCTGGAAGACTTCGCGCCCGAGTTCGCGCGCTGGGGCACGCTGACGGATGTGGTGGAAGAGGCGCCAACAGCGCAAGGCATCCCATGAGCCTGTACCTCGCCCTCAAATGGCTGCACATCCTGTCCAGCGTGCTGCTGGTGGGCACTGGCTTTGGCTCGGCCTTCTACATGTTCTTTGCCAACCGCAGTGGCGACGTGCGCGCGCAGGCGGTGGTGGCACGGCTGGTGGTGCGGGCAGACTGGTGGTTCACCACGCCGGCGGTAGTGCTGCAGCCCCTGACCGGCGTGGCGCTGGCGTACCTGGCGGGCTGGCCGCTCTCCACCCCCTGGCTGGCCTGGGCGCTGGTGCTGTATGCGCTGGCCGGCGCCTGCTGGCTACCGGTGCTGTGGCTGCAGCTGCGCATGGCCGCCATGGCCCAGCAGGCAGCAGACGCTGGCACACCGCTGCCTGCGCTGTACTGGCAATACGCCCGATGGTGGGAACGGCTGGGCTACCCTGCCTTTGCAGCCATGCTGGTTGTGTTTTGGCTGATGGTGGCCAAGCCGGGGTGAGCTCACCCTCGCGCGTGATGCTCGCGCACCGCATTTCAACCCCCCGCATTGTTTCCAATTCAGAAACAGATAACTGGTCCGCGCATGGCTAGATCAAACCGGTGTCAAGGCCCAAAGTACGGTCCGTTCAGGCACCCATTTAATGATCGAAAGGATTCCCGCCATGACAACCCAAGCCAACACCCCGACACAAAACCCCGTCGTCCTCATCACCGGCGCGCTCACCGGCATCGGCCGCGCCACCGCGCTGGCCTATGCCCGCGAGGGCGCCCGCGTGGTCGTCAGCGGCCGGCGCGTGCCCGAGGGCCAGAACCTGGCCAGCGAGCTGCGCGACCTGGGCGCCCAGGCCGAGTTCGTGCAGGCCGATGTGCGCCACGAGGCCGATGTGCAAGCGCTGGTGGACGCCACCGTGCAGCGCTTTGGCCGGCTCGATGTGGCCGTCAACAACGCCGGCACCGAAGGCCAGCCCACACCCGTGGTGGACGCCACGCCGGCCGACTTTGAGGCCACCTTCAGCACCAACGTGCTGGGCGTGCTGCTGTCCATGAAGCACCAGCTGCGGGTGATGGCCAAGCAGGGCGCCGGCGCCATCGTCAACGTGTCGTCGGTGGCCGGGCAGATCGGCTTTGCCGGCGCCTCGGTCTACGTGGCCAGCAAGCACGCGGTGGAGGGGCTGACCAAGACCGCCGCGCTGGAAGTGGCCGCCAGCGGCATCCGCATCAACGCCGTGGCGCCCGGCCCGATCCAGACCGCCATGCTGGACCGCTTCACCGGCGGCACCGAGGAAGGCAAGAGCGGCCTGGCCGGCATGGTGCCGGCCAAGCGCCTGGGCCATGTGGACGAGATCGCGCAGGCCATCCTGTTCCTGGGCAGCGACAAGGCACGCTACCTCACCGGGCAGAGCCTGGCGGTGGACGGCGGCTACATGGCGCAGTAAAAAGGGTTGGAAGGTGTGGTGCGGCGCCGCGCCACACCAGGCGTAGTGCACTTTAGCGCGCGTGCGCCAGCGCTTGCATGTGGCCGGGGAAGACCGGCCGCAGCGCATACTTGTCCAGGATGTGCTGCACCTGGCGCGTGCGCTCCAGCGCCTCGATGGCCTTGTTCAGCTCCTGCACCGTCACCTGGCCCTTGCGCGAGACCGCGCACTGTGCCTTGTAGCGGTGCACCAGCAGCGGCGGTGGGAAGACCACCTCCGCCGTGCCGCGGCTCACCTGGTAGCGGTAGAACATCTCGCCCAGCACCGCGTGCTGCACGCGCCCGGCGGCCAGCTTCATCAGGTTGCTTTGCGAGTTGGGCGCGTTGTCGCGCACAAAGCGTGCGCCCAGGGCGGTCTCCAGATCGGGGTAGGAAAAGCCCAGCACCGTGCCGACCGGCACACCCGCCAGGTCTTGCAAGGTGGACGGCCGCGCCACGCCGGGTGCGCTGACCAGCACCTGGGCGTTGGGAATGAAGGGCTTGCTCCAGTCAAACTCGCCGGGCAACCAGTCGGGCAGGTAGTGGCAGCTGATGTCGGCCGCGCCACTGGTCAGCGCTTCCATCACCCGCTTGCGCGGCAGCAGCTCAAAGCGCGCCTCGCGCTTCAACTCACGCGCCAGCGCCAGGCCCAGGTCGCGGTGGATGCCGTCCACCAGCTTGCCGTCGCGCACCTGCATCATGGGCATGTCGGTGCTGGTCTCCACCAGCAGGCGCAACTCGGCAGCCTGTGCCGCCGGCAGCGCGAGCAGCAACAGCCATGGCAGCACAAGCCCGCAGGTTTGCAGTAGCCACTTCGACAGACATCGCACCCGTTCACGCAGCACAGCGACCTCCACACATGCTGAATCCCCCTACATTTTTTGGAATGCCCGAAGTGTGGCGGTATGCGGAGAAAGAGTGTGGAGCGAGTGTGTCGTACAGATACGCTGCGTGCGCCGGGCTGGCCCGCCACCGTCACAGTGTGGCCACAATGGCGGCGCCCTGGCCGCGCACAATGCCGCACCACCCCACCGGAGGCACGCCATGTCCAAGGTCATCATCATTGCCGAACGCAGCCGCGCCGCCCGCGCGCTGCGCATCACGCTCGAGCTGGCCAGCCATGAGGTGGTGGAAACCCACCATGGCAGCGTGGCCGCGCTGCTGGTTCCGGCACTCAAGCCCGAGCTGGTGCTGGTAGACGCCGCGCTCACCGGCCTGCCCAACGCAACCCACCTGTGCCATGTGCTCAAGACCCGCTCGCCCGCGCTGCGCGTGCTGCTGGTGGGCGGCACGGTGGCCCAGGCCGCCCACACCAGCGGCGCCGACGGCTGGCTGCCCCTGCCCTTTGAGCCCTGGCAACTGCTGGAGACGGTGCAGCAGCAGCTGGACGACGAGGCAGCCTGCGCCGGCGCGGTTTAAGCGTACCTAGCACGCCTAACCCCATCTCGCCGCTTGCGCGGCACGGTCAGTTGGTGCAATATCATTGGCTTTCGTTGGGCCTGCACCTGGGGCCGCAAAACACAAATCACAACACGCAGCAACACGCCATGATCAAGATCAGCATCATGTACCCGCACACGCCGGGTGCCCGCTTCGACCACGACTACTACCGCGACACGCACATGCCGCTGGTCGCCGCCCGTTTGGGCGCGGCCTGCCTGCGTTACACGGTGGACAAGGGCCTGGCCGGCGGCGCCCCAGGCGAGCCGCCCACCTACGTGGCGGCTTGCGCCTTCTACGTCGACACGCTGGAAGCCTTCAACGCCGCCTTTGGCCCGCACGCCAAAGAGATCCGTGGCGACATCGCCAACTACACCGACATCGTGCCCGTGAAGCAGGTCAGCGAAGTGGTGGTCGGCTAAGCACTTGTTGTAAGGCCACCTGTGGCAACCACGCAGCGCGGCGACGCGCTGGATCTGTTTCTGGCCAGCTATGGCCTGCGCACCCTGCGCGGCATCTGCCTGCTGTGGGCGTTCGCCATCGCGATGGTGGGCGTGCAGAACTACCGCACGCTGGGCCAGCCCATCACCCCGCAACTGCTGGCCGGCCTGGCCCTGCTGGTGCTGGTGCTGGCACTGATGCACACCCAGCGGCTGCGCCTGGCCATGGTCAGCCTGCTGTGGGGGGCGCTGGGCGTGACCTTTCTCACCGCCCCCTTCGTGGCTGGCATCCGCACCCCGGGGCTGATGACGCTGCCTGTGCTGTGCCTGCTGACCAGCTGGCTGCTGGGCGTGCGACAGGTGGTGCCCATGGTAGTCATCACGCTGGCCTACCTGATAGGGCTGGAATGGGCGCAACGCCACGGCCTGCTGCCCCCGCCGCTGGAGCGCGACCCCCTCACCTGGACCATCGCCTACGCTGCCGCCGTCGTCACCGGCGCCGTGTTTGGCGGCGTGATGACGCGCAGCGTGCGCGAGCAGCTGGACAAGAGCCACGCCCTGAGCGACCAACTACGTGCCGCCAACGCCAGCCTCGAAGACAAGGTGGCCGAGCGCACGGCCGAGCTCAGCACCACCCTGAAGCGCCTGCAGCAGACGCAGCAAGACCTGATCCAGTCTGAAAAACTCGCCTCGCTGGCCAGCATGGTGGCCGGCATTGCGCATGAGCTGAACACCCCGCTGAGCAACGCCCAACTCACCGCCACCACGCTGCAGCAGCGCGCCACCGCCTTGAGCGTGGCGTTGCGCACCGACCAGCTGCGCCGCTCTGACCTGGCCGCTGCGCTGGGGGACATGCTGGAGATGTGCGCGCTGATCGACCGCGCCGCCAACCGCGCCAACGCGCTGATCACCAGCTTCAAGGAAGTGGCGGTGGACCAGGTGAGCGAGCGCCGCCGCACGTTTGACCTGCGCCAGGTGGTGGACGAAAACCTGGCCTCGCTGCGCCCCGGCATCGCCAACAAGGCGCTGCAACTGGACAACCAGGTGCCCGAGGGCCTGCAGTGCGACGGCTACCCCGGCCCGCTGGGCCAGGTGCTGACCAACCTGGTGCAAAACGCCGTGCTGCACGGGCTGGAGGGTCGCAGCCAGGGCCGTGTGAACGTCAGCGCCCGGCTCGACGGACCCGACCATGAAACGCTGGAATGGGCCGTGGCCGACGACGGCCACGGCATGGACCTTGAGACCGCCAGCCACATCTTCGAGCCCTTCTACACCACCAAGGCGGGCCAGGGCGGCTCCGGCCTGGGCCTGGCCATCTGCCACCGCATCGTCACCACGCTGCTGGCGGGTGACATACGCGTCAGCAGCACGCCGGGGGTGGGCACGCAATTCATCATCCGCATGCCGGTGAGGACGCCGGGGGTCTGAGGCTGGCCGACCGGGCGACGCCAGCGCCCCGCCATGCGAGAATGCCCGCAATGCCAAGCGGGAGCCCCATGCACACCACCCCCCTGAGACGCTGGGCCACCAGCCTGCTGGCCAGCGCCGCCTTGCTGGCCTTTGCTACCCCCGCCTGGGCGGTGCGTGACGTCAAGCTCACCGCCAAGCCGGGCGATTTTCAGATGTGCGAGTTGCTGCCCGCCAGCGACGCCGGCACCCTGGAAGGCACCCTGCAGCTGCTGAAGCAAAACCCGCACGATTCGTGGGCCACGCTGGCCTCGGTCATCCTGGCGCGCAGCAAAACAGACATCGTCTACCGGCTGGACCTGGTCGTCACCCGCGACCGCAAGCGTGCCGAGGTGCTGTCCAAGCTGCAATTCGGCGCCGACTACGTGCAAGACCTGCTGCGCGAAGACCTGGCCTGGAACGAGCGCTTTGCCTTCGAGCTGGAATGGACGCGCGACAACGACATCTACCTCGGCTGGGACGACGGCGAGCGCCTGCTGAAGGTCAGCCGCCGGCCCCGCCGCGCCTTCTTCGTGGTCTCGGGTGGCGAGGCGGTGTTCAGCGCCAGCACCGACATCAAGGCCAACTGCGGCAGCATCAGCGAATAGCGCGCGGCTGTAAGGTTCGCCATCGCGGCGCGACCAAGCGAAACGGGCGCTTGGCCCGGCAACCCAGCGCCACCATGCACCTGCCGCCCGCACCCTGCTTCACCACCCACGGCTCCCTGGCCCTGCTGCTGACCGCCGCCCTGCTGGCCGGCTGCGCCAGCCACGACCCTGCCGGCACCACCGGCACCCGCGCCAACGACGCACCCGAGATCGCCCTGCCCCTGGTGCCCGGATGGCATGCGGGCCAGCGCGTGTGGTACATCACCACCGACATCTCCGACCCCACCATGGCCGCCCAGGGCGGCGCCAACCTGGTGCCGCGCCTGGCCCAGGCGCTGCCGCCACAGCCGCGCGACCCCAGCCGCCCCGGCAGCGTGGAGCGCATCTACAAGTTTGCCGACAGCAGCCAGCCCAGCGTGCTGCCCAGCGCGCCGCAGCCACTGGGCGGCGGCAACCGCAACACCGCCTACAGCCCGCTGTGGCAGTTGGTGATTGTGCGCTGGCAGCCCGGCCAGCCGCGCACCGAGTTGCGCTCCGAAGAAGCGCTACTGGCCGCCGAAGAGGCAGGCCGCATCACGCTGCAGCCCACCGCCATCGTCGTCAACTGCCCGGTGGTGCAGGTGGGCGACCAGGTGCTGGCAGGCGCGCGCCGGTTGCGCTGAACCAAGGCGGTCCGCCAGGCCCACCCGGCCGCTTCCGCGCGGACCAACATGTCCGCTTGCAGCCAGCAAGGTCTCACCGTGCGCGCTACGATGTGTCCACACACATTGACCACCCCACGGAGACCCGCCATGCCACAGACCGTTCAACAAAAACGCGCCGCCTTCAAAGCCCTGCACGCGCAAGGCTGCTTCGCCCTGCCCAACCCCTGGGACGTGGGCAGCGCCCGCATGCTGGAAAACATGGGCTTCAAGGCCCTGGCCTCCACCAGCGCCGGCTACGCCTGGACGCAAGGCCGCTGGGACAACGCCCTCACCCGCGCCCAGGTGCTGGAACACCTGACCACGCTGGTGGCCGGCACTGACCTGCCCATCAACGCCGACTTTGAAGGCGGCTTTGCCGACACTGCTGACGGCGTGCATGAGAGCGTGCGCATGGCCGTGGCCACCGGCGTGGCCGGCCTGTCGATTGAGGACTCCACCGGCAATGCCGACGCGCCCGTGCGAGAGCTGGCCGATGCCGTGGCCCGCATCCGCGCCGCCCGCGCCGCGATTGATGCCAACGGCGGCGACACGCTGCTGGTGGGCCGGGCCGAGAACTTCCTGGTCGGCAAGCCTGACCTGGAAGACACCATCGCCCGCCTCAAAGCCTATTCAGAAGCCGGTGCCGACTGCCTGTATGCGCCCTTTATCAAAGACCCGGCGCACATCCGCGCCATCGTGGCCGCCGTGGCGCCCAAGCCGGTGAACCTGCTGATAGGCTGGGGCACTGAGATGACGCTGGCCGACGCAGGCGCCATGGGCGTGCGCCGCGTCAGCCTAGGCGGCGCCCTGGCCCGCGCGGCCATGGCCGGCTTCTACAACGCGGTGATGCCGCTGGCCAAGGACGGCAGCTTTGCCGGCCTGGCCGTCAGCGCGCCTGGGATGGATTTGAATGGGGGGTTCAAGCAGTGGGCGAAGGACCATCCGGGGCGGGAGTGAACGGGCCGTTTTTTTACAGGTACACGGCTATTCTGCGATCTACTCAGCAGGGTCGTGACTGTGCCGGTCGGAAGCCGGGCTGTGATACCAATGGAGTCGCAGTACTTTCAATAGACTGCCGGTCACTTGTGGGTTTGTCTGGTCGTACCCACGTCGGCTGTCTGCGGAACTGCGTATTCAGGAGTGGGCAGGCCGAGGAGTTGATCGCGGGGAAGCTTTTCTAGGTTCTCGTGCAACCTTTGGTTGTGTTCATCCATTTTGCTTTTGCTCCACTTGAAGGCATGATCCACAATAGCCGAAAGTGATGCAACGCCTTCCGGACTGTTCGTGTGGGACTCATGCACTGCTGAGACCACTCCAAGCACGTTCCTTGTACCGCCAGCCTTCGCTATTACCGCCATCGGTAGTGCTTGGGTGAACGAGTTGTCATGGTGAATGAGCTGCTTGTTTCGGAGATTGACGTAGAAGTTGTGGGAAGTCATCGCTGCAGGTGGTGTGCCGGCAAAAACTTCATCAGCTTTGAGGCGTGTTCTGGTATCTTTTCCAAAGCATTTGGAATAGTTGCTGATAGCGGTCAACCACAGTGCACGTTGCGTGATTGAGACTATGGGGCCGGTTGGGAGTAGGCTTAGTTCACGGAGACAGTCGGCGGCGACTTGCAAGTCGTGGCAGTGGAGGGAGTAGTCGGCCATCATGCTGGCGTCTGATCCACTTGCCAAGACAACTTTTTCCTTGTCTGGGTAGCCAGTTAGTTCCATCTCTACGATCGTTGCCATAGGTGCCAATCTGGTGGAGTGATCGTTCTATTTTGCGCCAGTGTAAAAGTGACCATGTATGAGCCTGTGAATGTCAAGCGCCTAACAGGCGCCGCAGGCGTGCCGCTGATGCGCGCCATGAACGCCCTGTTCGGCCGCGCGTTCGAAGAACCACACACCTTCGGCGGCGCGTCACCTGACGATGCCTACTTGGCCGACAAGCTGTCCCGCGAACACATCATCGCGCTGGCCGCCATTTCCGCACAAGGCGAAGTGCTCGGCGGTCTGGTGGCCTACGAATTGGACAAGCTGGAGCAGGCCCGCCGCGAGGTCTACATCTATGACCTGGCGGTGGACGCCGCGCACCGCCGCCAGGGCGTGGCCACTGCGCTGATCCAGCATCTGACGGCGCTGGCCAAGCAGCGCGGCGCCTGGGCCGTGTTCGTGCAGGCGGATTATGTGGACCCGCCGGCCATTGCGCTGTACACCAAGCTGGGTGTGCGCGAAGACGTGCTGCACTTCGACCTGCATCTTCCGCCATTGCCCTGATTCAACGATGGCGGTAGAGTGCCGCTGTTGTTGCTTGCCGGTACACAATTGATGGCCACCCACACCACCGCCTCGGCCGAAATGGCCTTCTTCAGCCTGCTGGTCCGGCTGGGCAGTTTCTCGGCCGTGGGCCGCGAGTTGGATTTGACGACCTCCGCCGTCAGCAAACGCCTGAGCCAGATGGAAGAGCGCCTGGGCGTGCAGTTGCTCACCCGCACCACGCGCCGCATGGGCCTCACCGCCGAGGGCGAGGTCTACCTGGCGCATGCGCGCCGCATCCTGGCCGACATTGACGATGTGGAGCGCGCATTGGGCCAGTCCATCGCCGCGCCCAAGGGCCTGCTGCGCGTCAACGCCACGCTGGGCTTCGGGCGCATGCACATTGCGCCGTTGGTGGACCGCTTTGTGCGCCGCTACCCCGAGGTGCAGGTGCAACTGCAGCTCACCGTCAACCCGCCGCCGCTGACCGACGACGCCTTTGATGTGTGCATACGCTTTGGCGAGCCGCCGGATGCGCGCGTGATCGCCCGGCGCATCGCCAACAACCGCCGCTTGATCTGCGCCGCCCCCGCCTACCTGGCCAAGCACGGCACGCCGCGCACGCCGGCCGAGCTGGCGCGCCACAACTGCATAGGCATACGCCAGGGCGACGAGGCCTATGGCGTGTGGCACTTCACATCAGGCCAGCGCAAGGAGACGGTGAAGGTGCGCGGATCCCTCAGCACCAACGACGGCGAAATCGCCGTCAGCTGGGCCCTGGCCGGCCACGGCTTGCTGATGCGCGCCGAGTGGGACATCGCCAAGTACCTGACCAGCGGCCGCCTGAAGCCCGTGCTGGACAACTGGCACACGCCGCCGGCGGATATTTACGCCGTGTACCCGCAAAGGCTGCAGACGGCGGCGCGGGTGAAGGCGTTTGTGGAATTTGTGGTGGCGGGGTTTGACAAGGGTGCAGCGACACGCGCGTGAGCTTTTTTGCTACAGTGCTGCTACAGCCAGCCAACAAAGGCTGGCGCAACACAGAAGTCAACAGGGAGTTCGTCATGACCAAAAAACAATGGGCGCTGGGCGCCGCATTGGCTGTCTGCGCTTTCGCGGCCTCAGCCACCCCCATCACCTGGACCTTCACCGGCGTCGTGCAAGCCGGCTACCAGGATGCCGGCTTAACCATCAGCGGCTCGCTGACGGTGGACCCGGCCGCGCTGAGCTACTTCGGCGGCAACGCCACCGAAAGTTCCACCCGCAAGCAATGCCCTGCCCCGGCGGGCTGCCCCGGCGTCGTCAGCGGCACGGCCGCCACCAGCGCGCACAGCGTCATCGTGGGTGGTGGCTTGGACGTTGTTGAAACGACGGTGCGCAAAAACGGCTTCGGCTCCCAGCACCAGGATTATTTCAAGGTGACCGGGCAAAGCAGCGACCCCACCCTCGGCACCAACGTCCTCATCGGCCTCTTCGTGTTCGCCTACACCGACGGCATCACCCCCAGCGGCATTTTTTCCAACACCGACTACGACAACCTCGACCTGGGCTTTCCGCAGCAGGTGAACTGGTTCGCCCCCGGCGCCACACTGGTGGGCGACATGCGGATCAACAACGTGATAGAGCGCTTTGACATCACCTCGCTGACGGACAGCTGCCAGGTGCCCGAGCCGGCCTCGCTGGCCCTGGTCGGCCTGGGGCTGGCCGGGCTGGTGGCGCTGCGCCGGCGCACCCGGGCCTGACCGCGCGGTCCTGAACGTCCGGGCCCGGCGCACGGGCTTGGCGCCCCGTTGTTGCCGCCAGCTCAACTCAGCGCAGCACCAGCACCGGGATCTTGCAGTGCGTCAGCACCTTGTGCGTCTCGCCGCCCAGCAGCAAGCCTTTCACACCGCGCCGGCCGTGCGAGGCCATCACGATGGCGTCACAGCGCATGTCTTCCGCCGCCTTGATGATGGCCTCATACGGGTGGTCGCTGCTCACCGCGACCGGCTCAAACGGCACGCCCGCCGAAGCCGCCAGCCTGGAGAGGATCGACAGGTACTCATCGGCGCGCGACCGGCGGGTGGCGCGGAACTCCGCCTCAGTATCCACCACCACCTGAGCGTCAAAGGCCATGATGTGGTAGTGGGGCATCACGTGCACACCCGTCACGCTGGCCTGCAGCGATTTGGCAAACTGCATGCACTTTTCAGCCGCCGCCAGGGCAAGCTCGGAACCATCGGTGGGAATAAGCAGATGTTTGAACATGGCATCCTCCAATGGTGAATGGTTTCAACACGGCAACCCTGCTCCTCGGTCCTTTGGTTTAAATATAGTGCTTGGATTGAAAAAGGCCAACCCGCATTTGCTGGCCTGAACCGGCCGATCTGGCTGCACCGCGCCGCTGCCACGCCTGAAGCCGCCTACACCCGCTCCAACACCACCGCAATCCCCTGCCCCACCCCAATGCACATGGTGCACAGCGCATAGCGGCCACCGGTGGCATGCAGCTGGTTGATGGCAGTCGTCGCCAGCCGCGCCCCACTGGCCCCCAGCGGGTGGCCCAGCGCAATGGCGCCACCATTCGGGTTGACGCGCGGGTCGTCGTCTTGCAGCCCCAGCAGCCGCAGCACGGCCAGGCCTTGCGCGGCAAAGGCCTCGTTCAACTCAATGACGTCGATCTGCGCCAGCTTGATGCCGGTCTGCGCCAGCACCTTTTGCGTCGCCGGTGCCGGGCCTATGCCCATCACGCGCGGCGGCACGCCGGCGGTGGCCATGCCGACGATGCGGGCGCGGGGCGTCAGGCCGTGCTTCTTGGCTGATTCTTCGCTGGCCAGCAGCAAGGCGCAGGCGCCGTCGTTGACACCGCTGGCGTTGCCGGCCGTCACCGTGCCATCGGGCTTGACCACGGGCTTCAGCTTGGCCAGCGCTTCCAGGCTGGTTTCGCGTGGGTGCTCGTCCTTGCTGACGATGGTGGCTTCTCCCTTTTTGGACGGGATGGTGACGGGCACGATTTCGGTGTCGAAGAAGCCGCGCTGCTGGGCCGCCACCGCCTTCTGCTGGCTGGCCAGCGCCATGCGGTCTTGCGCGTCGCGCTGTATACCGTGCTCTGCCGCCACGTTCTCGGCTGTCTCGGGCATGCTGTCCACGCCGTACAGCTTTTTCATCAGCGGATTGACGAAGCGCCAGCCTATGGTGGTGTCATACACCGCGTTGTTGCGGCTGAAGGCGCTCTCAGCCTTGGGCATCACAAAGGGCGAGCGGCTCATGCTTTCCACACCGCCGGCCAGCAGCAGCGCGGCCTCGCCGGCTTTGATGGCGCGGGCCGCCGTGCCCAGCGCGTCCAGGCCCGAGCCGCACAAACGGTTGATCGTGGCGCCAGGCACCTGGTGCGGCAGGCCGGCCAGCAGGCTGGCCATGTGGGCGACGTTGCGGTTGTCTTCACCGGCCTGGTTGACGCAGCCGAAGAGCACGTCGTCCAGCGCCTGCCAGTCCACCTGCGGGTTGCGGGCCATCAGCGCGGCCATGGGGATGGCGCCCAGATCGTCGGTGCGCACGCTGCTCAGGGCGCCGCCGTAGCGGCCAAAGGGGGTGCGCACAGCGTCGCAGATGAAGGCTTGAAGGGTGGTCATGATGTTGTTTCCAAGGGTAGATCGAACAGGCTGGTGGCTTCCAGCTCCAGCACCTGCTGGCCGTCGCCGTTGAACAGCTCCCAGCGCCAGCGAAGTATGCCCAGCGTGGGCTTGCTGCTGGCGCGGCGGGTTTCAATCACCGTGGCGCGCAGGGTCAGCACATCACCGGGGCGCACCGGGTGCGGCCATTTCACATAGGCCAGGCCGGGGGAGGCAAAGGATTCGGAGCCGTTCAAGGCCGCCTGCACCACCAGCCGCATGGCAATGCCGCAGGTGTGCCAACCGCTGGCGATCAGGCCGCCGAAGGGACCGGCGTCTGCGGCTTGCGCATCGGTGTGGAACCACTGGGGGTCGTACTGCTGCGCAAAACCCAGCAGTTCCTCACGCGTCAGCGTGTAAGGCCCGGCCTCAATGACTTGGCCGGCGTGGAACTCCGCAAATTTCACTTAGTAAGTTTCCAAATGCAGCCGCCCCTGCTTCTTCAGCCCCGCTGCCACCGTCTCCCAGTCCAGCCCGGCTTGCGTGGCCACATCGCGCAGCGTGGCCACCACGCCCTCTTCCATGGCCTTCAGACCGCAGACGTAGAAGTAGGCATTGGGGTCGGTCAGCAGCGGTGCAATGTCGGCGGCGCGCTCGCGCATCACGTCTTGCACATAGCGCTTGGGCTGGCCAGCGGTGCGGCTGAAGGCAAAGTTGCTGTCGATGAAGTCCTTGGGCAGGTTTTGCAGCGGGCCAAAGTAAGGCAGCTCTTCCTGCGTGCGGGCGCCGAAGAACAGCAGCAGCTTGCCGCCTTCAAACTTGCCGCTGGCGCGGAGGCGCCGGCGCCACTCGGTCATGGCGCGCATGGGGGCGCTGCCAGTGCCGGTGCAGATCATCACGATGTGCGAGCGCGGGTGGTTGGGCATCAAAAAGCTGGTGCCAAACGGTCCTATCACCTGCACCGTGTCGCCCACCTTCAGGTCGCACATGTAGTTGCTGGCCACGCCGCGCACCGGCTGGCCGCTGTGGTCTTCCAGCACGCGCTTGATGGTCAGCGACAGGTTGTTGTAGCCCGGCCGCTCGCCATTGCGCGGGCTGGCCACGCTGTATTGGCGCGGGTGGTGGGCGCGGCCATTGGCATCCACGCCGGGCGGCACCACGGCAATGCTCTGGCCTTCCAGCACCGGAAAGGGCATGGCGCCAAAGTCCAGCACGATGTGGTGGGTGTCATAGTCCTTGCCCACCTCGGTTACCCGCACACTGCCGGCCACGGTGGCGGTGAGGGTCTTCTCGGCGGACTTGGGGCCATACAGGTTGCTGTAGGCGTGCGCGGCGGACCACGGGGGAATGGTGGCGCCATACGCGCTGCTGTTGAAGGGCACGGCCATGTCGGCGGCGGGTGCCTGGGCAGCATCCAGCACCTGCAGCACCGGCTCGGGGGGGGCGTCACCCTCCAGGCCAGCCACGCCGGCCTCGGCCAGTTCAGCCGGCGTCAGCTCGGCCGGCAGTTCGTCCCAGGTGAACTGCTCGTCCACGCTGTAGACCTTCACGCGCGGCATGCTGCGCCAGTTGTCTATGCTGCCCGTGGGGCAGGGCGGCACGCAGGCCATGCACAGGTTGCAGATGTCGGCGTTCACCACGTAGTTGCGCGAATCGTGGGTGATCGCGCCCACCGGGCAGGTGGCCTCGCAGGTGTTGCAGCGTATGCAAATCTCGGGGTCGATCAAGTGCTGCTTGATGACCTGGGCTTCCGCCATGTCCATGTCGTCTGTCTCCTCAGGCCCTCGGTGCCCTAACCCCTAGCGTACCGCTGTTTCAGCCAAAGCGCACGTAGTCAAAATCCACCGGCTGGCGGTTGATGCCCATCACCGGCGGCGCGATCCAGTTGGCAAACTTGCCCGGCTCCACCACGCGGCCCATCAGGCTGGACACAAAGGCGCGGTCCTCAGGCGAGGGCAGCCACTCATTCACCTTGGCGGCCCACTCGGCCTCGCTCACCACGCGGCCCTCGGGCGACACCTTCACGCCGGCCAGCGAGCCGATGTTGCGGTGGAAGGCCTTGTGCGGCGTCTTCAGCCGGAAGGGGATGCCGGCCTTTTCGATCAGCTTGTTCCAGCGCTCCACGCCGGCAATGCTGTCCTTGATGTAGTCGTCGCGCAGCACCTCGTTCAAGGCGTTCAGCATCGGCACCTGGCGCTCCACCAGTTGGCCGTTCACCACGCCCAGCACGGTGTAGGTCTGGCCGCGCAGCTGGTGGTCGTCCATGCGCTTGCCTTCTTCATAGCGGCCCTTCAGGCCGGTGGAGTAGAAGGTGGCGGCGTTGCTTGACTCATCCGCACCAAACAGGTCGATGGTGACGCTGAAGTGGAAGTTCAGATAGCGCTGCAGCGTTGGCAAGTCCACCACGCCTGCCGCGCGCAGCTTGGCCGGGTCGTCCGTCTTCAGCTCGTTCATCACCTGGCAGGTGCGGGTGATGACGCGGCCCACGCCGCTTTCGCCCACAAACATGTGGTGTGCTTCTTCGGTCAGCATGAACTTGGTGGTGCGCGCCAGCGGATCGAAACTGCTCTCGGCCAGCGCGCACAGCTGGAACTTGCCGTCGCGGTCGGTGAAGTAGGTGAACATGAAGAAGCTCAGCCAGTCCGGCGTGGGCTCGTTGAAGGCCTGCAGGATGCGCGGGTTGTCCTCTTGCCCGCTGCGGCGCTCCAGCAGCGCTTCGCCCTCTTCGCGGCCGTCGCGGCCGAAATACTTGTGCAGCAGGTAGACCATGGCCCACAGGTGGCGGCCCTCTTCCACGTTCACCTGGAACAGGTTGCGCAGGTCATACTGGCTGGGCGCGGTCAGCCCCAGGTGGCGCTGCTGCTCCACGCTGGCCGGCTCGGTGTCACCCTGGGTAACGATGATGCGGCGCAGATTGGCGCGGTATTCGCCAGGCACGTCTTGCCAGGCGTCTTCACCCTTGTGGTCGCCGAAGTGGATCTTGCGGTCCTTCTCGCCCGGGTTCAAAAAGATGCCCCAGCGGTAGTCCGGCATCTTCACATGGCCAAACTGGGCCCAGCCCTGCGGGTCCACGCTGATGGCGGTGCGCAGGTACACATCGAAGTTCTGGCTGCCATCCGGCCCCATGTCGTCCCACCAAGAGAGGAAGTTGGGCTGCCACTGCTCCAGCGCGCGCTTGAGCGTGCGGTCTTCCTCCAGGTTGACGTTGTTGGGGATCTTTTCGCTGTAGTTGATGGTGCTCGTGGACATGCGGGGTTCTCCAGGGGTGTTTCGTTTACTGCGTTCGCTGTTCAGGTAACTGTCAGACGCGGTTCCAGTCAAAGACGGCCTTGTCGCCCTTGCCGTAGACCTTCAGCGCGCCTTTTTCGCCCACGGCGTTGGGGCGCTGGAAGATCCAGTTCTGCCACGCCGTCAGGCGGCCAAACACGCGGGTGAACATGTTCTCCGGGCCGTTGAAGCGCAGGTTGGCCTCCATGCCGGTCAGCGCGTCCGGGCTCATGGACACGCGCTCTTCTATCGCCAGGCGGGTTTCGTCGGCCCAGTCGATGTCGTCCGGGTTGCTGGTGACCAGGCCCAGTGCAAAGGCGGCGTCGGCGTCCAGCGCTTGGCCGGCCTGGGCGCGCACGGCTTCCAGCGCAGGCACTTCGCTGTAAAAGCGGCGCTGCAGCCGGCTTTGGCCGGTGACCATCGGGAACAGGCCAAAGTTGGCCTCGCCCACGGTGATCTTGGGCGTGCGCTCGGGCTCATCCGGCAGGGCCAGGTGGTAGCTGCGGTCGCAGGCCAGGGCCAGCTCCAGCAGCGTGCCGGCGAAGCACGAACCGGGCTCTATCAAGGCGAACAGGCTGCGGCTGCTCACATCCAGCCGGCTGAAGGTGCGGCGCAGGTAGCCGATGGTCTCGCGCACCAGCCAGTGGCTGGCGTGGGCGGTCAGCACGGCGTCGGCGGCCAGCACGGCGGCGGCGTCGCCCTGCGTCTTGATCAGCCAGGTGCCAATGTCCAGCTCGTTGGTGCGCATGGAGAGGATGGCGTCTTCCAGCTCGCGGGCCAGGGCCAGCGGGTACCAATTGACGCCAGCGGCCTCGATGGCGGCCGGGGTGCTTTCCACCGGCTGCTTCGGTGCGTGTACCGTGAAGCTGGCTGTGCGCTTGTCGCGGTCGATCTCCACCGTCACATGCGGGTAGCGCAACGCGTTGGCTTCCACGGTGCGCTGCAGCGGCGTCAGCTCCACGCCCTTGCCATCCGCCGGGCGGTCGCTCTGCGCGGCCAGCTCGATGGCGCGCTGCTGCACGCGGGCGGCAAACTGTGCCGGCTTCACCGCCTCGTCCACAAGGCGCCAGTCCACCGCCTTCTTGCCGCGCACACCTTCACTGGTGGTGCAGAAGATGTCGGCCAGGTCATGGCGCACGTGGCGCTTGTCGGTCACGCGCGTCAGGCCGCCGGTGCCGGGCAACACGCCCAGCAGCGGCACCTCGGGCAGGCTGACGGCGCTGCTGCGGTCGTCCACCAGAATGATCTCGTCGCACGCCAGCGCCAGCTCATAGCCGCCACCGGCGCAGGCGCCATTGACCGCAGCGAGGAACTTCAGGCCGCTGTGGGTTGAGGAGTCTTCCAGCCCGTTGCGCGTCTCGTTGGTGAACTTGCAGAAGTTCACCTTCCACGCATGGCTGCTGACACCCAGCATGAAGATGTTGGCGCCCGAGCAGAACACTTTCTCCTTGGCGCTGGTGACGATCACCGTGCGCACCTCGGGGTGCTCGAAGCGCACGCGGTTGATGGCGTCGTTCAGCTCGATGTCCACGCCCAGGTCGTAGCTGTTCAGCTTCAGCTTGTAGCCGGGGCGCAGGCCGGCGTTTTCGTCAAAGTCGGCGATCAGCGTGGCCACCGGGCCTTCAAACTTCAGCTTCCAGTGGCGGTAACGGGTGGGGTCGGTCTGGTAGTCCACGGCGGCGGGGGCGGTGGCAGTGTCGGCTTGGCTCATGGTTCGCTCCTGAGATGCAATGCGGTGCAGGGTTTGGCGTCACGGGCGGCGACGCATTGCATGCATGATAATGCAAATACGTTTTCCTCGTCAAGCCAAATTATGCATTTAAATGCATCATTTGCTGATTGACCGGCAATCCGCCTGCGAATGCAGGTCAGCCCGGCAATTGCAGCGCGCCGCGCACCAGTTGCCGCAGCTTGGCAAAGCTCTCGGGCAGGTCTTGCGCGCTGGTGTCCAGCCGCAGCTCGGCCTTCGAATAGAAGGCTGCGCGGCCTTTGAGGATCTGCTTCAAATCCTCCATCGCCTCCTTGCTGGCGGCCATGGGGCGCATGTCGCCCTGCTCGATGACGCGCTGCAAGTGGTCCCCGGGGTCGGCCTGCAGCCACACCGTGGTGCAGTGCGCCAGCAGCAGGTTGAAGGTGGCCGGGTCGCTGACAATGCCGCCGGGCGTGGCGATCACCGCCTCGGGGTAGATCTGTATCGCCTCTTCCATGGCGCGGCGCTCGTAGCGGCGGTAGGCGTTCTGGCCATACAGGCCCTGGATTTCGCTGATGGAGCAGCCGGCAAACTTCTCGATCTCGCGGCTCAGCTCCACAAAGGGAAAGCCCAGGTCTTGCGCCAGCAGGTTGCCCAGCGTGGACTTGCCGGCCCCGCGCAGCCCCACCAGCGCCACCCGTGAGCTGCGCGTGCTGCTGCCCTGGCCGTGGCCGCCGCCGGTGCCCAGCAGCTCGCCCACCGCCACGCGCACGCGGCTCAGTGTGGCGTCGTCGCGGCCTTCCAGCAGCTCGCGCAGCATCAGCCATTCAGGTGAGCTGGTGGTCACATCACCCAGCAATTCGGCCAGCGAGCACTGCAGCGCCTGCGCCACCTGCAGCAGCACCAATATGGATGCGTTGCCGGTACCGTATTCCAGGTTAGCCAGATGGCGCTCAGACACCTCGGTGGCGGCCGCCAGCGCCTTGCGCGTCATGCCGCGGCGGGCACGCAGCGCCTTGACCCGCTCGCCCAGCGTGGCCAGGAAGGGGTGGCGCAGGGCCGGGCCGCTTTCCCCGTTGCCATTGCCGTTGCCATTGGATGGCTCGGCCACGCCTGCGGCTAGGGCCCCCTCCGCCCCCTCTTCCACCGCATCACCCCCTGGTGAAAACCCTGAAACCGGAACTATAGTGCTTGACATGCTGAAATCTGCTACTAGAATTTGACACGCACAATAATGCATTTTGCGCCGCATTTCAAGCTGGCACAAGCACCGATCAACCGGCCCTTCAACTTATTGACACCGTGGATGACATGGCTCAAACCGCAACATCCCCCCTCGCCCCTGCGGTGACGCAAGAGAGCTTCCGCGCCCAGATCGCCGCGCTGACGGCTGAGCTGGCCGGCCGCCCGCTGGACGCCGCGCTGGACCAGTGGCTCAACGCCACCCACGGCCCGCAGAGCGACACCTTCCGTGCACTGCAAGCCGCCTGCGAGGCCGGCGTGGCCCAGGGCTGGTTGTGCAACCGCGAAGGCGGCGGCATCCGCTACGGCCGCATCTTCAAGCCGGCGGATGACCTGCACGGCTTCTCGGTCGACGTGGTGGACATGCAAGACATTGCCGGCCCTCACCACGAGCACCCGCAAGGCGAGATTGACCTGGTGATGCCGCTTGCTGAAACCAGTGGCGCGAAGTTCGACCACCGCCCCGCCGGCTGGCTGGTCTACCCGCCCGGCAGCGCCCACCGTCCCACGGTCAGCGAAGGGCGGGCGCTGGTGCTGTACCTGCTGCCAAAAGGTGAGATACGCTTCACCGGTTTGGCCTGAGCGGCCAGGCAAGCGCACTCACCCCCACCTCACAAACAAGAGACCCCCTCATGACCACCGAACTCCTCTCCAACTACCTGGGCGGCGCCTGGACCACCGGCACCGGCGCCGGCACCGCGCTGTTTGACCCCGTGCTCGGCACCGAGCTGGTCCGCGTGGACGCCACCGGCCTGGCGTTGCAAGCCGGCTTTGAGCACGCCCGCAGCAGTGCCGGCCCGGCCCTGCGCGCCATGGGCTACCGCGCGCGTGGCGAGGCGCTGGGTGCCATTGCCAAGCTGCTGCAAAGCAAGCGGGATGACTACTACGCCATCGCCACCGCCAACAGCGGCACGGTGAAGAACGACTCGGCCGTGGACATCGACGGCGCCATCTACACCATAGGCGTCTACGCCAAGCTGGCCGCCAGCCTGCCCGAGACGCCTTTCCTGCCCGATGGCGACAGCGTGTCGCTGGCCAAGGACAACGCGTTTGCCAGCCGCCACATCCAGACCCCCGTGACCGGCCTGGCGCTGTTCATCAACGCCTTCAACTTCCCCTCTTGGGGCCTGTGGGAAAAAGCCGCGCCTGCGCTGCTGTCGGGCGTGCCGGTGGTGGTGAAGCCCGGCACCTCCACCGCCTGGCTGACCCAGCGCATGGTGAAGGATGTGGTGGACGCCGGCCTGCTGCCTGCTGGCGCGTTGAACGTGGTGTGCGGCTCCTCCGCCGGCCTGCTGGATGCACTGCGCGTGCAGGACGTGATGTCGTTCACAGGCTCCGCCGACACGGCGGCAGTCGTGCGCGCCCACCCCGCCATTGCCAAGCATTCGGTGCGCGCCAACATCGAGGCCGACAGCATCAACTCCGCATTGCTGCTGGAGGGCGAGGCCGCAGGCAGCCCCGCGTTTGACCTGCTGGTGCGCGAAGTGGCGCGCGAGATGACGGTCAAATCCGGCCAGAAATGCACCGCCATTCGCCGCATCTTCGTGCCCGAGGCGCTGTACGGCGCCGCCGCCGAAGCCATCACCGAACGCCTGGGCAAGACCGTGGTGGGCAACCCGCGCAACGAGACGGTCACCATGGGCGCCCTGGTCAGCCGCGCGCAATACAACGCCGTGCGCGAAGGCCTGGCCCAGCTGCAAGGCGTGGCCGATACGCTGCGCGATGGTGCCAACCAGGCGCTGGTGGATGCCGACCCGAAAGTGGCCTGCTGCGTGGCCCCCACGCTGCTGGGCGTGCGCAATGCGGCCGGCAGCGACGCCACCGCGCTGGTGCACGACATGGAGGTCTTCGGCCCCGTGGCCACGCTGGTGCCCTACCGCAGTGTTGAGCACGCGCAGGCGCTGATCGCCCGTGGGCAGGGCTCGCTGGTGGCATCCCTGTACGGCAGTGACGTGCAGGCCTTGGGCCGCGCCGCGCTGGCGCTGGCACCGTGGCACGGCCGCGTGCACGTGGTCACGCCCGATGTGGCCAAGGCCCACAGCGGCCATGGCAATGTGATGCCCCAGTCGCTGCACGGTGGCCCCGGCCGCGCGGGTGGCGGCGAAGAGCTGGGCGGCGTGCGCGCACTCAATTTCTACCACCGGCGCAGCGCCATCCAGGCCGCGCCGGCCGTGCTGGACGCGCTGGGCTGATAGCCTGCGCCCGGCACCCAAGCAACCCCCACCGCCAGCCCGCAGACCCTGCCCGCCAGCGCCAGAACCGGAGACCCCCATGCCCCTGCCCGACGATTTAGCCGCGCCACCCGAGCGCTTCAACTTCGCGCAGCACCTGCTGGAGGCCAACGCGGCGCGCGGTGACAAACTGGCCTTCATCGACGACCTGGGCAGTCTCAGTTACGCGCAGCTGGACCAGCGCCTGCGCAGCCTGGCCGCCGGCCTGCGCAGCCTGGGCCTGAAGCGCGAAGAGCGCGTGCTGCTGCTGATGCAGGACAGTTGCGACTGGCCGGTGGCCTTCCTGGGCGCCATCTATGCCGGCCTGGTGCCGGTGGCGGTGAACACGCTGCTGACGGCGGAAGACTACGCCTACATGCTGGAGCATTCACGCGCGCAGGCCGTGCTGTGTTCCGGCGCCTGCCTGCCAGCGCTGAAAGCCGCGCTGACCAAGGTGGACCACGAGGTGCAAAAGGTCATCGTCTCGCGCCCGGTGGCCCCGCTGGACTTTGGCGAGCAAAACTTCGACGCCTTCGTGGCCGCCCACAGCCCGCTGCACCACCCCGCCCCCACCGGCGCGGACGACCCGGCTTTCTGGCTCTATTCGTCCGGCTCCACCGGCCGGCCCAAGGGCACCGTGCATTCGCACGCCAACCCCTACTGGACGTGCGAGCTGTATGCCAAGCGCGTGCTGAAGCTGCGCGACACCGATGTGTGCTTCTCCGCCGCCAAGCTGTTCTTCGCCTACGGCCTGGGCAATGCGCTGACCTTCCCCTTGAGCGTGGGCGCCTGCAGCATCCTGATGGCCGAGCGCCCCACGCCGGACGCCTGCTTCAAGCGCATGACCGGCGGCGTGGCCGGCACGAAACCCACCGTGTTCTACGGCGCCCCCACCGGTTACGCCGGCATGCTGGCATCGCCCGCTTTGCCCAAGCGTGACGCGGTGGCGCTGCGGCTCACCTCCAGCGCGGGTGAGGCGCTGCCCAGCGAGCTGGGCGAGAAGTTCAAGGCCCATTTTGGTGTCGACATCGTGGACGGCATCGGCTCCACCGAGATGCTGCACATCTTCTTAAGCAACACGCCAGAGCGCGTGCGCTACGGCACCACCGGCTGGCCGGTGCCGGGCTACGACATCGAGCTGCGCGGCGACAGCGGCGGCGCCGTGCCCGACGGCGAGCCGGGCGACCTGTACATCCACGGGCCCAGTGCGGCCATGATGTACTGGGGCAACCGCGCCAAGACGCGCGACACCTTCCAGGGCGGCTGGACCAAGAGCGGCGACAAGTACATCCACAACACGGATGGCAGCTACACCTACGCCGGCCGCTCGGACGACATGCTAAAAGTCAGCGGCATCTACGTCAGCCCGTTCGAGGTGGAGGCCACGCTGGTGCAGCACCCGGCCGTGCTGGAGGCCGCTGTCATCGGTGTGCCCGACGCCGAGGGCCTGACCAAGACCAAGGCCTTTGTGGTGCTGAAGGACGGCGGCGTGGCCACCGACGCTGAGCTGAAAGCCTTCGTCAAGGACAAGCTGGCGCCCTACAAATACCCGCGCCAGATCGCCTTCGTCACCGAGCTGCCCAAGACCGCCACCGGCAAGATACAGCGCTTCAAGCTGCGCGAGCTGGAAAACGCGGCAACCAGCCAGGCCACCGCGTGAGCCCCAGCGCCATCCAGTTCGCCGACATCAGCGTGCACGGCAAGCCGTTGCGGCTGGAGTACCAGTGGGTGGGCACTGGCGATGCTGCCGCCCCGTTGATCGTCTTCCTGCACGAGGGCCTGGGCTCGCTGGCCATGTGGCGCGACTTTCCGGCCGCGCTGTGCCAGCGCCTGGGCGCGCGCGGGCTGGTGTATTCGCGCCCGGGCTACGGCCGCTCCACACCACGCCCGCCAGACGAAACCTGGGGCGTGGACTTCATGCACACCCAGGCGCAGGAGGTGCTGCCCACGCTGCTGGCCGCGCTGGGCGTGGACCCGGCGCGCGACAGGCTCTGGCTGTTCGGCCACAGCGACGGGGCGTCGATTGCGCTGCTGTATGCCGCCCACCACCCGCAGGCCTTGCAAGGCGCCATCGTGCTGGCGCCGCACATCTTTGTTGAAGACATCTCGGTCACCAGCATCGAGCAGGCCCGCGCCGCCTACCAAAGCACGGCCCTGCCCCAGCGCCTGGCCAAATACCACGACGACCCGGACTCGGCCTTCTGGGGCTGGAATGGCATCTGGCTGAACCCCGCCTTCCGCGCCTGGACCATCACGTCCGAGCTGGCGCACATCCGCTGCCCGGTGCTGGCCATCCAGGGCCTGGACGACGAATACGGCACACTGGCGCAGATTGACGGCATTGCCCAGCGCGTGCCGGGCAGCAGGCTGCTGAAATTGCCCCAGTGCGGCCACTCGCCGCACAGAGACCAGCCCGAGGCGGTGATACAAGCCGCCGCAGATTTCATCCACCATCATCACGCAACAACCTAGGAGACAAGACGATGAAAGCCACCCACGCATTCAAACTTTCGCTGCTGTGCGCCGCCGCGCTGCTGACCGGCGCCGCCCAGGCCCAAAACACCGGCAAGATCAAGGTCGGCTTCATGCTGCCTGCCACCGGCACCTTTGCCGCGCTGGGCACGGCCATCGACAACGGCTTTCGCCTGTATGTCACCGAGCAGGGCGGCAAGCTGGCCGGCCGCGAGGTGGAATTTGTCCGCGTGGACGACGAGAGCGACCCCGCCAAGGCCACCGACAACGTCAACAAGCTGATCAAGCGCGACAACGTCGATGTGATCATCGGCACCGTGCACAGCGGCGTGGCCATGGCCATGGCCAAGGCAGCCAAGGACAGCGGCACGCTGCTGATCGTGCCCAATGCCGGAGCCGATGCGGTGACCGGCGCCATGTGCGCGCAAAACATCTGGCGCTCCAGCTTCAGCAACTGGCAACCCGGCTACGCCATGGGCGAGGTGATGGCCAAGAAGGGCCACAAGAAGGTGGTCACCATCACCTGGAAATATGCAGCCGGCGACGAAAGCGTGCGCGGCTTCAAGGAAGCATTCGAGAAGGGCGGCGGCCAGGTGGTGAAAGAGCTGAGCCTGCCCTTCCCCGGCGTGGAGTTCCAGGCGCTGCTGACCGAGATTGCCGCCGCCAAGCCCGACGCGGTGTACACCTTCTTTGCCGGTGGCGGCGCGGTGAAGTTCGTCAAGGACTACGCCGCCGCTGGCCTGAAAAAGAGCATCCCGCTGTATGGCGCCGGCTTTTTGACCGACGGCACGCTGGAAGCCCAAGGGGCGGATGCCGAAGGACTGATGACCACGCTGCACTATGCCGACAGCCTGGGCAACAAGCGCGACGACGCCTTCCGCCTGGCTTACGCCAAGACCTACAAGCTGCAGCCCGACGTGTACGCCGTGCAGGGCTACGACGCTGCGCAGATGCTGGGCATTGGCCTGAACGCGGTGAAGGGCGACCTGACCAAGAAGGCCGAGTTTGCCGCCGCACTGCAAAAGGCCAAGATCGACAGCCCGCGCGGCCCCTTCACGCTGTCGCCCAGCCACAACCCGGTGCAGGACATCTACCTGCGCACCGTGTCGGGCAAGGAGAACAAGCTGACCACCGTGGCCTCCAAGAACCTGGCCGACCCCGGCCGAGGCTGTAAGCTCTGAGCCCATGGATCTCGCCACCTTCCTCATCCAGTGCCTGAACTCGTTGCAGTACGGGCTGCTGTTGTTCCTGGTGGCCAGCGGGCTGACGCTGATCTTCGGCATCATGGGCGTCATCAACCTGGCGCACGGCAGCTTCTACATGATCGGCGCCTACATGGCCTTTGCGCTGGCGCCCATCGTGGGCGCCACCTTTGGCGGTGGCTTCTTTGCCGTGCTGTTTGTGGGCGTGGTGCTGGCGGTGCTGTTTGGCTACCTGCTGGAGTGGGCGTTCTTCAGCTTCCTGTATGAGCGCGAGCACTTGCAGCAGGTGCTGATGACGTATGGGCTGATCCTGGTGTTTGAGGAGTTGCGCTCCATCCTGGTGGGTGACGACGTGCACGGCGTCACCATCCCGCCGCTGCTCAGCGGCTCGTTCCCGCTGGGCGAGCTGATGACCTACCCGGTGTACCGCCTGTTCGTCAGCGGCGTGTGCCTGCTGCTCGCGTTGGGCATGTGGCTGGTGTTCACCCGCACGCGACTGGGCATGATGATCCGCGCCGGCAGCACCAACCGCGAGATGGTGCAAAGCCTGGGCATAGACATCAAGTTCCTCTACCGTGTGGTGTTCGCCGCTGGCGTGGCCATCGCGGTGCTGGCGGGCATGGTGGCGGCACCGGTCAGCTCCGTCTACCCGGGCATGGGCAATTCGGTGCTGATCGTCTGCTTTGTGGTGGTGGTGATCGGCGGCATAGGCTCCATCAAAGGGGCGCTGCTGGCCGCACTGCTGATCGGCACGGTGGACACCTTCGGCAAGGTGCTGCTGCCGCAGGCCGCCGGGGTGTTGGTGTACGTGATGATGGCGCTGATTCTTTTGTGGAAGCCCCAGGGCTTGTTCAAGGCGGGCTGAGACTGAGATGAAAAAACAAGGCCCCTTGATATTCACCCTGGCCGCGTTCACCGCGCTGGCCGCCTGGCCGCTGGTGGCAGGCGCCTATGGGCTGGACCTGGTCACCAAGATCATGGTCTACGCCATCTTTGCGCTCAGCCTGGAGCTGCTGGTGGGCGGCACCGGGCTGGTGTGCTTTGGGCAATCGGCCTTCTTCGGCATTGGCGCCTATGCGGCGGTGCTGATCTCGGGCTCGGGCACGCCACCCTTGCTGCCGCTGCTGCTGCCGGCCTGTGTGCTGGTGGCGGGGCTAGCAGCGCTGTTAGTGGGCAGCCTCTCGCTGCGCACGCAGGGTGTGTACTTCATCATGGTCACGCTGGCCTTTGCGCAGATGGCCTATTACCTGGCGCACGACACGCCGCTGGGCGGCGGCAGCGACGGCATCTACCTGTCGGGCAAGCCTGCGGTCGGCCTGGGCCTGAGCAATGTGCTGGACCTGGACAAGCCGCTGGTGATGTATGGCCTGACGCTGCTGTGCCTGGTGCTGGCCACGGCATTTTTGGCGGTGCTATTGAGATCCAACTTCGGCCGCGCGCTGGCCGGCATACGCGTCAACGAGCAGCGCATGCGCGCCACGGGTTTCTCGACCTACCCCTACAAGCTGGCGGCGTTCACGCTGTCGGGGGCCATTGCCGGGCTGGCGGGCTTTCTCTTCGCGGTGAAAGACGGCTTTGTGAACCCCGAGCTGCTGAGTTGGCATTTGAGCGGCGCGGTGCTGATCATGATCATCCTCGGCGGCCTGGGCCAGTTGCGCGGCGCGCTGATCGGCGCCTTTGCCTTTGCGCTGCTGCAAGAGCTGTTTCAGAGCGAGGCGGTGTTTGGCAGCTTTGCCAAGCACTGGCACCTGGGCCTGGGGCTGACCATCATCGTCAGCGTGGCCGTGCTGCCCAAGGGGCTGGTGGGGCTGCCGGCGCTGGTGCGCGAGCGGCTGCTGGGCAAGGTGGAGAGCACCGGTGCCGGTGAAGACGCCGGTGAGGGGGAGCAGGCATGAGCGCTGTGCCCGAAATCCTGCTGAAGGCCAACGGCCTCACCCGCCGCTGGGGCGGCCTGGTGGCCGTCAACGACGTGTCTTTGGAGCTGGCGCGCGGCAGCGTGCACGCGCTGATCGGCACCAACGGCGCCGGCAAGTCCACGCTGATCAACCTGCTGTCTGGCGAAATCGAACCCAGCGCCGGCCGCGTGGAGCTGCTGGGCGAAGACGTGACCGCCTGGCCGCAGCCGCGCCGCGCAAGAGCGGGACTCGGCCGCAGCTACCAGCGCAACACCATCTACCCGACATTCACCGTGCTGGAGAACTGCCGCCTGGCCGCGCAAGCAGCGCACCAGCAGCCCTGGAGCATCTGGCGCGGTGCCACCAGCCACGAGCAAACTATGACAGTCGCTCGCGAGGCCGCCGCACGCGCCGGCCTCACCCCGCTGCTGGAGCGCCCCGCCGGCCTGCTGAGCCACGGCCGCAAGCGCCAGCTGGAGATTGCCATGTGCCTGGCCACCGCGCCGCAGGTGCTGCTGCTGGACGAGCCCCTGGCCGGCATGGGCCCCGAGGAAACCGACCGCATGCTGGCCCTGCTGGCCGAGCTGAAGACCGGCCACGCTATTCTGCTGGTGGAGCACGACATGGACGCCGTCTTCCGCATTGCCGACCGCATCACCGTGATGGTGAACGGCGCGGTGATCGCCAGCGGCACGCCCACCGAGGTGCGCGAAAGCCCCGAAGTGCAGTCCGCCTATCTTGGAGGTCACTGAAATGACCACGAAAAGCAACGAACCCCTGCTGCAAGCCAGCGGCGTGCACGCCTGGTATGGCAGCAGCCACGTGCTGCACGGCGTGGACATCACCATCCGCAAGGGCGAAACCGTGGGCCTGCTGGGCCGCAACGGCATGGGCAAGAGCACGCTGATACGCACGCTGCTGGGCCACGTGACGCAGCGCGACGGCCGCATCAGCTTCTTTGGCCAAGACGCCTCGCGCGCCCGCCCGCACGAGGTGGCCCGCCTGGGCGTGGCCTATGTGCCCGAAGGCCGCGGCGTGTTCCCCAACCTGAGCGTGCGCGAAAACCTCGTCATGGCCGCCCGCAAAGGCAAGGACGGCCGCGACGACTGGACGTACCAGCGGGTGATGACCACCTTCCCCCGCCTGGCCGAGCGGCAAACCAATTTGGGCAACCAGCTGAGCGGCGGCGAGCAGCAAATGCTGTCCATAGGCCGCGCGCTGATGACCCACCCCGAACTGATCATTCTGGACGAGGCCACAGAAGGCCTGGCCCCGCTGATCGTGGCCGAGATCTGGCGCGTGATCAACGACATCAGCGCCAGCGGCATCGCCACCCTGATCGTGGACCGCGACTACCGCAAGGTGCTGGAGCGCAGCCAGCACGCGCTGGTGCTGCAGAAGGGGCAGGTGGCGTTGGCGGGGACCGCGGCTGAAGTGTCGGGAAGTCCCTCATTAGGGGGATTGCTGGGCGTGTGAGGGGTTTCTGGCGAGGCGCGCATCCGCTATATTGCTGAGACAACAAGGCGTAAGCCTGTCTCAGGAGGAATCTCATGCCCAGGTTGAGCGGTAGCCAATACGTCGAGCAGGCTTTGCTCGGCACACTCGGTTAGGCGTTCTATGCGCCTCCCAGGCATAGATGCTGTCGTATACCTCATTGGCATTGTTTTGCTGGGTCTCTTCTATGAGCCGATCAAGACAGCTATTGGCTCCAATGCCATTTTCGCAATAGCAGCCATTGCATATCTTTTGGCGTTGCGGGGAGTTGGTTGGGCTCTGCGACGCATGGTGCAGCGATGACTCGTACGCCACAACAAGTCATCTTTGTTGATATTGACGACACGATGGTTCGCTCCGTTGGCGTCAAGCGCATCCCCATGCCCGCTGTCATTGCTTCCGTGAAAAGGCTGAAGGCCGAGGGGGCCGTTTTGTTCTTGTGGAGTTCAGGCGGCGCTGACTATTGCCGGGACACGGCGGCCGAGCTTGACATCAGCGACTGCTTTGACGGTTTTCTGCCCAAGCCGAACGTTTACATTGATGACCAGCCTGTGCATGAATGGCGGTTTTGCAGGCATGTCTATCCTTCGCAGGCTGAGGATGTCTAGCTAACAGGGAGTCACGAAATGCCAGAGCTGAAGCAATACGAAGAACTGTCCGTGCTGGAACAGGGCGATGACGGCGCCATCGTGTCGATTCGTGGACAGAATGGCCCATCCGTTTTGCTTGGCTCAGAGTACTTGAAACATCTGGACCAAGTGTTGTCTGCCGCATTGATGGACATTCGCGCTCTTCCGATGGATGCGGGCAAGAGCAGGATTGAGCGCTTGTGCAATGAAGTCAAGTTCTTGCTGACAAGCTATGAAGTAACGCTGAACAAGTACCACGGTGGAGGCGCGCCCAACGGAGCTCGAACCCTCAGCGATGCCATTGCCGAACTGGACGAACTTCGGCGGCAGCTCGACAAATTGCGCTAGCCGGTCCTTCGCATAGATCATTATCGACATGGCGTTACTCGCTGACAGGCAAGTCTCAACCTTGCGCCTGGCCATGGCAGTGCCGCCACTGCCGGCGTTGGCCATCCTCACGATCGCTTGGCTGGCAGATCATGGCGGGCACCACTGGAATGTTCACGGTGATGCGATCGCCATGGTCATGGCATTCATGCTGTCTTGCGCCGTGGGCGCTGTGTTCGAGATCGTGGCCCTGGTCAAAGCTGTGCCGCTCTTGCTCGGCCAACCCGCGCAACGTACGCTGCCAAACATGGCCTGCGCAGCTTTTGGGCTGACTTTCCTCGCGGCTTGCCTAGTCCTTGTATTGTGGGGACATAACTCAGTACAGGGGTGACGCCGCAACAGTGTTCACCCGGCCCATCGCATATTCCAACAGCCCACCCCCGCCAACCGACAGTCCATCGCACGTCAAACGACAGCGCCTAGCGCGCCTCCGTACCATGCCGCCACTCCAACTCCACCCCGGCGGTCATGATGAATACCCATACCCTGCCAGCCCGCGTGCTGGACGCCAGCGCCCGCTTCTGGTTCTCAGTCGCCGCCATCGGCCTGGGCATCTTCGCCACCTACATCCTCCTCTTCTACGGCACCGCCAGCCTGCGCGGCGACCCGGCGGCGTGGAACAAGGTGCTGTCCAAGGGCTATATCGCGGGTGACGCGCTGGGCAATGCGGTGCTGGCCTCTCACCTGCTGCTGGCCGTCATCGTCACGCTGGGCGGGGTGGTGCAGCTCATCCCCGCCATACGGCGGCGAGTGCCGGCGCTGCACCGCTGGAACGGCCGGCTGTTCCTGCTGGCCGCCGTGGCCGCCGGCCTGGGCGGCACCTGGATGATGTGGACGCGCGGCGCGGCGGGCGACACCACGCAGCACGTGGCCACCACCGTCAACGCCGCCGCCATAGCTCTGTGCGCGGTGATGACGTGGCGCCACGCGCTGGCACGCCGGCTGGACGCGCACCGCCGCTGGGCGCTGCGGCTGTTCCTGGTAGCCAATGGCGTGTGGTTCTTCCGCGTCATCCTGATGCTGTGGCTGCTGGTGTGGCGCAAGCCGGTGGGGTTTGACCCGCAGAGCTTCACCGGCCCCTTTCTCACCACGCTGGCCTACACCCAGCTGCTGGGGCCGCTGCTGGTGCTGCAGCTGTATTTGGTGGCCAAGGAGCGCGGCGGCCCCGCACTGCGCTGGGCGGTGGCGGGCGGCGTGGGTGTGCTGGCGCTGGCCACGGGCCTGGGCATCTTTGGCGCCACCATGGGGATGTGGCTGCCGCGCATGTAGGTGGGCGGCGACGGCTTGGCGGGCGGCCAAAAAACGGCGATGATATTGCCGTCAGCAAGACAAAGCCAAGAAGCATTTGAGGGAGCCGTCAGTGACAGTGCACAACACCCCCGGTCATGGGGCAAGGGCCGCAGCATGCGCAACCGTTGGTTGAGCGTTGTCGGCATGGGTGCCATCGCCACGGGTGGGGGGTGGCTGTTCAGCCACTTCAGCGGCATGGAGTTCATCGTGGCCTGCGGCATCGTGCTGGCGGCGCTGGTCTTCAGGGAAGTGGTGTGGAATGCGGACGACGACCCGCCGGACGGGTTTGATGGGTCTGACGCCGACTGACCGTAGCCGACTGACATGGACTGGTCCCCTCTGGCTTCTGAACTCTTCTACCTGCCCATGGCAGTCAGTTGGATCGGCATTTGGTTTTGGATGAGGAAAAAGCCCCCTGCCATCCGGCACGGCGCCATGGTCATCAGCGCAACGCTGTTGCTCACGCCGATATCGGGGCCAGTGAACCTCATCATGCCGTTCGGCGTGATCCTCGCGGTAGCGATGGCCAAGAGCGCCTGGCCCGAGTTGTTGGAGCTGCTTCAGCTGTCACCTGTCTGGCATGCGGTCGCCTTCCCGCTAACCGCCATCACCGCTTACCTGGTAACACGTGCGACTCCTCTGCTGCGCATCCCAATGCCCGCGTGGCAGATCAAGCGTCGGTTAAGCCACCTAGGCCCCGCCCTGTTGTTCGCCCCGTGGGCGGTGGTGCCAGTGGTCGTCGTGAGCGGCCTGGGCACCTCGGACGCCGGTGTGGCCTCCGACATGGTGTGGGGGTTGTTTTTTGCCGTCATCGGCGCTGTTCCGATGGCCTACATAGGCCTGCTGTGCGTTGGGTTGCCTTGCTACCTGCTGTTGCGGCGCTTCAAGCTGGCCAGCCCCTGGTTGCTTTGCATGCTGGCCTTCACGGCGTCGTTTGTGCTGTTCATGGACGATGTGCGGTGGGGCGAGCCCCTCGTGGCCGGCCTGTGTGGCGCCGCCACAGCCCTTGCCGCGTGCTTGCTGCTGCCTCGCCAACCCGCGAACACGTCGCTTTGAACGAGACCGGCGGCGCCGGCCTATCCCCCATCCACAAACCCCATCACCGCCTCATTGAACCCCTTGGCGTTCTGCAGCGGGCTGCCATGCCCCGCCTGGGGCACCACCGCCAGCTTGGCACTGGGCAGGCAGCGCGCCTGCGCCTGCACCGCTTGCTGAAAGCGCGGTGCGGTGGCCTCGCCCTTGACCAGCAGCACCGGCATCTTCAGCGCGCCAAACTCGCTGCACTGCATGCGCACGGTCTCTTCGCGCTCCATGCCCACCAGGGTCCAGGCGTTGTCGCGCATCAGCTGGCGAAACGGCTCGGGCATGCCGTCCCAGGCGCCGGGGCCGCTGACGGCGTCGGTAGCAAAGCGCAGGCCGCCTTCGATGTCGCCGGCCTCCAGGTACCTGGCCGTGTCTTTGGCGCGCTGCTGGCGCAGCTTGTCGGCGGCGGCATCGAGCGGGGCCACCAGCGTGTCGGTGGGCGCTTCCACCAGCACCAGCTTGCTGACCAGCCCGGGCTGCGCGCGGGCGGCTTCGTAAGACACTTGCGCGCCGTAAGACCAGCCCACCAGCACCACCGGTTGGCCCAGGCTCTGGATGAACGCGCCCAGGTCCCGGGCGTGCTGCTCCACTGAAAAGTCACTGCCTTGGCCGGCCCACTTCTCGGGGTAGGAATGGCGCAGGCTGACGGTGATGACGCGGTGACTGGCCTCCCACGGCTGCACGGTGCGCGCCCACACGCGGTAGTCGGTCAGCACGGCGCCGACAAACACCACCGTGGTGGGGCCACTGCCGCGCGCGCGGTAGGCCAGCGGGTAGCCGTTGACGGTCTGCGTGGCCACGCCCTCGGGCAGCGGCCAGGTGGGGGTGACTGGCCCAGCAACGGGAGATGCGGTGTGGCAGGCCGCCAGCAAAATGGCTGCGGCAAGGGCCGCGAACAGGGTCAGCGAATGGTTCATGCAAGGGGGTGTACACCCGGCCGGTGGCCAGCACTAGGCCCACGCTATAGTGTTTGCAAGGTCCCTGCCCTTCACTGCCATTCACCGCCCTACGGAAGCACCCGCCATGCCCCTGCTCGGTTCCGCCGCCATGCTGCTGTCGTTCGACATCGTGCCCGACGCCATTGCCGAGCACGACCGCTGGCACACACACGAGCACCTGCCCGAGCGCCTGTCCATCCCCGGCTTTCTGCGCGGCACGCGCTGGACCAACGCCGGTACGCAGGGGCCGCGCTACATGGTGGTGTACGAGGTGCAAAGCCTGGCCGTGCTGGCGTCAGACGCCTACCTGACCCGGCTGAACAACCCCAGCCCGTGGACGCAGCAGATGATGCCGCACTACCGCGGCATGCAGCGCGGCCTGTGCGCGGTGGTGGGCAGCTTTGGCTTCGGGCAGGGCGGCACGGCGGCGCTGATACGCTTCACCCCCGAGGCGGCGCAGGCGGATGCACTGCAGCGCTGGCTGCTGGCCGAAGCGCTGCCGGCCATCCCCACCACGCCCGGCCTTGGGAGCGCACACTTGCTGCAAGGGGCGCAGCAAGCCGCGATGACAAATGAGCAACGCATTCGTGGCGCGGATCGGGGAGTGGACGCGGCCATCATCGTCACCGGGTATGACGGTGAGGCTGTGGCGGCATACGCGCAGCAACTGTGCACCGCTGGCGGTCTTGCTGAGCGGGGATCGGGTGAACTGAGTTGCGCAATCTACCGTTGCGGCTATTCGTTGACGGGCGCCGAGGTCGGTAACTGAGCACCCATCACTGGACTGATGCAATCTTCAACGCTGGATGCCTCATGAAACGCAACCGCGCTGCTGAAGCGGTGGAGAACCTGCAAGACGCCGAGGCACGCCTGACGGAGTCCCTGCTCGCGCTTCTTCCGCAAGTTGTGGAATCAGCTGCACCGCTTTTTACAAATTCTACGTACAACCCCTACAACTTTCCGGGCCACAAGCTCTGGCCTCCAGCCCAAACCGTCTATGAGGACGCCCTTGCGTGCGTCGAAGCGCGTTCAGCATTGAGCCTCTCGTTGGTGGGATCCGTAGGGCAGCTGTTCATTGCTACCTGCGAAGAAGCAGCCAGCTCGGACGAGCACCGGCGTGGCCCGCGCAAACTGGCTGCCGCGCTGTTAGAAAGCCTGAGTCGCAAGACATAGCTAACGGGCAGCGGCGGCGTGCTGTACGCCGCCACCGATGCGGCGGTGCTGAAGATCCAGCTGCCGCAGTGACGCCAGGGGCGGCTAGCGCCCGGCGTCAATATTCAGCTTGGCCAGCGCGTCCGCAATCGGGATGAAAAAGTTCATCCCCGCCACGCCCTTGGCGCCCAGCCCCATCACCGCTACGCCCACCACCGAGCCCTGGCCGTCCAGCAGCGGGCCGCCACTGTTGCCGGGGAGGATGGCGACATCGCTCTGCAGGTAGCGGTTGTCTTCCATGCTGCGGTAGCCGCTCAGGATGCCGCGCGTCAGCGTGGTGTTGAACTTGTCGCCCAGCGGCGAGCCCAGCGCATACACCTCTTCGCCCACGTTGGGCTCGCCCACGCGCAAGGCCATGGGTTGCACGGCGATGGGTTCGGTCTTGATCAGCGCGATGTCGCGCGGCGTGTCAGAGCGCAGCACCTCGCCCACCAGCTCGCGCCCGGTGGGCAGCGTCACCTTCACAAAGCGGGCCGCGCCCACCACGTGCCGGTTGGTCAGCACGTGGCCGTCCTGGCTGACAAAAAAGCCGCTGCCCGAGCCACTGTCGCCCGCCACCGTGACCACCGCCGAGCGCAGCGCGGTGATGTGCTTGGCCAGCGGCTCGGTGGATGGCGTGCCCGGCCGCAGCTTGATGGTGTCCTTGTAGCTGGTGACGCTGGCCGTGCCGGCGGCGGTTTCCACCAGCGGCGTCTTGATGGCGGTGACGTAGCGGCTGTCGGCCAGCAGGTTGCGCGTGGCCATGGCAAAGGCCTGCTGGAAGAAGGCGGTGGGCGTCTGCGGTATGGCGTTGTCGACCTGGTAGCTGCCCTCTGTCACGGTCTCGAACAGCACCTTTTGCTGGTCGGGTGCAAACACCTGCCAGAAGATCTTCACATACGCGCCGCCCAGCGACGAGCGGTCGCCCTTGACGCAAAAGTTGGTGGACACCTCTCGGATGAAGGCGCCCACCTGCAGGTCGGTGCTGGTCTTGGGCTTGTCCTTGTCCTTGGCGTCCTCGAAGATGGATTCCGATGTCCTGACCAGCGGGTAGCGCGCCTTCTCCAGCTCGGCGCGGAAGGTCATGAACACGCCCTGGCTGAGCGCAGCCTGCGATTTCTGGTCCCACACCACATCGCCCGTGCGGCCGCAGAAAATGCCGCTTTGCAGCTCGCCTATGCGCGCGGGCGGCGTGTCGGTGCGGGTGCGTATGGCTTTCAGGAAGGAAGGGCGGCCGGTTTCCCCATCGGGGAACATGATGACCGGCTTTTCTTCGGCCAGCTTGACCTTGGCCGGGTCGGCCAGCGCGCTGCCGCCGGCAAACAGCATGGTGGTGCAGGCGAGGGCCAGCGCGGCGAGTTTGTTGTGTTCCATCCCTGGGGTGCGGGTAGCGAGCCCGGCAAATTGGTGACTATTTGCAAATATTAAAGCAATTATCCGCCCGGCGGAATGGCGACTGCAAGCCGCGCCGCCTGCGCTGCCTCAGCGCCCGGCGTCAATGTTCAACCGGGTCAGCGCGTCGCCAATGGGGATGAAAAAGTTCATCCCCGGCGAGTCCGGCCGGCCCATCACCGACACGCCCACCACCGAGCCCTGGCCGTCCATCAGCGGGCCGCCGCTGCTGCCGGGGTGTATGGCCACGTCGCTTTGCAGGTAGCGGTTGCCGTTGTCCATGAGGCGGTGGCCGCTGATGATGCCGCGCGTCAGCGTGGTGTTGAACTGCTCGCCCCGCGGCGAGCCCATGGCGTACACCTCTTCGCCGATGTTGGTCTCGCTGTCACGCAAGGCCAGGGGCTGCACGGCGATGGGCTCGGTCTTGACCAGCGCGATGTCGCGCGCCTCGTCCAGCCGCACCACCTCGCCCACCAGTTCGCGGCCGGTGGGCAGCACCACCTTGACGAAGCGGGCCTTGCCCACCACGTGGTGGTTGGTCAGCAAGTGGCCGTCGGCGCTGATGAAAAATCCGCTGCCCGTGGCGCTCTCGGTCCGGATGGTGGCCACCGCCGTGCGCAGCATGGTGATGCGCTTGGTCAGCGGTTCGGTGGATGGGGCGCCGGCCTTGAGCGAGAGCCTGTCCTTGAAGCTGCTGGCCGCTGCATCGGCCACAACACCCACCACAGGCGCGCGCACGGCGGCCAGGTAGCGCCCGTCGGCCAACAGATTGCGCGTGGCCATGGCAAATGCCTGCTGGAAGAAGCGGTTGGCCGTGGTCACCTCGCTTTTGTCAACACGAAAGCTGCCCTCGGTGACGGTTTCAAACACCACCTTCTGCTGCTCCGGGGCGAACACCTGCCAGAACACGGTGACAATCCCCTCCCCCACCCAGTATTCACCCCCGAAACCCATGTGGCACAGCCTCATGTTGACCTCACGGATGAAAGCTCCCACTTGCAATTCGCCGGCGCCGGTCTTCGACTTGTCCCTGCCATCCTCGAACATGGACTCCACAACCTGCAATAGAGGGTAGCGCGCCTTGCCCAGTTCTGCGGCGAATGTCTGCCGCAGACCCTGAGTAAAGAAGGCCTGCGTCTTCTCGTCCCAGGTGATGTCTTTCTCGTGGCGGCAAAACATGCTGAATTGCAACGGGCCAACCACCGCCGGCGGCGACTCCACGCGGGTGCGCAGCGTCTTGAGCACCACGGGCCGGCCGACCTCGCCGTCAGGGAACATGATGACCGGCTTGTCCTGCGCCTGCCGGATGTCCGGCGCGGCCAGCGCGCTGGTGCCGGCACACAGGATTGCAGTAAGCGCCAGCGCTGCGAGTCGTTGGTGGTCCATCCCTGGATAGGGCGCGAAATGGCCCCGTTGTTTTCCGAAGGCCCCAGAGTAGCAAAATACCGCCAGGCGTTCAATCCACCCGTCGCAGAGTTGCACCCGGATATTTCAGGATGGGCCCTCCGCCTGACGCGGCGGCGGTGGTGGCTTCAGTTCGCCGGCGGCGGCTCGGCCGGCTTGTCCGACAGCGCCTTCAGGTTGGCCACCAGCTCGGCGCTCATGGGCACGTTCAGGTTGATGCCCTTGGGCGGGATGGGCGACTGGAACCACTTCTTGTACAGCCGCTCGAATTCGCCGCTCTTGATCAAATCGGCAATGGTGCCGTCCACCAGCTTCTTGAAGCCCGGGTCGTCCTTGCGCAGCATGATGGCGTAGGGCTCCACCTGCAGCGCCTCACCCACCACGGACAGCCCCGCCGGATTCTGCGCATTGGCCTTGATGCCGTAGAGCAGGATGTCGTCCATCGCAAAGGCGTCGGCCCGGTCGCTCTGCACCAGCAACGCGGATTCGTCGTGGTCCTTGGCGCCGATCAGGTCGTACTCAATACCCTTGTCGCGGCTTGCCCGGCGCATGATCTGCATGTTGGTGGTGCCGGTGGTGGAAACCACCTTCTTGCCCTTCAGATCGGCCAGGCTCTTGATGGGCGAGCCCGCCTTCACCAGGAAGCGCGTGCCGGTGTAGAAGTAGTTGGTGGCAAAGGTGACCTGCTTGGAGCGCTCCACATTGTTGGTGGTGGAGCCGCATTCCACGTCAATGGTGCCGTTTTGCATCAGCGGGATGCGATTTTGCGAGGTCACCGCCTGGGTGTTCACCACCAGGTCGGCACGGCCGGTGGCCTTTTTCACCTCGTCCACGATCTTGCCGCAGATCTCCCAGCCAAAGCCGGTGGGCTTGGCGCCCTCGCCCAGGTAGGAAAACGGGATGGACGCCTCGCGGTACGCCACGGTGATGGCACCGCTGGCCTTGACCTTGTCCAGCGTGCTTGGCTGGGCCTGGACGGCGGTGGCGGCAAGCGCGGCCAAGCCAACCAATAGGGAAATGCGCAAATTCATGGAGCTGCCTTCTCGTAGGGGTTAGGAGGTGTGGGGAACTGCGAACAAGCACGGATGATGCCAGCCCTGGTGCCGCGCGGCAAGCTCGTTGGTGGTCCCTTGGCGCTTTACGTGTGCGCCGCATAATGCGCCGCATGCTCAGCGCCACCCACGCAACCACTCGCCCCCTTACCCGCTTGATCGCTGTTGCGCTGCTGGCCCTGTTTGCCGCCACGCCACAGGCCCAAACCGTCCACCCCAGCGTGCCCGATGCCGATCTGCCCGCCATCCTGCGCGCGCTGGACAAGCAGCACTTCGACGCCTTCAACACCTGCGACCTGGACACGCTGGCGGCGCTGTACGCGCCTGACGTGGAGTTCTACCACGACCTGAACGGCCGCATCATGAACCGCGAGCAATTCCTGGGTGCGGTGAAGCGGGCCATCTGCGGCAAGGTTCAGCGCCGGCTGGACGAGGCCTCCTTGCAGGCTTTCCCGATGGCGAAGGTGGGGGCGCTGCAGATCGGCGCGCACTGCTTCCTGGAGGTTGGCAAGGCGGACTGCATCCAAAGCGGGCGCTTCTTCATCTACTGGCGCTATGACGGCAGCCGCTGGCAGATCGCCCGCGTGTACAGCTACGACCACCAGGACATCAAAAAGCCCTGACAGCCTCCCGCCGAACCGCTGCCGATTTGGCGGTTGCCGACGCCGCCGGTGCGGCTTGGATGGCACGCGGAAAAAAGAAAAGCCAGCCGAAGAACCAGCTGGCTTTGAACCCTTTCGGGCCCGGCTCAGGAAGTGAAGCCGGGAGGCATCGGAGGAGACAACCTGGTGCTACTGTATCGCCGCTTGCGGCGCAGAGTGTGACGAGATTGCGAACTGAAGGCCGTCACCGCCCCTTGCTCGCCCTCGCCACCATGTCCGAGAACGCCTGCGCCGCCGGCGACAGGCTGCGCCCTGCCCGGCGGATGATGCCTATGGTGCGGTGCACGGTGGGCTGCTCCAGCTTCACGCCCACCACGGTGCTGGTGTGCGGCGGCAGCGACAGCTTGGGCACCACGGCCACGCCGAGGTCGTTCTCCACCAGGCCCAGCAGCGTGGACACATGGCGCACCTCGCACACCGGGCGGGGCAGCGGCGGCAACTCGGCCAGCGCCTGGTCGATCAGCAGGCGGTTACGGCTGGCGTGCGACACGCGCACCTGCGGGTAGTTGGCCAGCTCCGCCCATCGCACCGAGCGGCGCCGCGCCAACGGGTGGTTGGCGTGGCAGGCCAGCACATAGGGTTCTTTCAGCAGCGGGGTGAAGTCCAGGTCCGGGTCCTGCATGCCGATGTAGTTCAGCGCGAAATCGGCCTCGCCCTGCTTCACCACGGCCAACACCTCGTCAGCCCCTTCTTCGAAGATGCGCACCAGCACCTTGGGATGCCGGGCGCGAAAGCTGCGTATCACCGAGGGCAAAAAATGGTGCACGGCGGAGAACACGCAGCCTATGGTGACGTCGCCACTCTCCAGCTGCGCGGCGTCCTGCAGGCTGGCCACGGAGCGGTCCACGTCGTCAATCAGCCCGCGCATCTCGCCAAGAAAGCGCTCGCCCAGCAGCGTGAGCGCCACGCTGCGCGTGGTGCGGTCAAACAGGCGCACGCCCAGCTGCGCCTCCAGATGCGAGATGCGGCGGGACAGCGCCGGCTGCGACAGGTGCAGCGCCTTGGCGGCGGCGGCAAAACTCTGCTGCTGCGCCACGGTGACAAAGGCACGCAGGTCGGCAATGGAAGGTTTGGCCATTGGCTGCCTTTGCGGTTATTAATGCAAGAAGCGCATTAAAGCATCAGAAAGTTGCAATTTACAACACAGCCCGCAAGGCCGAAGATGTGCCACATAACGAAGGAGACCGCTCCCATGAAGCGACGCCACCTGTTGGCCGCAGCATCGGCTGCCGCCGTGCTGCCACCCCTGGGCTTTGCCCAGGGCTACCCCAGCAAACCCATCCACTACATCGTGTCGGTGGCCGCCGGCGGCGGCAGCGACGCCATAGCCCGCGTGGTCACCGAGCGCTGGGGCAAGCTGCTGGGCCAGACCCTGCTGGTGGAAAACCAGAGCGGCGGCGGCGGCGTGGTGGCCGCCATGGCCACCAAGCGCGCCACGCCGGATGGCTACACGCTGATGCAGGGCTATGTGGCCACGCACGGCACCACGCCGGCCACCCGCAAGGTGGACTACGACGCCGTGAAGGACTTCACCCCCATCGGCATGATCGGCGCCACCCCCAACGTGCTGGTGGTCAACACCAGCGTGCCGGCCAAGACGGTGAAAGAATTCGTCGAGTACGCCAAGCGCAACCCCGGCAAGCTGAGCTACGGCTCCTCCGGCCAGGGGTCGCTCACGCACCTGACCATGGAGCTGTTCAAGCAGGAGACCGGCGCCTTCATGCTGCACATCCCCTACCGTGGCATTGCCCCCGCCACCACCGACCTGATAGGCGGGCAGACGCAGGCCATGTTCCCCGGCCTGGCAGCAGCCCTGCCGCACCTGCGCAGCGGGCGCATCCGTGCGCTGGCCGTCACCGGCAAGCAGCGCAGCCCGCAGTTGAAGGACGTGCCGACGATGGAAGAACTGGGCTTCAAGGACTTTGACGCCATGCAGTGGTACGGCGTGGTGGGCCCGGCCAACATGCCCGCTGAGGTGGTGCGCCGGCTCAATGAGACGCTGGTGGCGGTGCTCAAAGCCCCCGACCTGGCCGAAAAACTGTCCGGCGAGGCGGTGGACCCCTGGCCCATGAGCCCGCAAGAGTTCGGCCAGTACATGCGTGCCGACATCGCCCGCTGGGCCGCGCTGGCCAAGGCACGCAACATCCACCTCGAAGAGTAAGCAACCCTTTCACGCAGAAGTAGACTCCACCATGGCCCGCAACACCCAAGTCGCCGCCGACACGGCCGCGCCCCCCGTCACCGCCATCCTGGCCAAGTTCGTCGCCACCCACCCCTCCAAGGGCTGGAGCGACGCCGTGGAGCACGAAGCCCACCGCACCTTCTACAACTGGCTGGGCTGCGCCATAGGCGCCGCCCGGCACGAGGCCGGCGAGGCGGCCATTGCCGCCTGCCAGCTGCTGCAGAGCGCGCCGCAGTCCACCGTGCTGGGCCGCGGCGAGAAGCTGGACATGGCCAGCACCGCGCTGGTCAACGGCATCACCAGCCACACGTTTGACTTTGACGACACACACCTGAAGACCATCATCCACCCCGCCGGCCCGGTGGCCAGCGCGGTGCTGGCGCTGGCCGAGCACAACGGCGCCAGTGGCCGCGCCGTGCTGGACGCGCTGGTGCTGGGCATCGACGTGGCCTGCCGCGTGGGCAATGTGATGTACCCCGACCACTACGACCGCGGCTGGCACATCACCGGCTCCACCGGCATGCTGGGCGCGGCGGCAGGCTGCGCGCGGCTGCTGGGGCTGACCGAGCAGCGGACCCAGATGGCGCTGGGCATTGCGGCCTCGCAGCCCATAGGCTTGCGCGAGCAGTTTGGCACCATGACCAAGCCCTTTCACCCCGGCGGCGCGGCGCGCGCAGGGCTGATGTCGGCGCTGCTGGCCAGCAAGGGATTCACCGCCAGCCCGCGCGCGCTGGAGGCACCGCGCGGCCTGATCCAGGTGGCCAGCGACAAGCGCGCCTGGCACGAGGTGACGGACGAGCTGGGCAGCCGGTTTGAGATCAGCTTCAACACCTACAAGCCGTTTGCCTGCGGCATCGTCATCCACCCCAGCATAGACGCCTGCGCGCAGCTGCGCGCCCAGGGCATCACGCCGGAGCAGGTGGAACGCATCGAGCTGCGCGTGCACTCGCTGGTGCTGGAGCTGACCGGCAAGAAGGAGCCCAAGGACGGCCTGCAGGGCAAGTTCAGCGTCTACCATGGCTGCGCGGTGGGGCTGATCTATGGCCACGCGGGCGAAGAAGAGTTTTCTGACGCCGTGGTGACCGACCCGCAAGTGGTGGCGCTGCGCAACAAGGTGCAGGCGACGGTGGACGACAGCATCAAGGAAGAAGCGGTGCACGTCACCGCCGTGCTGACCGACGGCCGCCGTGTGGTGGTGCAGGTGGACCACGCGATAGGCTCGCTGCAAAACCCGCTGAGCGACCAGCAGCTGGAAGGCAAGTTCACCGCGCTGGTGACGCCCGTGCTGGGCGAGGCACGCGCCGACGACATCACCCGCGCCTGCTGGGCGCTGGCTGGCCAGGCGGACATGCGCGCCCTCACCGCGCTGTGCCGGCCCTGAACGCGCCAGGCCTGATGCACAGCTACTCGATGCGCCCGGCGGCAAAACAACCTAGTGCGCGTGGCTGTGCTCGTCCTCATCCTCGTGCGGTGTCGCACCCTCGCGTGACTTCTTCAGCCACAGCCGAGCCAGTTGCTCATCGCGCACCACGCCATAGCCTTCCTGGTAGGCGCGGCCCAGCGCGCGTTGGGCCACCGGGTTGCCGGCCTGCGCGGACTGTTGCAGCCACTTGAGCGCCACGGCCTGATTCGCCGGCACGCCGTGGCCATATCGATAACTGGCGTACAGCGCGACCTGCGACTTGGGCGCGCAGCGGTCCTGCGTGTTGGCGCTGCGCCGGTACCAGCGCAGCGCCTCGGCGGCGTCTTGCCGGGCGCCGCCCCAGCCATTGCCGTAGAAGTCGCCCAGCATGCATTGCGCGACGATGACGCCCTGGTGGGCCGCCTTGCCGAACCAGTGGAACGACTGCACCAAGTCCTTGGGAACCTTGTCGTTGCCGTTGAGGTACACAAATCCCAGTTCGGCCTGCGCCTGCGCATGCCCCAGCGTAGCGGCCTGGCGCAGGTGCACGAACGCGCGCTGCAGGTCCAGCGCCTGGCCGGTCGCGCCGTTGTAGTGCTGCGCCAGCGCGTACTGCGCGGTGGCACTGGCCGGCGAAGGCTGGCCGGCCGATTGCGCCAGCGCTGGCGGGCTGGCTGCCTGAGCCAGGCCTGGGCCGGCACAGGTGAGCAACGCCACCGCCAAGCCCAGGCTGGCGCCCAGCCTACTGGAAGGTCTTGCTGGCATCTGTCGGCACTACGATTTCGCTCGCTGGCGTCAACGAGATGGTCACGCTGCGGCCCTTGGTGAGGGTGGCCAGCACTTTCTGCGCGTCGGCCAGGGAGCTCAGGCGCTGCGTACGCAGCACCTCGGGCGGGTGGTAGGTGCCCTTGGCGGCGTGCACCGACTCCACCGGACCGCCGCGGTAGGTGATGGACGTGTTGGTCGACGGGCTGACCTGCACAAAGCCTTCGGGCAGGTAGCCCTTGTACGTGCTGTCCTGCACGTCGATGCTGACCTGCACGTAGTAGCCACCGGGGTCGTTGGTGAAGGTGTCGGTGGCGGTCTGAATGCCGTTGGCGATCAGCGGCAGCAGCGGGTTCTTGTTCTGCGCGCCGACGAAGCCCTGGATGATCTTGCCGCCGTCCAGCAGTGTGGCCTGCACGGCCGTCAGACCCTTTTCGCGGCCGGGCTTGTAGGGGCCGGAGGTCTCCAGGCTGGCGTAGGAGGTGTTGGCGAGGTCGCTGGCCTTGTAGGAGATCACGGCGCGGCGCTTCTCCAGCTGGTTGGCGAATTCGCTGGTGATGTTGGCACCGCCAATCACCGGCGAGTCGAACACTTTGGAGCGCATCGCGTCCAGCATGGTCAGCTGCCTGGCGGCGTTGGCCGGGTCGCGGTTGTAGGCCTTCAGCGCCTGGTACACCTCGACGATGGGGAACTGGTTGGTGTGCTGCGGCGAGACGAAGTCCACGTCCAGCGTCTGCTGCAGGTAGCTGAAGCCATGCTGGAAAGCCAGGCGCAGCCAGCCGTTGGTGGCGCTGGGTCTCTCCAGCCCGTTGACGCCGTAGCCGCCGTGGTAGCCGAAGGTGTAGAACTTGCCGTCGGTGGGGTTCTTCACCTTGAACAGCATGTTGGTGCTGCCCGGTGTGTGGCCGGGCGACCAGATCACCATCAACTGCACGTTGCCGTAGTCGTACCATTTGTCGTACTCGTAATACTTGGAGGTGCGCGCGCGTATCACCGTCTCGCTGGCGGGCAGCGCGCCGGCAATGTTCCACACATTGCCCTGTTGGTCACCAGTGATGCCGGCCACGTCTTCCTTGGAGCCCCACAGCGTCAGCGTTTTGCCGGCGTGGTCTGCCATCTTCAACTGCTCCACCACCGTGCCGTAGTGGTCCACGTGGCCGTGCGTCAGCCACAGATCGGTCACGCTGCGCGGGTCCATGCCCAGCAGCTCGATGTTCTTCCAGTACTGGTAGCCGCTGTTGGGCCAGCCGGCGTCGATCTTGATGATCTTGTCGTCCGACGGGTCGTTGGGCGTGCCCATGTCGGCCTTGAACAGGTAGGACGCTACTTCGTTGTCGCCGACGAAGTACATGGTGTTCTTGACGATCTCGAACGGCTCGGTGCTGCGCGAGTAGGGGGCGCTCTGCGGCGAGGTGGCGTTGATGGCGATGAACGGCTGGCCCGACACCGGGTCGTTGCCCTTGTCGGCCAGCATGGGGCTGAGCGTGGGCACGTCCCACACCGGCTTGCCGTCTGTGGTGGACTGCGGCGTGAAGTACCAGATGGCGATCACCTGCGCGCTGGCGGCGCCCTGGTAGTTGCCGTCAAACAGCAGGTAGGCGGCCTGGCGCGCGGTGGTGCTGTAGTTGTAGTTGGCCGTGACCGGGATGGACGCCAGGTCGGACGCCGCGCTCTTGGTGTAGTCGGCGGTGTTGACGTTGAACACCTTCACATTGGGCGAGACGGTGTAGGTCTCCTCGTAGCGCTTGATCGGCGTGGCATAGGCGCGCTTGGCCTGGTCGGCGGTGACGATGGTGCCGTCCCCCACGGTGATGCTGGTGGTGGTCTTGCCATAGACCCAGCCGGCAGCCACCATGGGGCCGGGCACGTTGTTGTTGCGGCTCACCGCCGGGCCGTACTTGGCCAGGTTGAACTGCGCCGCGGCTGAGCTGCCCTTGGCCAGAATGACGTTGAAGGTCTGCGCGGCGTCGTCGGCCACCAGCGCGCCCGTGTCGCCGTTGGGCAGCCAGTCCACCAGGTTGCCCGCCACCAGGCTGGCGCGCAGCGCCGTGGCCTTGGCGGCGGTGGTGGGGCCAGCGGTCAGGGTCTTGACGCCGGTCTGCGTCAGCACCGCCACACTGACCGTCTGGTTGCCCTGGGCATCGGTGGCCACCGTGGACGCGCCGTACACCAGCCCAGCCGTCCGGAATGACGCGCTGATGGGGACGGTGGGAGGGCCCTCGTAGGTGCCGCGGCCGTCGCCGCCGCCGCAGCCCCAGATCACCGCTGTCGCCAGCACGAGCGGCGCTGCGGGCCAATACCTGAAATACGGTTTCTTCATGACGTGACATCTCCTGGGTGGGGTGAGGGCTGCCGAAATCGCCGCGCGGCTTCGGTTTGGATTTTTGTTAACGTTAACTTATAGAGTGTTTTGATTGTTAACGTAAATATTTGGCGAAAGAATCCGTATTTACCCCAGGGGCAGGCGGCGCCTGCAGGCGGGCAGGCAGGCCAGGCGCGCCGCCTGGACGGCGGAGCTGCGGGTAACATACCCCGCAATGAGCGACCCCGACCTGAAGTTGCAGCCCGCGCCGGCACGGCCGGCGCGCACGCGCCCGCAGAGCATCACGGTCAACGACGTCGCGCGGCTGGCCGGGGTGTCGATGATGACGGTGTCGCGCGTGGTCAACACGCCCGACCAGGTGCCGCCGGCCACGGTGAAGAAGGTGCAGGACGCCATCGCCAAGACCGGCTACGTGCCCAACCTGCTGGCCGGCGGGCTGCGTTCCAGCAAGAGCCGCCTGGTGGCGGCGCTGGTGCCCACGCTGGCCGGGCCGGTGTTCCTGGAGACCATCCAGGCGCTGACCGCCGAGCTGGCCGGGCGCGGCTACCAGCTGATGCTGGGCCAGAGCGGCTATGAGAATTCCAACCAGCGCGAAGACGACCTGCTGAGCGCCATCATCGGCCGCCGGCCCGACGGCATTGTGCTGACCGGCATCATGCACTCGCCTGAGGGGCGCCGCCGCCTGCATGCCGCCGGCATCCCGGTGGTGGAGACCTGGGACCTGACACCCACGCCCATCGACATGGTGGTGGGCTTCTCGCATGTGGACGTGGGGCGCACTGTGTGCGAGTACCTGTATGCGCGAGGGCGGCGGCGGCTGGCCATCATCGGCGGCGATGACGAGCGCTCGCTGCGTCGCGGCCAGGCCTTTGTGGACACCGCCGCGCGGCTGAGGATCGCCCCGCCGCTGATCCACCCGGTGCCGGCGCCCACAACGCTGTCCAGCGGGCGCAGCGGGTTGCGCGCGCTGCTGCAGGCCGAACCCGACATCGACGCCATCTTCTGCAGCTCCGACCTGCTGGCGCTGGGTGTGCTGATCGAGGCGCAGAAGCAGGGCATCGCCGTGCCCGGACGGCTGGCGGTGATGGGCTTTGGCGACCTGTCGCTGTCCTGCGACCTGGAGCCAGCGCTGACCACAGTGCGCATCGACGGCACCCGCATCGGCCAGCTGGCCGCCCAGGCCTTGGTGGACCGCGCCGAAGGCCGGGCGGCCGCCACGCCGGTGATGGACATCGGCTTCCAGATCATCGAACGCGACAGCGTTTGAGCCATTTCAGGGTTTACCCCTAGCTTCAACATATTGACGACGAGAAAGTTAACGTTAATATTCAACTTTTCTTCATTAGTTAACGTTATCAAACAGCGCTTGACCTAGGTTGGGCGCATCGCGAGCCCATGCGCCGGGCGCGCCGCTTTCTGCCTATCCATGTCCACACCCCTGATCACCGACCTGCAGGTCATCCCGGTCGCCGGCCGCGACAGCATGCTGCTCAACCTCAGCGGCGCGCACGGCCCGTTCTTCACCCGCAACATCGTCATCCTGAAAGACAACGCCGGCCACACCGGCGTGGGTGAGGTGCCGGGCGGCGAACGCATCCGCCAGACGATTGACGACGCACGCGCGTTGCTGATCGGCCAGCCCATAGGCAAGCACCAGCAACTGCTGCAGCAACTGCAAACCCAGTTCGCCGACCGCGACACGGGCGGGCGCGGGCTGCAGACGTTTGATTTGCGCGTGGCGGTGCATGCCGTCACCGCCATCGAGTCGGCGTTGCTGGACCTGCTGGGCCAGCACATGGACTTGCCGGTGGCGGCCCTGCTGGGCGAAGGCCAGCAGCGCGAGCGGGTGGAGGTGCTGGGCTACCTGTTCTTCATCGGCGACCGCCTCAAGACCGACCTGCCCTATGCCGCCGGGGCCGACGCGCCAGACGACTGGTGCCGCCTGCGCCACGAAGAGGCGTTGACGCCGGCGGCCATCACCCGCCTGGCCGAAGCCGCCTACGAGCGCTACGGCTTCAACGACTTCAAGCTCAAGGGCGGCGTGCTGCGCGGCGAGGACGAGGTGGCCGCCGTCACCGCCATCTACCAGCGCTTTCCGCAAGCGCGCATCACGCTGGACCCGAACGGCGCCTGGTCGCTGGATGAGGCCATCACGCTGATGCGCGGCGCGCGCGGCGTGCTGGCCTATGCCGAAGACCCCTGCGGCGCCGAGGCGGGGTATTCCGGCCGCGAGGTGATGGCCGAGTTCCGCCGCGCCACTGGCCTGCCCACCGCCACCAACATGATCGCCACCGACTGGCGCCAGCTGGTGCATGCGCTGGCTGCCAACGCGGTGGACATCCCGCTGGCCGACCCGCACTTCTGGACCATGGCCGGCTCGGTGCGTGTGGCCCAGACCTGCCGCGACTGGGGGCTGACCTGGGGCTCGCATTCCAACAACCATTTCGATGTCTCGCTGGCCATGTTCACGCACGTGGCCGCCGCCGCGCCCGGCAAGGTGACCGCCATCGACACCCACTGGATCTGGCAGGACGGCCAGCGGCTGACCCGCGAGCCGCTGCCCATCCGTGGCGGCTTCATTGACGTGCCAAAGAAGCCCGGCCTGGGCGTGACGCTGGACATGGCCGAGATGGAAAAGGCGCACGCGCTGTATCGCCAGCACGGCCTGGGCGCGCGCGACGACGCCAGCGCCATGCAGCACCTGCTGCCGAACTGGAAGTTTGACCCCAAGCGCCCCTGCCTGGTGCGCTGAACCCACAACCCCACATCAACCATCCAAGGAGCCCTGACCTCATGAAAACCTTTCGTTCACTCACGCTGGCCGCCGCGCTGCTGGCCTGCGCCATCTGCCACGCCGCGTGGCCCACTGACAAGACGGTAACGGTGGTGGTGCCCTTCCCGCCGGGCGGCTCCACCGACATGATTGCGCGCCTGCTGACCACGTCGTTGCACGACAAGCTGGGCGGCACCTTCGTGGTGGACAACAAGGCCGGCGCCACCGGCACCATTGGCGCCGCCGCCGTGGCGCGCGCCGCACCGGACGGCTACACGCTGCTGGTGGCCTCGCTGGGCCCCTACGTGATCGCACCGCACCTGATCAAGGCCACGCCCTACAAGGCGCTGACCGACTTTGACTACATCACCGTGGCCGTGCAGGCGCCCAACGTGCTGGTGGTGCCCAATGCCTCCAAGCACCAGAGCCTGAAGGATGTGCTGGCCTATGAGAAGGCCAACCCCGGCAAGATGACGTTCGCGTCCTCCGGCGCCGGCAGCAGCGACCACCTGACGGCCGAGCTGTTCTGGCTGCAGACCGGCACCACCGGCATCCACGTGCCCTACAAGGGCGGCGGCCCGGCCATCACCGACCTGCTGGGCAACCAGGTGGAGGCCTCGTTCCAGAACATCAACGCCGTGCTGCCGCAGATCCAGGCCGGCAAGCTGCGCGCGCTGGCCATCACCAGTGCCAAGCGCTCACCCCTGCTGCCCAACGTGCCCACGCTGGAGGAAAGCGGCATCAAGGACGCCAATGTGTACTCGTGGCAGGGCGTGGCCGCACCCAAGGGCCTGGCCGCGCCGGTCAAGGCCAAGCTGCAGGAGGCCATCGCCGCCGCGCTGAACGAGCCGGCCACCAAAGCCAAGCTGGTGGAGCTGGGCTTCGAGGTCGTGGCCAACACGCCGGAACAGTTCGCCGCCTTCCAGGCCGCCGAGTACGCGCGCTGGAAGAAGCTGATCGAGACGCGCAAGATCAGCGCCGACTGACGCGGCCCGTCTGCGTGGTGCACAATGTCCCCACGAAACACAATGCCGCCCGCACGGCAGATGGGAACCGACCATGTCCACCGACCACAAATCCGTCGCCTACGGCACCGAAGACCTGCTGGCCAGCCTGTGCAATTCGGTGTGCAAGGTGCTCAGCATGGCGACGCAGAAGAAGTTCAACTACTCGGGCATGGTCCAGCGCATCACCAAGATCGGGCTGAAGCCCGACATTGGCTGCTTCGTGCTGTTTGACGGCGGCTTCACCGGCCTGGTGGTGCTGAACTTTGCCGCCCCCACGGCGATGGAGATCTACGAGACCTACATGCTGAACATGGGCATGCCCAAGGAAGAGCTGGCCAAGTCACACACCTCGGACGAGGTGGCCAACATCATGGGCGAGCTGATGAACCAGATCGTGGGCGACTTCACCGGCAAGGTGCGCCGGGAATTGCAGACCAACATCACGCAGAACCAGCCCAAGATGCTGGTGCTGAACAAGCAGGTAATGCTCAGCGTGGACACCCCGCTGGACCGCCCCGAGATGCGCCGCGTGAGCTTCTACACCGAGAGCAACAACATCTTCTACCTGGAGCTGGCGATAGACCGCACCGAGTTCATCCGGCTGCACGACTTCGACGCCACCGAGATGAGCCCCGACCAGTTGATGGAAGCCACCCGCAGCGGCATGCTGCCCTCGGGCGGCGGCGCCGACAGCCTGGCCGGCAGCGCCAGCGGCGAGGCCGAGCAGATCGGGTTTTAGCCAGCCAGCCGGCCGGCCCTAAACGCCCAGCTGCTCCACTTCGCCCAAGCCGGGGATGGTGTAGGGCGGGCACATGTAGGTGCAGCCCAGCCACTTGTTGCCGACCTTGGCGCCACCTGTCACCAGGGCGTTGCCAAACGGCGGCATGAACGTGCTGCCATTGGCCATGCCACCGCCGTACATGGGCGTCGGGTCAGGCATCGGCGGGCTGCTGCCCATGGGGGGCTGCATGGCGGGACTGAGCACTCTGAAGATCAGCTGGGGCATGGCATCTTCCTTTTCAGGCAAAGGGGAAACACAGCATATCGGTGTGACAGCGCGAACCGATGCACTGTAGCCGGCACATCCACGACAAACAATGACAGCCGCGGCACTTTGTCACAAATGCCACAGGTTTTGCTGCGGCGCTTTTGCGGCGGCGGCGCGCAGCCGCGCTCAGTCCGCTTTGATGCCCGCCTTGGCCACCACCTGCGCCCAGTGCGCGCGCGTGGTGTTGAACAGCTTGTCCTGCTCGGCCGGCGTCATCGTCAGCACCTCAGCGCCCTGCACGGTGAGGCGAGAGCGGATGTCGGGCGAGCGGATGATGCGCGTCAGCTCGGCGTTCAGCCTGGCCACCGCCGCCTCGGGCGTGCCGCGCGGCACCAGCGCACCCTGCCAGGTGCCGGTCTCGTAACCCGGCGCGCCCTGCTCGGCGATGGTGGGCACCGTGCCCAGCAGCGGCATGCGCGTGGCCTTGGAGACACCCAGCACCTTCAGCTTGCCGGCCTGCACCATGGGCAGCGTGGCCAGTGCGCCGTTCATCAGCACCTGGGTCTGGCCGGCCACGGTGTCGCGCACCGCCTCCACGCCGCCCTTGTAGGGCACATACTGCCAGCGCGCGCCGGTGGCATATTCCAGCGCCACACCAGCCAGGTGCGGCGCGCTGCCGGTGGCGGTGACGGCAAAGTTCAGATCGCTCTTCTTCGACAGCGCCACCAGCTCCTTCACGTTGTTGGCCTGCACCGAGGGGTGCACCACCAGCAGGTGCGGCGAATAGGCCAGCATGGCCACGCCGCGCAAGTCCTTGCTGGGGTCAAACGGCAGCTTGGTGTAGACCGAGGGGCTGATGGCCAGCGCGCCCACGTCGCACAGCAGAATCGTCAGCCCATCGGCCGCCGACTTGGCCACCAGGTCGGCGCCCAGGTTGCCATTGGCACCGGGCTTGTTGTCGACGATCACGGTCTGCTTCAGCGCCTCACTCAGCGGCTGGCTGATGGCGCGCGCGATGATGTCGGACGAGCCGCCCGGTGGGTAGGGGACGATGATCTTGATCGGCTTGGTGGGCATCCACTCGCCCTTTTGCGCGAAGGCGCTGTTGGCGATGAAAGGCAATGCTGCGGCAGCAGCCAGTACGTGGCGGCGGTTAGAGGGCATGGTGTCTCCTGGAGCTTCTGCGGGCCATCATACACAGCCGATTCACACCATGCGCCGCCACAGATCCGCGCGCAGCGCGGCAGCCTGCGCCAACGGCACGCCGGGCATGTCCAGCGCGCGCTGCTTGCGCGAGCCGCCTTGCGTGTCGGCCTGCAGCGTGGCCACATCCAGGTTGCGGTCCAGCGGCGAGGTGGCCAGGCGCAGGCTTTGCAGTCTTGGCATGGCCACGATGACCCAGCGCCGGCGCAGCACGCCGCAGCGGTGCACCAGCACGTCGCCGGCCTGCGCATAGGCGGCAAAGCGGCCCCAGGCCAGGCCGTGCCACAGCCACAGGCCCGCCAGCACCGCCGTCAACACCGGCCAGAAGCCCCAGGGCATGGCCCAGTGCTGGCGCGACACCAGCCACAGCAGCGCCGCCCCGCCCGGCAGCAGCCATCGCGCCTGCACCATCAGCTTGCGCAAACCGGCTTTGGGCAGCGGTTGCCATTGCAGCGCGCCCCAGTCCAGCGCCGGCAGGCTCATCTTCAACAGGGCTTGGGCCTGTGCAGGTGTGGCGATGGGGGCCAACTCATCCAGATGCGCGGTGGGCTCCAGCCCGTGGCCGCGCTCGCCGCCGCCGCCGGCCACCGCCACGCCCAGGCGGCAGCGACCCATCCAGCGGTGCACCAGGTTTTCGTCAATCTGCCAGCGCTGCAGGCGCGACAGCCGCGCGCTGGCGCGCACATGCGTGCTCAGGCCAAAGGTGGCCACCAGCTTGCCGCCCTCGCGGGTCAGCGTGAAGCCCTTGTATTTGAAGAACGCCAGCGCCACCGACAGCGCGCGCAGCAGCACCAATGCCATCAGCACCACTGCGACCACACCCAGCACGGTGCCAAACCAGTGTGAGGCCACCCACTCGCTGGTGAGCAGCCCCTTCCCCCACTGGAACGGCAGCTTCATGTACGGCAGGATGATCTTGCGCGCGGTGTCGTTGGGCATGATGGCGCCCATGGCCACGCCCACGATGACCATGCCGCGGTTGGACGTCAGGCCCAGGCGGATGATGTCGGCGGTGGAGAGCTGGTGCAGCAGCTGCGGCGACGTGTGCGCGGCGTCTGCGCCCGCAGCGACGGGGGCGGCGGCATGGGTGGCGGTGTTGGCGGGCGCACTGTTCCGGGCGGTGGGGCCGGGGGCCGCATTGCCCGCGGCCGGAAAGCTGGAATCCGGGCAGTTGGCAGCCGGGTCGGGCGGCAGGTCCGCCGCGCCGGCGCCCCGGTCATGCAGCAGCGCCTCCAGCGCCTGCGCCTCCTTCAGGCCCAGCACCTTCATCACCGCCTCGGGCTTGCCGCCAGAGGCCGACTCCAGCCGCAGCTCGGTCACGCCCAGCAACCGGTGCGGCAGCTGGCGCCGCTGGCTGATGTGCTGGATGCGCCCCAGCGGGATGTGGCGCAGCGTGCGGTCCAGCACGCCTTCGCGCAGCACCAGTTCGTCCTCGCCCACCTGGTAGCGAAACGCGCGCGAGCGGATGTAGGCAATGCTGACGCCCACCAGCACCGGCAGGATGACGAACAGCTCCCAGCTCTTGGTCTGCCGGCCAAAGAACACCAGCGCCACGATCGGCAGCGCCACATGCTTGAAGCCCTTGGCAAACACGAACAGGAACGACAGCGGGTGCAGGCCCAGCATGGGCTGCGCAACAGCCTGCGGCAGCGCTTGCGCAGCGCCGGGTGGCGGCGTCACTGCTTCCTCACTCATGCGCGCTCCGCGTGCGCGGCAGCAACGCCGCGCGCAGCGCGTGGGCCTGCGCCACCGGCAGGCCCTTGATGCGCAGGCGGTGGTCGTGCGTGCCGGCGGTGTTCAGCGTCAGCGTGGCCATGCCCCACAGGCGGTCCAGCGGGCCTTGCGTCACGTCCAGGTGTTGCAGCCGCGCCATCGGCACCCAGGCCTCGCTGCGCCACCACACGCCGCTGTGCAGCACCACGCCTTCGCCCGCGTGCAGGCTGCCCTGGTAGCGCGCGAAGCACAGGCTGCCATACCACCAGCCCACAGCGCCCAGCAGCAGCGCCACCAGCACCACCACGCCGGCGCTCGCGCCCTCACCTGCAGAGCCGTCCAACGCCTCGGCAACCAGCCGCAGCAGCATCACGCCGCCAACCAATCCCAGCAGCGCGCCGGCCAGCGCATAAAACCAGCGCCAGAAGCGCTGCTGCGCCGGCATCTTCTCCAGCGGGGTGATGCCAAGGGGGACCGCGGCGTCGGGGGCGCCGGAAGCTTTTGAGGTGGGTGGCGTGGGCATGGCGGATGCGACTGGGGCTTGCATGGCGCCATTGTGAAGCAAGTGAAAACCGCCAGGCCAAAAAACAAAGGGCCCCGATAGGCCCCTTGTGTGTGCTGCGGCGTGGCCCAGGGGCCGCTGCCGCTCAACCCCGGCGCTGCTGACGCCGGCGCGCCACGGCCAGACCGGCCAACGCCAGGCCCAGCAGGGCGATGGAGCCGGGCTCAGGCACCTCGGCGGCGGTCACGTCCAGGTTGCGCCACATGGCGGTGTAGGCAGTACCCTTGTTGTAGTCCTGGAACATCACGTCGGTGACGAAATCGGCACCGTAGCCGTTGACCGTGCCCACGGCAATGCCATTGACACTGTAGGTGACGGTGTCGGCAGCGCCGTCCACCGAGAAGCCCAGCGTGTACCAGGTGTCCAGCGCCAAGCCGCCACCCAGGTTCATCCAGGCGCCGGCGCTGTCCCAGCCCTGAAAGAACAGGCCGTTGGCGCCGTTGGCCAGTTCAATGATGGGGTAGGTCGGGTCGGGGGTGTTGCCACCGGTGGACCACAGGCCGGCAATGCGCTGGTTCAGGCTGGCCAGATCGCGGCCCACGTACAAATCGGCGCTGACCGCGTAGCTGCCGGCACCCAGGTCGCACTTGCGGCCTTGCGTGTCGTAGAACGCGTCGCCAAAGGCAAGCGGCCGATTGGCCGCCGCGTCCGCCGGGTCCACAGACACGCTGAGCACGCCGCCGGCAGCGCTGAAGCCGGCAGGTGCATAGCGGTCGGTGTAATAGGTGCCGGGCGCCTGCGTGGCGCTGAGCGTGACACCGCCGCTGAAGCTGCACGCGGTGGGCGCTGCATAGGCGGCCTGGGCGCACAGCGCCAGAACCGTGCCCGCCACCGCCAGATACTTCTGAACTGTTGCCATGGGTTCTCTCCTACTTTGAAAGTGAATGAAGACGCCAAAACGAATGCTTATCCACCGCCACTGCGTACCCAAAAGGAGAGGCGACTGAGCGCTCCTCCTTGTAAGAACGCCACCCTGTTATTTGCTGAATGGTGGGTGGTGCGTGGTCAGTCAGCGAGCGGGCGTGCAAAATCCGCGCCCGGCAGGCGGGCCGTGAGCACAAGCAGTTGATTTGGAAAAAGAAACGGCGCTTGCTCGGCCAGGCGAGACGGGGCCAATGTTTGTCAGCTGTTAAACGCTTCGACAAGCAATGCGTAGGAGGCGATGCCGCCGATGTGTAGGAGAAGATGCCGGCACTTGTAGGCGCCGCTCAGGCAAAACGCAGTGGCGAAAAAAGCGCGCCGGGCACGGCTGCCGGCGCGCTGTCCACAGCGTTGTCAACAGGCCGCAGCCCCCGCCGCCACTGCCGCCGACTTCATTGCCGCCAGCCGCTCGCCAAACTCCTGCCGCAGCGCCTTACGCAGCTTGGCGGCCTCGAAGCGGCGCTGCTCGTCCGGCGTGGCGGGCTGCAGCGGCGGCACGCTGGACGGCTTGCGCGCGTCATCCACCGCCACCATGGTGAAGAAGCAGCTGTTCACATGCCGCATCTTCTGGCTGCGGATGTCTTGCGCCATCACCTTGATGCCCACCTCCATCGAGCTGGTGCCGGTGTGGTTGACGCTGGCCAGAAAGGTCACCAGCTCGCCGACCAGGATGGGCTCGCGAAACGTCACCTGGTCCACCGACACCGTCACCACGTACTTGGCCGCATAGCGGCTGGCGCAGGCATAGGCCACCTGGTCCAGCCACTTCAACAGGTGGCCACCGTGCACGTTGCCGGCAAAGTTGGCCGTGTCCGGCGTCATCAGGATGGTCATGGTGAGCTTGTGGGCGGGCAGGTCCATGGCGGGTCTCGACGGGTTGGGTGGGTCGGGGTGCGCTGCGGGCAGCGTGACAAGCATTATCAGCAGAAGTGCAGACGCGCCCTCGTCCGACAGCACAACGCCTTCGCGGACGACAGCCCCGGCTGCCACCCCGCCCTACAGTGAATTCACGGGCTGCATCCTGCGGCCCACACCACAAGGAGCACCTTCATGCCCACTGGCAACACCAAACCCGCTGACACCTCCACCCGGCAAGGCACCAGGGACACCAAGTCCGCCGCCGCTGCCGCTGCAACGCCCAGCAAGGCCAAGTCGGTCAGCGGCACCAGCAACCGCAAGGCCAAGGGCGGTGAAAAGAGCACCACCGGCAGCAAGAGCAGCTGACCTGCTGCTCTGGCCGGCCAGCAGGTTCACAACAAAGAAAGCCGCCGTCAGGCCATGAAGAAACGCAGCATCTCTGCGCTGGCGTCCACACCCGAAGGGTCCGTGTAGGACCCGCTGGCCTGCCCGCCAGACCAGGCATGACCGGCGCCGTGCAGCGTCCAGTGTTCTGCCCACGTGATGCCGCCGGCATCGGCATAGGTGGCTCGGGTGTAGGCCTGGCCACGGGGTGATGCGCCCTTGGATTCCACCGCATGCATTGCCGCGTCTGTTCCCGCAGGCGTTCCTGCAGGGCCGGCGCTGCTGAGCACGTCGGCCAGCACTTGCTGCCCATTGCGCGGGTGCACCGTGCCATCGCGGTCGCCATGGAAGACGATGGTGCGCACCCGCGGGCCGCCCGCCGCCGCAGCGGGGCCACGGCCACTGCCGCTGCGCATCACCGCCATCGCCTCGGGCACCCCATTGGCGCTGGCCACCGGCAGCCCTGAATGCACGCCCACGGCGGCGAACAGCTCCGGGTAGGCCGCAGCCACCACCGCCGCCATGGCGCCACCGGCCGACAGGCCGGCGATGAAGATGCGTTGTGGGTCCACCCCGTGATCACGTACCACCTTGTGCACCAGGTCGGCAATCAGCGCCGGCTCGCCGGCGCCGCGCCGCTGGTGGTTGTGTTTGAACCAGTTCCAGCAGCGCGACGGGTTGGCGCTGTGAGATTGGGCCGGGTACAGCACCAGAAAGCCCTGGCGTTGCGCGTGCGCGTTCATCGCCGTGCCGGCGGCAAAGTCGTCCGGGTCCTGGGTGCAGCCGTGCAGCATCACCACCAGCGGCATCCCTGGCCTGGCGCCGCCGGGCGGGGTGTACAGCTTGTAGTCGCGCGTCAGGCCGGCATGGCTGTGCACGCCGGCGGTGAAGGTTTCGTCCGGCGCGACGCCCACCCCGTCATCGACCACCGGCTCGCGCCGGGTTTCAAACACGCAGCCATCCAGCACCAGGCCGGACGGCGCGGCGGCGTGCACAGCGGCGCTGTCAGCCGGGCGGCCACCCTGGGCCAGGGCCTGCTGGATGGCGCGCGTGGCCTCTTGCAGTTGCCCCGCGCTTGTCAATTGCATCGCCTGGCGCATCAGGTCGCTCATGGCTGGGTTCATGGGGACTTTCAAAGTGAAAAAAAGAACAGAAGAGAGCTGGTCAGACCATGCGGCTGGCCAGCGCGGCTTTCACGGCTGCGGGCGCGTGCAAGGCGCCCAGCACGGTCAGGGAGGCAAAGGTGTCCAACGCCAGCTGGGGAGTGACGTCATCGGCAATGCTCATCAGCCCCAGCACGCGCACATGCAGCACTTCCTTGCTGCGCCGCACGGCCTTTAACTGCTCGGCGTCGAAGTGCTGCAAACCCAGCACCAGCGTCTTGCGCACCACCACCTGGCGCACGGCGTCGGCGTGGGTGGCCAGCTGGTTGCGGATGGCCGTCTTGATGAAGTCGGTGCGATTGCTGTAGAAGCGCTCGGACACCAGCAGGTCGATCTGGCCCAGATCGACGAAACCGAGGTTGATGGTGATCTTTTCCGATTCCGCGATCGAAGAACCCGCCGGCGCCACAGAAGTTTTCTTGCCCATGGGCTCATCGTATCACCATCCATATGGATGGTATACAGATGGTCAAAAAAACCTCGCCACCGGCAGGACAATCGCGGCCATCAGACCACTGGCGGATCCGTCTCCCGCTCCGGGTGCCGGTGGCGCGCGATGCCGGCGATGAACGCCTTGGTCGCTGCCGCCGACGCCGCGCTGACGATGATGCCCGGGTCATCACCCCCGCCCGGCAACTGCCGGCGCACACCCGCATCCGCCAGCAGTGACTCGGAGGCACCCAGCGCCAGGATGGTCTTGCAATGGCGGTATTGGTCCTTGATGAACTCCATCGTGTGGCCGTCCCGCGCCAGGGCCGCGACGGCATCCGCACCGTCGCCCAGCGCCATGGCGTCGAACAGGAAACCGGGCTCGTTCTCCAGCGAGGCATCGGCCTGCAGCGCACTGCCGTCCGAGGTCTTCACCTTGCCGATGCGCGGCGCCACAAAGCGTGGCGCGGCGCCTTCGGCCAGCAGCGCGTCGCGCAAGGCTATCGCGCTCTTGCCCACCACACCGTCGGCCACCACAATGGCCACCTTGCGCGCGGTGATGGAGCCGTCGCCCGGCCGCGCCGTCAGCGACAGCGGCGGCGAGTTCTTCACCTCCGGCTTGGCCACCCTGGCCAGCACGCGCGGCATGGCGTCGGGCAGGTCCATGCCCAGGCCCTCGGCCACCTGGCCCGCCAATGCCTCGGACACGTTGCGCAGCGATGCCACCATGCGCTGGCGCACCGCCGGCACGGTGAGCTTGCTCAGCTCGAAGCGGAAGGCGGCGGCAATGTGGGCCTGCTCCACCGGCGTCTGGCTGTCAAAGAACAACGTGGCCTGCGTGTAGTGGTCAGCAAACTTCTCGGGCTTGGCGCGCACCTTGTCGTGGTTCTCCTTCGCCGCCAGGCGCTCGGGGATCGTCACGAAGCCTTGCGCCGCACCGGCCTGGAAGGGGCAGCCCCCGCCCAATGAATTGGGCTCGTACGCCACCCGGCCACGCGGGATGGCCTGGCGGTGCATGCCATCGCGCTGGTTGTTGTGCACCTGCGCCACCGGCGCGTTGATGGGGATCTCGTGGAAGTTCGGCCCGCCCAGGCGGCTGATCTGGGTGTCCACATACGAGTGGATGCGCCCGGCCAGCAGCGGGTCGTTGCTGAAGTCGATGCCCGGCACCACATGCGCCACGCAAAACGCCACCTGCTCGGTCTCGGCAAAGAAGTTGTCAGGGTTGCGGTTCAGCACCATGCGGCCCACCGGTGTGATGGGCACCAGTTCTTCGGGGATCAGCTTGGTGGCATCCAGGATGTCGAAGCTGAAGGCTTCCGCCTGCTCTTCCGTGAACACCTGCACGCCCAACTCCCACTCGGGAAAGGCGCCGGCCTCGATGCGCTCCCACAGGTCGCGGCGGTGGTAATCCGGGTCGGCGCCGGAGATCTTCACCGCCTCGTCCCACACCAGCGAATGGGTGCCGAACTTGGGCTCCCAGTGGAACTTGACGAACACCGACTCACCGGCCTCGTTCACCAGCCGGAAGGTGTGCACGCCAAACCCCTCCATGGTGGCGTAGCTGCGGGGGATGGCGCGGTCGCTCATGGCCCACATCAGCATGTGGGTGGATTCGGGCATCAGCGAAACGAAATCCCAGAACGTGTCGTGCGCGCTGGCCGCCTGCGGCATGCCATGGTGCGGCTCGGGTTTGACGGCATGCACCAGGTCCGGGAACTTCATCGCGTCCTGGATGAAGAACACCGGCATGTTGTTGCCCACCAGGTCCCAGTTGCCTTCGTCGGTGTAGAACTTGACGGCAAAGCCGCGCACGTCGCGCGCCGTGTCTTTGGAGCCGCGCTCGCCGGCCACGGTGGAAAAGCGCACGAACACCGGTGTCACCTTGCCCGCCTCCTTGAACGGCGCCGCCTTGGTCAGCCGGGTCAACGGCTCGTAGCATTCGAAGTAGCCGTGCGCGGCCGAGCCGCGCGCATGCACGATGCGCTCGGGAATGCGCTCGTGGTCGAAGTGGGTGATCTTCTCACGCAGGATGAAGTCTTCCAGCAGCACCGGGCCGCGCACGCCGGCCTTCAGCGAACTCTGGTTGTCCGCCACCGCCACACCCTGGTTGGTGGTCAGCGCCTGGCCGCCGGAATCGACCCGCACGCGGTCCAGCGGCTCTATGGCGGCGTTGACGCCCTCGGGCGCCACGCTGCCGGTCTTCAGTGTGCCGTTGTCCTCGGTCAGTGTGCTGCCCGTGGGCAGGCGCGACGCCGGCGCCACGGTCTGGCCGCGGGGTGGGTTGACGCCATCGGCAGCGCCATGCTCCAGCGCCTTGTTGGCATTGAACGGCATGCCGGCCGCCAGGGCCTCGGTTTGCGCAGCCTGCGCGCGCGCAGGATCGGTGTCGACAACGGGCTTGGCCGCAGGGGATTTCTTCATGGTGGGACCTCAGTTGAAAATGGCCGAAGCGCCGCCGAAGCGTCGCCGAACGGGCGACGACACATCGGCGACAGGGTTGGGGGAAAGGGAGCCGCCGTGTGCGCGGCCGACAAGTCGAGTTAACCCATGGCCAACCGGCCACTCAAGCTGGCCAGCAGACCAGGGGACGTCGCATCAGGCGACTTTTGCGCCTTCAGTTCTTCCTTGCGCGCCGCCATTTGACCGCCCAGCGCCGCCATGTCGAGTTTGGTGCGCTTGGCCTTGGGGAACATCTCGTTTTGCTCTTCCTTCACGTGGTGCTTCACGTATTCGGACATCACCTTGATCTTGGCGTCGAACATTTCACCGTCCGGCTCCTTGCCCTCCACCTGGGCGATCAGGTCTTTCAGCGTGGCGTGCTCCACCGTGGCTTCGGGCACCAGTTCCTTGTCTTTCAAGGCCTGCTTCACCGCGGGGTAGAAGATTTCTTCTTCCACCTGGGCGTGCACGGTCAGTTCGTCGCAGATCTTGGACACCAGCGCCTTCTTGCGCGCGGGCGAGCGGGTCTTTTCATAGTCGTCAAACAGGCCGGAGACCAGCTTGTGATCGGCACGCAGCAGGGCGACGGCGTCCTGCGCCTTCGGCGCCTTGGGTGTTTTGGCCGCCTTGGATGTCTTGGCTGTCTTGGTTGCCTTCAGCGACTTGGCTGCCTTCGGCGCGGCGGGCGCCTTCCTGGCGGTGCTTGCGCGTTTGGCGGGGGTGCGGGTGGCCATGATGGGTGTTCTTTCTGATGAATGGTTGAGAGGCAAAACGCTGCGCCTTAGCGCACGAACAAGGCGATCAAAATGATGATGGGAATGGGCACGCCGACGAGAAACAGGATCAGGGAACGCATGGCAAGTCTCCTTTGTGGGTGGTTAGAGATGGGATCGGGAAAGCAGTAACCGCTCAGGCGTCGCGCTCGCGGCCACCCAGCGTGGCCGTGAAGCTGGCAATGAAGGCACCGGACAACAGCGCGACGAACAGCCACAGCGTCACCTGTATGCCCAGCTTGCGGGCAGTTTCAGCGGCCTGCGCGGCGGCGGCCTTGGCATTGCTGATGCTGGTCTGCAGCGTGGTGAAGGCGTCTGTCACCCGGCGCTCGGCGTCGGCCTGCGGGATGCCGGTGCGCTGCGCCACCAGTTGGCCCAGGTAACGCACGTCTTGCGGCGGCAGCACCGGGGATTGGATGGAATTGGCAAAAATGCGGGTGACCTCGGGCACCGGCACACGGGATGTGTCCGCGCCACTGTCTGCGCTGGATGCAACCGTGGCTGTGGTGCTGGATATGGCGGTGGCGTCCTTGCGGAACAGCGAATCAATCAGGTAGCCCATGGAGCCAGCGCCGGCAATGCCGAGCGCGCCATTCGCGCTGCCGACACCCTCCCCTTGCACCGAGCCGCTGGCGCCACGGCTGGCCGTGCCCGCCGCGGCGGCGCCGACCACCGCCGCGCCGGTGGCCGCCGTGGCGGAGGCTTGCACCGCCGTGCCCACAGCACCAAATGCCGCTGACAGCAGCAATGCGGCCGTCACCAGCGAAGCCACGGCCCACGACAGCAGGCCGTGCGCGGTGTCGCGGAAATACACCTCATCGGTGTGCACCGCCGTCCAGCGCGTGCGCAGCCGACCGGCCAGGTACCCACCCAGCGCACTGGCGCACAGCTGGGTGACGATGACCCACACGATGCTGGCCACGCCGAAGGTGCTGGCCTGCACCCCTCTCTGGGCCCACGGCGAAATGGAAGACAAGCCCAGGCCGGTGCCCAGGGCCAGCAGCGCCAGCGATGCCGCTGCCGCCGCCACTGCACCGGCAAATATCGCACCCCAGGAGACGGCTGACGCGGCCTGCGGGCTCGCCAGGTCCAGGTCTGCCACCGTGTCTGCGGCGAAGTGTGCGCCGTTGCCGCGTGGGGTCTGCGCCAGGGGTGAAATTGACATGTTGTCCTCCTCATTGGTTGCCATTGATCCGCCACACTTTTTGGGGGCGGTGTAGGGCTTAAGCGTACGGACGAAGACGCCATGCATCTGTGCGCTGGCTCACTGAGCCTGCCTGGCGCTGCGACACACATGTGGCCACCGGCTCTAGACAGCCGACTCCAATCCGTCCGTTGACAAAAAAATGTGTACGCGTATAATTAGCGCCTTCGGCACACCTGAGCGAAAGCCAGCGTCGCAAAGCCACCGGTCTGATGCGTACCGCCCTCTTCAAGGCGATGGACTATGACAGCGGGGCTGCCAGGAAGGGCTACTCTGCCCGCTTTCCTGTCATCTCACCATGGCGTGGCCATGGGCGGATTGCGTCCTCTTCCCGTCTTTTGCGTGAGCCGATGCGGGGCAGCCGGCTGTGCCGTGTCTGTCGCCACCGACCCACAACGTACAAGACACTGAAGAAGACACACCATGTTCAAACACTCCATAGGCGCGAAACTGTCCGCCTCCGCCCTGTCCGCCGTGCTGCTCTCACTGGGTGCCATGGCAGCCCTGCTGAGCTGGCAGATCTGGAGCGACTCCCAAGAGGCCGCGCGCCGCCAGTCCCTGCTGTTTGTGGAGCAGGTGCACGCCACCTTCACCGCCTATGACGAAAGCGCGCGCGAGCAGGCGCGCAAGGACTTCAACCTGTTCAAGTCGCGGCTGGCCGGCGCCTTCAAGCTCGACACCTCGGGCAGCGAGCCCGTGCTGCTGCTAGCCGACAAGCCGTTGAACGGCCAGTTCGACCTGATGGACGCTTTCACCCAAGACTCCGGCGGCGCCATCGCCACCGTGTTCGCCCGCCAGGGGGACGACTACCTGCGCGTCACCACCTCGCTGCGCAACGCCCAGGGCGAGCGCGCCTTTCGCACGCTGCTGGACCGCAAGAACCCCGCCTATGCGCTGATGGCGCAAGGCCAGACCTATATAGGCCGCGCCTCGCTGTTCGGCCGCGAATACATGTCGGTGTATGAGCCCATACGCATCAACGGCAACACCGTGGGCATCCTGTTCATCGGCTCCGACATCGGCGGCCTGCTGGGCCGGCTGGAGGCCAGCATGCAAAAACTGCAGCACGCACAAAGCGGCGCCGTCTACGCGCTGGACACCCGCAGCGGCGCCAGCCTGGGCCGCTACTTCGGCATGCGTGCCGGCGTGCAGCCGCTGAACCTGGAGCAGCCGCAAGACAAGGACTGGCTGCAAACCCTGGTCAACGTGAAAGAAGAAGAATTTGTGGACAGCCTGGGCTCGCCGCTGGACGCCACGCGCCATGCCACCGGTGGCACGCGCACCCCGCGCACGCTGGCCGTCAAGCGCTTTGCGCCCTGGAGCCTGGCCATCGTGGCCGACGCGCCCACCGCCGAGCTGATGGCCCGCGCCCGCGCGCTGGTGATCGAGCTGTGGCTGGCTGTGCTGGGCGTGGCCGTGCTGCTGGGCGTGGTGTTGACCTGGACCAGCCGCGCGCTGGTGGTGCGCCCGGTGCGCGCCTTGGCCGACGCACTGAACCGCCTGGCCAGCGGTGACCTGGGCACGCCCATCACATCCCGCTCGGCCGACGAGCTGGGCCGCCTGTGCCTGGACATGGAGCAGTTCCGCAACCAATTGGCCCACAGCATGCACGGCGTGCGCCAGAGCGCCGACGCCGTCTCCACCGCCAGCAACGAGATAGCCCAGGGCAACCAGGATTTGTCCGCCCGCACCGAAGCCCAGGCCAGCGCGCTGCAGCAGACCGCCGCCAGCATGGAGCAACTGAGCTCCGCCGTGCGGCAAAACGCCGACGGCGCCGCCCAGGCCAACCAGCTGGCCATGAGCGCCTCCAGCGTGGCTGTGCAGGGTGGCGAGGTGGTGGGCCAGGTGGTGGAGACCATGAAGGGCATCAACGAGGCCAGCCGCAAGATCTCCGACATCATCAGCGTCATCGACGGCATCGCCTTCCAGACCAACATCCTGGCGCTGAACGCGGCCGTGGAAGCCGCGCGGGCCGGTGAACAGGGCCGGGGCTTTGCGGTGGTGGCCAGCGAGGTGCGCTCCCTGGCCGGGCGCAGCGCCGAGGCTGCCAAGGAGATCAAGACCCTGATCAACGACAGCGTGGAGCGCGTGGAACAAGGCACCACCCTGGTGGACAAGGCCGGCGTGACCATGAGCGAGGTGGTGGCCTCCATCCGCCGCGTGACCGACATCATGGGTGAGATCAGCGCCGCCAGCACCGAGCAGGCCGCAGGCGTCACGCAAGTGGGCCAGGCCGTGGCGCAGATGGACCACGCCACGCAGCAAAACGCCGCGCTGGTGGAAGAAATGGCCGCCGCGGCTGCCAGCCTGCGCAGCCAGGCGGGTGAGCTGCAGGGCTCGGTCAGCGTGTTCAAGCTGGCACGACGCTGATGCTGGATGCATCGCCCGCGGCGCGGCCACGGCTGGCGCCAATGACGCGCTGATCGATCAAGCCACCAACGGCTGATGGAAAGAGGCGCTTGCGCGCCAGGGCGGACGGGGCATCGTCCGACACGGAAACGCCATCGCGGATGACAGCCGCGACGGCGATGCGGCTCTACAGTGAATCATGGGTGGCACAACCGCGCCGGCGGTTGACTGCCCCTGTTTCACTACCGGAGAGCCCATGACCCAACAGCACAACCAGAGTCAACGCCAAGGCCCGCAACGGAGCCCCCGGCCGGCACCTGCCGGTGGCCAAGGCGACCTGTTCGGCACTGCGCACCAACCCTCATCACCGCAAGCGCAGGACCGCGCCTGGGTCGAGGCCATACGCGGCGCCAGTACCGTGGAAGACAACCTGGAACGACGCGGCGAGCGGCGCGGCGACCGGCGCGCGCGCATCAGCCGCGACGACAACGGTCCCCCTGCCCCAGCGAGCCAGGACCGCGCTGGCCGCCACAGCGAAGATCTGTAAGAACACAAGGAGAACCACCATGGCCACCTCTCGTACCACCCCGCGCACCAGTGCTGCCCGTACCGCTGGCGCCATCAAACGCGCGACCGCGCCCGTGAAGCGGGTCGCCAAGCATGTCGTGCGCACGGCCACCCGCGCGCAAGACGCCATCGCCTTGTTGCGCGCCGACCATGCTGAAGTGAGCGCGCTGTTTGCCGACTACACCAAGACACGTGGCACGGTCCGCAAGCAGCGGCTGGTGGAGCACATCTGCACCGCGTTGACGGTGCACACGCTGATTGAGGAAGAAATCTTCTACCCCGCCGTGGAGCGGGCACTGAAGGACAAGACGCTGGTGCCCGAAGCCCAGGTGGAGCACGCCACGCTGAAGCAATTGATCAGCCAGCTGGAAGGCGGCTCACCCGGCGACTGGTTGTATGACGCCCGCGTGCAGGTGCTGAGCGAGTACGTGAAGCACCATGTGGAGGAAGAACACACCGAGATGTTCCCCAAGGCCAAGGCCGCCAAGCAGCTGGACATGGCCGCGCTGGGCCAGGAGATGCGCGAGCGCAAGGCCGAGTTGCTGGCCATGCGCAAGGAAGGCTTCCTGGGCAAGATCAAGCTGGGCCTGGAAGCGCTGGGCCGCAACATGCCGCCCAACATGTACGCCGTTGCGTCCGTGTAGCCTCGGGCCTGTCGGTTCGGCCGTCCAAGTGGCGGTTTTTGCAAAAAGGGCGTAGATTTCGGGCGAACCGCCCCGCCCAAAGTCCCGGAGCGGCCTGCGCAGGAGGATTCGCATGCCCGCATCGCCCACCGCCCCCGCACGCCCCCCGCTGCTGCCTGCCTGGCTGCACGCCGCCCTGCTGGCCCTGTTGTTGTTGTGCACGTCGTTGCCCGCCACAGCCAGCATGTACAACATGCGGTTTCCCGGCGCCTGGCCCGGCGGGCGCATCAACTGGACCTACAACCCCGCCAACCGCCCCGCCAACATCAGTGACGACGAGATCATCGCCGCCGTCAGCGCCGCCTTTGCCGCCTGGAAGCTGGTGTGCCAGGTGGAGGGCACCTACGCCGGGCTGAGCACGGCGACGATATCGCCCTCGCCCATCACCAGCTTCGTGGTCGGCTGGCTGGACTTTGGCAGCGACCAGTTCCACGCCCGCGGTTCCCACACCAGCAGCAACAGCGGCAACTACCGGCCCTTCACCGGCGGCGCGATACAGATCAACATCGCCAACCTCAACCTGCGCGGCCTGCTGGACGACGGCTTCATGGCGGGTGTGTTCAAGCACGAGATCGGCCACGTGCTGGGCCTGTCGCACAGCGACGACCCCAGCTCCATCATGTTCGCCAACCCCTACAACGGCTCGAGGTACTACAACAACATCACCGGCGACGACGTCGCCGCCTGTGCGGACCTGTACGGTGGCAGGGGCGTGGCCGCCACGCAGGACTTGCGCGCCGCGCCCATCACCTCGCCACTGCCGGTGCAGGCCTTCGTGCTGGCCAGCCCGGCCACCGCCACCGTACCCACCAGCAGCCTGGCGCAGATCACCCCCACCAGCGGTGCCAGCTATTACTTCGTCACGTACTGGAACCAGCTGCCGCTGGGCACCGAGCTCCAGCGGCGCTGGATCGCGCCCAACGGTAACCTCTTCCAGACCAACACGGCGGCCAACACCAGCATCGCCAGCGGGCGCAGCACCAGCCTCTCGACGGACTACCGGTTTCCTTTCACCGGCACCTGGGCCTTGCAGGTGACGGTCAACGACCAGGTGGGCGCCAGCGTGCCGTTTGAGGTGACGCGCGGCGAGATCGACCCGGTGGCCGGCTTCGAGATGGCCTTGCTGGGTGAGCGCGACACCGGCACCCCCACGCTGTACAAATGGCGCGCCGTGCCCTACGGCCGTGGCAGCCCCAGCGTGGCCCAGCGCCTGGTGGTCAACGGCCAGGCCGCCAGCGCGCTGACCACCACGCTGCAGACCGGCGCCAACACCGTGGCGCTGTGGATGGAGACGGACCGTCCGCGCTACAAGCTGGACCAGGACGACGGCCAGCCCGCCCACTCCTACGATGTCATGCGGCAAATCAGCTTCAACGCCGCCGCCAACGGCACGCTGCTGCCCGCCGCACCGGTGGTGACGGCCAGCGGCACCGCCCCGTCCGCCAGCTTCAGCGCCGCACTGACAATGGGCGCGCAGCAGGACTACAACATCTACGTCGCCCTGATGTACAACGGGGTGCTGTTGTTCCGCGGCCCGGCCGGCTGGACCACCACCTTCGGTACAGCGCTGACCACGGCCAAAGGCCCCGCCGTGGCCCTGGTGGACCTGCTGCGCAACCACGACATCCGCACCCTGCCGGCCGGCACAACGCTGTGGGTGGGCTACGGCGGCGATCTGGTGGAGATGCTCAACAAAGGGCAGTTCGCGCTGGCGCGGCAGTTCTGACAGCACCGCTGGCGCCAGCGCCGACAGGCGCTGCCGTGCTCAGAACCCAGCCGCCATGGCCTGCTGCAGATAGTCCTGCAGCGCGCCCACGTCGATGGCCGCTGGCGACAGGCTGGGCTTGAAGTAATACACCCGCCCGTCCTTCACGCCCAGGTACTCGCCGCTGCTGGCGTAGTAGCGCAGCCGGTAACCGGCGGCCGACAGGCTGGTGCTGCCCTTGGGTAGGAAGTTGGCGCTGAACTGTCGCTCGGCCCAGGCGAACACGCGGTCTTCCGCCGGGGTTTGCATGTTGGCCTTCCACAGCCGCAGCAACTGGCGCAGGCCTTCGGGCGGGTTTTGCGGCTCGGCCGTGCCCAGTTGCGATTTCTGGTTGATGCCATGGCACGACGCACACACCCGCACCTCACCCGGCTGGAACGACAGCCAATAGCGCTCGCGCACCACCGGCGTGGTGTTGGCGCCGGCGCCATTGGTCAACTGCCAGCTCATCGCGCGCCCGGCCGGCACCAGCGCCGCCGCCGAGCCATCGGGCGCAATGGCCACCGCGCCCGGCACGCCGCTGGCCGCGTTGGCGGCAGCCGGCTCGTGCATCACCTGCGCCAGCACGCGCCGGCCCGCCCGGGGGCTGGTGGTGCCGCCCAGGCCGCGTATCTGGTCGGCCTGGAAGAACTGCAGGTGGCTGACGTCATACACGCGGCCCGCTTTGGCCACCGCGCCCACACCACCCGGCACGCGCAGGTTGAAGGGTTGCTGCCTGTCCGCCGCGTCGCGCAGCGTCACATTGCGGCTGACGGCGACCGCCAGCTGGTTCTGCGCCAGCCATTGCTTGAACTGCTGCGGGCTCACGCCCTCCTCAAGAAACACCTGCGCCTCGGGCGCGGGCAGCGCGGCCTCCACGCTGGTGGCGGGCCGGGGGCGCGGGCGCAGTTCCACCGGATTCAGTTCCCACAGCGGGCCGTTGTAGCTGACCAGTGTGTCCGGGTCCCAGTAGCTGACGGCCTTGCTGATGCCGCCGGTCAGCGATTCGCCAGCCGTGTAATAGCCCCCGCTGGCCACCAGCAGCTTGATGCGAAAGTCATACCGGCTGCCCGGACTGGCGGTGCTGCCGGTGTTCTTGTCGGCCCGCGTCTCAGGCGTGTGCACGGCGAGCAACTGACCGTCGCTCAAAGGCAGCGGCTCGCGGTACAGGCCGCTGTGGCCGGCAGGTGCACTGGCGCTGTCTTCGCGGTACGAAGCGGTGGCCGGGTGCGTGACGTAGGCAATGCCCATCTGCGCCGGGTTGTCGCTGGGCGCGCCGTTCAGCTTGACGATCTGCCCGGCCGCGTGCGTGCTGAACTCGGGCGCGCTGGTGCCGAAGAACAGGCCGGGCAGGCGCGGGTCTTCCTTCATCTGCAGCAGCGATTCGTTTTGCAGCGTCTGCTTCACCGCCGTGAAGCCATAAACCAGGTTGGGGTCGTCCAGAAAGCTCTGCGCGCCGTAGCCGCCCATCTCGTGCCGGCCGACGTGGTTCAACGTCTCTTCGGCGCTGCCGTCCTGGTTGATCATCCACGGGAAGAACTGGTTGAAGCGCAGGCCGCTGACCTTGGCGGTGTCGGCACGCGGCTCGGGGAACACTTCGGCGCGGCTGGCCAGCTTTTGCGCGGTGGCGCTTTCGCTCGCATAGTTGAAGGTGCCGTAGCCGGCGCTGCTGCCGGGCGCAGCACCATCGCCGGTGTCGGAGTCCGCCTGCTGGTCACGCTGCAGGTGGTCCCAGCGGGTGAAGATGATGCGGCCAAAGCTGTCCACGATGGGGGTGAACGCGCCCGAGGGCGTGTGGTTCAGCAGCTTCAGGTCGCCGCTGGCGGGCGCGAGGCTCCACAGGCCGGTGACGGTGGGCGCCTCTTCGTACTCGTCCAGCTGCGGGTACAGCTGCGCTTGGCCGTTGCGCGGGCGGTCGCTGGTGAAGATGATGCGGTCGTCGCTGCCGTAGATGGGGCTGATGTTGTTGTAGTTGGCCGGCTGGGTGGCCACCTTGGTGATCACCGGCGTTTCCGCCGCGCCCAGGCCCGTCACCTCGTACAGTTGCCAGTAATACGTCTTCACCTGGTAGCGCTGTGTGGGCGCGCCCACCAGCGCGCTGAAGATCACTTTCTTCGCGTCCCAACTGGGGGAAGGGTCGCGCACCGCAATCGCCGTGGCGCCCTGCATGCCAGCCATGCCCAGACCAGCCGCCTGCGTCAGGTTGCGCAGCGTGCCATCGGCGTAGCGTATCCACAGGTCCCCACCGCGCGCCACCGATTGCAGATCTGCCCGCTGGTTGCCGAACACCGAGCCAATGGTGGTGAAGTCAGCCGGCACCGGCACCTGGGTGACGAAGACGATGGGGTAGGCGGTGGTGACGGCGGCTTGCACCGCAGTGGCCGCGGACAGCAGACCGGCGAACACGGCAAGGCCAGCGGCCAAACGGCTGGCGACAGGGCGGGACGGGGGCATGGCGAGAACACGTGGTTGGAATGGCCACCACTATGCGATGGTTTTTATGCAGCGCGGCGCAACAGAACTGCAGAGTTGTATCGGGGTGTGACAGTCGGGCTCGTCTTGCAGCCGACGCCGTACGCTAAGCGGCTGGCGCGCCCCGCCGCGCGGCACCAAACGCCTCAGGGTCCGAATAGATCTGGATCAGGTTGCCGGTGCGCGACAAATGCTGCGCAATGGCCACCGTCAGCTCCAGCACCTTGGAGCCCACCAGCACGTTGACGCGCTTCAGGTCATGCCGGTGCTCGGTGAAAAAGCGCGTCCAGTCCTGGCTGACGGCCACCGCCGGTGCCAGCGCTTCGCGCGCGTCCATGAAGAGTTCTATCGGGCGCTCGCGCATCAGCGCCAGGCGCAGCTCATCCAGCGTGGCAGTGCCGAACTGGCCGCTGTCCACACCGCTGATGGTGACTTCGAGCACGCCAGGCTCTGGCCGCACGTAACGAAAGCTGCACGGCCCCGCGCGCAGAGTCACGGAACCGTCGGGTTGCAATTCGCGAGCGAGGGTGTCGGCCATGGGGGCAGTTTAGCGCGCCGCCACACCGTCACCGGCTGGCGGCCCGGCGCGCGTTCACGCCCCCAGCAACCGCAACAACCGCTGCAGCAGGGGCAGCAGGTCGTGGTGCCCTTCCAGCAGGAAACGCGCGTGCGAGCGCCGCCCATCGCGCCCCGCCTTCACCGTCAGCCAGTGCGCGGGGGCGCCGTTGAAGACCGCCTCGTCGTTGACGTCGTCGCCGACGAACATGGCCGTCTCGCAGCCCAGGCGCGCCACGAGCGCGCGCACCGCGTCGCCCTTGTCGGGCGCGCTGGCGGCCACCACGTTGTAGACCATCTTGCCGCCGAACACGCGCAGTTGCGGGCCGGCGGCCATGCTGAGGAAGTCGCGCGCGGCGTGCCGAGCGGCCAGGGGGTTGGGCGCCAGGCGGTAGTGCAGCGCGATGGACTGGCCCTTGTCCTCCGCCCGCACGCCCATCTGCGCCAGCCAGTCCGCCTGCCGCGCCAGGCGTGCGCGCAAGTCGTCCAGAGCCAGCTGCCAGGTGCCATGGCCTGTGAATTCGCTCTCGGCGCCGTGGTTGCCCACGATATGCTGCGGCGTGAAACCCAGGCGTTCCTGCACGTCGGCCACCGCGCGCCCGGTGACGATGGCCGTGGGCCGCCGGCTGGCCAGCGCCGTCAGGCAGGCGGCCAGCTCGGGCGCCACGCGCACGTCGTCCGGGTGATCCGCAATGGGCGCCAGCGTGCCGTCAAAGTCAAACGCCAGCAGCGCGCGGGCCGCCACCAGCCTGGCCAATGCCGACTCGCCTTCAGCGCTGAAGATGTTGGGGCGGCCGGTGTCCAGCAGGTTCATGGCGCAAGGCCCCGCATCATGCCTGCCCCAGCCGGCGCACCCGCGCCTCGATGCGCTCGCGCAGCCGCCAGCGTCCGGCGTCGGCCAGCATGCGGCCGGCCCAGCGGTAGACGTTGAATTCGCGCACCGTGCTGCGCAGGCTGGCCATGCGCTCACGCTGCTCGGCCGGCGGCATCACGGCGGCGCGCAACAGCGCATCGGCCGTCTCCTCCACGTGGTAGGGATTGACCACCAGCGCCTCGGTCATCTCGCGGGCGGCGCCGGCAAAGCGGCTGAGCACCAGCACGCCCTGCTCGTCGTTGCGCGCGGCCACAAACTCCTTGCACACCAGGTTCATGCCATCGTGCAGGCTGGTGACGATGCAGATGTCGGCCGCGCGGAACAGCTCGTTCACCGCGTCGAACTCATGGTGCTGCGCCAGCAGGTGCACCGGCTGGTAGCCGGGCGCGCCGAAGCGCTGGTTGATGCGCTCGGTCACCCGCTCCACCCGTTCCTGGAAGCTGCGGTACTCGTCCAGCGCGCTGCGCGTGGGCGCCGCCACCTGCACGAAGACAAAACGGCCGAGCCACTCTGGCGCCTTCTCCAGCAGCCGCTCCACGGCGTTGAGCCGCTCCAAGATGCCCTTGGTGTAATCGAAGCGGTCCACCCCCACGGCCAGGCACAGCGGCCGGGTCGGGTCGGCCGGTACCGTCAGGCCCAGGCGCTGCACCACGCGGCGGCGGCATTCGGCCACCGGCGCCCAGGCGGCCAACTGGGCTTCGGTGGGCCATTCGATGGAGATGGGGTAGGCCTCCACCAGCGTCTCCTTGTCCTGGTGGGCGATGGTGGAATGCTCGTCCTCGATGCGGGCTTCCAGGAAGCGGTCCACCGTCTCCATGAAGTTCTTGCAGTGAAAGCGGGTGTGAAAGCCCAGGATGGTACTGCCCAGCATGCCCTGCAGGATCTCGCGCCGCCAGGGGCAGATGCCGAAGGACTCGGGGTTGGGCCAGGGGATGTGCCAGAAGGTCAGGATGGTGGCCTGCGGCAGCTTCTCGCGGATCATGGCCGGCACCAGCGCGAAGTGGTAGTCCTGCACCAGCACCACCGGGTCTTCGCTGCGCGCCTCGGCCACCACGGCGTCGGCAAAGCGCTGGTTGATGGCCTTGTACATCTCCCAGTCGCCCTCGCGGAACACCGGGCGCACATGCGCCACATGGCACAGCGGCCACATGCCCTCGTTGGCAAAGCCGTAGTAGTAGCCCTGCTCTTCCTCGGACGTGAGCCAGATGCGGCGCAGCTGGTAGTCGTCCTGACCGGGCGGGACCGGCACGCGATCGCCCGCATCCACCACCGCGCGGTCGGCGCTGCCGCTGCCGTGGGCGATCCAGGTGCCCGAGCAGGCGCGCATCACCGGCTCCACCGCCGTCACCAGGCCGCTGGCCGGGCGCTTGACGACAATGCCGTCCTCGCGCTGCTCGTGGATGTAGGGCTCGCGGTTGGAGACCACGATGACCTGGTCCCCCCGCAGCTGCGTGTGCAGCAGCGAGCGCAGGCGCTCGGCGGTCCAGTGCGTCTCAGGCCCCTGCAGGCGCCGATGCTCGTCTTCCAGGTCGCGCAGGCGCTCCCTCAGGTCAGCCACGAAGGGTGCCAGCTCGGGCGGCGGCAGCATGGGCTTGAGCAGCCCCTCGCCGCGCATGATGGCGCGCACGCCGTTGACCCAGCCGCGCCAGCTCAGCTGCGCCACCACCATGGTGATGACGGAGATCACCAGTCCCAGCGCCGCCATGTAGGCCAGCATGTAGCCCCGCGTGTCCTGGCTGCGCCGCTCGATGAAGCTCAAGTCGTGCAGCAGCACCAACTGGCCCACGCGCACTGCCTGGGCCTGCTGCAGCGCGGACTCGTTGGCTGGTGCCGATGCACCGGCAGACGGCAGGCCGCCAGGTTCCTGTGCCATCGACGCCAGGACGTCGTGCACACCCACGTGCACCGCGCCGCCGGCCAGTTCCAGCCGCGGGTTGGGGCGCGCAGCCGCCTCGGCGGCGCGCTCGCAATCCAGCCGGGGCGGGAAAGCCAGCGTTCGGATCACAACTTGCCCGCGGGCGTCGCACACGCCGATGGCGAACAGGCGTTCATCCTGCACCGTGCGGTCAAACAGCGCGGCCAGGCGTTCCGGTTTGCCGGCCTGCAGGGCCTCGCCCACCGAGTCAGACAACGCGTTGGCCACCAGCAGGCCGCGGCTGCTCAGGTCGCGCGAAAACCAGCGCACCGTCACGCTGTCCAGAAAAGGCTGCGCCAGGTACGCGGCGGCCCCCAGCGTCAGCACCAGCGGCACCAGGAAACGCAACTGCAGCGGCAACGTGGGTATATGCACCTGCAGCAGCCGGGACACCCATCCTGGTGTGGAATGTTGTTGTGCATCTGTTTTCAAAGTTCATCCCCCTGTTTCTATGAAAGCTCAAGCAACATGACGCAAACTCCGCCGACCCCCTTGCAAGGGCCCGCCGCCTCGCTGGAACTGGCCCTGATAGGCAACTGCTGCATCAGCGCGCTGGTGGACACGCGCGCCAGCCTGGTGTGGTGTTGCATGCCGCGCTTTGACAGCACGCCGGTGTTCGACGCCTTGATGCGCTCGCCCGACGGCCTGCCAGCCGATGGCGCCATGACGGTGGAGCTGGAAGATCTGGCCCGCAGCGAGCAGTCCTACGACGCCGGCACCGCGCTGCTGCGCACCCGGCTGTGGGACAGCGCCGGCCAGGGCGTGGAGGTGCTGGATTTCGCGCCGCGCTTCGTCGTGCGCGACCGCGCCTTCCGACCGGCGCAGCTGGTGCGCCGTGTGGCGCCGCTGGCCGGCCACCCGCGTGTGCGCCTGCGCGTGCGCCCGCAAGGCGACTGGGGCACCCAAGCCCCGGCGCTGACCCGCGGCAGCCACCACCTGCGCTACGTGCTGCCCGAACTGACGCTGCGCCTGAACACCAACGCGCCGCTGACCTACATCACCGGCGAAACCTGGTTCTCGCTGCACCGCCCCATCAGCCTGCTGCTGGGGCCGGACGAAACGCTGGAAGGCGGCATCGAGGACACCGCGCGCCTGTTCGAGGAGCAGACCAGCCTGTATTGGCGCCACTGGACGCACCGCCTGGCGCTGCCGCTGGAGTGGCAGGACGCGGTGATACGGGCCGCCATCACGCTGAAGCTGTGCCAGTATGAGGAGACTGGCGCCATCGTCGCCGCCATGACCACCAGCATCCCCGAGGCCCCCAACAGCGGGCGCAACTGGGACTACCGCTACTGCTGGCTGCGCGACGCCTTCTTCGTGGTGCGCGCGCTCAACAGCCTGTCCGAGGTGGGCACCATGGAGAGCTACCTGGCCTGGCTGTACAACGTGGTGCGCGCCAGCAAGAACGGCCATGTGCAGCCGCTGTATGGCATCGGCCTGGAGGCGGACCTGCCCGAGAGCATCCTCACCCACGTGCCGGGCTACCGCGGCATGGGGCCGGTGCGGGTGGGCAACCAGGCGCACGAGCATTTCCAGCATGACGTCTACGGCAGCATCGTGCTGGGGGCGGCGCAGTCCTTCCATGACCAGCGGCTGTTCCGCCAGGCCGACCTGGGCGACTTCGAGGCACTGGCGCTGATGGGCGAACAGGCCTGGCGCCTGCATGACCAGCCTGATGCCGGCATCTGGGAGTTGCGCACCCGCGCCCGCGTGCACACCTCGTCGGCGCTGATGTGCTGGGCCGCCTGCGACCGGCTGGCCCACATCGCCACCACGCTCGGGCAGACCGCGGCACAGCAGCTGTGGCGCGAGCGCGCCGACCATATCAGGGCCACGCTGCTGCGCCGCGCCTGGTGCGAGGCGCGCCAGGCCTTTGCCGAGAGCTACGAAGGCAACGAGCTGGACGCCAGCGTGCTGCTGATGGCCGAGGTAGGCTTCCTGCCGCGCTCCGACCCGCGCTTCGTCAGCACTGTGCAGGCGCTGGAGGCGGGCCTGTGCGACGGCCCTTTCATGCGCCGCTACGAGGCGCGCGACGATTTCGGCCTGCCCGAGACCAGCTTCAACGTCTGCTCGTTCTGGCGCATCGACGCGCTGGCCCGCATCGGCCGGCGCGAGGAGGCGCGTGCCCACTTCAACCAGTTGCTGTCGCGGCGCAACCACGTGGGCCTGATGAGCGAGGACGTGGCCCCCGCCACCGGGGAGGCCTGGGGCAACTTCCCGCAGACCTATTCGATGGTGGGCATCATCAACTGCGCCATGCGGCTGTCGCGCGCCTGGGACGAGGTGGTGTGACGGGGCCGGAGCAGCGCGTGGTGTCATATGCGTCACGCCGGGTGCGCGGCCGGCTCCATGCCCGCTGTCGGGCTGGCGTCGGCCGGCCTGCCCACCTCGGCGGTCTTGCCCTCTTGCACCGCAGCGGCGGCTGCGGCCGTCTTGGCGGTCTCGCTGGAGTGGCTGGTCTCGCCCAGCTGGCCCATCTCCACGCGAGAGCGCGGCAGGTACTGCGGCGCGGTGCGACCCAGGAAAGCCAGCAGGCCCTCGCGCAACTCGCAGCGCAAGTCAAAGTTGGGCCCCGAGGCGGCTGAACTCACCAGCACCCGCACCTGCAGCGCGTGCTCGTTGGCGTCCGTCACCTGCAGCAGGCACAGCCGCTTGTCCCAATTGGCCGACGCCTCGCAGATCCGGCGGGCCTCGGCGCGCAGCGCGTCCACGTCAGTGCGGTGGTCCAGCCACAGCATCACCGTGCCCAGCAGTTCGGCGCTGGTGCGCGTCCAGTTCTGGAACGGGTGCTCGATGAACCAGGTCAGCGGGATGATCAGGCGCCGCTCATCCCAGATCTTCAGCACCACGTATGTGGAGGTGATCTCCTCCACCCGGCCCCACTCGCCCTCCACAATCAGCACGTCGTCCACGCGTATCGGCTGCGCCAGCGCGATCTGCAGGCCCGCCAGCAGGTTGCCGAACACCGAGCGCGCGGCAATGCCCACCACCAGCCCGGCCACGCCGGCCGAGGCCAGCAGGCTGGTGCCCAGCTCGCGCGCCCTCGGGAAGGTCATCAGGATGAAGGCCGTGCCTGCCAGCAGCACCATGCCCTTGGCTATGCGGGCCAGCACACTGGTCTGGGTGGCAATGCGCCGGGCCGCCAGGTTGTCGGCCACGTCCACCGGGTGGCGGGCGATCACCCCATCGGCCAGGCCCTGGATGAAGGCCATGCACAGCAGCGTGATGGCCGCGATCAGCAGCACACCGTTCAGGTGCTCCACGCCGTCAATGCCAGGCACCGTGTCGGGCGTGCCGCGCCACAGCAGTTGCAGCGCCATCAGCGGCTCCACCACCCGGGCCGTGCTGTCGCCCCGCGCCAGCATGGAGGCCAGCACCGGCGTGCGCGCTACCACCCGGTGCAGCAGGCGGTACAACAGGCGGTGTGCCAGCAACGCAGCCGCCGCCAACGCCACGGCCAGCAGCAACAACTGGCCCCAGGTGTGGCCCCAGGTGTCCCAGGCTTCGGTCATCCCATCTCCGGTTGTGCAGTGCAATACCGTCAATGTGCATGCGCGTCGACGCGCTTTCTGTGCGGTGTCCTACAGACTCGACCGTCGCCGCCCTGTGACACGCAAAAAAAGCCCGCTGCCGTGCAGGCAGCGGGCTGACGGTGGGGTGTCGGGCCTCAGTGGCGGACGCTGTTCAGGCGTTCCCAGGCGTCGCGGGCAGCGGGCCGTGCCGTGTCCCAGTCCAGGCTGGAGGTGCCGCGTGCCGTGGCCCAATCGCGGGCCAGATCAACCTCGATGTCGTCAAAGGCGCGGCCGCCGTACTGTGAATGGGCGATGAGGCCGTAGCCGTAGGCTGGGCCGTAGTCGTCGTAGCTCGCAGCCGGGCCCACATAAGGGCGGCCGACGTAGTTTTCACGCCAGTAGGTGTCTTCCGCCGTGGGGTCGATGCGTTCGGCAACGCCCTTGCCCGCCAGGCCGCCCACGATGGCGCCCGCAGCCGCACCGATGACCGTGCCCACCGGTCCGGCCACCGTGCCCACGGCAGCACCGGCGGCGGCGCCGCCCAGGGCAGCCCCCACGCCTGTGCCAATCGGGTGGGCGCCGGGTGCGCCGCTCAGCGGGTCGCGGTTGGCGTCGCTGGTGTCATTCAGCAGTTCAGAGTTGCTCATGGTGCCTCCTTGAGGTATTGATTGAAGTGCCTCCATGGTGGCGCTTTCGCCCCAAAAAGGATGTAGGAGAGCAGCCGGACAAGGCGTCAGCGCGGGTCTGCGCGCAGGGCCGCCGCTGATGTGCCAACCTTCAGCCAGGCCAGGGCCACGGCCCGATCCGCATACGCAAAGTGCCGCACCTTGGCCGGTGACAGGCGCTTCACCATGGTGGCCACCAGGTCCACGGCGGGGTGGTCCGTCACCAGGGCCACGCGCTTGACGCGGTCGCGGTGGGCGTGGGCAAATTCCACGTGCGTGGCCAGGCCGACCATGCCAACCCAGTCGGGAAATTTCTGCGTGCGCACCAGCAGGCCCTGCAGGTGCTCATGCTCCTGCAGATAAGCACCGGCCGCCGCCGACAGGCGGGCCAGGTCGTTGTCACCCAATTTGCCGCTGGCCTGTATGGTCAGGATGCCAGGGCGCGGGAGGATGGTGTATTTCAGCACGCGCGTGTCCAGGTGGTCATGGGGGGAGCTTGCACCCAAGCCGTTTTTTGGCCCGTGCGGTAGTGCACACATGCCGGGAAATCTTTGCCAGTTGCAGCCCCGGGGGAAATGCATCGGTCGCGCGGATGCGATAAGCTCGATGGCAGCTTGATGCCCCCTTCTGAGGAGTGACGTGAACGACCTGACCTACTGGCTGCTGTTCTTCAGCGCAGCCCTGGCCTTGAACCTCTCACCCGGCCCGGACCTGGTCTACATCCTGTCGCGCACGGTCGCCCAGGGCACGCGGATTGGCTTGGCCTCTGCACTGGGGGTGTGCTCAGGCGCGCTGGTTCACGTGCTGGCTGCGGCGTTTGGCGTGTCAGCCATCCTGGCCACCTCGGCCATGGCCTTTGCCATCCTGAAATACGCAGGGGCGGCCTACCTGGTCTTTCTGGGGGTGCAGGCGCTGCGCTCCAAGGGCATGCAGCTGGACGTTGCAGCACGGCCCGAGGCCCGGCAATCGGTGCTGCAGGCGTTTTGGCAGGGCGTGATGATCGACGTGCTGAACCCCAAGGTGGCCATCTTCTTCATGGCCTTTTTGCCGCAATTCGTCCGGCCCGGCCACGGCAGCACGTCGCTCCAGTTGCTGGGCTTGGGCGTCTTGGTGATCGCCGTGGCCATCGTGGTGGAGTCGCTGTTTGTGCTGGCGGCGGCACGCGCCACAGGCTTCTTCCGGCACAACCCACGGGCCAGCGTCTGGCTGGACCGGATGCTGGGCACCGTGCTGGTGACGCTGGGCGTCCGGCTGGCGCTGCTGGAGCAGCACCATTGAACGCAATTGCGCGGGCAGAAAGAACACCGGCGGTTGACGCCTGTCAGCACTCGCACAACCAGCGCAGCAGGCGGTCGCCACCGAATTACGCCACCGCCCAAAACTTCAAGCTAAGCCCACATGACCGACCGCGCAACTCCCCTATCTAAGAGGCCTAAATCCCCGGTCCTCAGCCTGTAAATCATCGGAAAAAAGTCCACCGCTACCACGCCGGTCATCGACGCCGCACTAGTCCACGATGAGACACAGTCCTAGTTTAATGTCCTTCTCAAAGTGCTTGTATTTGCCCGTACGCTCGTCGTCACCGTAAATCACGCGCACAATATCGTTTCTTCCGTACTTCTTTCCAGCACGTTTAATCGGGGCAGATGGTGAGAGCCTGCGGATGCGAGCAGCCAATTCCGCGACCATCACTCGTGGGTAGGTCGTTGGAAAGAGGCTTATCTCGAAGTTGTTTACTTTATTCAGTCTTCGGATTAGCCCACCCGCGCGGGTCGCCACGGTGGGAGTTGGCCCGAATCTGAGAGCGTGCATAACCTCGCAGTACTCAAGTAGAAGCTGAACACTCTGCGCTTGAAGTGCTTCGTGCATCTCTGAGTTTTGCTGAGCAACCGACTCAACCCGGCGCATTAGCTCCAAACCTCTCAGCGAGATGGCAGCATTGCCATGACTGATCGCCGCCAGAGTAACTGCAGAAACGAATCGAAGCTCATCGATTTCCACCTCCGACCGTTCGTCAAAACAGGCAAAGTACTCGTCCGCAAATCGATCAGAATCAGCTTCCTGAATAATGATTGCGAGGGAGAGCAAGCCACCGTGTCTCGGTTCGGCACGTGTCGATTGGACCTTAAGGGCTATATCAACAAGTCTACGAGCAGTAGCACGCGAGCCCCCGTTATAGAGTTCGACCACTAAATCATCCATTGTCGAGTACACATCAGCGCTCGCCGCAAGGTGATTAAGAAAATGATCTGCAACCATCAGCAATTGGTCTTCACGTCCCGCCTTGCTTAGCTCTCGAATGAGAGCCAAAACATTGACTATCGGCGTGTCATCTTCCTCGCGAGATTGGTCGAAAACTTTAATGTTCAGGGCCTCAGCAATCGCTTTTTGCAGAAGCAAGCTTGACTCTGCGCGATTCGCCGCCAATGCGTGTTCCAGCATGGCCAGACGCAACCGCGCTCCGGCATCCGCATGCTTGCGTGCTTGGTCCAAAAGTTCGAAAGCCCGCTCACGAGACTCTCGAATGGATGCCGCTTTAGCCAGCGCGATGTGAGCATCCACCTGAAGCGCCGAGAATAAGTCAGCATCATTCATTGTCTTTTTCACGACCTCGGCTTGGTCGACTATCTCTTGGCAAAGAGAAAGTGCATCAGTGAAAAGCTGTTCGTCAGGTCGCATACCAATGCGAATGACGGCGTCCGCAAGTGCTACGCTTGCTTGAATATGTGCACTAGGAAAATCTGAGATCCCTTTTGCGGCGACTGCTTGTTTCAAATACGGAACGGCCTCTCGCGGCTGACCAATTTTCAACAGCGACATGCCTAAGAAGAACTTCCGAGCAGCTATTGCGGTAAGTGGAAGCTCAAAATCATCCAACCGATTTAAGTGACCCAACGCCTCCATATATTGGCCCAATGAATAGCAACACACCCCAGCCCAATATCTGCCAATAGGAATACGCGAGTCCTCTGGGGCAGACTTAACAAAACCCACAAACCCAGCGAGAGCATCTTCAAAAAGACCCGCCTGGTAGCTACGAATGGCAGCCTCATAAGTGGGCTGTGACCGCTCCAACGAAAGAATGAACTGCTCAGACAGCGCGAGTTCGAGGATTCGATTTTTGAAAGTGACCCTCCGCGTGTTCGGGTCGAACTCGCTGATGCCAGCCAGATAAAGCTTCGTCCGAATTGCGCCCGAAATGGCCTCTGACTTCTTGTAATGAATTGCAATAAGCGCGTCCCTTATATCTTGACTGCTTTCAACCAGCGCCTTTATATGATCAACGGGCGGTACATCTACGCTGGAGAAATAAAGCTGCTTAACTGAAGTTTCAACCTCCGATGCACTGGAGGCGAGATCGCGTTGCAATTGCGCGACTAGATCCCACATCATTCGCGGATGGCCACTAGTCCAGTCAAACACTGCTTGCACGACTTCCAGACTGAGTTCAATCTCAGCCTGTCGGAAAAACGCCTGAACTTCTTCAAACGAAAAGTCGTCGAGGTAGATTTTTTCCCCGATATTAAACGGGGAGACTGCCTTATTCTTTATTAAATCACCTGGCTCCGCGACGCCAGAAAGGATGTAGGTCAATCGCTCAAATTCAGGAAAATTCGCCCTCCCCGAAAAATAAGTACTGCGAATAAAAGAGAAGACGTTGTCAGAGTATCCCGTCTTAGTAAGAGCATCGATTTCGTCTAAGCAAATGACCACCCTACCACTAGTCGACTGCAATACCCGTCGGAGTTCCCTTTCATGCTCCTTATGCGGGAGCAATTCGGACTCATCACGCTCAAGCTCAATTGTCTCTCCGACAAATACGCCGCGTTCTTGGGCAGTTTCCACGGCTAGGTCTATAACACTTCGAAAAAAACCTCTTTCATCGGGAATGACGTTCGAAACATCCAAGTAAACAAAAAAATCTCCCTGACCAGAACTACGCTTTGCGTTAAGCAGCAAATTGGTTTTTCCCATTTGCCGTGCAACAAGCACATAACCAGGCCGACCCATGTCATCGATGATCTGCTTTAGCTGTGCGTCGGCACGTCGCTGAACATAAAGTTCCGGCGGAACGATGGTGTAACTCCGCAGCTTCATTTTCACTTTGCCTATGTGAGGCCTAGAGTATTTAATACGATGTTTAGAGAGTTTTGCTCCGACTCTCGATCCGGGCCTACAATAAGACGCCTTCGGTAATATTCTTTAATCACCCTGGGTGAACCGCCCGCGACATTTATTAGATCTGAGTCATCGAGGCGCCCGACCTCCGCTACAGACAGTGCGCTCTTAATTATGTTAACAAGTTCGCCCAGTTCGCGTTCAGTCCATTGCGAGGCTTGGAGGAGTTCAATTTGCTCCTGACACTTTTGGCCAGCGAGCTCCAGGTGAGGTTTTCCAATTGAGCAGACAACAATGTGCAAGTTGGCCCCTCCTTGTTTCTGAACCGAATCCATAAGAGCAGAGACGCTGATCAAAAACATCCGTTGCTCTTCCGTCGACATCATCTCGACAGGCACCTCGTCCAGGAATAATATTATTCTTTCGGACCCAAATTCTGATGCGAGAAACCGAACGAGGTCCGCATATGACCCCAGCAAGTTACTATTTCGTTTGCTGTTAATCGTTTCAGTGATTTCGCGGGTAAGACTCGCTTCCGTGAAATCACGCATATGCCCAAGCGAAATTTGGAGAGGATTTAACTCTCGCAAATCTAAATATCGCTTGACCAGCGTAGTTTTTCCAACACCCGACTGGCCGTGCACCCAAACGCTTTTCAGTCCGATGCTAGTGCTAAAACCGGTATCAACGTCCCTCGTCACGCAATAGGGACGCGCTGCGGCGCTGTATACGCTGAAAAGCGCACCCGTCGGACCGCTATTCGCATTGCCGGTTGAAACACTGCGCCCACGTTGATTGCGCGCCCAATGAACTCCGTAGAAATTTCTGAGAAATTGATGTATCGGATGTTCAGCTCGATCTGGCTTTACTATGCTTGAGTGATCGGTGCCGTGAATTATCTTCGGAGCACCAAAGTATTTGCTAGAGGATTCGACACTAACAATTGGCGACAACCGGTAGGGAAAGTACTTCCACAGCCGAGGGCCATGATGTTCACAAGCTTCTGCCCCGATTAGATCAATACGCCTCTCATTTAGGAGTCCTCGAAAACGATGGTCAATGTCTCTTAGAAGCTGGGAATCAGGCTTTAACGCTAAGGCTGCGTCATGCCCGTACAATTTCGAAAGCGCACCGAAACGCTTTGCGTAAAGAGAACCGCCTGTCGGTGACGCGATAAGCACAAGGCCAACTTGCTTGAGCGAAAAGCGTTGTGAGTTCTCCTCCAAAAGCCTCCGAACTACAACGCCGCCCAAACTGTGCGCTACGAACACTATACGTGAATAGTCAATGGGAACGCGACCGTTTTCCCGATCCGACTGAAGTTGATCCCAAACTTCACGTGCACATTGCGCGATGTCGTATTGCCCCGAATCGATGTCCGAATAGTAGTCAGCCAAGTAGACCGATGCTGCTTCAAATTGAGGATCCTGCGCTACGAGTTGAGGCCAGTACGTACCATTCTTGTGCGACCAGCATGTCCTTGATGTGGACATCAACCCATGTACGAAAACAACAACTGTGTCAGTGCTCCCGGCAAGGTGCCATCTGGCGCCAGCCACGTGCTCCGTAATGTTTGTCACCTCCGGACCCCTCTTTTTTCATTTTGATGGTTTCTGGAACAGCGATTCAACTACATGCTCAACCCCCTCGGCGCTTCTTGTGCTTTTTATTTCGCAGCACCAAAGTAGGCTAAGTTATGTTGGTAGGACTTGAACCTACGACCAAAGGATTATGAGTAACTCAGCGACAGCGCGTGCCTAGATAAACCAAGCGAAGTGTAGCGCAAGCTGGGAAATCGAAAATCTATTTACTGACAACAACTTACGATAGTTTCGCGTAAGTTGTCGAACCTGATGACTGTGCCGCCAGTGTACAGAACACGCTTTGGCCATATCGGCCAAAGCGGATGAGTTGGCAAAAGATCTTTCGCCTGAAGCTGTGTAAGCTTCTTGACCAGACAGAATCCACCGTGCCTGAAACCCCAGGAGCATCCCATGCCAACCCCCTCCGCCCCCGACATCTGGTTCGCCTCCGGCGTCAGGACCCCCTTCACCAAGGTGGATGGCGCCCTGGGCAAGTTCGACGCCATCGAGCTGTCCGTGCCGGTGGCGCAAGCGATGGTGCAGCAACTCCAAGGTGCCGCGCCGGACTTTGCCGTCTGGGGCACCGTGGTGCCCAACCTGACCTGGAGCAACATCGCCCGCGAGGTGCTGATGGACGCAGGCCTGCCGCCCAGCATCCCGGCTTATTCCACCATCATGGCCTGCTCCACCAGCATGGTCGGGGCAATCCAGGCGGCCGGCATGCTGGATGATGCCGCTGGCCGCCAACTGGCACTGGTCGGCGGCGTGGAGAGCATGAGCCGGGTGCAGATCGGCCTGGGCGTGCGGCTGTCGGACTGGGTGCGCAAGTTCCAGCAGGCGCGCTCGCTGGGGCAGAAGGTGCAGCACCTGGCCGACCTGCGGCCCGGCGACGTGCGGCTGTACATCCCTGCCGTGACCAACCGCACCAGCGGCATGAGCATGGGCGAGCACACCGAGATCACCGTGAAGGAATGGGCAATAGCCCGCGAGCCACAGGATCAGTTGGCGCTGCAGGGCCACCAGCGCGCCACTGCCGCCTGGGAGCGCGGCTTCTTCAACGACCTGGTCATCCCGGTGGGCGACGCACAGCGCGACACCATCCCGCGCAAGGACACCTCACTGGAAAAACTGGCCAAGCTGCCGCCGGCATTCGATCGCACCAGCGGCCAGGGCACACTGACCGCCGGCAACTCGTCGCCGCTGACGGACGGCGCCGCGGCGCTGTGGGTGGCCTCCACGGCAGGCCTGGCCAAGCTGCCCTCCTCCACGCCGCGCGTGCGGCTGGTGGACTGGGAAATCGCCTCGGTGGACTTTCGCGTCGAGGGCCTGCTGATGGCGCCCGCTTTCGCCATACCGCGCCTGCTGGCGCGCCACAACCTGCGCTATGAGGACATTGGCCTGTGGGAGATCCACGAGGCCTTCACCGGCCAGGTGCTGTTCCACATCAAGGCACTGCAGGACCGTGCCTTTGTGCGCGGCAAGGCCGGTGTGGAGCGCGACTTCGGCGCCTTCCCCACCGAGCGGCTGAACCCCAATGGTGGCAGCGTGGCCCTGGGCCACCCCTTTGCGGCCACCGGCGCGCGCATCCTCAGCCAGGCGGTGAAGGAGCTGGCCGCCATGCCACCCGGCACCCACGCCATCGTCAGCATTTGCGCCGACGGTGGCCAGGGCAGCGTGGTTTTGCTGCAAAATTGAGCCACCGCCATGACTGAAGACATCCAACCATCACACTGCCACCACTGTGGCGGCCCCGCACTGGTGCAGTTTCTGCGCTCAGGCTGGCGGGTGATGTGCTATGAGGTGGACACCCGCACCTCGTGCCAGACGGTGGGCAGGAACAGCTGGAAGAGGCTTGAGGCCATCCAGCTTTGGAACGCGCTGAGCGAGGGTGACAGCGCACCGGCAAGCCTGAGCGCGCCGCAAGAGCAGGCGGAACAGGAAGTGGACCTGACGGAGTCGCTGTTTGCCTGAGCGGCCCTTCCAGAGAAATCCATATGAAAATGGTAGGGCGTGTAGGACTTGAACCTACGACCAAAGGATTATGAGTCCTCTGCTCTAACCAACTGAGCTAACGCCCCAACCGAACCGCGCATTTTAACCCGACCGGCTTTCGGGCCTTGGGGGCTGGCGTTCAGCGATTCGGCGGGTTACCGCTGGGGTTGTGGCTCAGCGCGTTGCTGACCAGCTTGGCGGTGATGTCCACGATCTGGATCATGCGGTCATACGCCATGCGCGTGGGGCCGATCACGCCCAGCGTGCCGACCACCTGGCCGTTCACCTCATACGGCGCGCTGACCACCGACAGCTCCTCGAACGGCACCACCTGGCTCTCGCCGCCGATGAAGATGCGCACGCCTTCGGCCTGGCCGGCGATGTCCAGCAGGCGCATCAACTGCGCCTTTTGCTCGAAGATGTCAAACGCCCGTCGCAGGTGGCCCAGGTCGGTGGAGAAGTCGCTCACGGCCAGCAGGTTGCGCTCGCCGGATATCACCACCTCGTCCTGCCGCTCGGTCATGGCCTGGCCGCCCACGTGCACGGCCGCCTGCATCAGCTGGGCGATTTCGGTGCGCAGGCTTTCCACCTCTGCCTGCAGGCGCTCGCGCACCTGCTCCAGCGCCATGCCCTGGTAGTGGCTGTTCAGGTAGTTGGCGGTTTCTATCAACTGCGCCTGTGTGTAGTCCTGCTCGGTGATGATGACGCGGTTTTGCACGTCGCCCTCGGGCGTCACCATGATGACCAGCAAGCGCCGCTCCGACAGCCGCAAAAACTCCATGTGGTGGAACACCGAGCTGCGCCGCGGCGCCACCACAATGCCGACAAACTGGCTCAGGTTGCTCAGCAGGTTGGCGGCGTTGGAGATCACCTTTTGCGGCTGGTCTGGCGCCAGGCTTTGCACCACGTTGCCAAACTGGCCGCCGCTGCTGCCCGGCTGCACCGTCAGCATGGTGTCCACAAACAGCCGGTAGCCGCGCGCGGTGGGGATGCGCCCGGCCGAGGTGTGCGGGCTGGCGATCAGCCCCAGCGCCTCCAGGTCAGACATCACGTTGCGGATGGTGGCGGCCGACAGGTCCAGCCCGGACGCCTTGGAGAGCGTGCGCGAGCCCACCGGTTGGCCATCGGCTATGTAGCGCTCAACGAGCGCTTTCATCAACAGCTTGGAACGGTCGTCGAGCATGGTGTGAAGATGATTCTAAGGCGGATGTTGCCAGGGCCACGACGCAATGTAGGCCGCACACTGCGCGGCTGTCCTCCACTACGGGTAATGCCTGCGCAAAACCGCCCTCCGCCCGGCGAAATTAATGCTCTAATTCCCTACGTGAAATCCAAATTCCGCCACGTTGCCCTGTTCGGCAAGTACAACGCCTACGCCTCCGGCGCGGGTGACTCGTCTGCGCGCGCGGCGTTGGAGGACATTGCCCAGTTCCTGCTGTCGCGCGGCTGCGAGGTCAGCTTTGAGGACTACACGGCCGCCAACACCGGCATCACCGGCCACGCCACGCTGCCGGTGGACGCCATCGGCGCGGAGTGCGACCTGGGCGTGGTGGTGGGGGGCGACGGCACCATGCTGGGCATAGGCCGGCAGATGGCGCGCTTTGGGTTGCCGCTGGTGGGCATCAACCAGGGGCGGCTGGGCTTCATCACCGACGTGCCGTTGCACCAGTTTGCCGCCACGCTGGGCCCCATGCTGGACGGCGAGTATGAAGAAGACCACCGCGCGCTGATCTGCGCCCGCGTGATGCGCGACGGCGAATGCGTGTTCGACGCCCAGGCCATGAACGACGTGGTGGTGAACCGCGGCGCCACCACCGGCATGGTGGAGCTGCGGGTCGAGGTGGACGGCCATTTCGTCGCCAACCAGCGCGCCGACGGTTTGATCATCGCCACACCCACCGGCTCATCGGCCTATGCGCTGTCGGCCGGCGGGCCGCTGTTGCACCCTGCCATCCCCGGCTGGGTGCTGGTGCCGATTGCGCCGCACACGCTGTCCAACCGACCGGTGGTGCTGCCCAACGCGGCCGAGATCGCCATCGAGGTGGTGGCCGCGCGCGACGCCTCGGCCAATTTCGACATGCAGTCGCTGGCCTCGCTGCTGGTGGGCGACCGCATCATCGTCACCCGTTCGCAGCACCATGTACGCTTCCTGCACCCCAAGGGCTGGACGTATTTTGACACGCTGCGCAAGAAACTGCATTGGAATGAAGGAGTAGCCTGACCGTGAGCCTCAAGCGCATAGTGCTGCGCGATTTTGTCATCGTCAGCGAATTGGAATTGGAGCTGGGCGCCGGCTTCACCGTGCTCACCGGCGAGACCGGCGCGGGCAAGAGCATCTTGATTGACGCCTTGCAACTGGCCACCGGCGCCCGTGCGGATGCCGGCGTGGTGCGCGAAGGCGCCGCGCGCGCCGATGTGAGCGCCGAATTCGACACCCCGCCCGCCTTGCAGCCCTGGCTGATTGAAGCCGGCTTTGACGAGGCCGACACCCTGTTGCTGCGCCGCACCGTGGACGCGCAGGGCAAAAGCCGCGCCTGGGTCAACGGCAGCCCCGCCACCGCCGCGCAGCTGCGCGAGATCGGCGAAGCGCTGCTGGACATCCATGGCCAGCACGCCTGGCAAAGCCTGACCCGGCCCGAGGCCGTGCGCGGCCTGCTGGACGCCTATGCCCAGCTGGACACCGCGCCGCTGCACACCACCTGGGCCGCCTGGCGCACCGCCAAAGAGGCGCTGCAGCAAGCCCAAAGCGCGCAAGACAGCCTGCAACGCGAACGCGAGCGCCTGCAATGGCAGATTGGCGAGCTGGACAAATTGAACCCACTGCCGCAGGAATGGGAAGACCTGAGCACCCAGCATGGCCGCCTGTCCAACGCGCAGGCGCTGCTGGACGCCGCGCAGGCCGCGTTGACGGCGCTGGATGAAGACGCCGGCGCCTTGACGGCCGCCAACGCCGCCGCCGCCGCGCTGCAAGAGCAGGCCCATGTGGAGCCCGAATTCGGCGACCTGGCCCAGGTGCTGGCCAGCGCCGTGGCGCAGATGGAAGACAGCGCCCACAGCCTGCGCACCTACCTGCGCAAGACCGAACCCGAGCCCGAGCGCCTGGCCGAGCTGGACACGCGCATGGCGCTGTGGATGTCGCTGGCGCGGCGTTACAAGCGCCAGCCCATTGAATTGCCCGAGCTGCTGGCCGGCTGGCGTGCCGAGCTGGCCAAGCTGGACGCCGCCGCCGACCTGGCCGCATTGGAGGCCGCTGAGGCCATCGCGCACAAGGCCTACATGACCGCTGCGCAAGCCGTCAGCAAGGCGCGCACCAAGGCCGCACCGCTGCTGGCCAAGGCCATCACCACCGCCATGCAGGGCCTGGGCATGCAGGGCGGCCGCTTTGAAGTGGCGCTGGAAAAGCTGGCCCAGCCGCAAAGCAGCGGGCTGGAAGAGGTGCAGTTCCTGGCCGCCGGCCACGCCGGCAGCACGCCGCGCCCGGTGGGCAAGGTGGCCTCGGGCGGCGAGCTGTCGCGCATGGCGCTGGCCATTGCCGTCACCACCAGCCAGCTGGGCACGGCCGGCACACTGATCTTTGACGAGGTGGACTCGGGTGTGGGCGGTGCCGTGGCCGAGACCGTGGGCCGCCTGATGCGCCAGCTGGGCCGCGACCGCCAGGTGCTGGCCGTCACCCACCTGCCGCAGGTGGCCGCCTGTGGCGACAACCATTGGCTGGTCTCCAAGCAGCTGCAGGGCAAGGCCACGCTGAGCACGGTCAAGGCCGTGGCGGGTGAGGCCCGCGTGCAGGAGATCGCCCGCATGCTGGGCGGCGAGCATTTGAGCAGCACCAGCCTGGCGCATGCCAAGGAACTGCTGGCGTCCAAACCATAATGCCTTGACCATGGAAATCGTCCTCATCACCGGCATGTCCGGCTCCGGCAAGTCGGTGGCGCTCAACGCGCTGGAAGACGCCGGCTACTTCTGCGTCGACAACCTGCCGCCCGAGCTGCTGCTCAGCTTTGTGGAGCTGGAGCAAAAGCACGCCGCCCAGCGCGTGGCCATCGCCATGGACGTGCGCAGCGCCTCCTCGCTGCCGCAGGTGCCGGCGCAGCTGGCCGAGTTGCGCCAGCGCGGCATGGACGTCAAACCCATCTTTCTGGATGCCTCCACCGGCACCCTGGTGCGGCGCTATTCCGAGACGCGGCGCAAGCACCCGCTGTCGGAGACCATCGCCGCCGGCTCGCACGGCCCGGGCGACCAGCGCCGCGCGGTGGTGGACGCCATCAAGCTGGAGCGCGAGCTGCTGGCCGACCTGCGCGAGCAGGCCCAGGTGATAGACACCAGCCTGATACGCCCGTCGCAACTGCAAGGCTATGTGAAAACCATGCTGTCGGCCCCCACCGGGCAGATGACGCTGGTGTTTGAAAGCTTCGCCTTCAAGCGCGGCGTGCCGGGCGATGCCGACTACGTGTTTGACGTGCGCATGCTGCCCAACCCGCATTACGAGCCCGAGCTGCGCGAGCTGACTGGTCGCGACCAACCGGTGGTCGACTTCCTGGTGGCCTCGCAAGAGGTGCGCAAGATGCAGCATCAGATCTCCGAATTCTTGATCGACTGGCTGGACGAGCTGGCGCTGAACCACCGCAGCTACGTCACCGTGGCCATAGGCTGCACCGGCGGCCAGCACCGCTCGGTGTACCTGGTGGAGCAGCTGGCCGCCATGTTCGCGCCCAACTGGATCACGCTGAAGCGCCACCGCGAGCTGGACGCCAAATAACAAGGACCTGATGGATTTCACCCCCCTGCACACCGCCATGCGGCGCCAGGTGGACGCCGGCTTTTTGCCCGGCGTTGCCACCGCCGTGCTGCATGCTGGCGACGTGGTCGACACCCACATCTGCGGCTTTGCTGACATCGAGGCCAAGACCCCGCTGCGCGAAGACCACATCTTCCGCATGTTCTCCAACACCAAGCTGGTCACCGCCTGCGCGGCCGCCCTGCTGTGGGAAGAGGGCAGGATCGATTGGGACGAGCCGGTGGAGAAATACATCCCCGAGCTGGCCGCACGCCGCGTGCTGCGCAAGCCCAGCAGCGCCGTCACCGACACCGAGCCGGCCACCGGCCCCATCACGCTGCGGCATTTGATGAGTCACAGCTCCGGCCTGGCCTATGGGCTCACCGACGACGGCTCGCCCATCTTCAAGGCCTACGCCGCCGCCAAGCTGATCAGCCCCGCCTACACGCTGGCGCAGAAGATGGCGTTGCTGGCACCGCTGCCGCTGCGCTTCCAGCCCGGCACCGACTGGGAATACTCGCTGGGCAGCGACGTGATGGCCCGCGTCATCGAGGTGGTCAGCGGCCAGACCTTTGGCGACTTTTTGCAGCAGCGCATTTTCGAGCCGCTGGGCATGGTGGACACCGGCTTCGTGGTGCCGCCCGCGCAGCAGCACCGGCTGGTGGCCTACTATAGCGGCGTGGACCTGATGGACCCGTTCAAGCCCGGCCTGCTGCGGCAAGACGCCCTGCCCTACCCCGGCGCCTACCTGCAGCCGGTGCCGGACCAGAACGGCGGCGGCGGCCTGGTCTCCACGCTAGGCGACACGGTGAAGCTGGTGCGCAGCCTGATGGCCGGCACGGTGGCCTGGGAGGCCCTGGGCGGCACCGCGCCGGTGAAGCTGCTGCTGAAACCCGCCACGCTGGCGCAAATGGCACACAACCAGCTGCCGCACGGCGTGTTCCTGAACTTCGCCATCCAGGGCCGCCAGCACGGCAAGGGCTTTGGCCTGGGTTCCTGCGTCACGCTCACGCCCGGCAAGTACGACCCGCAAGCCAGCGCCGGTGAATTCCACTGGGGTGGCATGGGCGGCACGCACTGGTGGATCAACCCCAAGCACAACATCGCCGGCGTGCTGATGGCGCAGCGCCACCTGGGTTTCTGGAACCCTTATGCGTTTGAATTCAAGGCGCTGGCGTACCGCGCTCTGGGCTTGAGCTGAGCAGCACGGCAGGCCGGGTGCCTGCGCAGCACTGCGTCATTCCTTGAACCACGCCATCTGCGTGCTGCTGGCCAGCAGCGTGCCGTCTGCAGCCCACAGCTGCGCGCTCTGGTCGGAGAAATTACGGCCAACCCTTGCCGCATCGGCCACGCCCAGCAGCGGCTGCGTGCCCTGGCGCGCCAGCTCATCCGCACTGGCGTGAAAGTGCGCCGTCAGCGTCACCGTGCCGGCCAGCGCCAGGCGCTGGCGCAGGTGGAAGATGCGCAGGAAGAACACATCGCACAGCGCCGCCAGTGACAGGTGGTCCAGCGGCCGCGCTGGCTGGTCGCGCACCCACAGGCGCGAGGCGGCGCTGCCCAGGGCGCCGTCCAGCCGCCAAGGCTCTGGCTGCGTGACCGGTGCGGTGCCGCCGTCGCCCAGCCCAAGTTGCCCTTCGGCGAAGCAAAACTCATAGGCCTGCAGCCAGGCAAAGCGCGGGTCCGCCGGGTAAGGCGCCAGCGCCTCGGGCGGCGGCACCTGCGGCATGCGGGCCACTTGGTGGTGAAAGGTGTCGCCGCGCAGCGCACCCACCAGCGAGGCGCTGGCCAGCACCTGCTCGCCGCCTTGGCCATCGGCGGCGAGCAACTCCAGCGCATGGTGCGCCACCGACTTGCCGGCGCGCACCACGCGGCCCTGCACCGCCAGCAGCCCCCGGGTCTGCGGGGCGCAGAAGTTCACCGTCAGCGCCACCGGCTCCATGCCGGGTGTGAACAGTTGCAAACCGGCCTTCAGCAGCAGCGCGGCGGTGAGGCCGCCAAAGGGACCGTTCATGTTCCAGTAGGCGTCGTCGGTGTGGGCGCTCCAGCGGCCCGGCTGGCTGCCCGGGCTCAGCCGCAGCGCGCGGTCCAGCGGGTGCAGGTCAAGGGTGGTGGCATCGGGCATGGGGTTCTCCAGTCAGGCAGGCAACACAATCGCTGTTGGCCGCCATTGTTGGCCGCCCAGGGCATGCGGTCCATGACGTGACAGGTCATGGCGGCGCGCTGGTCTTACACTGGGGCTTGGCCCGCCAAGTGGCCGCTCCGCATTCACCCAAGGACAACCCGACCATGACCCTCGCCACCCGACTGCTGGCCCTGCTGTGCGCCGGCCTGTGCACCGGCGCCGCGCTGGCCCAGACGGCCACGCCCCCACCTCCGCCCACCCCCGAGCAGCAACGCCTGCGCGAGATCTACAAGGAGCTGGTGGAGATCAACACCACCGATTCCACTGGCAGCTGCACCGTGGCCGTCACCGCCATGGCCGCGCGGCTGAAGGCCGGCGGCTTCACTGACGCCGAGCTGCAGATCATCGTGCCGCCCGGCGGCCCAGCGAAGGGCAACCTGGTGGCGCGCTACAAGGGCGATGGCTCCAAGAAGCCGCTGCTGCTGCTGGCCCACGTGGACGTGGTGGAGGCCAAGCGCGCCGACTGGGTGCGCGACCCGTTCAAGCTGATCGAGGAAAACGGCATGTTCTACGCCCGTGGCGCGTCGGACGACAAGGCCATGGCGTCCGCCTTCGTCACCAACATGCTGCGCTACAAGCGCGAGGGCCTTCGACCGAAGCGTGATCTGATCCTGGCGCTGACCTGTGACGAGGAGATCATCCCCTCCAAGTTCGACGGCGTGGACTACCTGGTGAAGAACCACCGCAACCTGATCGACGCCGAGCTGGCGCTGAACGAAGGCGGCGGCGGCTCGCTGGACAAGGACGACAAGCCGGTGCGCCACGGCGTGCAGGCCGGCGAAAAGGTGTTCCAGAGCTTCACGCTGGAGGTCACCCACCCCGGCGGCCACAGCTCGGTGCCCAGCCGCGACAACGCCATCTACCACCTGGCCGGCGGCATCAACCGGCTGGCGCAGTTTGATTTTCCGGCCAAGCTGTCGGACACCACGCGCGCGTATTTCGAGCGCGTGTCCAGCCTGGAGAGCGGCCCCAACGCCACCGACATGAAGGCCATCCTGCGCACGCCCATGGACGAGACCGCGCTGGCCCGGCTGACCGGCGCCAGCCCGTTCTACAACGCCACCGTGCGCACCACCTGCGTGGCCACCATGGTGGAAGCCGGCCACGCCACCAACGCGCTGCCGCAGCGCGCCAAGGCGGTGGTGAACTGCCGCATCCTGCCCGGCGAGCCGGTGGAAGAGGTGCAAAAGACGCTGGCGCGCGTGATGGCCAACGACAAGATCAAGATCACCCCGCTGGGCGAGGCCGTGGCCTCGCCCCCGCCGCCGCTGCACCCCTGGCTGATGAAGGCGATCGAGGAGACCTCGAACCAGATGTGGCCCGGCGTGCCGGTGATCCCCACCATGCTGGTGGCCGCCACCGACGGCCGCTTCCTGAACAACGTGGGCATCTGGACCTATGGCGTCAGCGGCATGTTCGGCGGCCCCGAGGGCAGCGGCGCGCATGGGCTGGACGAGCACATCCGCGTCAAGTCGCTGTACGACGGCACCGAGTTCCTGTACCGGCTGGCCAAGCGGATCGCGACGGAATAGCAAAAAAACGCGGGGGCCTGTCACAAAACCCGGCGCTGGCACGTCTAGCAGGTATGCAAGCCCCTTCCCTGCCCTCCACCAGCCCGGCCCTTGACGCCGCCCCGGCCCTGCCGGGCACAGGCGAAGACGCCGCCCGCCTGTTCACCCGGCTGCGTTCGCGGCTAATCGGCATCGCCTACCGCATGCTGGGCGAGCGCGCCCAGGCTGAAGAGGTGGTGCAGGACGCCTGGCTGCGCTGGCACCAAAGCGCACCCACCGACCTGGCCAGTGCCGAGGCCTGGCTGGTCACCGTCACCACCCGGCTGGCCATCGACCGACTGCGCAGCGCCAAGGTAGAGCGCGAACACTACGTGGGCACCTGGTTGCCCGAGCCGCTGCTGACGAATGGCGCAGAGGGCGCCGATGCCGCACCCTCACCCGAGCAGGAGCTGGAGCGGGCCGACAACGTGTCCGTGGCCTTCCTCTTTCTGCTGGAGCGCTTGGGCCCGCAGGCGCGCGCCGCCTTTTTGCTGCGCGAGGTGTTCGATGTGGACTATGGCGAGATGGCCGGCATGCTGGGCAAGAGCGAAGCCGCCTGCCGCCAGCTGGTCAGCCGCGCCAAGACGCAGCTCAAAGACGAGCGGCCGCGCTACACCGTCAAGCCCGCCGAGCACCGCCGCCTGCTGGAGCGCCTGGCCCAGGCCATGACGCAGGGCGACGTGACGGCGCTGCAAGGCCTGATGGATGAAGACACCACGCTGATCAGCGACGGCGGTGGCGTGGTGCCCAGCTTTGGCAAGCCGCTGGTGGGTGCCGTGCGCATCGCCAACCTGTATTACGTGACGCACCGCAGCCATGCCGCCGCCATGCGGCTGGAGCTGGCGCTGATCAACGGCCAATGGGGCCTGCTGCGCTTCATGGACGGCCAGCTTGAGTCTGCCCAGACCTGCGAGACGGATGGCACGCGCATACGCCGCATCCATGTGCAGCGCAACCCGGAAAAACTGGCGCGGCTGCTGGCGGATTGGCAGCAAGGGCACTGAGCCCATGTTTTCCGCGCCGGCCAAAGCAGCCGGGCCCGTGTCACAAAACCGTGAGCTCGCCCGTCTAAGGGTTGTGATCACCGATTCATTCAACCCACTTCAGTCACTTTTTATCAGGAGTATCCAAATGACCCCCCGCATGAACTACCAGAAACACGTGCCCGCCGTGTTCAAACACTACATCGCCTTCAGCAATTCGCTGAAAGAGTCCGGCCTGGACGAAACGGTGATGGAGCTGGTGAAGCTGCGCGCCTCGCAGCTCAACGGCTGTGCTTTTTGCGTCGACATGCACGTGAAGGAAGCGCGCATCCAGGGCGAGCGCGAGCTGCGGCTGCACCATGTGGCCATCTGGCACGAGTCGCCACTGTTCAGCGCGCGCGAACGCGCCGCGCTGGCCTGGACCGAGGCGCTGACGCAATTGACACACGGCGTGTCCGATGCGGTCTATGCCGAGGTGCGCGAGCAGTTTTCCGAGGCCGAGCTGGCCGCCTTGAGCTGGGCCATCGTGTCCATCAATGGCTGGAACCGCATGGGCGTGGCCTTCCGCCCCACGCCGGGCTCGGCCGATGCGCTGTACGGGCTGGACAAGGCAGGGCTGAAGTAAGCGCTGCGCTGCAAGCAAGCCCCTGCGGGGGTGGCACGCCCATCCTCCATGCGACACTTGGCGCATGGAGGACATGGCGCGTTGAACCGCAACCGAAAAGCCCTGCTCGCCACCGTGCTGGCAGCGTTGCTGGCGCTGGCTGCCCTGGCCTGGCTGGCTTGGGGTGACTACCTGCGCCCACACGAGCCGGTGCGGCTGCTGGACAGCGCGCGCAGCGGGCCCGGGCCGGCGCCAGACACCCCGGTGGCGATGCCGGCGCAGCCCACCGCCTCCGTTGTGCCCGGCGTTGCCACAGCAGCTTCGGCAGCGGCGTCGCCGGGCCTGGCCGGGCCACCCACGCAACCGGCGCTGGCACCGCTTCAGCCGGCAGCTGCCCAGGCCTCAGCGGTGCAAGACCCGCTGCTGGCCTTTCGCCGCGCCATCGAAGAGGCCCAGGCCCGCAATGCCGCGCAGGGCAATGCACCAGCCACCGCCCCGCGCTACACCAGCCTGCCCGAGGCCATAGAGGCGGCAAGGCGCGCACAACTGCAGGCGTCGGCGCCGCAACGCGCACCCGAACCAGCGCCGGGTGCCGGCATCAACCCGTTCAACCCACGCTGAGCAGCGTTGGCACGCTGCGCGGCCGGGTTATTTCAGAATCACCGAGATGCCAAAACGCGACTTGCCCATCATGTCGATCAGCGCCGCATCCCCCGTGCCCACGCCATAGCCCATCAGCAGCACGCCACCGGCAAAGCCGCTGAAGTCCAGGTTGTCGCCCAGGTGCACCGGGTAGTGCGTGCCCAGCTTGCCGGCATACATGAAAGGCACGTTGGGCGTGCTGCCCAGCAGGGTGTAGCCGCTGGGGGAGATCATGTAGATGGTGCCGTTGGGAAACAGCAGCGCCGCATACACCTGGCCCTGTGCGCCCACGTCGCCTGGCGCCATGCCCACACCCATGTCGATGGTGGTGGCGTTGAGCTTGCCGGTCTGCGTGCCGGCGTAGATGGCGCCGGCACTGGCCTGCACACCGGCGTTGGGGATCAGCGCCTGCTTCAAGGCCGTCAGTTGCGTGTTGTTGCCGCCGTCCGCGCCATCGCCCAGCGTGCCGCTGGCTTTGCGTCCCCAGGTGTAGACGTCGCCATTGGCGGCAACGGCGCCGGACGCGTAGCCGCCGGTGCCAATTGCCACGGCCGCTGGCAAATTGCCCACCGTCACCGGGCCGGCCTTGGGCGGGCTGGCGGTGGAATCCAGCGGCACCGTGGTGCCGTCGCCCAGCTCGCCGTCGTTGTTGTTGCCGCAGCCCAGCACGGCGCCGTTGCCGGTCAGGAACAGGGTATTGCCATCACCATCGGCGATGGTCGTGATGCCTGTCAGGCCCTGGATGGCGAAGGTGGCGGCCAGCGGGTACTTGATGACGTTCAGCGCCCGAGCCTGGCCGCAAGTGATGATGCCGCTGTTGCTGTCGCCCCAGGCCTGCACGGTGCCGGTGGCGCTCAGCCCCATGTGGATGCCTGAAGTGTTGGAGCGCGTGTTCACCACGCTGGCCAGCGCGCCGCTGAGGATGCCGATGGGGCTGGGCACGGTGCCGCTGCCGAACAGGCCGGTGCCCAGGTCATTGAAGTTGACGCTGTTCTGGCCCCAGCCCCAGGCGCTGCCATCGGCGCGCACCGCCACCGCCTGATCGCCACCGCCGGCGATGGACACCACGTTGCTCAGCGCGATGATCTGCTGCGCGCTGTTGGTCGAACTGCCGTTGGGCGTGGTGTAGCCCAGCAGGTTGGAACTGTTGCTGCCCCATGAGAAAGCCTTGCCGTCGCGGTCAATGGCGTAGCCGGTGGCGTAGCCGGTGTTGATTTTCATGATCTGGCGCAGGCCGCCCACCTGCACCATGTCGCTGCGCCCGGTGGGTACGAAGCCGGCGCTGCCCCAGGCCCACACGGTGCCGTCGGCCTTCAGCGCCAGCGAGCCGGAGCCGCGCGCCAGCACGTCCACCACGCCGGAAATGGCCGACACCACCACCGGCGCCACCGGTGTGCTGCTGGTGGGGTTGATTTGCGCCCACTGGTTGCGGCCCCAGCCCACCACGCTGCCGTCGGTGCGCAACAGCAGCATGTGTTCGCCGCCGACGCTGAGCTTGGGGGATCCGGCCAGGGCGGCCGGGCCGGCCAACGCGAGCAGGGCGGCCATTGCGCAACGGGTGAGTTTCATGGTGTTCTCCCTTAAGTTCGCTCATCTTATGCCGCCCTGCGCCGCAGGGCAACACCCGCAAGCGCGTTCGGACCAAGGCATGATCTGTCGCACCTGTAGGACACGCTGACCACCAGTTGCCAGTCGCAGGGGCCGCTCCCATAATGGCCCACAGCCCGCCGTGCCGGTAGCCGCCCAACGGTGCTGCGGGCCCACGTCAGCACATACTACAAGCTGGGGGCAAGGAGCTACGCCATGGACAAGCTGCAAATTGCCACCCGGTTGAAGCTGTTGATAGGCGTGTTGTGCGCGCTGATGCTGGGCATTGGCCTGTTGGGCCTGCGCGCCGTCGCCGCCTCCAACGAGTCCTTGCGCTCGGTGTACGAGGACCGCACTGAAGCGCTGGCGCAACTGGCGGATGTGTCGCGCTACAACCTGATGAACCAGATCGAACTGCTGCGCGCTCTGGGCGAACCCAAACCCGACGCCGTAGCCAAGCACCTGGCCAATGTGGATGCGCAGTCAGCGGCATTGAAGAAGCAGTGGGACGCCTACATGGCCACCTACCTGACGCCAGATGAGGCGGTGCTGGCCAAGAAGTTCGTGGCCGACCGCGAAAAATACACCGACGGTGCGCGCAAGCCCTTGCTCGCCGCCCTCACCGCCAAAGACCTGCCCGAAGCCACGCGCATCGCCTACGAGGTGATGCCCGCGCTGTACGCGCCCATGAGCGCCGGCCTGGACGCGCTGGTCAAGCTGCAAACCGACGAGGCCAAGAAGCTGTATGCCGGCGCGGTGGCCAACTTTCAGAACACCCGCAACCTGTCCATCGCGGTGCTGGTGCTGGCGATTGGGGCAGCCAGCGTTTTTGGCTACTTCCTGATACGCGCCATCGCGCAATCGCTGGCGCAGGCGCAGCAACTGGCTGACGCGGTGGCCCAGGGTGACCTGACGCGCGAGGTGCGCATCAGCGGCCAGGACGAGATTGCCCGGCTGATGAAGTCGCTGTCCAGCATGCGCGAGTCGCTGGTCACCGTGGTCTCGCGCGTGCGCCAGGGCTCCGAAAACGTGGCCAGCGCCAGCGGCGAGATCGCCCAGGGCAACCACGACCTGTCCGGCCGCACCGAAAGCCAGGCCAGCGCGCTGGAGGAAACCGCAGCCAGCATGGAAGAGCTCAGCTCCACCGTCAAGCAAAACGCCGACAACGCGCGCCAGGCCAACCAGCTGGCCATGCAGGCCAGCACCGTGGCCGTCAAGGGTGGCGAGGTCGTAAGCCAGGTGGTGGACACCATGAAAGGCATCAGCGACTCGTCCAAGAAGATCGCCGACATCATCAGCGTCATCGACGGCATCGCCTTCCAGACCAACATCCTGGCTTTGAACGCCGCTGTCGAAGCCGCCCGCGCCGGTGAGCAGGGCAGGGGCTTTGCGGTGGTGGCCAGCGAAGTGCGCTCCCTGGCCGGGCGCAGTGCCGAGGCCGCCAAGGAGATCAAGACCCTGATCAACACCAGCGTGGAGCGGGTAGACCAGGGTACCGCACTGGTGGACCAGGCCGGCAGCACCATGAGCGAGGTGGTGGGGGCGATACGCCGGGTGACCGACATCATGGGCGAGATCAGCGCCGCCAGCACCGAGCAGTCGCAAGGCGTCAGCCAGGTGGGCGAAGCGGTGCAGCAGATGGACCAGGCCACGCAACAGAATGCCGCGCTGGTGGAGCAGATGGCGGCAGCCGCCAGCAGCCTGAAGAGCCAGGCGGCGGACCTGGTGCAGGTGGTGGCCGCATTCAAACTCAATCATGGCACCCAGGCCCACGGCATGGCGCACGCGCCGGCACCGATGGCACATCTGGCGGCACCGCCGCCCCGGCTTGTTTCCCCCGGTATGCGTTAGGAAGCGCTGGGCCAGCTCGGCGCCTGCGCCTAGCGCCAGAGCGAATCGTCGCGCGCGCGGTCAGCGCGCTTGAGCACCACGTAGGTGGCCCGGTCCACCTCGCGCAACTGCTGCGGGTAGTGCTCGGCCAGCGTGCCATAGGCGTCCAGCCGGCGCTCGAACTGCTGGTCGGTCGGCACCGTCATGGACTGCACGTAGGCCTGGATGCCCAGGAAGTAACGCATCACATTGCGCTCCATCAGGCCACGCGCGCCGCGCTGGTAATCCGGTTGGCCGTCGGGCTTCTTGCCCACCACGCTGAAGCCCACCTTGTCGGCACTGAAGGTGGCCAGGAAAGCCTTGGTGGCCATGCTGGCGAGCATGCCGGCGTCGTAGGCGTTCTGGAAGTGCAGAAAGGTGTGCTTGCCCGGCAGCGCCACCGCCTGCACGGTGATGCGGAAATTGCTGGTGCCCATGGGGCCGTCGGGCGATGACAACTGCACCTCGAAGTAGTCAGCGCTGGAAGCCACCTGCTTGTAGGTCAGCGCCAGCCGCATGGCCTGGTCGGGCGCGTGGTCGTACTTGCGCACGATGCCCAGCACCAGCGTGGGCGCCGCACCGGGCAGCACGCGGCAGCGCCGGTTGTTCACGTGCAGCAGCAGCACCTCGCACCAGTGGCCGGGATCGCTCAAGGCACGCGCCACGGCGTCGAAGTCGGCGTCCAGATCGGCATAGACGTCACCGCGCACGCCGCTGGCGGTGTCGAAGGAGTCCAGCTTGAGCGGCAGGTGAAACCTGCCGGTGCGCAAGGCTTCCAGCTGGCTGTCATGCAGCGCGCGCAGCGCCGGCCCGGTGTGCACCTCGGGCAGGGGCTTGGTTTGCGCGCTGGCAGCGCCGCAGACCAGCGCCAGCAACGCGGCCAAGGTGAAACGCAGGGGAATCAACATCGCCCCATTGTGGCCCATCCGTGCCCGGATGGACCCTGGGGACACTACGGCTTTACAGGCAGCCAACTGGGCCGCAACGGCCTGGCCGCAACAGCTTACCCACAGCTCCCCAAGGCCCCGCACTGCGTGCAGCAGTCGCAGCCGTCCTTGCGTATCACCGCGTGGGCGCCGCACTCGTGGCATTTCTTGCCGGCCATCACCGGCAACGGCGCGGCCTGCAGCACGGCGGCTTGCGCCGGGGACGAAGCAGGCGTTGCCGCCAGAGGCAGCGTCGTGGCCGCCGCACCCTCGGCATGCAAGCGCGCGCGCCGCACCAGCAGTTGTTGCACCGCATAGGCAATCGCCGCCACCTCGGAGTCATGCCACATGGGCACGGCGGTGCCGTCGTCCCGGGTGTGCGTGCCCAGCCGCACCGGGCCGCGGTCCCACACCACCTTGCGCATATCGGCCAGCGCGCGCTCCAGGAAGCCGCCGCGCGCGGCCAGCGACAAGAGGCGCATGCTGGAGGTGATCCATTGCTGCGACACCGTGCTCTGCCCCACCGGCATGAAGAACTCGATGGCGCGCTCGCGCAGCCCCAAGCCATCGGGCGCCGGCACCGGCAGGAAGGACACCAGCAGGTACAGCGTCTGCTGCCCCTCCTGCGTCCAGTACTCCAGCTTCTCGGCCACGGCGTTCAGCGCACCGGTGGGGCGCTTTTCGATCACGGCGCGCATCGGGTCTGCCGGCGCAGCGGCCATGGGTGAAGTGGCTGCCTTGGCGCCTTCGGCCGGCGTCACCTCCAGCACTGCACCCAGGATGCTGTTCGGCCTGTACGTGGCCAGGCCCTTCAGGCGCGCGCGCCAGGCCAGCTGGTACAGGCCCTTGAAGTCGTCATACGGGTAGTCGGCCGGCACGTTCACCGTCTTGGAGATGGCGGTGTCCACAAACGGCTGCACCGTTTCCATCATCGCGATGTGCTGGCTTGCGGGCATCTGCAGCGCGGTAACGAAGTAGTCCGGCAGCGCCGCCACATCACCACCCAGCTGGCGGTACAAGCGCCAGGAATGGTCTTCCACCGCGTATTCGGTGCTGCTGCCATCGCTCTCACGCTTGCGCCGCGTGTACGTCCACGAAAACGCCGGCTCGATGCCGTTGGACGCGTTGTCGGCAAACGCCAGGCTCACCGTGCCGGTGGGCGCGATGGACAACAAATGGCTGTTGCGAATGCCATGCGCGCGAATCGCCTCGCGCAGCGCGGCCGGCAGGCGGCTGGCGAAGGTGCCCTCGGCCAAGTAGCCGTCGGCCTTGAAGGCGGGGAAGGCGCCCTTCTCTTGCGCCAGCGCGACGGAAGCACCATAGGCGGCATCGCGCATGCGCTCGGCAATGCGCGATGCCATCACGCGGCCCTCGGTGCTGTCATAGCGCAGGCGCAGCAGCGTCAGCGCATTGCCCATGCCGGTGAAGCCCACACCGATGCGCCGCTTGGCCATGGCCTCGGCGCGTTGCTGCGCCAGCGGCCAGTACGTGATGTCCAGCACGTTGTCCAGCGCGCGCACCTGGGTGGCCACCACCTGCTCGAAGCCCTCGAAATCGAACTCGGGCTCGCCGTCCAGGCCAAACGGATGGCGCACGAAGCGCGGCAGCACCACCGGCCCGAGGTCGCAGCACCCATATGGCGGCAGCGGCTGCTCGCCGCAGGGGTTGGTGGCCTCTATGCGTTCGCAGTAGCGCAGGTTGTTGTCGCCGTTCATCGCGTCCAGGAACAGGATGCCCGGCTCGGCGTAGTCGTAGGTGGAGCGCATCACCAGCTCCCACAGCGCGCGCGCCTGTACCGTGCGGTAGACCCACAGGCCATCGGCAAGCCGATACGCCCCTTCAGCCAACAGCGCGGCGCCGGGCTGGGCGCGGTGCACCAGCTCCCACGGCGCGTCAGCCTCCAGCGCGTGCATGAAGGCGTCCGTCACGCCCACCGACACGTTGAAGTTGTTCCAGCGGCCCGGCGTGCGCTTGGCACCGATGAACTCCAGCACATCCGGGTGGTCCATGCGCAGCACGCCCATCTGCGCGCCGCGCCGCGCGCCCGCGCTTTCCACCGTGGCGCAGGACTGGTCGAACACGTTGATGTAGCTGCACGGCCCGGAGGCGATGGACGCGGTGGCCTTCACCTCGGCCCCGCGCGGGCGTATGCGCGAGAAGTCGTAGCCCACGCCGCCGCCGCGCCGCATGGTCTCGGCCGCCTCGCGCAACGCCTCGTAGATACCGGGGTAGCCTTCGTCGTCGGTGCCCAGGATGCTGTCGCCCACCGGCTGCACAAAGCAGTTGATCAGCGTGGCCTGGATGTCCGTGCCCGCCGCGCTCATGATGCGCCCGGCGCCGATGCCGCCGGCCTGCAGGTTGCGCAGGAAGGCCTGCTCCCAGTGGGTGCGTTGCTCAGGTGCCTCCACCGACGCCAGCGCGCGCGCCACGCGCGCCAGCACATCGTCCACGGTGGTCTCACCGCTCTTCAGGTACTTTTCGGCCAGCACGTCCTGGCAGATGGACTGGGTGGCCAGCGCGGGGTGGGCGGGGTCTTCTCGTTTCATGGTGGGGTTATTTTCCGACTAAAACGCTAGACTATCCAGTCGCGCCGAAATTTGCTTTGCCTTAGGTCAATGTCAGGACTGGCCGCGCGGGCTTGCACTGAAAGGTGCGCGCTCACGCCCGTCGCCCGGCGCGCCACGCTTCAGGCCGGGTTTTACCCGGGTGCCAGCCGGCCATCAGCCCAGTTGCAACACCTGGCCCTGCAGATCGAACACCAGGAAACGCTCCAACTGGCCGCGCTGCACGTCCTGCACCATGCGCTCCAGCGCCGCGTGGGTGGCTTTGTCGTCCGGCGGCCGCGTGCCACTGCCGGCCAGCGCTGCCGCCACCAGCAGGCCCCAGGGGGTGCCCAACTGGGCCGCCTCCTGTGCCAGCGCCGCGAACGAGGCCAGTTCCGCGGGGTGTTTGTCCACGCACATGCGCGGGGCCAACGCGCCGCCCTGCCCGGCCTGGAAGCCGGCGCGCTGCGCCGGCGTGGCGTCCTCGGGCAGTTCCGCGGCGGCAAACACCAGCAACAGACGCTGGGGCTCCTTCTGCTGGCGCGCGGCCAGCAGCAGGTCATCGAAACAGGTGATGTTCATGGGCAGGGTCTCAGGTCAGTGTGCTCAGGTAGCGGGTCGCATCCGGGCGCGGCCGCGCAGGCTTCATCGCCGACGCCGTGCCCATGCTGATGAAGCACAGCGCCAGCTCATCGGGCCCCAGGCCAAACAGCGCGCGAAAGCAGGCCGCCTTGAGGGCCTTGCCGCTGGTCAGCGCCGAGCCGAAGCCCAGGGCAGTGGCCATCAGCAGCATGTTCTGCACCGCGCAGCCGGCCGACACAATGCGTTCGTGCAACTCGATCTCCGGATCGCCGCGCCGGCCGTCCACCACCGCCAGCAGCAGCAGCGGTGCGCGCAGCGCTTTCTCGCGGGCCTGCGCCAGCTGCTCGCCGCTGGCCTGGGCGTCACGCTCATGCAATGCCTGGGCAAACACCTCGCCCAGGCGCGCGCGCGCAGTCTCGGGCACCAGCACGAAGCGCCAGGGCAGCAGCTGGCCGTGGTCGGGCGCGCTGGCGGCGGCCGACACGATCTGCGCCAGCTGGGTCGCATCCGGCCCGGGCGCGAACAGCCGCTTGGGCAGCGTGGTCTGGCGCGCCTGCATCAGTGCGCCGGCCCAGTGGGCGATGTCGTTCGTGAGCATCCTGGGAACTCCTCCATGCATCAAACCATGGCGCACAAGCCTGGTCCACCTAATCTACCAGCACCTGGCCGTCGTGCTCCACATAGGGCGCATACGGCCCGGTGCCACTGTGCGAGGCGCGCGAGGCCGGCACGAAGCCGCCCTCGCGCACATCAAAGACGTGGATCTCGCCCTCCTCGATCACGTAGTACCAGCCATGCAGCGTCAGCCGCCCTGCCTCCACCTCGCGCCGCACCATGGGGTAGTCCATCAGCCGCTCGAGCTGCAGCACCACGCAGCGCTGCTCGGTGCGGCGCAGCGCCTCGGGGCTGGCGCGCACCGGCAGCAGGGCCTCCTGGGCCAGCTTCAGCCAGGCCTTCAGCGCCACCGCCTCGTCGGGCACGCCCTCGTAGGCCACGCGCACGGCGCCACAGTGGCTGTGGCCGCACACCACGATGCGCTCCACATGCAGCGACAGCACCGCGAACTCGATTGCCGCCATGGTGCCATGCAGGCCGTGCGAGCCGTCGTAGGGCGGCACGAAGGCACCCACATTGCGCACGATGAACAGCTCGCCCGGCCCGGCGCCGGTCAGCAGGTAAGGCACCAAGCGCGAATCCGAACAACCGATGAACAGCGTGCGCGGGTGCTGCCCTTGCGCCACCAGATCCTGGAAGCGCTGCTGGTGCAGCGGAAAATAGTCGGAGTGGAAACGGCGCAGGCGCTGCAGCAGGCTGTCGTCGCCACCGGGGCCGGCACCGCCGGCCTGCTGTGCGGCTGCTGAACCAGCCGGCCCACCCGCGCCGCCATCCCCGCTCATTGAACCAGGGGTGAATCCGCGCCCTGCAAATCCAGCCCCTCCAGCCGCGCCTGACCGACCAGCAGGCTCATGTACTGATGCAACGCACGGGCGCGCGAGCGCAGGCCCAGCAGTGCGGCGATGCGCTCGGCCACCTCGGCGTAGGTCTTCTGCTGCCCGCGCCGACGCCCCAGCACCTCGACAATGTGCAGGCCGAAGCGGCTGTGCACCAGGCGCGGGCGCACGCCCTGGCCCAGCGCGGTGCCGGTCTGGTGAAACAACTCATTGGCCAGTTCAGGCGCGCAATCCTGCGGGCCTATCCAGCCCAGGTCGCCGCCATGGGCGCTGCTGGGGCAATTGGACAGGCTGGCGGCCATCTGCTCGAAGCGCAGCGAGGGCTGGTCGTGGCCCAGCAGCTCCAGCAGCGCCTTTTCCGCGTGCACGCTGAGCGCATGCACGTCCACCCCCGGCGTGACGGCGAACAGGATGTGGCGCACATGCACCGCCTGGCCAACCACGAACTGCGTCTTGTTCGCCTCGTAGTAGCGCTGGCACTCCTCCTCGGTGGGCTGGGGCGTGCGCACCTGGTCATCCACCATCCCCTCGATGACCTGGCGCTGTGCCTCGTCCAATTCGGGCGCCACCCGGGCCGGTTGGGGCGGCAGCAGGCCAGCGCCCACCGCCTGCTGGCGCAGCAGCTCAGCAAAGGCGCGCTCGCGCAGCGCCACCGCATCGGGCAGGGGCTCGCCCTCGGCCAGCAGCGCGACGCCGTTGATGCTGGGCCGCGCGATGGCGGGCGCTGTGGCGGCGGTGCTGCCGCCGCCGCAGTGGCAGGCGCCACCGCCGCAGCCGCTGGCACTCGGGCTCACGCTCGAACTCGAACCGGTGACGGGGGAAAAGAGGGCTGCATTCATCGCGGAGTCCTTTCAGTGGGGGTGGGCGCAGGCGGGGCGCTCAGCGCCGGCCCTGGCTCAGCGGCGGCGTGGGCGTGATGCCGACACGGCGGCTGCGCACCACCTGGTAGGGGCGCAGCAGGTAGGCCACAGCGCCAAAGCCGCTCCACACATGCACCAGCCGGGTGAACGGGAACACCAGGAAGATGCTCATGCCCAGGAACATGTGGGCCTTGAACACCCAGCCGGCGCCGGCCAGCATCTCGGGCGCGCCGGTGCGCCAAGTGACGATGCGCTGCGCCCATTCCGCCAGGCGCATCATCATGCTGCCGTCCAGGTGCTGGGCCGACAGCGGAATGGTGGCCAGCCCCAGCGCCAGTTGCAGCCACAGCAGCACCAGCAGCGCGATGTCGCTGGGCTTGGAGTTCAGCCGTATGCGCGGGTCGCTCAGCCGGCGGTGCAGCAGGATGCTGACACCGATGAAGCCCAGCAGGCCAAACACCCCGCCCGACACCATGGCCACCACCTGCTTGGCGCCGGCGCTGATGAAGGGCTCGTACAGGAAGTGCGGCGTCAGCATGCCCACCGTGTGGCCGAAGAACAGGAACAGCACGCCGACATGGAACAGATTGCTGCCCCAGCGCAGCTGGCCGGCGCGCAGCAGCTGCGAGGAGTCGCTCTTCCAGGTGTATTGGTCGCGGTCAAAGCGCAGCAGGCTGCCCAGCAGGAACACCGTCAGGCAGATGTAGGGATAGTAGCCAAACAGCAGTTGGTCAAGGTAGCTCATGCGTGTGCTCCCGGCTGGGCGGCGGCCCGGCGAACGATGTGTATGGGTTGCGGCTCGCCAGGGCGGGCCTGGCCTTTGGTGGAGCAGCCGTCAAACGCCGGCGGCTCGCTCCAGCTGTCGTCCATGGGCTCGTCGGCCTCGATGGCCACCGCCTGCACGCGCTGGCCGGCCAGCTCCAGCACGGCGGCCAGGGCCGTCGCATAGGGGCTGCCACGCTGCAGCAGGGCGGAGAACACGGCGCTCAGGATGTGCGCCATCTCGCCCAGGAACTCGCGCGCGATGGGCGCCGGCTGGGTGGAGGCGAATTCCAGCACCACGCACAGGTGGTCCGGCAGCTCCTCGGGTGCCAGCAGCAGGCCGGCCTTCTCATAGGTCTGCACCAGGTCCACCATGGCCGGGCCGCGGTCACGCGAATCGCCGTGCACATGCTCGAACAGGTGCAGCGAGGTGGCACGGCCGCGGTCGAAGGTCTCCACATAGCGCGCCTGCGTCTCCAGCAGGTCGCCGCGCAGCAGCTCGTTGTGCAGGTTGCGCAACTCCAGCCGGCGCGCTGCGGGCAGCGCCCGCTCGGCGTCAATGGCGTCCAGCAGCTGCGGCAGCAGGCCGCGCAGCCGTTCGTCGGGGTAGCCCAGCAGCAGCGCCAGGGCGCGCAGCGTATAGCGGTTGTCTTTTGTCATGGGGTGGCTCCGCGTTTCAGACCAGGGACTTGATGGGGATGGTGCGCGGCTTGTTGCCGCCGAACAGGCTGGTTTCCGAGGCACCGTCCGAGCAGCCGTTGCCGAACGAGAAGCCGCAGCCGCCGCGCAGGTCGAAGGCGTTCTCGGCGTACTCGCGGTGCGTGCTGGGGATGACGAAGCGGTCCTCGTAGTTGGCGATGGCCATGACCTGGTACATCTCCTCCACCTCGGCCTCGGTCAGCGCGGCCTGCTGCAGCACGGCCAGGTTGCGCACGCCGTCCACATGCTTGCCGCGCTGGTAGGCGCGCATGGCCAGCATGCGCTCCAGCGCGCGCACCACCGGGTAGGTGTCGCCGGCGGTCAGCAGGTTGGCCAGGTACTGCACCGGAATGCGCATCTGGGCGATGTCGGGCAGCTCGCCGTGGATGCCGATCTGCCCGGCGTTGGCCGCTGAGGTGATGGGCGACAGCGGCGGCACGTACCACACCATGGGCAGCGTGCGGTACTCGGGGTGCAGCGGCAGCGCCACGCGCCACTGCACGGCCATCTTGTACACCGGGCTGTTGCGGGCGCCCTCCAGCCAGTTCTCCGGAATGCCGTCCTTGCGTGCCTGCGCTATCACCGCGGGGTCGTTCGGGTCGAGGAAGATGTCCAGCTGCGCCTTGTACAGGTCCTTCTCATCGGCCACGCTGGCCGCTTCCTGGATGCGGTCGGCGTCGTACAGCAGCACGCCCAGGTAGCGGATACGGCCCACACAGGTCTCCGAGCACACGGTGGGCTGGCCGGCCTCGATGCGCGGGTAGCAGAAGATGCACTTCTCGGCCTTGCCGCTCTTCCAGTTGAAGTAGATCTTCTTGTAGGGGCAGCCCGACACGCACATGCGCCAGCCGCGGCACTTGTCCTGGTCGATCAGCACGATGCCGTCCTCTTCGCGCTTGTAGATCGAGCCCGAGGGGCACGAGGCCACGCAGGCCGGGTTCAGGCAGTGCTCGCACAGCCGTGGCAGGTACATCATGAAGGTGTTCTCGAACTGGCCCACCATCTCCTTTTGCGCCTGCTCGAAATTGGCCAGGTTGGCGTCCTTGCTGCGCTTGGAAAACTCGCCGCCGAGGATTTCCTCCCAGTTCGGACCCCACTCGATCTTCTCCATGCGCTGGCCGGTGATCAGGCTGCGCGGGCGGGCCGTGGGCGCGGCCTTGGTCTCGGGCGCCGATTGCAGGTGGTCGTAGTCGAACGTGAAGGGCTCGTAGTAGTCGTCGATCTGCGGCATGTTGGGGTTGGAGAACAGCCGCATCAGCAGCTTCCACTTGCCGCCCTGGCGCGGCTCTATGCTGCCGTCGGGCTTGCGCACCCAGCCGCCGTTCCACTTGTCCTGGTTCTCCCATTCCTTGGGGTAGCCAATGCCGGGCTTGGTCTCGACGTTGTTGAACCAGGCGTATTCCATGCCGGGCCGGCTGGTCCAGACGTTCTTGCAGGTCACCGAGCAGGTGTGGCAGCCAATGCACTTGTCCAGGTTCAGCACCATGGCGATTTGCGCGCGTACTTTCATGTCGTGGTCCTCCCGGTGTCAGGCTTGCAGCGTGGCGGCGGCCTCGCCGTCCAGCCAGTCGATCTTGCGCATCTTGCGCACCACCACGAACTCGTCGCGGTTGGTGCCAATGGTTCCGTAGTAGTTGAAGCCGTACGAGAACTGCGCGTAGCCGCCAATCATGTGCGTGGGCTTGGTGACGATGCGCGTCACCGAGTTGTGGATGCCACCGCGCGTGCCGGTGATCTCGGCGCCGGGGGTGTTGATGATCTTCTCCTGCGCGTGGTACATCATGACCATGCCGGGGTTGACCCGCTGGCTGACCACCGCGCGCGCCGCGATGGCGCCGTTGGTGTTGAACAGCTCCACCCAGTCGTTGTCCACGATGCCGGCCGACTTGGCGTCGTCCTCGCTGAGCCAGATCACCGGGCCGCCGCGGTTCAGCGTCAGCATCATCAGGTTGTCGCTGTAGGTGGAGTGGATGCCCCACTTCTGGTGCGGCGTGATGAAGTTCAGCGCGATCTCGGGGTTGCCGTTGGGCTTGCGGTCCATGATGCCGCCCACCGTCTTCAGGTCCACCGGCGGACGGTAGCTGGTCAGGCCCTCGCCGAAAGCCAGCATCCAAGGGTGGTCCAGGTAGAACTGCTGGCGCCCGGTCAGCGTGCGCCAGGGGATCAGCTCATGCACGTTGGTGTAGCCGGCGTTGTAGCTGACCTTCTCGCTCTCCAGGCCCGACCAGGTGGGCGAGGAGATGATCTTGCGCGGCTGCGCCTGGATGTCGCGAAAGCGGATTTTCTCGTCCTCGCGGTGCAGCGCCAGGTGGGTGTGGTCGCGCCCTGTGATCTTGCCCAGTGCCTCCCAGGCCTTGACGGCCACATGGCCGTTGGTCTCGGGCGCCAGCTGCAGCACCACCTCGCAGGCGTCAATGTCGGTTTCGATGCGGGCCATGCCCTGCGTCACGCCGGGCGTCTTCACGCGGCCATTCAGGTCCTTGAGCTGCTCCACCTCGACCTCGGTCTTCCAGCCTATGCCCTTGCCGCCGTTGCCCAATTTTTCCAGCAGCGGGCCCAGGGCGGTGAAGCGTTTGTAGGTGTTGGGGTAGTCGCGCTCCACCACCTGGATCTGGGGCGCCGTCTTGCCGGGAATCAGCTCGCACTCGCCGCGCTTCCAGTCCTTCACATCGAAGGGCTGGGCCAGCTCGGCCGGGGTGTCGTGCATCAGCGGCGTCAGCACCACTTCCTTCTCCACGCCCAGGTGGCCCACGCAGACCTCGCTGTAGGCTTTGGCGAAGCCCTTGTAGATATCCCAGTCCGAGCGCGACTGCCAGGCCGGGTCCACCGCCGTGGACAGCGGGTGGATGAAGGGGTGCATGTCGCTGGTGTTGAGGTCGTTCTTCTCGTACCAGGTGGCGGTGGGCAGCACAATGTCGGAGTACAGGCAGGTGGTGCTCATGCGGAAGTCCAGCGTCACCAGCAGGTCCAGCTTGCCCTCGGGGGCCTGGGCGTGCCACTGGACCTCCTGCGGCTTGGCCTCGTCGGCACCCAGGTCGCGGCCCTGCACGCCGTGCGTTGTGCCCAGCAGGTGCTTGAGGAAGTACTCATGCCCCTTGCCGCTGGAGCCCAGCAGATTGGAGCGCCACACGAACATGTTGCGCGGCCAGTTGGCGGGGTGGTCGGGGTCCTCGCAGCTCATCTTCAGGCTGCCGTCCTTCAGCGCCTTGACCACGTAGTCCTTGGGGTCCAGGCCCTGGGCCTGGGCGTCCTTGACCACCTGCATGGAATTGGTCTGCAGTTGCGGCGCGCTGGGCAGCCAGCCCATGCGCTCGGCGCGCACGTTGTAGTCGATCAGGCTGCCGCCGAAGGCCTTCTTGTCCGCCAGCGGCGAGAGGATCTCTTCCACCCCCAGCTTCTCGTAGCGCCACTGGTCGGTGTGGGCGTAGAAGAAACTGGTGGAGTTCATCTGCCGGGGCGGGCGAACCCAGTCCAGCGCGAAGGCCAGCGCCGTCCAGCCGGTCTGCGGGCGCAGTTTCTCCTGGCCCACGTAGTGCGCCCAGCCGCCGCCGCTCTGGCCAATGCAGCCGCACATCATCAGCATGTTGATGATGCCGCGGTAGTTCATATCGCTGTGGTACCAGTGGTTCATGGCCGCGCCGATGATGACCATGGACTTGCCGCGCGTCTTGTCGGCGTTGTCGGCGAACTGGCGCGCCACGGCGATCACCTGGTCGCGCGGCACGCCGGTGATCTTCTCCTGCCAGGCGGGGGTGTAGGGGGTGTCGTCGTCGTAGCTGGTGGCAGCGGTCTCGCCGGCCAGGCCGCGCGCCACGCCGTAGTTGGCCACCGTCAGGTCAAACACCGTGGCCACCAGCGCGAAGCGCTCCTCGCCCGCCTTGCCCAGCTTGATGCGCCGCACCGGCACCTGGCGCACCAGCACGTCGCCCACGGCGGACTGCTGCTTGTTGGCGGTGAAGTGCGGCGTGTCCACGCCGCCGAAATACGGGAATCCAACCTGGCCCACCTCGTAGTCGCTGCCGCCGTCCTCCATCAGGCTGAGCTTGAGCTTCACGGTTTCGTCCGCGCGTGCCTCCTTGTCCTCCAGGTTCCACTTGCCGGCGTCCGTGCGGCCCTCGGCGCCCCAGCGAAAGCCAATGGACCCGTTGGGCAGCACCAGCTTGTCATGCTCGTCCAGCGCCACCGTCTTCCACTCGGGGTTGTTGGCCTGGCCCAGCTTGCCGTTGAAGTCGCTGGCGCGCAGGTAGCGGCCCGGCACCAGCACCTTGCGGCCGTCTTCCAGCACCCGCTCCTCCAGCTGCACCAGCTTGGGCATGTCGGTGTAGCGGCGCACGTAGTCGTCAAAGTAGACGCTGCGCTTGTCGACATGGAACTCCTTCAGGATCACGTGGCCCATGGCCATGGCCACGGCGGCGTCGGTGCCCTGCTTGGGGTGCATCCACAGGTCGGCCAGCTTACTGATCTCGGCGTAGTCCGGCGTGATGGCCACCGTCTTGGCGCCCTTGTAGCGCACCTCGGTGAAGAAGTGGGCGTCCGGCGTGCGCGTCTGCGGCACGTTGGAGCCCCAGGCGATGATGAAGGTGGAGTTGTACCAGTCGGCCGACTCGGGCACGTCGGTCTGTTCGCCCCACACCTGCGGGCTGGAGGGCGGCAGGTCGCAGTACCAGTCGTAGAAGCTCATGCACACGCCGCCGATCAGGCTCAGGTAACGGCTGCCGGCGGCGTAGCTGACCATGGACATGGCCGGGATGGGCGAGAAGCCGATCACCCGGTCCGGCCCGTACTTCTTGGCGGTGTACACATTGGCGGCGGCAACCAGCTGGTTGACCTCGTCCCAGCTGCTGCGCACAAAGCCGCCCAGGCCGCGCTGCTGCTGCCACTCCAGGCGCGCCGCCGGGTTCTCCACGATGGCGGCCCAGGCGTCCACCGGGCTCTTGGCCAGCGCCAGCGCAGCGCGCCAGTGCTTCAGCAGGCGGGCGCGCACCATCGGGTACTTGACCCGGTTGGCGCTGTACAGGTACCAGGAATAGGAAGCTCCCCGGGCGCAGCCGCGCGGCTCGTGGTTGGGCAGGTCGGCGCGTGTGCGCGGGTAGTCGGTCTGCTGGGTTTCCCAGGTGACGATGCCGCCTTTCACGTAGATCTTCCACGAGCATGAGCCCGTGCAGTTGACACCGTGCGTGCTGCGCACGATCTTGTCATGCGCCCAGCGGTCGCGGTAGGCGTCCTCCCAGGTGCGGTCTTCGCCGTTGGTGACGCCGTGCGTGCCCGAGAAGGGCTCCTTGGGGGCGGAAAAGTGGGTGAGGCGGTCGAGGAAGTGGCTCATACGGGGTCTCCAGGGGCTGCGTTCGGACAGCTGCAAAATGTTGAGGACAGAGCAAACTTGCTGCGCAATGCTTGGTCTGTCCCGCAACGTCTCATGGGTTCTTGATCTCTGCGCCGCGGCGCAGGTAGAACCACCAGTTCAGCACCAGGCACAGCGCGTAGAAGATGGCGAAGCCATACATCGCGTACTGCGGCGTGCCGGCCTTGATCTGCTGGCCAATCACCACCGGGGCGATGAAGGCGCCGTAGGCGGCAATGGCCGAGGTCCAGCCCAGCACGGGGCCGGCCTGCTGGCGGTCGAAAATCACGCCGATGGTGCGGAAGGTAGAACCGTTGCCGATGCCGCTGGCGGTGAACAGCACCACAAACAGCGCCATGAAAGGCATGAAGTACTGCTGCGGCGTGGCCGAGCCATAGGCCAGCAGCATCACGTAACCGACGGCGACCGAGGCCGCCACCATCACCGCCGAGATGCCCTGGGTGACGATGGAGCCGCCCACCTTGTCCGAGATCCAGCCGCCCAGCGGGCGCACCAGCGCGCCGACGAAGGGGCCGATCCAGGCAAAGGTCAGCGCTGAAGGGGCCTGCGGGTTCTTCAGCGTGTGCGTCATCACGCCGGCGGCGTCCGGCACATGCTGGAAGCCGAAGATCACGGTGATGGCCAGCGGCAGCGCCATCGAAAAACCAATGAACGAGCCGAAGGTGACGATGTACAGCGCCGTCAGCGACCAGGTGTGCTTGTTGCGGAAAATGGCGAACTGCTTGGCCACACCCTCCTTCATGGCGCCGAAGGCGGCCACGCGCATGATGGCCAGCGAGGCGCAGATGTCCAGCGGGATGGCCACCCACATGTTGAGCAGCCCCAGGCCGGTGGGCGCCGGCAGGTACAGGTACAGCATCACGATGCTGGGCACGAAGGCCAGCGTGTACAGGTAGGTGATTTTGGCGAAGGCGGCCAGCGGGCTGCCGGCGTCGGGCGACACCGTCTTCAGGTTGTTCATGCCAAACCAGCACAGCGCGCCCAGTGGCACCAGCGACAGCACCCAGGCGAAGCCGGCGTTCTGGATGTAGGTGGGCGTGCCGGCGGCGATCTTGCCGAATATCCAGCCGCTGTCCTTCACCAGCGTCTTGGCCTCGCCGCCCAGGGCGCCGAAGAGGCCCACCGTCATCACCAGCGGGATGACGATCTGCATGGTGGTGACGCCGAAGTTGCCCAGCCCGGCGTTCAGCCCCAGGCCGGTGCCCTGCAGCCGCTTGGGGAAGAAGGTGCTGATGTTGGACATGGAACTGGCGAAATTGCCGCCGCCCACGCCCGACCACAGCGCCATCAGCTGGAACACCCACAGCGGCCACTCCGGGTGCAGCAGGCACAGGCCGGTGCCGATGGCCGGCGCTAGCAGCATGGTGGTGGTGAGGAAGATGGTGTTGCGCCCGCCGGCCAGCCGTATCAGGAACGAGGCCGGAATGCGCATGGTGGCGCCGGAGATGCCGGCGATGGCGGTCAGCGTGAACAGTTCGGCCTGGGTGAAGGGGAAGCCCAGGTTGAGCATCTGCACGGTGATGATGCCCCACATGCCCCAGATGGCGAAGCCGCACAGCAGCGCCGGGATGGAGATCCACAGATTGCGGTAGGCGATCTTCTTGCCGGTGCTCTCCCAGAACGCCTCGTCCTCGGGGCGCCAGTCGGCCACGTCGGGGCCGCTGGGGGCAGGCGGCGGGGTGTTGAGCGCGCCGCGACCGGCGACCGTGGGGGTGAGTGTGGCATTCATGGTGTTTGCAGTGCGAAAGGTTTGGCGTTGGCGCCCATCACCTCGGTGCGGCGCACCTCGGTCCAGTACATCCAGATCAGCGACACCCAGACCACGCCGTACATCAGCATGAAAGCGCTGGAGCGGATGCCGGTCAGGTCCATCAGCGCGCCGAACATGATGGGCAGCACGAAGCCGCCCAGGCCGCCGGCAAGGCCGACGATGCCGCTGATGGTGCCGATGTTGGCGCTGTAGTCGTCGCTGATGTACTTGAACACGCTGGCCTTGCCGAAGGCAAAGGCGATGCCCAGCACGAACATCAGCACGGTGAAGGCATAGACGTTCAGGCCCAGGTGGAAAGTGGCCGGACCGTTGACCGTGGTGATGGTGAAATCGGTCTGCGGGTAGGAGAGCAGGAACAGGCAGATCCAGCTCACCCACATCACCCACCACGTGACGCTGTGCGCGCCGTACTTGTCCGACAGCACGCCGCCGACCGCACGCAGCACACCGCCGGGCAGCGAGAAGCAGGCCGCCAGCAGCGCGGCTACGCGGATGTCCAAACCGAACTCGCCCACGTAGTACTGCACCATCCACAGCGACAGCGCCACGTAGCCGCCGAACACGATGCTGTAGTACTGGCAGTACTTGATGACCTTGGGGTCCTTCAGCGCCTTGAGCTGGTCGGTGAATCGCACATGGCTGGGCACCAGGTGCGCCGGGTCGCTGTGGCTGAACATCCAGAACAGCAGCAGTGCGCCCAGCATGATGGCGGCGTAGACCTGCGGCACCACGGCCCAGCCAAAAGCCACCAGCAGCACCGGCGCCACGAACTTGTTGACCGCCGCGCCCGAGTTGCCGGCGCCGTACACGCCCATGGCCATCCCCTGGCGGTCCTTGGGGAACCAGCGAGCGACATAGGGCGTACCGACCGAGAAGGAGCCGCCGGCCAGGCCCACGAACAGGCCAATGGTGATGAACTGCCAGTATTCGGTGGCATAGCCCATCAGCCAGATGGCGGGAATGGTGCCGGCCATCAGCACAGCCATCACGATGCGCCCGCCGTAGCGGTCGGTCCAGATGCCCAATGGCACGCGGATCAGCGATCCGGTGAGCACCGGCGTGGCCGTCAACAGGCCGAACTGCGTGGCATTGAGCGCCAGCATCTTCTTGATGGGAATGCCGATGACGCCAAACATCATCCACACCATGAAGCACACGGTGAAGGCCAGGGTGCTGACGATCAGCACCGACCAGGCCTTTTTCGCATTGTTGATTTCAGTTCCCATTGCCATGCTCCTGCGAGTACGGCATGACTATCGCAAGCGCGCCCGCCTTCGACCATCCCCCATTGGGAGGTGCTGCAGGGTCAAAAGGAACTACCTGGCAACAGCCGGGGGTACTACTGAAGAACTAGCGAGGCGCCTGTTTGCGCGCGGCTTGACGCAGATCAATCCGGCGCCAGCGGTCTGGCGTACACCGCCGCCTGCACGCGCGAGCTCAGCTTGAGCTTTTGCAGGATGTGCTGCACGTGGATTTTGACCGTGGTCTCGGCGATGCTGAGTTGGCGCGCGATCAGCTTGTTGCTGTCGCCGCGCGCCAGCAGGGCCAGCACCTCGCGCTCGCGCGCGGACAACGCGGCCAGGTCCGCTGCCGGCGTGCCCGGGGCCGGGTTGGCCGCCCCGGATGGCGCGCCCACGCCATTGCCCCCGGCGGACGGCCCCGGCATCGCCAGTGCGCCGACAGGCCGGGCGCGAAACGCGCTGACCAGCTTGGTCATCATCTGCGGGCTGACCACCGACTCGCCCGCGACCACGTTGACGATGGCCTGGCACAGCTGATCGGACTCCACCGTCTTGAGCAGGTAGCCATCGGCGCCGGCCTGCAAGGCGGCTGTGAGGTCGTCCTCGTCCTCGCTGACCGTGAGCATCAGCACCCGCGCCTGTGGCGCGGCGGCCTTGATGGCAGCGATGCCGTCTACCCCGCGCACGCCCGGCAGGTGGTTGTCCAGCAACACCACGTCGGGCGGCTGCTCGCCAATCTGGCGCAGCGCCTCGCCCACGTCGCCGGCCTGGCAGGTGACGACAAAGCGCCCGTCCTGCATCAGCAGTGCCGTCAGGCCACGGCGAAACAGCGAATGGTCATCCACCACCATCAGGCGGATGGGCACCGTCATGCCGCCACCGCCTGGCCCACCGGGCTGCCGGCGTCCTGCGGCCGCACCGTGGGATGCGGCGGCAGCGTCAGCGTCAGCACGCAGCCCTGGCCTGGCCGCGAACCCACCGCGACCTGCGCGCCGATGGCGGCGGCGCGCTCGCGCATGATCTTCAGGCCCACATGGGTCTCGTCCGGTCCCAACAGCGGGTCGAAGCCTATGCCGTCGTCGCGCACCTCAAAGCGCCAGGCATCGCCACGCTGAACGTCCAGCACCACTTGGCTGGCGCCGGCGTGCTTGCGCACGTTGGACAACGCCTCCTGCAGCACGTGCAGCACCTGCAACTGCACGTCGGCCGGCAATGGCAGGCCCTCGCCATGCATCTGCAGTTGCGCCGGCAAGCCGGTCTGGTGGCGGAACTTCTGCAGCGTTTCCGCCAGCGCCAGCTCGATATCACCGGCATTGGCGCGGGTGCGAAAGTGCACCAGCAACTCGCGCACATCGTTGATGCTCTCGCGCAAACCGACGTCGAGCTCGTCCAGCGCCGTCTGCACCTGTTGCGGCTGGCCCTTCTGTGTCGCCGTGCGCAGCAACTGAACCTGTATCTTCAGGAAGGCCAACGACTGGGCGATGGAGTCATGCAACTCGCGCGCCAGCAGCGCCCGTTCCTCGCCCACCGCCGACTCGCGCTCCAGCGCCGCCGCGCGCAGCCCTTCCAGCGCGCTGGCCAGGTGGCTGGCCAGCGCGTCCAGCAACTCGGCCTCGTCGTCACTCAGGCGGACCTCGCTGCGGAAGAACAGGTCGATCTCGCCGATCAGGCGCTGCTGCAGGCGCACCGGCACGCTGACCAGGCTCTGGTAGCCCGCGCGTGCGCAATGGCGCACCGGTTGCGCCGCATGGGCCAGGATGGGGATCACGCGGGTACGGGCGTCGGGCTCCAGGTTGCCGCAGGCGCAGGCACCGGCCAGCAGGCTGCGCTCCTCCTCCAGCATGTCCTGCGGGAAGCAGTCGGACGCCAGCATCAGATAACGCTGGTTGGCCTCGTCGGACCAGCGCACCGCCACCGCGTCGGCCTTGACGATGGCGCGCACCCGTTGCGCAAAACCCTTGGTCAGGGCCTCCATGCTGTCGGCCTTGGCCAGGAAGGCGCTGACGTCATACAGTGCCTCGATGCGCGCGCTCTGCGCGGCGATGCGCCGCGTCTTGGCCTCCACCTGGGCTTCCAGCCCATCGTACAGGGTCTGCAACCGGCCGGCCATCAGGTTGAAGCCGGCGGCCACCTGGCCGAATTCATCGTCCGTGTCCACCTCCACCCGCGCGCCGAACTGGCCTTGCTCCACTTGCCGCAGACCCTTGCGCAGGCTGGCCAGCGGGTTGATCACATACAGGTAACCGGTGTAGATCATGACGACCGCGCCGGCGATGGCGATGGCCATCATGAGGACCTGGAACAGGTTCAGGATTGCCGTCAGCCGCGACATCTGCCGCTCAATGGCCAGCACCAGGTCGTCGATGGCCTGCACGAAATCGGCCGCCGCGCGCAGCCCTGCCTGCGCATGGCCGGCGGCAGGCTGGCGCCAGGCCGGACGCTGCGCCTGCCACAGCGCCCGCACGCGGCTGAACTGGGCGCGCGAGGCGTCGTCCCAGGGCACGAACAGCGGGCGCGATGAATCGCCTGCCTGCAGCAGCGCCAGGCTGTCGTCGAACTGCACCACCAGACCTTCCAACTCGGCCGGCTGAAACCCGGCCTGCTGCATGCCGGCCAGGCGCCAGGTCTGCATGCGCATGCGCCCGGCCTCGTTGACCGCCGCCGCACCGCCTTCCAGTTGCCAGGTGACCCACAGGGTCAGGCCGATGGACATCAGCGCGACCAGCAGCAAGCCGGCGCCGATGCGCAGCAACTTGGTGGACAACGAGTGACTCTTTTTCATGGCGGCCGGACGAGAAAAAAGGCGGGACGCCGGGCGCCCGCCTTGTGCAATATAGACCAATTGGGGGCGGTCCCGGTCCCCGAGGCGCAGAAATTGCGCCTGCGCTTGCGCCGACAGCAGGCGGTGCCTACCCAGCACCTCAGGCGCGTGGCCGCAACCGAGCGGCCACTGCCGGGACGGCGGGCGCCACCGGATCCAGACCGGCGACGCGACGCCCCGGCGCGCGCAGCAACCGCAGCACATAGGCTGCCAGCAGCACCGCGCCCAGCGCGAACACGATGTCGCCCGGCACGCGCAGCCACACCAGCGTTTCCATCACCGCGGAGTGGATCACCTCGGGTGAGCGGGCGTACCACAGGCCCCGCGTCACGCTGGCCCAGGCTTGGTAGATGCCGGCCGGCAGCAGCGACAGGAACACCATCATGCCCAGCCCGATGTTCAGGCTCCAGTAGGCCGGCTTGAGCAGCTTGTCGCTGTGCAACGCCGGCGCGTACAGGCCGCGCAGGCAGAACAGCATCAGGCCTATGCCCAGCATGCCGTAGACGCCGAACAGCGCCGCGTGGCCGTGTGCGGCCGTCATGTTGAGGCCCTGCACGTAGTACAGCGAGGCTGGCGGGTTGATGGCAAAGCCCAGCAGGCCGGCGCCCACGGTGTTCCAGAAGCCCACCGCCACGAAGCACAGCACCGGCCATTTGTAAGTGGCCAGCCAGGGCACGTTGCCGGCGCGGCGCACGGTCTGCAGTGCTTCCAGACCGATCAGCGTCAGCGGCACCACCTCCAGCGCCGAGAAGACCGAACCCACCGCAATGATGGAGGTTGGCGTGCCGGTGAAGTACAGGTGGTGCAGCGTGCCCAAAATGCCGCCGAACAGGAACACGATTGTCTCGGCGATGATAGCGCGGTTGGCGCTGGCTGCGGTCACCAGGCCCAGGCGGGTGAAGATCAGCGCGACCACGGCGGTGGCGAACACTTCAAAGAAGCCTTCAACCCACAGGTGCACCAGCCACCAGCGCCAGTACTCGACCATCGAGTAGTGGGTGTGCTGGCCCCAGGCCAGCGAGCTGGCGTAGAAGCCGCCTATGCAGGTGGCCGACAGGAACACCATGGCGATCAGCCCGCGCGATTCCGACGGCGCCTTCAACGCCGGCCACAGCGCGCGGCCCAGCAGGAAGACCCAGAACAGCAGGCCGACAAACAGCAGAATCTGCCAGACACGGCCCATGCTGGTGTATTCCAGCCCCTGGTTGCCCAGCCAGAAGGAAAAGTCCATTCCCCGGTGCTGCAGCGTGCCCAGCCAGCCGGTGGCCGTCGACCCGACGACGATGGCGATCAGCGCCCAAAACAGCACGTCCACGCCCAGCTTTTGCAGCCGCGGCTCTCGCCCGGACAGCAGCGGCGCGATGTACAGGCCGGTGGCCAGCCAGGCGGTGGCGATCCAGAACACGCCCACCTGGGTGTGCACGGTGCGGCTGACCACGTAGGGCAGCAACTCGGCCAGCGGCAGGCCGAAGAAGGACTGGCCCTCCACTGCATAGTGCGCGGTGACCACGCCCATGGCGATCTGCAGCAGCATCAGCCCGGCGACGGCGAAGAAGTACTTGCGCGTCGCCTTCATCGACGGCGTCGGCACCGCGCCGGCCAGCGGGTCGGTGGCCGGCGGCTTGGCCTGCTCCTCCCCGTGCGAGCGGCTGCCGTGCAGCCACAGCATGGCGGCAATGCCGCCCAGCAGCAGCACGATACTGACCATGGACCAGACCGCCGCCGAGCTGCTCATGCGGTTGCCCACCAGCGGCTCATGCGGCCAGTTGCTGGTGTACGACAAGCCGGTCTCGCCCGGCCGGTCAGTGGTGGCGGCCCACGAGGTCCAGAAGAAGAAGGCCGTCAGCGCCGCACGGTCCTCGGCCTGCGGCAGTGCGCCTTCGGTCATGGCGTACTGCTCGCGCAGCTTGGCCAGTGCTGGCTCGCTGCCAAACAGGCCGTCGTAGTGGCGCGCCACCTGGCGTATGGCCTGCGCACGCTCATCGGACACAGTCAGCGTGCCGCTGGCGGCGTCATAGCTGTTGCGGCGCATCTCTTCTTGCAGCGCGGCGTCCAGCGCGCCCTGCTCGGCCGCTCGCAGTGCGCCACTGCCGGGGTAACGCTGCTGGCTGCGCAATGCGCGCAGGGCCGTGGCCTCGCGGTGCAACCAGTCGGCCGACCAGTCGGGTGCCACATAGCTGCCATGGCCCCACACCGTGCCCAGCTGCTGGCCACCGGCCGCCAGCCAGGCGCGCTGGCCCTGCTGGATCTGCTCGCCGGTGTACAGCGTTTCGCCGCTGGCGGTAACCACCGCCTTCGGAATCGGTGGTGCCTCCAGGTAGATCTGCCAGCCCAGGTAGCCCAACGCGCCGAAGGACAGCACGAAGACAAAGGCCAACCAGCGCCACAGGCTTGTATTGGTTTTCATGATGGGGTCTCTCCGTGATTGAAAAGAAGTGAAGGAAAGGAAGGAAAGCCAGGGTGAAGCGCAGCCGCCGCTCAATGGCCGCTGCCGCCACAGCCGCCGCAGCAGCTGCCGCCGCCGGCCGCCTTGCGGATGCTGACGCGCCAGGTCAGCGGACCGCGGTCCAGGTAGTCCCACTCGAAGGCACCCGGCTGGCGTGCCTGGAGTTGGTGGTACAGCAGCAGCGGGTCATGGTCGTTGACCAGTTCCATGGACTGCCCGTCGCGCAGCCGCTCCACGGCTGAAAACACCGCGTCATGGCGCTCACTGGACAGCAGGGGCCGCAGATCCAGCGCAATGGCGGGGGAGGAGGAAGAAACGTCTTGGCGCATGTGAATGTCTCCGTGGGTGGTGGTGGTGTGCCGTTGGCTTTAAAGATATATATAATATATTTCTTTTAGCGCCACGGCGCCAGCACCCGCATTGACCTGGATCAACAAAGCTGGCAAAACGGGTGAAATCACTGCCGCCACGCCGACCAACCCAGGAGAATCCCCATGGCCCTGCCACACGCACAACCCGGCGACCTGATCGACATACGCCCGCTGGGCGCCGCCCTGGCCACGCACAAAACGCACACGCTGTACAAGAGTGGCGCGCTGGAGGTGTTTCGCCTGGTGCTGCCGGCCGGCAAGGCTGTGCCCGAGCACAGCGTGGCCGGCGAGCTGACCGTGCAATGCCTGGAGGGGCACATTATGTTCCGGCTGGGCGAGCGCTCCACCGCCATGCGCGCTGGCGAGCTGATGTGCATCCCCGGCGGCGCGCAGCACGCGCTGAAGGCGCTGGAAGACTCCAGCGTGCTGGTGACGCTGCAGCTCGCGGGGCGTTGAGCCCGCGCTGGCGCCCAGACGGCGCTGCACCGCCCCTGGCGCCGCAAAATTTGCGCCAGATCAAACCCCGACCGCTGGCATCCCAATAATATACATATCAGATAACTCTTATTGAGAATGCGCCATGGACACCGCCGTTCACTCCACCGCACAAGCCATACGCCCCCCGCCCAACGCTGATCAGGCCATAGGTCAGATCGCCGTGCAGTGGCCCGGGGCCACTGCGGTGTTTCGCCGACTGCGGCTGGACTTTTGCTGCGGCGGCCAACTCAGCCTGCAGCAGGCCGCGCGCGCCAAAGGGCTGGACCCGCAGGCGGTGCTGACCGAGCTGAGCGGCCTGCAGCGCAATGACAACCTGCCCGACATCACCCAGCCGGCAGCGCTGGTGGCCCACATCATCGAGCGCTACCACGAGGTGCACCGCCAGCAGTTGCCCGAGTTGATACGCATGGCGCGGCGCGTGGAAGCCGTGCACCGCGAGCATCCGCTGGTACCGGCCGGCCTGGCTGACTTGCTGGAAGACATGCAGCAGGAGTTGCTGGCGCACATGGCCAAGGAGGAGCAGATCCTGTTCCCCATGCTTTGCCACATGCCGGCGCACCCGCTCGCCAGCAGGCCCATCGGCGTGATGCGCGACGAGCACATGGCGCATGGCGCCATGTTGGACAAGCTGGTGCTGCTGACCGACGACAGCCGGGTGCCCACAGGCGCCTGCACGACCTGGCGCGCGCTGTACGCCGGGCTGAGCCAGTTCAGCGACGACCTGATGAACCACGTGCACCTGGAAAACAACGTGCTGTTCCCGCAGTTCGAAGGCGCCGCCGCGCTGGCGCATTGACCCATAGATCGCCCCCGGCAGCGTTCACCAAGAACGCCCGGCATCCCACGGCGGTGCATCCCCCAGCCGGGTGGCCAGGAAATCCACAAACGCCCGCACCCGCGGGGGAATGAGCCGGCGCTGCGGCATCACGGCCCAGATGCCGGTGGCGGCCAGTGGGTAGTCCGGCAACAGCACCTGCAAGCGCCCGGTCTTCAAGTCGTCGGCCACATGCCAGGTGGAATGCAGCGCAATGCCGGCACCGGCCACGGCGGCGTCGCGCAGCAGTTCGCCGAAATTGCTTTCCAGCCGGCCGTGCACCTGCACGGTGGTCTCGCCGCCCTGGCCATCGCCCAGGGTCCAACGGTCTTGCCGGCCCTGGGCGCCGGTGAGTATCAGGCAATCGTGCTGCGCCAGCTCGACCGGCACCTGCGGCGCGCCGCGCCGCGCCAGGTAGTGCGGTGAAGCCACCAGCACGCGGCGGTTGGGCGCCAGCCGCCGCGCCACCAACGTGGAATCCACCAACGCGCCCACGCGCACGGCTAGATCGAAGCCGGCCGTCACCAGGTCCACCACGCGGTCGTTCAGGTCCACGTTGACGCGCACCTGAGGGTGCAGCGCCATGAACTCCAGCAACAGTGGCGACAAATGCAGCCGCCCGAAGGTGGCCGACGTGGTGACCGTCAGCGTGCCGCTGACCTGTTCGCCGGACTGGCGCAGGCTGCCCACCAGTGCGTCCAGGTCTTCCACCAAGCCCCTTCCCTGTTCGGCCAGTGCCAGACCCTCTGGCGTGGGGTGCAGGCGGCGGGTGGTGCGGTGCAGCAGGCGCACCCCCAGCTCCTTTTCCAGCCGGGCCAGGCGCTGGCTGGCCACGGCCGGGCTCAGGTCCAGGCTGCGCGCGGCGGCGCTGATGGAACCCTGGTCCAGCACGCGCAGGAACAGGGCCAGGTCGTCCAAGCGTTCCATTTATAAGGATTATTTGAAAGTGATTCACCATTTTGCTGCTTTATTTCAAAACCGCAAAGCACGACCATTGCGGCATGAACCCCACAGCTTCCTCCAACCGCTTGCCGCCAGCGCTGTTCGCGCTGACGGCCGGTGCCTTCGGCATAGGCACCACCGAATTCGTCATCATGGGCCTGCTGATGCAGGTGGCCGCCGACCTGGGTGTGTCCATCGCCGCCGCCGGGCTGCTGATCTCCGGCTACGCACTGGGCGTGTTCGCCGGCGCACCGCTGCTGACCGCGCTGACCGGCCGCTGGCCGCGCAAGACCGTGCTGCTGGCGCTGATGGCGGTGTTCACCCTGGGCAATCTGGCCTGTGCGCTGGCACCCAACTACGAGGTGCTGATGGCCGCGCGCGTGCTGACATCGTTGGCCCACGGCACCTTCTTTGGCGTCGGCTCGGTGGTGGCCACCGGCCTGGTGGCGCCCGAACGCAAGGCCAGCGCGATCTCCATCATGTTCACCGGCCTGACCGCCGCCACGCTGCTGGGCGTGCCGGCCGGTGCCTGGCTGGGTCTGCACTTTGGCTGGCGCGCCACCTTCTGGGCCGTCACGGGCCTGGGGCTGCTGGCGCTGGCGGTGATCGCCGCGTTGGTGCCGGCGGACAAGGCCAGCGGCCCCGCCACGTCGTTCCGCGACGAGGTCAAGGTGCTGGCGCGGCCCCAGGTGCTGTTGGGACTGGCAATGACGGTGTTCGGCTTTGCCGGCGTGTTCGCGCTGTTCACCTACATCCAGCCGCTGCTGACACAGATCAGCGGCTTCAGCCAGGCAGCGGTGTCGCCCATCCTGCTGGTGTTTGGCGCCGGCTTCATCGGCGGCAACCTGCTGGGCGGCAAGCTGGCCGACAAACACCTGGTGCGCACGCTGCTGGGCAGCTTGCTGCTGCTGGCCGCGGTGCTGGGCGCAATGACCTTCACCATGCACCAGGCCTGGAGCGCCATCCTGTTCACCGGCCTGCTGGGTGCGGCGGCTTTTGCCACCGTGGCGCCATTGCAGATGCGCGTACTGCAACAAGCCGAAGGTGCGGGGCAGAACCTGGCCTCCAGCCTGAACATCGCCGCCTTCAACCTGGGCAACGCGCTGGGAGCCTGGCTGGGCGCCAAGGTGGTGGAAAGCACGCTGGGCCTGGGCGCACTGGGCTGGGTGGCAGCACTCCTGACGCTGGCCGGCCTGGCGCTGGCACTGATCAGCGTGCGGATGGAACCGCGTTGCACCCCGGGCGCAACGAGCGGCCGTCCCGGCGTTGCAAGTGCTGCGACCGCTGCCTGCTGACAACAGCCGCGCGACCTTGCACACCGCGCATCACGGCTTCTGCAGCAATCGCAGTTTCCCGTTGGCGCGCGAAAAATCGCGCAGTTCCTTGTCCGAGCGCCGTATATGCAGTGACAGCCAATCGCGCAGGACATTGGACAACTGCGCCGCCACGGTGATGCTGCCGCCGTCGTACTTGGCTTTCAGCGCCTGCAACTTCGCGATGAAGGCCTGGTGCCCTTGCTTGTGCGCTTGCAGCTTGGGAAAGCCCACCGCCTCCATCTGCGTCTCCTCGCGCAGCAGATGCTCGGCGGTGTAGGTGATCAACGCATCCAGGATACCGCCGACCACTTCGCGCCCCCGGCCCTCCGTGGTAGCGGTGTGCAACTGGTTGACCAGATCGACCAGGTGACGGTGATCAGCGTCCACATGGCCACCGTCAATTTCCATGTCGCTGGCCCAAACAAAATAAGCCATGCGGCCTCCTTGCGCGTTCAAGCCACCTGCAGCAGCAGTGGGGGATTCGCAGGTGCCATCTCTGATCCGATGCGGAAGATGCGCACTGCGTCGAGTTGCTCGCTGGCCTGTTGCTCCAGCGACTGCGAAGCCGCGGCCGCCTCCTCCACCAGCGCGGCGTTCTGCTGGGTGACGGTATCCATCTGCGCCACCGCCTGGCTGATCTGATCAATACCCGAGGTTTGCTCCCGGCTGGCGGTGGTCACTTCGCGCATCAGGTCGGCCACCCGCCGCACACTGACCACGATCTCGTCCATGGTGCTGCCGGCCTGTTCCACGAGCTTGCAACCTTCCTCCACATTGCCAACGGATTGGGTGATCAGCGCCTTGATCTCCTTGGCGGCCTGTGCACTGCGGCCGGCCAGGTTGCGCACCTCGGCGGCGACCACCGCGAACCCCCGCCCTTGCTCACCGGCACGCGCCGCCTCGACGGCCGCGTTGAGCGCCAGGATGTTGGTCTGGAAAGCGATGCCTTCAATGACACCGATGATGTCTGTAATGCGGAACGAAGAACCGTGAATGGCTTCCATGGTTTGAACCACCTGGGCCACCACCGCGCCGCCCTTGACGGCAACACCGGTAGCAGACTCGGCAAGCTGGTTGGCTTGCATACCGGCCTCGTAGTTCTGCTTGACGGTGGCCGCCAGCTGCTCCATGGAGGCAGCTGTCTGCTGCAAGGCGCTGGCCTGTTCCTCAGTGCGCGAGGACAGGTCCAGATTGCCGGCGGCAATCTGGCTGGTGGCCGTGGCCATGTGGTCGGCGCCACCGCGCACCCGTTGCACGACCCGCGACAGGCTGTGGGTCATGTCCTGCAAGGCGGCCAGCAACTGGCCTGCCTCGTCTCCGCGGTCCACCGTGATGCTGTGCGACAGATCGCCGCCTGCAACCGCACGGGCCGCAGCCACCGCTCGGGCCAGTGGCTGCACGATGCTGCGTGCCAACCACCAAGCCAGGGCGATGCCCGCTAACGCACCCCCCACGCCCAAGGCAAGCAGCATGGCACGGGCGCTGGAGATGTCGCTGCGCAACTGGGCGCTGCTGTCCACCACCAGCTTTCGCTGCAGGTCATTGAGCTCTTGTATCGGTTTCTGCAGTGCATCCAGCGCCGGCAGGGTCTCGCCGTGGAGCAGGCGCACCGCGCCCTCGCGGTCACCCGCATCCACCAGGGCGGCCACGCGCGTGAAAGAAGCGACATAACGGCCCCGCGCTTCCTTCAACTGTGCCAGCAGCGCCTTGCCTTCGGGCAGGCTCACGAGGCGATCCAGGGTCTGCAGCGCCTCGGCGATGGCTTTCTTGTTGACCTCGATGGCTTCCTTGGCGCGCGCCATCTGTGTCGCGTCGCTGGCCAACACCAGCTCCATCGTGCGCCGGCCATTCGCGCGGGTCGCCGCGTTGATGACGTTGGTGGCGTCGGCTTTGACCCAGTCACGCTCAATGATGCGGTCGTTGATCTCTCCCACAGCCGAGAACCGGGCTGCACTGAGCGCCACCATCGCCGCCATCATCACGATCAGCAGGCCAAAGCCTGCCGCCAGGCGGCTCCCTATGCTCCAGTTCGAGATTTTCATGGTGTGTATGTCTCCATCCTGCGGGTGCACGGCACACTTGCCGCGCTGGCCTGTAGATTGACGCCTCGGGGCCCGACTCCACTTGACAGCCGTCAAGCCAGGCAGCGAAGGCCAGGCATGGGCTTGATCGTCGTCAAATGGCAACGCGTGGCGAAGGTGGCCCTCGCCTCCAGCGGCCTGCTGGATGGGGCCACGACTGCACGATGTGCTGATCCGGGTGATACTGCACCGCGATGCTCGCCACTTCCGGACGGGCTGCCACGGAGCCAACAACGATGATCAAGTTCTACTACAACACCGCCCCCAACCCGGCCAAGGTGGCGCTGTTCCTGGAGGAAAGCGGCCTGCCCTACGAAGTGGTTCCAGTGGACACCCGCAAGGGCCAGCAGCACGCCACCGGCTATACCGCCATCAACCCCAACGCCAAGGTGCCCGCCATCGTGGACGGCGATGTGGCGGTGTTCGACAGCAATGCCATCCTGCTGTACCTGGCGGAGAAGACCGGCCAGTTCCTGCCGCCCCCAGGCGACGCTGCGCGCGGCGAGATGCTGTCGTGGCTGATGTTCGTGGCCAGCGGCATTGGGCCCTTCAGCGGCCAGTCGGTGCACTTTCGCCACTACGCGCCGCAGCCGCAGGTGTATGCGTTGAACCGCTACGACTACGAGGCCTGGCGGCACTGGAACATCATCAACGAGCGGCTGGCCGACCACCCCTGGATGCTGGGCGACACCTACACGCTGGTGGACATGGCGGTGTGGGGCTGGGCGCGCGCCGTGCCCTTCGTGCTGGGCGGCGACCACTGGGACAAGCTGCCGCATGTGAAGCGCCTGCTGGACACGGTGAACGCCCGCCCCGCCGCGCAGCGTGCCGAAGCGCTGAAGACCCGCCACACCTTCAAGACCGAGATGGACGACGAGGCCAAGCGCTCCATGTTCCCGCAGAATGAGCGGCTGAAGACCACCTGATCAGTGCTTGTGTTCGCCGCCCATCATCGGCATGCCGGACGGGACCGGTGCTGGTGCAGGGGCGGTGGCCGGCAGCACCTCCAGCGCCGCAGCCGGGCTCTTCAGCCCTTTGACAGTCTGGCCCGGCAGCGGCACCTCCACCCAGTCCATGCGACCCTGTTCGCAAACCTGGCTCACCTTCCAGTACAGCGTGCCGGGCGTGGCCGGCAACTTGACCAGCAGGCTGAACTCGTCGAACTGCTCGTTGGGCAGCAGGTCACCGGGGGTCCTGGCTGTCCAGCTGATACGCGCCACGTCGTCGGCCACCGGGCGGCCAGGGTCCGGCACCGGCTGGGCCAGCGGTGCACGGGTGACCTCCAGCGCCCAGCCCGGCTTGGCCATGGGCTTGGCGCCCTGGGCGCCGGCCGGTATCTGCACCACGACCTGCCGCGTGGCTGAGCTGCCGCAGCCGTGGCCGACGCGGAAGGTGGCCTTGTAGTAGCTGCCAACGGTGGCGCTGGTCTGGTCCAGCACCACATGGGCCTGCGCCTGCTGAGCAGCGCCCAGTGCGGCAGACAGCAGGCTCAGCGCTGCGAAGGTGCTCAAGCTCTTGTTCATCATCGTCCTTAGAGGTCAAAACGCAGCTCGGCGCTGTAGCTGCGCTGCGGGTAGGGGTGGAAGTTCCAGAACTTGCAGTTGTTCAGGTTGTCGATGCCCAACGCCGCCGTCCACTGCTTGCTGATGGTGTAGCGCACGCGCATGTCCACCGTGAAGTAGGGGCTTACGCCCATGTAGGTGGAACCGTTGACATCCGCATTGTTCAGCGTGCGGTACTGCGTGCCGCTGTAGCGCGCACCCAGCGACACGGCCCAGTGCTCGTCCAGCTTGTGGCTGGCCAGCAGCGCGCCGCGCCATCTGGGGATATTGGGCTGCTGCTTGCCCAGCGTGTCGCCGGGCGTGGCCACGTAGCCGGCGTTGTGCGTCACCCGCGAATCCGCATAGGTCAGGCTGGCCGACAGCTCCAGGCCCTGCCACAGCACATTGCTGCCGTTGTAGGCCAGCTCCAGGCCGCGTGTCTGCATGTAGCCCACGTTCTGCACGCGGCTGATGGCCCGGTTAGCGGCCACGTCCTGCACCGTCTGCGTGTACAGCGCGTCGCGCGTGTCCTCGGCGAAGAAGGTCAGGCGCAGCAGCGCATTGCCCAGGTCCTTCTCGGCCGTCAGCTCGCCAGTCCACGACTTCTCAGGGCGCAGCGTGGCGTCGTTGATGTACAGCGCATTGGTGGTGGAGGTGGCGCCATACAGCTCGGCCACGGTGGGCATGCGCACGGCGCGTCCCACAGCGGCCTTCAGCACCACGTCATCCGCCCACTGGTACGACAGCGCCGCCTTGGGCGAGCTGAAGCGCTCGCTGCGCGCGCCGTAGCGCGCGTTGGCCGGGTTGCCGGGGCCAAAGGTGGTGAAGCCGTCCTCAGTCGCCCAGTCCTCCAGCCGCAGCCCCAACACGGCTTTCCAGCGCGCTGCGAAGGCCCAGGCGTCTTGCGCATACAGGCTGCGCAGTTCAGTGCGGCCGCCGACGGCGTTGGCCAACACCCCGGCCGGGTCAGCCAGCCAGTTGCCGGTGACGGTGGATGTGGTGTAGCTCAGCGCATAGCGGTCCTGCTGGTAGCCGAAGTCCCACACGTGCGCACCTTGCATGCCCTGCGGGCGCCACACGCCCTTGAAGGCCAACGTGCTCCAGCCGGTGCCGCTGCCATCGGCCAGCGTGCCGGCGCCGCCGTTGCTGGCGGCGGGCAACGGGTTGGCAGCGGCATTCTGGCGCTTGCTGTCCTGCTGGTAGTCGTAGCGGCTGGCGGCCACTTCCCAATCCAATTCACCCTGGTTCGGGCCTTGGGTATGGCGCTTCAAGGACAGGCCTTGCATCTGGTGGCGCAGGGTTTCGCGCGTCATGGCGAAGTCGGCGCCAGTCAACGCCTGCGCGCCGCTGAAGGCCAGGCCGTTGACGCTGACGGCGCCGCTGTACACAGGGTTGCCCGCGCCATCGCGCAAATAGCTGACCGGGTTGCCCTCTGACGCGTTGTGCCAACTGCCCAACACGTAGCTGGCCCGCAGCGCGGGTGTCACGTCATAGGCCAGCTTCAGCTTGGCATGGTCCTGCACGGTGCTGTATTGGGTGCCGGTGCCCAGCACATACCAAGGCTGGTTGGCGTTGTTGCGCTCGGCCACCGCGCCGCTCACCACCGTGCCGGCGCCACCGGCCACACCGGCGCTGAGCAGCCGGGTGGCAAAGGTCAGCGGCTGGCCCTGGCTGTCGGTGCGGTTGACGTTGACATACCACGACCAGTCGCCGCTCTTGCTGCCCAAAGCGGCGCTGGCGGTCCAGGCACGGTAGGTGCTGTGCGTGTTGTACAGGTCGAACGGCTGGCTGACGTAGCCGACTTGCGCATGGGCCTCGAAGCGGGTGGGCATGCGTGTCACATAGTCCACCACCGCGCCCACGGAATTGCCGGCGTAGGCGGCGGAGAACGGGCCGTACATCACGTCCACCCGTTCGATCTCTTCCGGCGTTACCAGCCCCCAGCGCGGCGGAAAGCTCAAGCCCCCCACGCCGTTGCCCAGGTAGTTGGACAGCAGGATGCCATCGGCATATACGGCCGAGCGGGCGCTGTTGCCGGTGCCGGATGCCCGGCTGGACAGGATGGCGTGGTTGTAGTCCCCGATGTAGCGCTTGCGCACCAGCAGGCTGGGCAGGTATTTCAGCGCGTCCTCGCTGTCGCTGGCGTTGATGGCCTGGGCCATCAGGCCGGCGCTGATGCCTTCCATGGTGGCGGGGATCTGGGTCGGCAGCGAACTGGGGCGGCCACCGTCTACGGTGACCACGCCCAGCGACTTCACGGGCGCGACGGCGGCCTGGCTCTCTTCGGCCAGCGCGCCACAGAATGGGAACACGGCGGCCAGGGCGGCCGCCAGACAATGCAGGCGCATGGTGAGCGCACTCCTGAAACAAAAGCGATGCAAAGGCACGGGCGCGACCCGTCAACGGGTGCGACGCGCAAGGCGTGGGGGCTTCAGGAACGCGTGGGCGGCCCGCGCGCGGGCAGCGGCGCGGCGGTGCACACCGCAATGGGGGCCGAGGGGATGCTCTGCAGCGCATAGGCCAGCGGCTGCGCCGGTGCCACCTGCAGCACCAGCACCGGTGGCGGCGCGCCCAATGTGGCGCAGGCCGGGCAGTCCAGCATGGGCTTGGACACTTCGGTGGCAGTGCCGTCGGCGGCTCGCACCAGGATCTTCATCACGCCGGAGCCGGAGCAGATGACTTCCAGGCCCTGGGGCGCCACGATGGGCGAGGCCACTGCCGCGCCCAGCGACATGGCAAACCACACCAGCACCAGCCGGGCGATGGATTTGCATTGGCGCGAGAAGAACATGGGTGAGATTATCGCCCAGGCAATCAGCTAAACCAGTTGACGGCCATCAAGCGGCGGCCAACCACCAAGCCGCCGTTGAGCGACTGTCAGGGAGTCGCCATTCGGCAATTCCAGGCCGACCGTTCAGGCGGCCTTGGCTACCGCAGCGTGGCGCCAGTAGCCGCCACGTGTCTTGCCTTCGCCGTCGCGTGCGGGCACGCCATTGACCAGCGGCGCATCCCCCACCGGCACCGGGCTCAACACCACAGGCTGGAAGGCGGCACGCATCTTCTGTTCCAACTTGCGCTGGCGGCATTCGCGGGCAATCTGCGCCTTGGTCTTCTTGCGCCGGGGTGCGTCCTGCCCCGCGCCCAGGCGGTAAATGCGTATGGTGTCGCGGCCCAGGGCGTCTTTTTCCCACGAGCCTATGTGCGCCAGCTTTTCCTTGCGCAGCGCGCGCATCAGGTTGTGCAGCGTTTCCAGCGACAGGCCGGTCGCCTCCTGCATCTCCTGCGCGGAACTGGGCCCATCGGTCAGCGCCCGCAATACCTTGGCGAAGCTCATGGCGCCCAGTTTGACCTGCCTTTTCAAATCGTCTGTGGGTTGCATGGTGGGGTCAGTTCAAGGGCCTATGCTCTTTACATCGGCAAGTCCCGACCTTTCTTGAGCCTGCCCGAGGGCTGGCCCAACCCTCCATGCCGTCCCCTCAGACTTTGCCCAGTTTCATGCTGACGGCGTCGGCCGTCAGGTAGCCCACAGCGGCGCCGTAACGGTCCTTGTAATTGGCACGCACCAGCGGGTCCAGCGTGGCCTGCACCTTGGCGTGCAAGCTGCTGCTCCAGTCACCGGCGTGCTGGAAGTTGCTCATGATGTAGGTCCAGCCGTTGATCTCGTCCACCGCGTGCAGGCCAGTGGACTCGCCGCCGGCGGGGATGGACATCAGCCGCGACAACACCTTGGTGTCCACGTTGTAGGCCCACAGGAAGTTGTTGACGTGGGTGCCGCTGTCCTCGCCGATGAACAGCGTGCGCATCTTCTCGGAGAACTTCAGATTGTCCGGGTTGCCGATCTTGTCGGGGTTGGAGGTGTTGCCCAGCGCATCAGCGACGATGTCCTCGCCCATCAGCAGCGCCTTGGTCTGCACCGGCACCCACTCGCTGGTGATGGCGGCACCAGCGGTGTCCTTCTGGCTGCCCGCCAGCGTGTGGGCCAGCACGCCGCCGGCCACCAGCGCCTTCTCCACGGTGATGTTGACCGATTCGCGCCAGGCCGCGTTACCGCGCACCATGGAGCCCTGGATGTTCTGCAGCGCTGAGTAGGCGATCTTGTCCTTGATGTTGACCGTCGTGCCTTCCAGCTTGGTGAAACCCATGCTGGCACCAACCAGGTTGGCGTAGCGGTGGGTCTCCAGGAAGGCTGCGGCCTTCTCCATGCCGGGATTGAGCTTGACCCAGTTGGCCTTGCCGTCCATGAAAATCTTGGTGAAGCTGGTGTCACCCGGGTCGGTGGTGGCCACCTGCATGATGTCGGTGGGCTTGAGCGTGTTGGCCAGCGCCTCGATCTCGGCACTGGTCGCGCTGCCCAGCTTGATCCAGCTCAGCGGCGCGCCGGCCGCCGCCGGGTCGATGGAGAAGCCCGCACCCACCTTGGCCACGTACAGCGTGCCGGAAGACAAATCCTTCTCGCGGTCGGCCACGAACATGAACAGGCCGCCATTGGTGTAGTCGTCACCCATCAGCACGGTGCGGTTGTCCGGCATCACCTGCACCAGCTCGTGCGAGATGCGGCCCATGCAGTAGTGCTTCTTGCAGCTGCCGGTGCCGTCGGGGTTGACGGTAACCTCCGGCAGGTGGCCGTAGTGGTAGGGGTTGGCGGCGCTGGTGCTGCCGTAGACGTTGGTGCTGAAGCGCTGGAACTGCGCCGTCGTGGCCGCCGTGAATGCGTCGGGCTCGTACTCCTCGCTGGACAGGTGCGTGCCCCAGGGCGACAGGCTGGCGCCGCAGGTGATCCACAGGCCGTGCGCGGCCGAGGTGTCCACGTTGTGGTACTTCACCAGCGTCAGCTTGCCGGTGGCTTGGTCCTGGTCCAGCGTCAGCACGGCGATAGGCGAGGGCAACGTGCCGTAGGTGTCGTTGCCAGACTGGTCGCGCGTGGTGTATTCAAACTGCACCACCGCGAACACCGCCTTGCCCTTGATACCGGTGACGGTGGGGTTGGGCAGCGCCAGCAGCGAGGTGCCATCCGGCGCGTCTGAGAAAAACTGGCGCTCCTTGCCCGCCACCGAGCGGTCGATGATGGGCTGGTTCCTGATGTCCACGTAGCCCCCGGCCAGGATGGTGCCGCCCGCGCCGTTGGGCACCATGTCGCCGGTGACGAAGAATGGCTGGTAAGCCAGCTTGTAGCTGACCGAGGTGCCGTCACTCAGCGCCACGTTCAGCGTCGAGCCCACGGTGGTGGTGGCCATGGCCGCCGGAGCGGCCAGCGTGGGCGCGGCCATGGGGGCGAAGCTGGCGGAGACAAAGGTAGGCGCTGGCGCAGCGCTGCCGCTGCCGCAGGCAGACAGCAACACCGAGCTGGAGGCCATGGTGCTCAGCGGCAGCAGGGGAACGCCAGCGAGGAATTTGAGGACTTGCCGGCGACCGGCCTGCAGTTGTTCTGACATCGGGGAGACTTTCAATGATGGGTTGGGAGTGATGCGTGGTCCGCGTGCAAGGGCGCTGATGCCCTGACAAGTGGCGCAGTATCCCGATGTCGCGTGACGGCGTTGTGACATGCCGCCGCGGCGCTGTCTTCACAGTCCAGCAGTGCGTGACCAGCCGCTATGCGTCAGGCGCCCGGCCCGCCGCCATCTTCAGCGTTTCCCGCGCTGTCGGACGCGGCATTGCCTGCCGCATCCTTCTTCGGCAAGCGACCACGCCGCGCCAGCGCCTCGCGCAGCAGGAATTCCACCTGCGCATTGGCGCTGCGCAGCTCCTGCGCGGCCAGGCGCTCGATCTCGGCCCACAGCGCCGGGTCCACGCGCAGCGGATAGGCTTTCTTACCTGGGCTGGCCATGGATGCGGCGTGCAAAAAGAACCATCACCACCATTCTCGCCGCGCCGTCAAGCGTACAGCGTGCCGGTGTTGACGATGGGCTGCGTGTCCTTGTCCGAGCACAGCACCACCAGCAGGTTGCTCACCATGGCGGCCTTGCGCTCGTCGTCCAGCACCACCAGGTTGCGCTCGGACAGGCCCTTGAGCGCTGCCTCCACCATGCCCACCGCGCCGGCCACGATCTGGTGCCGTGCGCTGACGATGGCCACCGCCTGCTGGCGGCGCAACATCACCTGCGCGATCTCAGGCGCGTAGGCCAGGTGCGTCAGCTTGGCGTCCAGCACCTCGACGCCAGCGCGCTCGAAGCGCTGGTTCAGCTCGGCCTTCAGCGCGTTGGCCACCACCTCCAGGCCGGCGCGCAGCGTGGTCTCGTCGGGGTGCAGGTCGTCGCCGTTGTCGTAGGCGTACATGGTGGCCAGGTGGCGAATCGCCGCCTCGGCCTGGATCTCGACGAAGCGCACGTAGTCGTCGATCTCGAACACCGCCTGCGCGGTGTCGCGCACGCACCAGACCACCGCCGCGCCGATCTCCACCGGGTTGCCGCGCTTGTCGTTGACCTTCAGCTTGGCGGTGTTCAGGTTGCGCGCGCGCAAAGACACATGCTGCTTGGCCTGCAACGGGTTGGCCCAGCGCAGCCCTTCCGCGCGGTCGGTGCCCGAGTAGCGGCCAAACAGCGTCAGGATCACGCTGTCATTGGGCTGCAGCATGTAGAAGCCCGGCGCCAGCAATGCCGCCAGCACAATGAAGCCGATGCCGAAATACCAAGGCATGAAAGTGACCACGCCGGCCAGCAGTGGCGTGCGCGACAGCACCAGCAGCATGCCAACGATGAACAGCACGGCGATCAGCGCCACCACCCCATAGCCGCTGAACGATTGGTACGGCCCCTCATTGCGCACGGGACCGGCCTGTGGGGTGGCTGAAGATTTGGTTTGTTGCGACATGACGCCTCCTTGACGCATTGGCAATAGACTTCAGGAATATTCCCAAAGTGATATCACTTTAATATTTATTTGCCATCGTGTCAACGCCCCGGGGACAGGCCGCTTTTCAGCCGTCGCGACGACCGCGCGCGCGCCCGACGGCGCCGCTTTCAGCGGGCTTGACCAGCGTCAAGCCCAGGCGAAGCAGCGCACGTTAGGCTGTGTCCATGTCCTTGTGCCACCCCCATCCCCTTGCGCGGCTGCTGCTCGCCGGTGCCCTGCTGGCCCCCGGCCTGGCATGCGCCGATTGGGTGCGGGTATCGGCGAGCGGGCAATCGGTCTACTACGTGGACCCGGCGATCTCCAAGAAGGTGGGCGACAACGTGATGGTGTGGGTACTGCGCGACCACAGAGGCCCGCAATTCGCCCCGCACGGCGCTTACCTGTCGTCCAAGGACCAAATCGAGGTCGACTGCCGGGGCAGGCGCGTGCGCCGCGCCTACTCGTCAGACCATCCGCAGCCCATGGGCCAAGGCGCGCTACTGCATTTCGAGTACGGCCCCCTGAGCTGGAACGACGCCCTGCCCGGCAGCATCCTGGGCCGGGTGGCGGACATCGTCTGCGCGCACGGCTGAGCACCATGCCCCATCCCGCCCTTCAGATCCTGCACCACGAGCACGCCGCCATCGCGGCGGTGCTGCGCTCGCTGGAACTGCTGGTGCTGCGCGGCCCGGACGATGAGCCCGAGCGCTTCTTCGACGTGCTGCGCGCCATGCTGTTCTACATGGACGAGTACCCCGAGCGGCTGCACCACCCCAAGGAAAGCCGGCTGTTGTTCCCGCTGCTGCTGCGCGCCGCCCCCGAACTGGCGCCGGTGATAGAGCGGCTCAACACCGACCACCAGCAGGGCGAGGCCCAGGTGCGCGAGTTGCAGCACCTGTTGCTGGGCTGGGAACTGCTGGGCGAGGCGCGCCGACCAGCCTTCGAGCAAGCCGTCACCCGCTATGTGAAGTCGCAAACCCGGCACATGCAGGAAGAAGAAACCCGCCTGCTCCCCACCGCGCTGAAGGTGCTCAGCCAGGCCGACTGGGCCGAATTGGACACTGCCTTCAAGGCACAGCGCCTGCCCCTGGGCGACGAGGTGGACGCGCCCGGCACCGATCCCAACTACGACCGCCTGTTCACCCGCATCGTCATGACCACGCCGGCTCCGCTGGGCCTGGGGAGCGCCTCCGGGACCGGCCCGCGCACTGACGACGGGTAGATCGCCGGCAGCGCGCCTGAGCTTGCGCCCGCCGGCAGAAACACCTGCCAACCGACTCTGACACAACAATGAAAACTGCCCATCGTTGGGGCCACCGCCTGATCACCTGGCTGGGAATGGACGCAGCTGGCGAGCTGGGCCAACTGCTCCATGCCGGCCGCCACTCGCTGCTGCTAAGCCGGCGCCGCGCCGCCACGCTGGTGATGCGCACGCGCGCGGCCGCGTTGCTGTTGGCGTTGACGACGCTGGCCTTCATGGGACTGGACGCTGTGGTGTTCCCCCGCGAACTGTTCGCCAGCCTGGCGGCGGCACGCCTGGTGGCCGCAGCCGCCCTGGTGCTGCTGGCCGTGTGGTTGCGCGACGGGCGCCGGCTGTCAGGCGCGCACACAGGCCTGCTGTTGCTGTTTGGCATTCCCACGGCGCTGCTGTTCGTCGCCAACAACCTGCTGGCGCAGCAACCGCTGGTCGGCGCGGCTGCCTCGGTCAGCGGCGTGTATTCGCTGATGCCCTTTGTCATGGCGGCCGCCATCAGCATCTTCCCGCTGGCCTGGTTCGAGGCGCTGGCGCTGGGCCTGATGGTGATGGCGGTGGAGCTGGCCACGGTGGCGGCGCAGAGCCCTCACGGCGGCCTGCTCAATGGCAGCGGCGCGCTGTGGTCGGCCCTGCTGGTGACGCTGATGTCAGCGCTGGCCGGCATGAACCAGGTGGGGCTGATGGCCGCCATCATCGCCCAGGCCACGCACGATCCGCTGACTGGTGGCTATGTGCGACGCAACGGTGAGGAATTGCTGGGCATGTACTACAGCCTGGCACTGCGCCGCCAGCAACCGCTGTCGGTGCTGTTCATGGACCTGGACCGCTTCAAGGCCATCAACGACAGCTTTGGTCATGAGGCCGGCGACGCCATCCTGGCGCAGGCTGGTGCCGCCTTCAAGGCCGCGCTGCGCGACTCCGACCTGCTGTTGCGCTGGGGCGGCGAGGAATTCGTCATCGTGCTGCCCGACACCGACACCGCGCAGGCCCAGGCCTTCGTCGAGCGCCTGGTGGCCGTCGGCTTGGGACAGCGCCCGGACGGCACGCCATTGACCGCCAGCATGGGGCTGGCCAGCTTCCCGCACGACGGTGTGGCCAGCTGGCCGGCACTCGTACAGCTGGCCGACGCACGCATGTACCAGGCCAAGCAGGCCGGGCGCAACCGCTGGGTAGGGCCAACGCCCGCGCCCCATGCGGGCGCCGGCCAGGGTGCCGGCGCTACAATCACCAACGTCATTGGGGAGTAGCCGCTCTTCCTCACACGCAGAGGCTTGCGTCAACACACTTGGCCCCACGGCCATGGCGCAAGCAGCCTCACAGCCTGGCAAGACCTTTGACCACACGCTTTCGCATAAGCCGGGAAAGCGTCGTGGTCAATCGTCCATCGATCCGGCTGTGGAATCCCTCAAAACATCATGGAAGCCCTGCTCGTCTCCATCGGCGTCGTCGCCCTGGCTGAAATCGGCGACAAGACGCAATTGCTGGCCTTCTTGCTGGCCGCGCGCTTCAAGAAACCCCTGCCCATCATTGCCGGCATCCTGTGCGCCACGCTGGTCAACCACGGCCTGGCCGGCGCGCTCGGTGCGTGGATCACCGCTTCACTGTCGCCCAGCGTGATGCGCTGGGTGTTGGGTGTCTCCTTCATCGCCATGGCGGTGTGGACGCTGGTGCCCGACAAGATCGAGGAAGAAGAGACCCGGCTTGCCACCCACTTCGGCGTCTTCGGCGCCACGCTGGTCACTTTCTTCCTGGCCGAGATGGGCGACAAAACGCAGATCGCCACCATCGCCATGGCCGCGCACTATGCCGACCCGCTGCGCGTGGTGCTGGGCACCACCGTGGGCATGCTGATCGCCGATGTGCCAGCCGTCTTCCTGGGCGGCAAGCTGGCCCAGCGCATCCCCATGCGGCTGGTGCACGGCGTGGCCGCCGCCATCTTCGCCGCCTTGGGTGTGGCCACGCTGCTGGGCCTGGGAGCCAGGCTGTTGCCGGGCTGAAACCAGGCCGGTACCACCCGCCGTTGTCACCCACGGCACAGCGCCACACCCGGCGGCTTGACCTGGCGCAAAACGCGCGCGCCCTGGCACGGCTACGCTGGCCCCAGCCGCTGGCCGCAGGTGCGCGCCGGCGTTTCGCCTAACGGACCCACCCCATGGACTTCGCACCCTCGCCCACCGCACAGCTGTGGCTGCAACGCCTGAACGACTTCATCGCGCGCTACCTGTTGCCCCACAACGCCGCCTGGCACCAGGCAGCGCGCTCGGGCCACTGGCCACCGCCCTTCATGGAAGACCTGAAGGAGCTGGCGCGCGAGCAGGGGCTGTGGAACCTGTTCCTGCCGCAACTGCGCGACGACGAGCCCGGCACCCGGCTGAGCAACCTGGACTACGCACCGCTGGCCGAGGCCATGGGCCCGCTGCCCTGGGCTGCCGAGGTGTTCAACTGCAGCGCGCCCGACACCGGCAACATGGAGCTGCTGCACCGCTTTGCCACCCCGGCGCAGCGCCAGCGCTGGCTGCTGCCGCTGCTGGCCGGAAGCATGCGCTCGGCCTTTGCCATGTCCGAACCGGACGTCGCCTCCAGCGACCCCACCAACCTGCGCACCACCCTGCGGCGCGACGGTGCGCATTGGGTGGTGAACGGCCGCAAGTGGTTCATCACCGGCGCCGCACACCCGGCCTGCCAGCTGCTGATCGTGATGTGCCGCAACGAGGACGATGGACCGGACGGCGGCGACAGCGCCACCGCGCACGCGCGCCACAGCATGCTGCTGCTGCCCATGGACACACCGGGCGTGGAAGTGCTGCGCAACATCAGCGTGCTGCAACACCACGCGCCGGAGGGCCATTGCGAGATACGCCTGCGCGACGTGCGCGTACCGCTGGACCACCTGCTGGGCGAGCCCGGCCAGGGCTTCACGATGGCCCAGGCCCGACTGGGTCCGGGCCGTGTGCACCACTGCATGCGCAGCATAGGCCAGTGCGAACTGGCGCTGGCACTGATGTGCGAGCGCGCGCTGGAGCGCCATGCCTTCGGCAAGTACCTGGCTGGCCACGCCAACGTGCAGGACTGGATCGCTGAGTCACGGCTGGAAATCGACCAGGCGCGGCTGCTGGTGCTGCGCGCCGCCTGGTTGCTGGACCAGGGCGATGCGTCCCACGCGCGCGTGGATGTGGCGGCCATCAAGCTGGTGGCCGCGCGGCTGCAGACCCGGGTGCTGGACCGGGCCATCCAGGTGTTCGGCGCCATGGGCCTGTCACCCGACACTCCACTGGCCTACCTGTGGACCTGGGGCCGCGCCATGCAGTTGCTCGACGGCCCCGATCAGGTACACCTGCGCACCATCGCCCGCCACGAGCTGGACCGCGCACGAGAACACCTGGGCGCCAGCGCCGCCTACTTCACCACGCCGGAGCAGATGGCGGCACCGGTACGCCTGCGCTGACCGGCAGGCATGGCGCCATCGGGCTGCTGTTTGGCCCTGCCCGCACGTGAAATGCCCCGTCCCGGCCCAGCATTTCGCGCTTTTGCCATCACCCACAGCCGGTATCGTGTGGCGGGGTGCTTGTCACCCCCAACACACCATGCACTGGCCCAAAAAGCTCGACATGCGCAACACCTGGCACAGCCTGTGGAAGCCACAGCCGGGGATGCCGCCCACCACCACGCCCGCCGAAGGCGGGCACGAGCCGGCACGCCCGCATCCGCGGCTGGAGGAGTTGCGGCTGCACATGCTGGATGCGGTGGCACCCCCCACCCAGCTGCTGCGCCATGCCGTGCTGGTGCGCAAGCTGCTGCTGGCACCCAGCATAGAAGCGCTGTGGTACCTGCGCAGCGAGGTGATGGCCGCACTGGCTGGCGACCACGGCGAAGCCGTGGCCCGTCGCATGCTGGACACGCTGACCGCCCAATTCACCGGTCTGCTGCCCGAAGCCGCCGCGGCGCGGGCCTCCGGCACGCGCCGCTTGGACTGACGACCCCCGCGGTAAAACCTCGCACCTCTCCACGGCGACTAAAACAGCAGTCCTGGCGCGCCGCCCTGGCACTTCGGGCATTTGCGCTGAAACACGTCGCTGCCGTTGGCGCCGTACACATGGTCGCAGCCGGCGCGGCCGCACTCCATGCGGTAGACCTTCTGCTGGTGGTCATTGCCGGGCACACCACGGTGGCCGGCGCAGCGCTGGCCATTGGGGTTGACATAGCCTATGCGCGTGGTGGCGGTGCCACCGGCCAGGTAGTTGTCAGCCGTGGGCGCCAGCAGCGGCCACAGGCGGCGCACATCGTCCACGCTGCACAGCCGCACGGTGAGCTCACCCTTGCCGTTCTCAGTCAGCGTGTCGAACTGCGCGGCCAGCTCCTCTTCGGACCAGTGCTGGCGCAGGAAGGCCGGCTTGCGAAAGCAAAACAACAGCGCCTCGCGGTGCACCTCGCAGGCAAACGGCTGCACGCCTTGCGCGTCCTCGAAGCGCAACTCCAGCAGTGCGCCTTTCTTGTGCGGGCAGCAGCTGTGGTGCGGGTCTTCGGCGGCCAGGCCCACCAGGTGGCGCCAGGCATCGCGCACCTGCGCCTCGGTGATGCGCTGGGCACACTCGCGGTACAGCATGGCATGGCGGGCCTGGGCAAGCACGGCATTCTCCTTCAGGCCGCACTTTACACAGGCGGCGCGAGAACGGCCAGCAGAACCGCCAGCCAAGCGGCCGGCGGCCGCCACGGCACTAGCCGGCGAAGCGGTGCGCCCGCGAACGCGCGGCCATGCCTTCCCAGCTGGCGGCGCACAGGCTGGCATCGTCGCAACGGCGCAACGCGACGAAGAACTCCTGCTGGTTCACCTCGGTGTCGTGAAAGTGCTCGCAGGCAAAAGCCACCAGGCGCTGGCGCGCAAGCTCGGCCAGCAGCCGGGCCAGCGCGGCGGGGGTGAATGCCCAGCAGCGTACCGGCTCGTGACCATCCGGCGCCGGGCCATCGTGTTCGGCGCGCTCGGCCAGCGCCAGCGCGCCGGCCAGGTCATGGCGGCGGCGCAGCAACGCCGGCTCCAGCGGGCCGCGCCATGCAGCTTGCGTGTCCACCTCGGCCAAGTGCAGGTAGTGCTCCAGCGCGCACTGCGTGCCAGGCGCCTGCGCGCGGCGCTGCCAGGCATGCAGCACGTCGGCCAGGCCGCTGGTGCGGCGCAAGTGGTCGGCGCCGAAGCGCTTGTCCGGCACCGCCAGGCGCAACTGGCCACCCGGCTTGAGCAGCAGTTGCAGCTCACGCAGCCAACCGATCAGGTCTGGCGCCTGCGCCACCCCGTGAGGGGCCAGCACAAAGTCCAGCCCGAAAAAGGGCTCGGCAGTGACAGCGCGGCGCAACTGCTGCACGCTGTGTGCCTGGTGCACCCAGCCTTCTTGCGGCAACAGCACCAGGCCGTCCGGCGCAAGCAGCTCGGCACCCAGCCCACGCGATGTGTCCAGCCCCTGCAGCAGCTTGTCGCGCCGCCAGGACGCCGGACGCAACCAGCGCACCAGCCCTGCGCCGCGCGCGCGAACCACCGGCAGGGACAAGGCGAGCAGATGGGCAGACATGGTCGTTGTTATGAGTTTGGGTTCTGGACCCTTCACCTGTTGGATGAAGGCGTGCGCGGATTCTAGGAACGGCGTGCGCACACCGCCATCCCCCGAAAGAGGGTTTCTTGGCCTGCGCGCGCAGCCAGGCCGTCGACTGATACATGCCTGACACGGATTAACACAGTTGTTACGTCAAATCACTGACAATGGCCATGCCATGGCTACTGCACCCCCACCCGTCCTGTCTTACAGCATCAACAGCACCTACGTGAGCGAGGGCGCGGGGACCGTCACCTTTTTCATCAACCGCACATCCACCGGCGCTTTCCCGGCGGCGACGTTTTACGTCAAAACGGCTACAAGCGAAGGTTTCGCCAATGGCGCCGACTACGTCGACATCAGCTTCGGTTACCTGTCCTTCAGCGCCGGACAGACCCAGGCCACGGTCACCGTCACCATCAACGACGACAAGACCATCGAGCCCAACGAGACCTTTGCACTGCTGGTGCAGGCCAGCCCCTACGACCCGAACACGACCTATGTGGTCAAAGGCCTGTTCACCATCCTGGACAACGATGGCGCGCCGCAGCCCAGTGACCTTATCGGGCCTTCAGTCTATGACTACAGCCCCGCCAACGGTGACCCCGCCGTACCGGTGAACAGCAACATCATCGTCACCTTCACCGAGAACATCCGGCTGGGCAACAGCGGCTTCATCTACCTGCGCGACAGCACCGGCACCATCGTCGAGACCTTCAATGTGCGCACCAGCGCCGGCCTGAGCGTCAAGGGCAACGTGCTGACCATAGACCCGGCCGCACCACTGGCCACCAAGACCGGCTACACGGTGGAGATCACCGCCGGCGCGGTGGCCGACCTGTCAGGCAACCCGTTTGCCGGCAACGGCAACTACCAGTTCGCCACTGCCGACAACCCCGGCATCGTCGTCACGGGCACCGACGGCAACGACGTCATCCAGGGCACCAGTGGCGACGACGTCCTGAACGGCGGCGCCGGCAACGACGCCATCGACGGCGGCGCCGGCAACGACATGCTGGACGGCGGCACCGGCGCCGACACCATGAGCGGTGGCGACGGCAACGACACCTACTACGTCGACAACGTGGGCGACAAGGTGGTCGAGACCAACAACAACGCGGCCCAGTTGGTGACCGGTCCACGCGGTGCCGACGTCGGCCGCGCGGTGGACAAGGTCATCGCCAGCATCAACTACACGCTGACCAATTTCGTCGAGAACCTGACGCTGTCCAACGCCGCCGGCAACATCAACGGCGGCGGCAACGCGCTGAACAACGTGCTGCTGGGCAATGAGGGCAACAATGTCTTCAAGGGCGACGCCGGCAACGACTCCATCGACGGCAGCGCCGGCTCCGACACAGCCGTCTACAACGGCAAGATGGCCGACTACATCATCACCCGGGGCGCCACCACGGCCGACAACGCCACGCTGACCGACAAGCGCGGCATCGAGTTCAACGACGCCACCGACACCATCGTCAACATCGAGCGGCTGCAGTTCGCCGACAAGAGCATCGCCGTCGACATGACGCTGGGGCAGGCCGGCGGCAAGGCCGCGCTGACCATGGGTGCGCTGCTGGGCCCGGGCTTCCTGCAGGACAAGACCTGGGCCGGCATCTTCATGAAGTATTTCGACGGCGGCGCCAGCCTGCTGGACGGCGCCACGCTGCTGGTCGTCGCCGGCATACTGCCCGCCCTTGCCGGCAGCGACAGCAACGCCGCGCTGGTGAAATGGGTCTATGGCAATGTGGTGGGCAGCGCCCCCGATGCCGCCACGCTGGCCGCCCAGGTGGCACCGCTGGACAACCACAGCGTCAGCCAGGCCGAGTGGTTTGCCACCGTGGTGGCCAGCGAGCAGAACCAGACCCACGTGCAGTTGACGGGCCTGGCCACCACCGGCTGGGAATTCGTGCCATCGGTCTGACCGCAAAAAAACAGGGAGTTAGCAAATCATGAACCACAGCATTCGCATGCTGGCCAGCGCGGCGCTGGCTATTCTGGCCGCGGCACTGATCGCCGCATTTCCGGTCGGCGCCTTGGCTGCCGAGCCCGCCACCGCGGCCCAACTGGCAAGAGGCAAGTACCTGATGGAAGGCCCCGTGGCCTGCGCCAACTGCCACATCGCGCGCGACGACAAGGGCCAGCCCCTGTTTGCCAAAGGCATGTCCGGCGGCATGGTGTTCGACGAAAAACCCTTCACCGCGCGCGCGCCCAACATCACGCCCGACGCCAAGACCGGCATCGGCCAATGGACCGACGCCCAACTGGCCCGGGCCATACGCGAAGGTGTGCGGCCGGACAAGAGCGTCATCGGCCCGCCGATGCCGGTGGAGTTCTACCGTCACATCGCCGACGATGACCTGGCCGCCATCATCGCCTACCTGCGCGCGCAGCCGGCAGTGGCCAATGCGGTGCCCAAGTCCGACTACCGCATCCCGCTGCCACCCAGCTATGGCCCCGCCGTGCAGGCCGTGAAGGCGCCACCGCCCAGCGACAAGCTCAAGTACGGCGAGTACCTGGCCAACATCGCGCATTGCATGGAATGCCACACGCCGCGCGACAAGGGGCAACTGGTGCGCGCCAGCTGGGGAGCCGGCGGCATGGTGTTCACCGGCCCCTGGGGCCAGAGCGTGGCGCGCAACCTGACGCCCCACGAGACCGGCCTGAAGAACTGGAGCGACGCTGAGATCGCCAAGGCGATCCGTGAAGGCGTCAGCAGGAACGGCCAGCCGCTCAAACCCCCCATGGGCTTTGGCTTCTACAAGAACATCAACGACGCCGACATGGCTGCGCTGATCGCCTACCTGCGCTCGCTGAAAGCCGTCAGCGTGGGCGGCGCGGCGAAGTCCTGAGGCTCAAAAGCCCACCTCTTCCCCGGGGCGCGGGCCGGGGCGCCCGGGCAGCTTGACCTGCGGCGGAATGTAGACGTATTTCTCCTGTTGCGACGAACGCCGGCTGCGCCTGCTGCTGTCGCAACCGCCGGGGTTGCAACTGCTGAACACGTCGCTCAGGCAATGCAGGTCGGAAGGGCAGGCCGAGCCCGCGTCGCAGCTTGGCGCACAGCCGAGGTCGAAACCAAAGTCGCAATACCCACGCTGCCTGGCCAGCATGGCCACGGGCGGGGGCAGCCCATAGCGCCGGTGGGCCACGCCGCACAGCATGGTGCGCTGGCGTATCAGCGCCAAGCCGCGCAGCGCGCCATAGCGCCGCACTGCCCGGTAGCCCAGCGTGGAACAGCTGGCGCGGCCTGTGTGCGCGCGGTAGGCGCAGCAAAAGCCCTTGTAGGGCGACACGTAGCGCTGGTAGACGCGGATCGCCGCCAGCATCAACTCCCTGGTCATGCACCACACTCTACCGCCGGTCGCGCGCTTGAACCATCCCCCATCCGGGGGGATCGCTATTTGAAGCTGTCCGGCTCGCTGGTCCTGGCGCGCCGCTTGTAAAACGTTCGCGCATGCCGGCCGCACACTTACAGCTCACGCTCCGGAATGAAGGGCGACAGCAGCCACAGCTTGAAGCGCAGCCAGGCGGTGGTCTCGGGCGGTGTGTCGTGCACGATGACGCGGCCGTCGTCATCGCGCTCCAGCCATTGCACGCGGTTGCCGTCCGGCGCCAGGCGCAGCAGGTAGGCGCTGCCGGGGTCGGAGAAGTTTTCCAGCTGACGCGCCAGCTCCGCGCTGTCGATGATGATCCCCAGCTCCGTGTTGAGAAGGGCCGAGCGCGGGTCCAGATTCATGGAGCCCATGAACACCTGCGCGTGGTCCACGATGGCGCTTTTCATGTGCAGCGCGCCGGTGGCGTTGCCGCTGCGGCTGCCACGGAAGATGCCGGCCTTGCTGCGCTTGATGGACAGCGTGGGGCTGAGCTCGTGGATCTGCACCCCCATGGCCAACAGCTCCTTCAGGTGCCGGGTGTAGCCCACGTAGACCCAGGGCTCGTCGGTGGCGGCCAGTGAGTTGGTGATCACGAGCACCCCCACGCCGTACTTGCGCGCAACCCCCATTGCGGCCACCGCACCTTCCGACGGCACGAAATACGGCGACACCAGGCGCACCTGCTGGCGCGCCGTCGAGAACCACTGCATGGCCTCTTCCATCACAGTGCCACTGAGGGAATTGGCGCGCTCGTTGTCGCCAGCCGTCTTGCTCAAGCGGTCGTACAGCACACGGGCGCGGGCCGGCACCAACGGGCTGATGCGCCCGCGCGCCAGGTCAAACGGCAGGTCCAGCATGGGCTTGATACCCTCGGGCAGCTGGTCGCGGCTGGGGTAGCCGTCGGGCGCCTGGGTTTCCACGCCGAAGAGGTCCACCGCCGGCGTCAGATCGGTGACGGCGGTCGCGGCCTCAAAACGCTGGCGCAACTGCTCCGGGCTCAGCCCGCCGGCGTTGGCGATGGCCTGCACCGGGTACACCACCTCGCTGTTCCAGTAGTGGTCAAACGCCTTCGACAAGTCGTGCACCACCGGCCCGGCGACGAAGATGTCCATGTCGATGAAGTTGGGCAGGCCCGGCTTGTTGAACACATACTCGTCAGCGATGTTGCGGCCACCGGCCAGCGCGGCGGTGTTGTCGGCCACGAACAGCTTGTTGTGCATGCGCCGGTTCACCCGGCCGAGGTCGCCCAGCGCGGCCAAGAGCCGCGTGGTGTAGCTGCCGCGCCCGCCCACAAAGGGGTTGAACAGCCGCAGCTGCACGTTGGGGTGGGCGGCCAGGCCCAGCAGCATTTCGTCCTCGCCCACGGTGTACAGGTCGTCGATCAGCACGCGCACGCGCACGCCGCGCGCGGCAGCGTCGCGCAGCTCGCGCATCAGCGCACGGCCGGCGTTGTCGCCCTGCAGCAGGTAGTACTGCACGTCCAGGCTGCGCGTGGCCAGGCGCGCCAGCGCCAGCCGGGTGGCCAGTGCGTTGGGGCCAAAAGGCTGCAACTGAAAGCCCGAGCGGCCATCGGCCGGCATGGCGGCGGCGGTGATGCGTGCCAGCGGCGTGTCCGCGGTGTTGGTGAAGGCGGTGCTGGGCACCACACCGGGGTGCGGCGGCAGGCTGGCGCAACCGGTCAGCGCGGCCACGCCCAAGCCCGCCAACGCCAACAGCAGCACGCGCAGCACCCCCCACCCCCCGCGCCGCAGGGTGGCCACTGGTGCAAACAATGCGTTGACGTTCATCAAGTAGCATGTTGCCATGAAAATCACCGCCGTCAGCGCAGCGGAGCAGCGCGAGCTCAACGCGTTGTTGTGGCTGGTGGCCTGCGGGTTTTTCATGCAGACGCTGGACGCCACCATCGTCAATACGGCGTTACCGGCCATGGCCCGCTCGCTCAACGCCAGCCCGCTGCGCATGCAGTCGGTGGTGGTGGCCTACTCGCTGACCATGGCCATGCTGATCCCGGCCTCGGGCTGGGTGGCCGATCGCTTTGGCCTGAAGCGTGTCTACCTGGGCGCCATCGCGCTGTTTGTGCTGGGGTCGCTGGCCTGCGCCGCTTCCAGCTCGCTGGACATGCTGGTGGCCGCGCGCGTGCTGCAGGGGGCGGGCGGCGCGCTGCTGCTGCCGGTGGGCAGGCTGTCCATCCTGCGCGCCTTTCCGCGCAGCAGCTTTCTGGCCGCCATGAGCTTCGTCGCCATCCCGGGCCTGATTGGCCCGCTGATCGGCCCCACGCTGGGCGGCTGGCTGGTGGAGGTGGCTTCCTGGCACTGGATCTTCTTGATCAACCTGCCGGTGGGCCTGGTGGGTGGCCTGGCCACGCTGCGCTACATGCGCGGCGACATGGCGACTGCCGTGGCCCGCTTTGACGTCACCGGCTACCTGCTGCTGGCCTTTGGCATGGCCTGCATCTCGCTGTCGCTGGACGGCCTGTCCAGCCTGGGCCTGCACCAGGCCGGCGTGCTGGTGCTGCTGGTGTTCGGCCTGGCGGCCTTGAGCGCCTACTGGCTGCATGCGGCGCGCAGCGAGCAGCCGCTGTATTCCACCAAGCTGTTTGGCATCCCCACCCTCAGCATCGGCCTGCTGGGCAACCTGTTTTCGCGCCTTGGCAGCTCCTGCATGCCGCTGTTGATCCCGCTGATGCTGCAGGTGGCCATGGGCTACCCACCGTCGCAGGCCGGCATGATGCTGCTGCCGGTGGCGATTGCTGGCATGGGCATGAAGCGCCTGACCACCACGCTGCTGACGCGCCACGGCTACCGCACGGTGCTGGTGGCCAACACCACACTGTTGGGCCTGCTGATCGCCAGCTTCGCACTCACCCCCGCCACATGGCCCTGGTGGCTGCTGGCCTTGCAGCTGGCGTGCTTCGGTGCCGTGAACTCGCTGCAGTTCACCGCCATGAACACGCTGACGCTGAAAGACCTGGACCCGGCCCACGCCAGCAGCGGCAACGGCCTGCTGTCCATGACGCAGATGCTGGCTCTGGGCATGGGCGTGGCAGCCGGCGGCGCTGTGCTGGGCGCCTTCACCGCGCTGTTTGGCAGTGGTACACCGGCGCAGGCGCTGCAGTCGCTGCACGCCACCTACATCTGCATGGGGCTGATCACCCTGGCCTCGGCCGGCATCTTCGCGCAGCTGAAACCCTCGGAAAGCGCCGTGCCGCAGGCCGAAGCGGTGGAGTCCACCCTGGGCGAGGGCTGACCCGATCGCCATTGGCCTACACTGTCCCGCGCGGGCCTGTGCGCCCCGCTTGCCATTTGTAGCCTGACTTTTTCGGAGAACCCCGCCATGCACCGCCGCCACTTGCTGGGCCTTGCCGCCGCCTCACTGCTCACCCTCTCTGGGTGTTCTTACCTCGGCATGGGCAGCAGCAGCACACCCAGCGCCCCAGCGCCCATGCCGGCGCCCAACCTCACCGGCACCTGGGTGCCGCGCCAGGCCGAGCTGGGTGGGCGCGACTACGCCTTGGGCAACTTCCGCAACGCCATGTTGACGGTCAGCGCCCAGGGTGACTACGAGTTCGGCACCGACAAGGGCCGCATCACGCTGCTACCCGGCCAGCTGCCACCCTACAAGATGGACATCCAGGGCAAGCAAGGCCCCAACGCGGGGCGCACCATCCTGGCGGCCTATGCGATGGAAAACGAAGAACTGATCGTGTGCTACCAGCTGGCGCGCGACGGCGAACGCCCAGGCAGCCTGATTTCGCCGGATGGCTCGGCTGTGCTGCTGGTGCGCTACAGGCGCCTGGCGCCGGCGGTCGGCTAGCCGCCGCCCGGGGCAGGGGAAGCGGGCTTGGCGGCTTCAGCAGCGGCCAGCTCGTTCTCCAGCCGTTCGTATTCCGAGATCACCTGTGCGCCCAGCAGCAACAGCGCGGCCAATATTTCCATGCACAGCAGCGCCACCACCGCCGTGGTCAGCGAGCCGTAGACCACGCTGGCCTTGGACAGCTTGGTGAAGTAGAGCACCAACAGGTGGCGCAACAACTCCCACGCCAGCGTGGCCGCCACGCCGCCCACCAGCGCGTGGCGCAGCGGCATGCGGCCAACCGGCAGCACCAGGTACAGCGTGGCCAGCAGCAGCGCCTCCACCGCCAGGCCCAGCAGGTACAGCATCAATCCCGAAAGGCCTTGCAACGACCACTCCACCCCGAGCAGGTGCACGCTGTGTTCGCCCATCGTCTGCAAACCGGTGGAGAGGATGGTCATGGCCAGTAACGCGCAACTGAGTGCCAGCACAAAGGCATAGGGCAACAGCATGGACACGCCCCAATGCCGCTTGGCCACCATGCCGCGGTGCGGAAAGATCAGCCCCATGGACTTCTCCAGAATGGAAAACGCCAGCGAGCTGAAGAACAGCATGGTAACCACCAGCACGGCGCCGATGTAGGCGCGGTTGTCCAGGAAACCCGCCACATCACTCAGCAGCGAACGGGATTGACTGGGCACCAGCCACTCCAGATAGCGCCCCAAGGCGGCCAGCAGTTCCTGCTGCGGCACCCAGTGCGAAAGCGCGATGACCACCAGAATCAGCATCGGCAACAGCGACAGCAGCGCGTAATAGGCAATGGCCCCGGCCAGCAGCAAGCCCTGGTTGGCCAGGAACCCGCGCAGCGTGCGCAACGTGAAATCCAGCGGGTGCGCCAGGATGTGCACATAGGTCTGGTTCAGGATCGGGGGCAGCTTCAGTTTCGGCAACGGCATGCGGGGGGTTCTCCTGGTGCTCACGCTCCACGGCGGCGCGTCAACTGCTTTGTAGCAGGGGTGCGGCGCAAGGGTAGAGTCCACACCCTATGCGCCAATGGTCGCTTCACTGCGCGGGCCTGTCTGCATCAGGTCCACCAGCAAATCCAGCGTGGCCTGCATGGTCGCTTCTTCCTTCTCCGGTGCCACGCCCCATTGCGGCAGATGGCCATCCAGGTGCATGCGCACCAACCCGTAGGCACAGGCACGTGCCAGCAGGGCCAATGCGTCCACGTCGTGCGCCGCGCTCACCTGTCCCTGATCTTGCGCCATCTGCAGCGCCCGCACTGTCTGCTGGCGCACATCGTCAATGCTTTGGCGCAGGCCGGGCGAGCCCGCCAGATCGATCTGCTCGCGCGCCGAGATGATGCGCAGGTGCGCCGGGTGGCGCAGCGCCCACTGCAGGTAGCCCCGCCCGACAGTGCGCAGCCGGCCCAGCCCACCGCCCCGTGCGGCGCCGCCCCGCGGGGCGCCACCCACTGCCTTGCCGACCTCAATGGCCAGGCGCACGGCAGCCTCCTGGGCCACCGCCGTCATCAGCGCGCGCCGGTTCGGGAAATGGCGAAACGGCGCTGCGGGTGACACCCCAAGCAACCGCGCCGCTTCGCGCACGCTGACGCCCTCGGGCCCCTTCTGCTCGGCCAGTTGCAGGGCCGCCTGCACCAGCGCCTGGCGCAGGTTGCCGTGGTGGTAGGCATGAGCCTTGGCGGGCCTACCAGCTTTGGCGGCCCGGGTGGGTAGGGTGGACTTGGCAGCGGTGGTCAATGTAAGCACCTCGCATCAGCGCTGGACAGGGTGGGCATGTCGCCAATGTAATCTGTGCTTACATCAATTGCCAAGCCCTTTGCTCACCCACCGCTGAAAGAACCGCCATGACCTCACCCACCCCGCTCCCACCTGCCCCCGCCACAGGGCGGCCCAATGCCTCCCACCCGCACGGCGGCTGGCCACTGCTGGGCGCCATCGGTGCGACGCTGTTGCTGATGGCCGCTGCTGTGCTGTGGATGCAGCCCGATGTACAGGGCCTGCGCATGCTGATACGGTTGACGGCGCGCACCTCGCTGGTGTTGTTCCTGCTGGCCTTCACCGCGTCAAGCGCCGCGCGCCTGTGGCCCAACGCCTGGACGCGTTGGCAGTTGCGTCAGCGGCGCTACTTCGGCCTCGGCTTTGCGCTGTCGCACGCCATCCACGGGGCGGCCATCGTCAGCTTCGCGCAACTCGACAGCGTGGGCTTCCACCAAGCCAGCAACCTGGGCAACATCATCAGCGGCGGCATCGCCTACGTGTTCATCGCGCTGATGGCCGCCACCTCGTTCGATGGCGCCCGCCGCTGGCTGGGCGCGCGCGCCTGGGGTTGGCTGCACACGCTGGGCGCGCACTACATCTGGATCAGCTTCATGGTGACGTTTGGCAAGCGCATTCCGATGTCGCCGTATTACGCGCTGCCGGTGCTGGTGCTACTGGCGGCAATGGGGCTGCGCTTGAGAAGCAAGCCGGCCAGCAGCGCCAGCAAGCCCAACAACAGACCCCCCATGGACACATAGGTGATGGTCTGCACCAGCCAATGGTGGCGCGCCGCCCCCCGGCCCAGCGCGGGCGCAAGCAGGAACATGCTGAGCCAGGCCAGCGGGTACAGCGCTCCAAGACCCAGCAGCGCGGCAGTGACCTGCTTGCGCGCCGCGCTCAGCTCGGTCAGCGTCACCAGCAGCACCAGCCCCAGCAGGAAGCCCCCAATGCCGGCGGCGTGAAAATGCGCGCGCAGCGCCCAACGCCAGATGGCGTTCTGGCTGGCTGCGTCGTGCAGTTGCGGGTGGGCAGCAATGCCGGCGGCGACATAGCCCTGGTACATCTCCTCGTTGGCGCCGAAGGACACGCCCATGGCGATGCCCAGCAGCAGACAGGCGATGGACATGGCCAGGCCCCATTTGACCGGCGACAGCTTGTGCATGCGCGCCGCCCTCAGATGTCCAACACCAGCAGCGGCCCGCGGGCACGCGAACAGCAAGGTGTGAAGCAGTCCTGCGCGGCGCGTTCGCGCGCGGTCAGGAAGCGGTCGCGGTGCTCGGGCTCGCCATGCAGGACCTTGGTCAGGCAGGTGCCGCACACCCCTTCGGCGCAGGAGGTGGGTACCTCCACCCCGTTGGCGGCCAGCGCCGCCGTCACCGTCTGCGTGCTGGCCACGTGGATGACACGGCCCGAGCTGGCCAGGCGCACGTCGAACCCGGTGTTGTGCTCAGCATCGAACTGCTCGCCCGAAAAGAATTCGCGGTGCAGGTTGTCGGCCTGCCAACCCAAACGCTGGGCGGCGGCCATCACCTCGTCCATGAAGCGCACCGGCCCGCACACATACAGGTGAGTATCTGGATCAGGCGCGCCCAGCACGCGCTCGGCGTCAAAGCGCTGCTCTGCCGGGCCGTCGGAGAAGTGGAACTGCGCACGACCGGCAAAGCTGGCGCTCTGGACGCGCTCCAAAAAGGCGGCTCGCTGGCGCGAACGGGCGCAGTAGTGCAGCGTGAACGCATCGCCGGCGTGTGCCAGCCGCTCGGCCATGCACAGAATAGGGGTGATGCCAATGCCGCCGGCCAGCAGCAGCGAGCGGCGCGCGCCGTGCGCCAGGGAAAAATGGTTGCGCGGCAACCCCAGGCGCACCAGGTCGCCCTCCTGCAGCGCGTGCATGGCCAGCGAGCCACCGCGCGAGAATTCGTGTCGCAGCACGGCAACCTGGTAGCGGTGGGTTTCGCGCGGGTCGTTGCACAGCGAGTACTGGCGCACCAGGCCGTGCGGCAAAAACACATCCACATGCGCGCCGGCGCTGAAAGGCGGCAACGACCGGCCTTGCGGGTCGGTGAACTCAAAGCTGCAGATGCCTTCAGCCTCCACCGTCTTCTTCACCAGCTTCAGCGTCTGCTGCGACTGCACCGGCTTGCGCAGCTTGCGCCGCAGGTAAGGGCTGAAGCCCGAATAGGCCTGTACGCCCACACCCAGCACAGCCACCAGAAGCAGCAGTTGGTAGGGCAAGCCCCAGATCATGCCGGCATGCAGCGCGATGCAATAGAGGTAGATCTTGCGGCCCAGTTGCTGGTCGACCAGGTAGTTGTCCAGGCGCAACGTCTCACCGCTGAAGGCGTCCATGTAGTGGTAGCCCTTGGCCAGCTCGTGTGGCCTGTCCTTCAGCAGAATCTCGGCCTCAAAAGACGCCCCGGGCTTGGCCGGGTAGCGCAGCGACACCCATTCCAGGTCGGGCGCCAATTGGCGCGTTTTCTGCCAGAAAGCCTCTATGGGCAGGCGCTTGGTGCCCTCGGGCACGGGCTTGGACAGCGGTTTTTGCGGCGGCACATAGCCGGTGGCGCTGTAGATGGCATCCTTCACCGGCTCAAAGCCAATCGGCAGGCCGGTGACAGTGATCAGCAGCAGCACCAGCGCGCTGTACACCCCCACCACCTTGTGCAGGCTCAGCGTGCGCGCGCTGCCGGGTGCCTTGGTGTTGAATTTCAGTGCGGCCTTCAGAGCCTGGCGGTTACGCGGCCACCACAGCGCGATGCCACCACCGATCAGCAGCACCAGGAAGACGGTGCTGGCCCAGCCGGCCACCGTGCGGCCCAGCTTGAGGTCGCTGAAAAAGCGGAACCGGTGCAGCCAGTCCATCACGCCAAAGAAGCCACCATACTGGTTTTGCACGCCCAGCACCTTGCCCCGGCAGGGGTCCACATACACATAGTCCTTGTCGGTGAACATCACCGCCACCGACGCCGTGTCCTCGGTGGTCAACTCCACGCTGTGCAACTTGCCCTCGGGATGTGCTGCCTTGGCGATAGCAGCCAGCTTGTCCAGTGCCATCGGTGCCTCGCATTTGGGCACCACGTGCAGCTTGCCATAGAGCAGGTCGTCCAGCTGCGGGCGCAGCACGAAACCGGCGCCGGTCAGCGCCAGGAAAACCACCACCAGGCCGACGGTCAAGCCCGACCAGGTATGCAGCCACAATAGTTTCTTTCGGAAGTTGGGATTCATAAGTCGGTGTCCTCGGGCGCGTTCGTTGTTCATGGGGCCGGCTTGGGGCCAGTTGCCGTGCATGGTGCCCGCGCAACCTAGAATCAGCCTGAAGAATTCCTGAAATCGCGTTCATGTTCCGCCACCGCCGGTGCCCTGCGCGGCGCGGCGCGGTTTCAGGTTGCGTTCAGGTGCCATCGCTATGCTGCTGCGCAAGCTGCCGCCGTGGCGGCCTTCAGGGAAGACACGAACCGCCATGCGAGCCCTCACCACCTTGTGCGCCCTTGTGCTGGTCGGCAGCGCCTGCGCGGCACCGGGTACGCCGCGCGAAGTCAATGGCAACCCGGCCGCCGACGCCGAGCAGGCCAGCGCCGCCTTCAAGGCCGAGGACTACCGTCTGGCCATCACTTGGGCGCAGCGCCATTTCAGCGACGGTGGCAATGACACTGCCGTACGCGCACTGCTCAGCCGCGCCCACTACGCGCTGGCCGACTTCGAAAACGCCGCCCGTTCGTTGCACCAGGAAATCGACCGCGCTGAAAAGGCCGCCCGCTCCCCCAGTGAGGACAGCCTGAAGCTGCTGGTGCAGTGCTATATGCGGCTCAACGACATCTCAGGCCAAACCTGGGCGCTGGAGCGCCTGGTCACCTACTACCCACGGCGCGAACACTGGGCCGACGCCATTGCGGCGATCCAGAAGAAACCCGAATTTGGCCACGGACTGATGATCGACGTATGGCGGCTGAAATTGGCCACCGGCGCCATCAGCGGAAGTGGCGAATACCTGGCCGCCGCCGCCGTGGCCCAACAGTTGGGCTTCCTGGCCGAGGCCAAGGCAGCGTTGGAACGCGGCTTTGCCGATGGCACCCTGGGCAGTGGACCGGACGCCGAGAGCCACCGCAAACTGCGCGCACAGCTCAACCAGCAGGCGGCGCAAGAAAAGGCCCGGGTGGCCGCTGGCGGCATGCCGGTGCCGGCCACGCTGGACCGTTGGGGCAATGCGCTGGTCAACGCCGGCCTGGCCTGCGTGACGCTGGGCGAAATCGAGCGCGGCTTCACGCTGATCAACCTGGGCCTGTCGCCGCCCACGCGTGACCGCCCTCAATACGACAAGCTGCACCTGGGCATCGCCCGGCTGCGGGCTGGACAAATGGCGGAAGCCGCCGCCGTGTTCAAGACCGTCACCGGCCGCCAGGGCGCCGCCGACCTGGGCCGGCTGTGGTACCTGCACACACTGCAGCTGCGCGAGACTAAGCCGGCAGCGCGGGCAGCTCAATGACCACGCACAAGCCGCGTTGCGATTCGCCCAAACGGGCATGGATGCGGCCCTTGTGCAGACCCACAATGCTGCGGCAGATCGCCAGGCCCAGGCCGCTGCCGGGGTAGTCCGCGCCCGGCCCACCGGCGCGCACGAAGCGCTCGAACATGCGCTCCAGCATGTCGGCATTCAGGCCAGGCCCCTGGTCGCGCACCTCCAACCGCCACAGGCCATCGGCCAGCACGGAGCGCACGGCCACCTCGCCGCCCGGTGGCGAGACGTGGATGGCATTGGTCAGCAGGTTCAGCAACACCTGGCGCATCCACTTCTGCTCAAAGGCCACCAGGCCTTCGCCACTGTGCACCAGGTGGAACAGCAGGCCGTGGTGCTCGGCCAGCACCTGAGCGTCCTGCGCCCAGGCCTGCAGGAAGGCAGCGGGTGGCTGCGGCGTCAGCTTCAGTTCGATGGCATTGGCGTCGGCGCGCGACAGCAGCAGCAACTCCTCGATGATGCGATTCAATTGCGCAATCTCCTCCAATTGCACGTGCACAGACTCGCGCTGCGCCGCCGTCAGGCCCTCGGCCGTCAGCAGCCTCTCGCTGTGCAGGCGTATCAGCGACAGCGGGGTCTTCAGCTCATGCGAGGCGTCGGAGGTGAAGCGGCGTATCTGGCCGAAAGATGCTTCCAACCGGTCGAACATCTGGTTCAGCAGCCGCGCCAGGTCGTCCATCTCGTCGCGCGCGCTACCCACCGGAATGCGCTCGCTCAGATTGTCTGAGCGTATGCGGTTGGCGGTGTCGCGTATCACACGCACCGGCCCCAGCAACACGCGGCTGAACAGCAGCCCTATGCCCAGGCTGACGAACAGCATAACGCCCAGCAGCGCCAGCGCCACGCGGATATAGCTGTTCAGGATTTCGCGCACCGGCGCCAACGGGGTGGCCACGGTGACCTCGAACGGCGGCAGTTTGAACTCCTCGGCACGCACCTCGCCCACCTCCTCGATCACGGTGTTGTAGCGCGGCTGTCCGTGCACATCTGGGATGCTGTGGCCCTTGAGGTTGCTGGACTGGAACACCGAGCCCTTGCGCGGCACGTGGATCTCCACATAGAACAGTGCGTAGGCGAAGTCGGCGATATCGCGCACCCGGGTCTCCATGAAAGGCGCGCTGACGGTGGCGTAGTCCGGCCCCAAGTGGGCCTCGATCTGGTGGAACTCCGCCTCGTTCATCAGGTCCAGTCCATGGACCAGGTGTGACTTCAGAAACTGGTACCCGGCGGCGAACAGACAAGCCAGCGTGGCTGTGGCCGCGCAGGCATACCACAGCGCCATGCGCGTGCCTATGGAACTCCAGTTCATAGCATCTGGTAGCCCACCCCCCGCACGGTCTTGAACAGCACCTTGCCGGGCGTCTCCAGCTTGCCGCGCAGACGGCTCATGTAGACGTCCAGCAGGTTGGTGTCCACATCGTAGTTGGATGACCAGATTTTTTCAGCGATCAGCGTGCGCGGCAGCACGCGTCCGTGGTTCTGCATGAAGATTTCCAGCAGCGCGTACTCGCGGCTGGTGAGGTCACGCGGCTGGCCATCCACCTTCACCGTGTGGCCCAGCAGGTCCAGCTGTATGCCGCTGTGGTCCAGCACGGTCTGCTTCATGGTGGACTGGCGGCGCACCAGCGAGCGTATGCGTGCCAGTAGTTCGTCCAGGCTGAAGGGCTTTTGCAGATAGTCATCGGCGCCATGGTCCAGGCCACGCACGCGGTCGGCCACGGTGTCACGCGCGCTCAGGATCAGCACCGGTTCGTTGAAGCCGCTGGCGCGCCACTGGTGCAGCAACTCCAGGCCATCACCATCAGGCAGGCCCAGGTCCAGCACGATGACGTCGTAGGTGGACTCGGCCAATGCATTGGAGGCATCGGCGCAACCGCGCACCCAGTCCACGGTGTAGCGGCACTCGCCCAAACCCTGCTTCAGGAATTGCCCCAAGCGTATCTGGTCCTCAACGACCAACACCTTCATTTGTCGTGTCTCCTGCGGCGCCGGCCTTCACGCGCCTCCTGCCGCCATTGTGCGCCCGCACGGGCCGCCAGGGCCATCGGTGACAACCATGAGCCCAACCTGAACAGTCTTTCAGGAAGGCGACAGGTTTGCTTCATTCGCCGGCCCTAGGCTTGGCCGCGTTTCAACCCCACTGCTTTCATGATCACCACCACCGCTATCTTTCCGCACGGCCCGCGCGCATTGCCGGCCCTGGCAACCTTGTGCGCGCTGCTGGCCGCCGCGCCTTCTGCACAGGCGGCGCTCAGCGACGAAATCCAGGTCTATGCCGACGACATCAATGCGCCCAAGGAATTCGGTCTGGAACTGCACACCAACTACACCATTTCCGGCCGTCGGGCTGCCGACTACCCCGGCGAGGCGGTGCCGCACCACGGCCTGCGCATCACACCTGAGTTTTCCTACGGCCTAACACCCACGCTGGAAGCCGGCCTGTACCTGCCGATGAACCACGGCGCCAACGGCAACACCGAGGCCGCCGGTCTGAAGCTGCGGCTGAAGTGGCTGCCCATCCGGGGCGACGAGGAAAGCGGCGGCTGGTTCCTGGGCGTCAATGGCGAACTCTCCCGGCTGCGCCAAGCCTATTCCGAATCGCGCAACAGCTTCGAGCTGCGCGTGATGGCCGGCTACCGCAGCCCGCAGTGGCTGGTGGCAGTGAACCCGGTGTTCGGCTGGAACCTGAGTGACGGCTACCGCGGCCAGTCGCCCGACTTTTCGCTCGCCACCAAGGTAGCGCGGACCATCGCCTCCGGCGTACAACTGGGCGCCGAGCTGTACATGGACATGGGCACCACCGCCAACATCCTGCCGCTGGCGCAGCAAGGCAACACGCTGTACGCGACGCTGGACTTCAAGGTCAAGGGCTGGGACGTCAACCTGGGCCTGGGCAAGGCCCTGACCTCCAGCGCCGACAACTACACCGTCAAGGCCATCTTCGGCATCCCCTTCTAAGCGAGCACACCATGCACCACAACCCTGCCAGCCCCCTTTCATGCCAACTGTTCTGGCGCCTGCTGCGCGCCCTGGGCCTGGCGCTGACGCTGCTGTGCACCGGCGCCGCCTGGGCGGCCGACACCGCGCCGGCCCTGGTCATCAGTTACCACGTGGCACCGGCCCAACGGCCGGCCCTGCGCACCGCGCTGCAAAGGGATGCGCTGCGCCAGTTCCAGCAGTGGCAGGCGCAGGGCCTGATCAAGGGCTATACGCTGCTGTTCAACCGCTACGCGGACTCCGACAACTGGGACGCGCTGGCACTGCTGCGCTTTGACGATGCCGCTGAGCTGAGCCGCTGGCAACAGGTAGAGCACGCCCACCCGGGTGGCCTGCCTGCATCCGCGCTGGCACTGACCACGGCCATCCACACCACGCCGGTGGAGGTTCCTCGCACCGGCGGTGCCGAGGTGCCTGGCCAAGGGGTGTACGTGGTGATTCCCTACACCGTGCTGATACCGGCCGGCGACTACCTGAAGTATGCCGACGGCTATGTGCTGCCGCAGTTCGATGGCTGGATGCAGGAGGGCGTGCTGTCTCGCTACGACATGTTCACCGCCCAATTCGGCGCCAGCCGGCCCTGGAGCACACTGATCGTGCTGGCCTACAAGGACGACACCGCGCTGGCCGCGCGCAACGCGGTGGTGGCCAAGGTGCGCGCCCGTTTGGCCGGCGACCCGCAATGGAAAGCCATCAGTGACGGCAAGGCCCGTGTGCGTGAGGAACGCCAGGTGGTGGTGGCCGACGCCTTGCTGCTGCGCTGAGGCCTACCGTGGGCACCGCCGCCGCAAGCCGCCTGAACAACCATTCAGGAAATCTACAGCTTGCCTTCAGCAGCGGCTCCTACAGTTCGCCCGGCTGAGTGTGTGTCCATTTCTCCCTTTGAGCGCACCCCGGCTTCCTCGCCAATCAAGACGTCCTATAACACTACACTGGAGACAACGAGATGAGACCCACCGGCCCCCTGGCGCTCCCCCACCGCGCCGCCCACGCCCAAGGTGCCCAGCCCGCCCGCAAGGCACGCAATGCCCACGGCACCCGGCTGCACGCGCTGGCCCGAGCGCTGCTGGGCACCATCGAATTGGCCGCGCTGGCGGCGCAGCCGCTGCTGGCACAGCAGGCTGCGCAACCTGTTGCGGCCAGCGCCAGCAGCCCCACGCAAGCGCCAGCCACCGCCGAAGCCGGCAACGACACACCGCGCGACGACTCCGGCCTGCCGCTGACCAAGGTCACGGTGTCGCGCCAGCAGATCGAGTCCGGCGCCGAGCAGGAGGGTTATGGCGAAGCCGTCAAGAGCGTGCCCGGCAGCATGAGCAACAACGGCAAAGGCAGCGCCAACGACGCCATACGTTTTCGCGGCCTGCAGTTGGGCCTGTACTCCAACTACCGCATCAACGGCGGCCTGGCTATTACCAACGTCATCACCATCCCCACTGAGGACAAGCAGAAGGTGGAGGCGCTCAAGGGCGCCAACGTGCTGATGTTCGGCCTGGCCAGCCCGGCCGGCATTCTGAACATGGTGACCAAGCGCGCCACCGACAAGGACGTGACCACGCTCACCCTATCGGGCAACACCTTTGGCCAGTTCGGCCCCTCTGTCGACATTGGCCGCAAGTTTGGCGACGACAAGCAGTTCGGTGTGCGGGTCAACATGTCGCAGACCCACATCGAAACCGGCACCCATGGCATAGGCGGCACCGGCAACTTCTTCAGCTTCGCCGGCGACTGGGCCATCAGCCCCAAATTCGTATTGAAGCTCGACTACGAGACCTACCGCAAGGACGTGGTGGAACAGGCCGGCATCGTGCCGCCCACGGCGGTCAAGGGCGTGATCACCGTGCCCGCGCCACCAGACCCACGCCAGCTGCTCTCCGGCCCCTGGGACGTGTACACCCCGCGCACCGAAAACACCATCGTGCGCGCCGAATACCGCCCCAGCCCCGACACCTTTGTGGTGGCCGAGGCCGGCACCTCCAACTCGGAGCGCTCGCGCACCCAGGCCCGCATCACGCTGAAGAACGTACTGACCGGCGACGGCAACGAGAACATCACCTTCATCAAGAACCAACAGTACGAGAACACCTACCGCAAGCTGGAGTTGCAGCAGAAGTTCCACACGGGGTCGCTGAGCCACGAGCTGACGGTGGGCTACTCCTCGGCCGAGCGGGACTCCAACATCCCCTCCACCTACAGCCCCACCGCCGCCAACAACAACAAGGCGCAAAACATCTACAACCCGGTGGAGATCGCCGCGCCGATCGACCCGATGACGCCGCAGACCTTCAAACCCAACCAGTCGAAGGACGCGGGCGTGTACGTCTACGACAACCTGGACCTGGGCGGCGGCTTCAAGCTGCTGGCCGGTCTGCGCCAGACCGACTACCAGTTCAGCCAGGCCATCGTGGCCAATGGCCCGCTGGCCACCACCACCTACAAGCCACTGAACAAGGGCCTTGGCCTGCTGTGGGAATTCGCCCCGCGCACCACCGCCTACGCCAGCTACATGCAGTCGCTGGAGGATGGTCCGATCGCCCCTTCGGGCCCCATCCAAGGGCTGAACGTGACCAACGCCTTCGCCGTGCTGGAGCCGGCGCCGGCCACGCAGCGCGAGATCGGCGTGCGCACCAGCTACTGGAACGCGTTGTACCTGAACGTGGATTACTTTCGCATCGAGAAGGCCAACACCAACCTGATCCAGGACTCGGCCACCAGCACCAAGTTCGTCTACGACGGCGACCTGCTGCTGCAGGGCTGGGAAGTCGCCGCCAACCTGCAGCTGGACCGCCACTGGGCGGTGAACGGCTCGGCCCAACTGATGAAGTCGCGCCAGATGGGCGGCGCGAATGACGGCATGTCCACCGAGAACACGCCTGACCGCATCATCACCGGCAACGTGGAATACAAGCCCGGCTGGACGCCAGGCCTGACCTTGAAGGCCGGCATGTCCTACGTCAGCGAGCGCTACATCGGCAATGCGCAGCAGGGGCAGATTCCTTCCGTCACGCTGTATTCGGTGGGCGCCTCTTACCAGACCCGCATCGCAGGCAAGCGCACCTCATTCCAGCTGGGCGTGGACAACCTCACCAATGTGCGCTACTGGTCATCGGCCACCAGCAGCGCCTTTGGCGCCGGTATGGACCGCGCGGTGCGCTTCAGCGCCAAGACGGACTTCTGACATCTGCGCACCGGGAGCCCGGCCATGAAACGCCTCGCACACATCCTGGTAGCCGCGCTGGCCCTGCTGGCCGGCCAGAACGCGCTACCGCAGGCCGAGCGGCCGGTGGCCGTGGCCGACCGCGTGCTGCTGCTGGTGGACGAGATCCATGCACTGCGCAATTTCCCGGTGGTGCTGGCCGACAGGCTGGGCTACCTGAAAAGCGGCACCATGGCGGTCACGGTGATGAACGTGCGCTACGACGTGGGCCATGCCGACATGCTGGCCGACGGCCGGGTGGATGCGGTGATGGCCTACTACCACCACAACGTGGTCAACCACGCCCAGGGCCGGCCCAGCCAAGCCGTGGTGACGCTGGGCGTCACGCCCGGCATGAAGGTGTTGGTGACCAACACCGCGCACACGCGCTACAAGACGTTCGCCGATCTAAAGGGTGCGCGCATCATCAGCGGTGGCGCCGGCTCGGCCAAGACCACGCTGGCCAATGGCCTGGTGCTGGCCGGCGGCCATGCGCTGGCCGACTACAACCGCCTGGGCTCGGAGAGCAAGGACGCCAACGCGGAGGCGTTGCGTAGCGGTGGCGCCGACCTGGTGGTGGCGCCCATCCCCGACGATGGCTTTTACGAGTCGCGCGGGGTGGCCGGCCTGTTCGCCGATCTGACCGGGCTGGAGGCCACCCGCAAGGCGCTGGGCGCGCCCTTCCCCTCCAGCACCATCTTCATGGCCAACGAACGGGTAGCCGCACACCCGGAGATGGCGCAGCACCTGGCCGATGCCTTTGTGCGCACGCTGAAGTTCATCAACAGCCACAGTGCCGAGGAGATCGCTGCGTTGATCCCCCCCGAGATCAAGGGCAAGGACCCGGCCGCCTACCTGCACGCGCTCAAGGAGCAGATGCGCATGTTCGCCAACGATGGCCTGATGCCCGCCGACGGCGCGCGCAAGGAAGTCCAACTGCTGGCCGAGGCCAACCCCAAGTACCGCGGCGTGGTGCTGGAGCAGACCTACACCAACCGCTTTGTCACCGAGGCATTGAAGAAGTACCGCTGAGACCGGCCGGGACTGGGTTTTCCTCGCACCGCCCTTCTACTCAATGTGCAACCAATCGAGCGTGCGCCCGCCCACATGAAGAAGCCGATCGGGCCTGGCACCATGCGCTACAGTAGAGGGTAGACAAGCCGACAACACGGCTGCATCCAGGGAGGACGCTGATGGTGACACGATTTCTGTGCTTACTGAGCATGCTGCTGGCGCTGTGCGCCGGCGAGGGCCACGCGGCCGGCGCGCAGCAGCAAGAACCTGGGGCAACGCCCCGCGCGCTCGAAGGCATGTCGGTGGCCTGGGAGCCAGTCGCTTTCGATATCCACTTTCACGGCTACGGCGGCTTGCTGCAGCCGAAGCTGCCTTCCACTGAAATCCGTCAAAGAGCGGATGCCACCCTGGATGAACTGCTGCAGATGTTCGGTCGCCGTATTTCCGCCGACATGGACACGGCACTGAACCGCGTCGGCATCGCCCGCCGGCCGGCCGAGACAGCCCGCTGGCGCATCACGCTGCAGCCCTCCGAGGGCTACTACGCCCCGGATACCCGCTTGAAAGGCGTCAACCGCTCGCTGACGATACAGGCCAGCCTCTACGACGTCACGCAGGCCAAGGTGATCTGGACCGACACCCAGAAATTTTGGGGCGTCACCTCTACCCAGGAAGGCGACGCCACCGTGCTGGAGTTCGCCGACAAACTGGTTGACGTGATGCGGCGCTACTTGCCCTGAGCCCGGCCGCTGCACCACTGCTCAGCCGGCATTGCGCCCCGACGCATACGGCCCGGTGGCCAGCTTCACACGGTCCTGCTCATCGGCGTTGTCGGTCACCAGCACCTGGAAGCTGGCGCCGCCCGGCGCCACCCGCACCACCACATGGCCTTCGGTGCTGCGCATGCGGCTGACCAGCCGGCGGTTGGCCAGGTAGTTCTCGCGCGTGAGGCCGGTGGAGAAGATGTCGCGCGCGCCGTGGTACAGCCGTTCGCTCAGCATGCGCTCCATCTGCAGCATGTCGGGGTGCGAGATGTGCCAGGCCTGGATCAGCCAGGCCTGCGGGCGCAGCACGCGCACGGCCGGTGCGCTCAGACCATCGAACATGCCGTGGTGGTCCGCGGTGGCCACGTCCACCGGACCGCACACGCGGGCGGCGGCGGTCAGCACATCGCGCCAGGGCTGGTCGCCGTCGAAGCTGTAGCTGGTCAGGTCACCGGCGGTGAAGTAACCAAAGCGGCCTGAGGCGATGCGCACGGCGGTGGAGCACATGTTCTCGTTCGGGTAGTCCTTGGTCGCCAGGCTGTACAGCGGCGGAAACATGGCGCGCGCCTGCTCGCCCTCGCCCGTCCACACCTCGCCATTGACGGCCAGGTTGCGCACGCCGAAGGCCGGCGTGCCGGCGGGCAGCGCCACATGGCCCTTGGGCGCGATCTGCGTGCCGCGGCCGGCCACAAAGCGCTGGACCGCCAGCCCCTGCTTTTGCCGTGCGCGCACAAAAGCGAGGTAGTTGTCAGCAAAGCGCGCCTTGATCACCATGGGGTCGTCGTAGCCAGGGAAAGCGCGGTCCAGCAGCGTGCCCACCGGCAGCAACTCGGCCACGTCCATCACGCCGGTCAGGCGGTAGTCGCCCTGCGTGGAACGCGGAGAATCATTCGTCACGTCGCCCAGGTGGTCCGGATGCAGGTGCGTGACCAGCAGGTAATCCAAGGCACTGCGCCCCGTGGCGCGCAGGTGCCGTTGCACATAGCGGCCCACCCATTCGCCAGGGCGGCGCTGCGCGCTGGGGCGTGGTGGCGTGGAGGTTTCGGGCGCGTCGGCACTGGCGCCGGCATCGATCAGCAGGCTGGTGCCATCCGGCATCACCACCAGCGTGGCATTGCCGCGCCCGGTGGCGATGTGGTGAATGTCCAGCGTGCCGGGCGTCCACGGCGCCAGCGGCTGGCCCACGGCGGGGTGGGCGATAGGCGCGGCGTCTGCGGCCCACAGCGGCAGCGGTGCAGCCAGCAGGCCGCTCAAGAAGTGTCGACGGTCCATGCCTAGAATTTTGCGCTCAACGACAGCCCATAGGTGCGCGGCTCGGCCAAATATTCCGCCCGCACCACCTGGGTGGAGCGGGTCAGTATCAGCGGCGTATTGGCCGCGTTGCCCACCCAGGCGATCAGCTTCCACACCCGGTCGGCCGACTCGTAACCCAGGTTGAAGCTGGTCAGCCCGTAGCTGGGGATCTGCAGGTTGGGGTCGTTGGCGGCACCGGTGTTGTAGGTGTCGCGCCACGAATAATTCAACGCCCCCACCAGGAAGCCGCTGGCCAGCGGCAGGTTCAGGTTGGCGCCCAGGCTGTACTGGTTGCGCGGCGCAGAAGACAGCGGGTTACCGCTGTTGTTCACCGTGCCCACCACAAAGCTGTCGTAGCGGCCGTTGATGCGGCTGTAGCCACCTGTCAGGTCCAGCCAGGCCACCGGCCTGTAGGCCAAATCCAGTTCGCCGCCGCTGACGGTGGCGCGGCTGGCATTGACGATGGTCAGCACGCCGGTGACCGAGTTGTTCACCAGCTCCTGCTTGTCGGTGTAGTCCATCTGGTACAGCGAGGCGTTGACGCGCAGGCGGTTGCCCAACCACTGGCTCTTGAAGCCCAGCTCGTGGTTGGTCACGTACTCGGGGTTGAAAGGCGTCCTGAAGATGGCGGCGGTGCTGGCGTCGCCATTGAAGCCGCCGGCGGTGAAGCCGCGCGTGGCGCTGGCATAGGCCATCAGGTGGCGCTCTGGGCTCCAGCTCAGCACCACGCGCGGCGTCACCTCGCTCCAGCTGGCGTTCGCCCCGCTGACGCTGAAGTTGTTGGTGGGCCGCGCCAGGTCGGAGCGCGTCAGGTTGGCGGTCTTCTCGTCGCGGGTGTAACGCAGGCCGGCCGTCAGGTCCAGCGTGGGCAACAGGTGCACGGTGCCGTCGGCGAACAGCGCCGCACTGGTGGTGTCCACCTGCTGCTCGGCCAAGGTGGAGCTGGCCAGCGCACCGGTCCTGGCCGTCAGGCCGCGCACGGCCAGTTGACGGGAGCCGTTCTCGCGCATGTAATACAAACCGGTGACGAAGTCGCCCCAACCCCACTTGGGGCTGGCGTAGCGCAATTCTTGCGAAAAGGTGCCGATCTGGTCCGCATCGCGCGTGACGCTCTGGCTGCCGGTGGTGAGAAAGACGTAGTTGGCGCCGACGCCGGAATAGTCTTCGGTGGACTGCGACTTGCGGTAGGCGGTGACGGAGGTGACCTCGCCCGCGTCCAGCTTCCAGTTCAGCCTGGCCGACAAGCCCGAGATGCCGCGGTTGAAGCCCTGGTCCACGCCCACTTCGGACGTGCGCCGGTCACCATCGTCGCCCAGCGTGTTGGACGACAGCGTGCGCCCACCGTTCCAGTCGTCGCTGTGGTCCAGCGTCAGCATGGCCTCCAGGCCATTTGCGGGCTTGAGCAGCAGTTGCGCGCGGTAATTGCGGCTGTGGATGTCGTCCTCCATCTTGCCGGTCAGCCGGTCCACGCCGTAGCCGTCGCGGTCGCGCACCGAGGTGGTCAGCTTCAGCGCAGCCGTGTCAGACAGCGGCAGGTTCACCAGGCCGGAGAACTTGCGCTCATTGAAGCTGCCCAGCGTGCCCTGCACCTCGAACTCGCGCTCCTCCGTGCTGGGCTGGCGCGTGGCCAGCACGATGGCGCCGCCGGTGACGTTGCGGCCAAACAGCGTGCCCTGCGGCCCTTTCAGCACCGCCAGCGACTCCAGGTCGAACAGCTCGAAGCTGGCGGCACTGTTGCGCGGGATGAAGACGTCGTCCACCACCACCGCCACCGGCTTGCTGACACCGATTTGCGAAAACGTGTTGTTGATGCCGCGTATCGCCAGCGTGGGGCTGTTCTGGCTGAAGGCCGACACCAGCAGGCCCGGCGTCATGCGCGCCACGTCGGCCAGATTCTGCACGCGGCTGGCCTCCAGCGCCTTGGCCGACAGTGTGCTGATGGCGATGGGCACGCTTTGCGCCGCCTGCGGGCGCTTTTGCGCCGTCACCGTCACCGAGCTCAGCGAGACCTCGGCGGTGCGCCGCAGCGTCACGGTGCCGCCGTCATCGCCGCCCAGCTCCAGCCCGGTGTTGGCGATCAGCTGGCGCAACGCTTCGCGCGCCTCGTAGGCGCCCTTCAGCGCATTGCTGCGCAGGCCCTTGGCCTCGGGCGGCACCACGATGCGCAGGCCGGTCTTGGCAGCCAGCGCGGCCAGTGCCTCGGCCAGATCCTGCGCCGGCAAGTCCAGCCAGATGCCCTTGAAAACGACAAAGGCACCACCCGGCTCGCGCCGCACCAGCAGACCGCTGTCGCCCAGCAGGGCCTTGAGTGCCTGCTCCTGCGACAGCGCGCCGCGTGCGCCTGCGGTGGCCACGCCTTTCACATCAGCCGCGTTGTACAACAACTGCGCGCCGGACTGCGCCGCATACGCGTCCAGCGCCGCCTTCAACTCGCCGGCGGGGATGTTGACATCCGCCCCCTGCGCAAACGCCGCGCCGGCCGCGCCCCAGACCACCAGCGCGCACAGCGCGCTCACCCAACGACGTCGAAACCGCATGTGAAACCCCGTTTTGAAGAATTTTGAAATCGACAAGCCCCGGATGGCAACACGGTTGCGTTGCCGCCTCCTGTGCTGAGACGAGCCGCCAGCACAAATCCGGTATGCCGGCGCACATTTGTTCGCGGCGCTGCCGCGCCCGCTCAGCGGTGCACGCGAATTTCTTCCTTCTCTACCTCCACCTTCAAGCCAAAACCCTGCTGCAACAAGCGCGCAAAGCCCTGCACGTTGTCGACGTTGAAGCTGCCGCCTATCCGCAGCTCGGCGGCGGTGGCGTCGGTGATGACCAGCTTCACGCTGTTGTAGCGGTTGAACTCGGCCGCCGCCTGCGCCAGCGTCATATCGTCCAGCACCAGCCGGCCCTGGCGCCAGACGAGCTGGTTGGCCACCTGCTCGGCGCTGCCGTGCGTCACCGCTGCCTGGCCGTGCGCCAGCACCAGCGCGTCGTTGCGGGTGATCACGGTGGCCGCCGCCGAATCAGGCCCTGCGCCCCCTGTGGCACCCACGGCCGCCACCTGCACCCGGCCCTCGGCCACCACCACCTTCAGCTGTTCGCCGTCGCGTCGCACCGAAAAGCGCGTGCCCAGCACCGTCACCCGGCTGCTGCCCGCTTCCACCACGAAGGGGCGCTGGGCGTCGTGCGTCACCTCAAAATAAGCTTCACCGCGCTCCAGCCACACGGTGCGCTGACCATCGGCCATGCGGGCACGCAGCCGGGTGTCGGTGTTCAGCGCCACGCGCGAGCCGTCTGCCAGCGCCACCGATTTGGTTTCGCCCAAAGCGGTGCTGTAGCCGGTGCCCGGGCGCAGCAGACCGCTGGCCGCCAGCACGCCACCCAGGGCCGCCGCCAGCAGCAAGCCAGCCGCCATGCGACGGCTGGAAAAGCGCGACCAGACTAGGCCCCAGCCTGGCGCCGCCACGCTGGGGCGGCACGGGTCGCGCAACAGCGTCAGCCGGTCCGCGCGCTGCCACGCATGGGCCAGGCGCAGGTAGGCCACGCGGTGGGCGGTGGCGGCCTGCAGCCAGGCATCCAGTTCAGCCTGTTGCGGCTGCGTCCATCCACCGGCGTCGCGCCGGGCCAGCCAATTGGCCGCCTGCTCCTCTATCTGTGATGCATTGCTCGTAGCCATGTCTCAAGTCCCGCCCATCTCGTGGTTGTCGTTGTTGTTCTTCTTCGGCCTGAAACGCAGCGCGGCCCTGGTGGCGCCCACCACCACGCCACAGGCCAGCAGCGCATCAGTCAGCGCGCGCATGCCTTTGGCCACTTGCCGCTCCACCGTGTCCTCGGTGATGCCCATGTGGGCGGCCACCTCGCGCTGCGACAGGTCGTCGATCTTGCGCAGTTGCACCACCTCACGGCAGCGCGGCGGCAGCTCGTCCAGCGCCAGCTGCAGCAGGCGCAGCTCCTGCCGGCCCGAGGCGTGGCGCTCGGGCGTCAGTTCGTCACCGGGCAGCTCCAACGTCTCCAGCTCGGCATAGGTGTCGATGGACACCACGTGCGCGCGCCGCGCCAGGTCGATCAGCAGGTTGCGCGCGATGGCGAACACAAACGGCTTGACCAGGGCCGGCGCGCCCTGCCGGGCGGCGGCTTCGTAGGCCCGCACATAGACCTCTTGCCGCAGGTCCACCACGTCATCGACCTCGCGCCGGTTGCGGCGCAAAAAGCGCAGCAAGGCCGCCTCCAGCGGCAGCACTTCGCTGACAAACCAGTGATCGAGGTCGGCGGGGGCCATGCAAACCCTGTGCGTTGCGGTGAAAAGTCCAGGCGAAAAAGCGCGGGCGCAGCCCGCCACCTCAGCTTAGACGAAGCACACGGCAAATTCCGGTACGCAACCGGCGAAATATTTTCAGCCGCCGGTCAGCAGCTCACCAGCGGGGTTCGCCATCCAGGTGCGCGGTGTCGTTGAAGCGGCGCAGCTGCCAATCCGGGCCCAGCACCACGATGCTGTGCAGCGAGCAGTTGTCCGCGCCGTCGAACACACCGGGCCGGGCATCGGCCGCATGGGCCGTCAGCACGCCAATGACACCGCCATGCACCACGCACACCACGCGCTGGTCGCGGTGGCGCGCATGCAGCGCCTGCAAGGCGGCCACGCAGCGCGTGCGCAACTGCGCAGTGGTTTCGGCGCCGGGAATGTGCCCCCACTCGCCCTCGGCCACCACGCGGGCCCACACGGGGTCGCGCCGGGCGGCGAACTCGCGAAAGCGCCCGCCTTCCCACTCGCCCAGGTAGACCTCGCGCAGCTCAGGCACCACGCCGGCCTGCAGGCCATGGGCAGCCAGCAGGGGCGCAGCCGTCTGCGCGGTGCGGCGCAGGCTGGTCACATACACCGCGTCCACCCGCTCCTGCGCCAGCCGGCGGCCCACGCGCTCGGCCTGGGCCACGCCCTCTTCGGACAGCGCCGGATCGCCATGGCCGTCCTTCAACGGGAACAACTGGCCCGGCACATAAGGCTGCGAGGCGCCGTGGCGCACCAACACGAACTCGGTGGCGCCAGCCGGCGGCACATAACGGGTCTGGCGGTGGGCGGTTTCGGAGGTGACGGGGACTTGGCTCATGCCCGCATTGTCGCAAAGCAGCATGGTCAGTTGGTTAAGATGGCAGCAATGCTTGACCCCCGCCCCGCCGCTCCCGCGCGCCCGCTGACATTCACCGCCGACACCCGGCTGCAGCAGATGCGCCAGGATTTCGTCAACACCGGCTGGACCGGGCTGGCGTTGCTGGTGGCGGTGATCCTGGGCATCACGCTGTGGCGCGTGTCCGATTTCCCGTCAGACAAGAACTGGCAAGGGCCCCTGGCCAGCGTGACGCTGCTGGCGCTGGTGTTCTACACGCTGTACCTGTTCCGCCGCCGGCTGCCCTACACGCTGAAGGCCAGCGTGCTGGTGGGCATCTTCCTGCTGGGCGGCGCCACCTCACTGCCGGTGTTCGGCTATGCCGGTGGCGGCAGCACGGCCTGGATGGTGACCGGCTGCATCATCGCCGCGCTGCTGTTTTCCAAGCGCGTGGCCATGGGTGCCATCGGATTTGCCACGCTGGTGCTGGGGTTGGCCGGCTGGGCCTTTGTCAGCGGCTGGCACAAGCTGCCGGTGAACCTGAACATCATGCTGACGCAATGGCCCTCCTGGGCCAATGTGATGGTGTCCGTGGCGGCCACCACCGGCATCATCACGCTGGCGCTGGCGGCCTACAGCCGCGGGCTGCTGCAGGCGCTGAAGGAGCTGGAGAACCAGCGCGACCAGATCGAGCACATGGCCAGCCACGACAACCTCACCGGCCTGCCCATGCTGCGCCTGGCGGTGGACCGCTGCGACATGGCGATACGCCACGCCCAGCGCGCGCAGCAGAAGGTGGCACTGTTGTTCATCGACCTGGACGGCTTCAAGGCCGTCAATGACACCTTCGGCCATGAGGCCGGCGACCACGTGCTGCGCGAAGTGGCCAAGCGGCTCAAGAGCAGCGTGCGCGCGGCCGACACGGCGGCCCGCATAGGCGGCGACGAGTTCGTCATCCTGCTCACCGGGCTGGAGAACGCCGATTTCGCCGGTGACGTGGCCGCCAAGCTGATACGTGTGGTGGGCCAGCCCATTGCCTACGAAGGCCAGGAACTGGAAGTGGGTGCCAGCGTGGGCATCAGCATCTTCCCCGACCATGCGACCGACACGCTGGCGCTGCGCAAGGCCGCCGACGAGGCCATGTACAGCGCCAAGAAGGCCGGCAAGAACAGGCACCAGCTGGCGCAAGTGCAGGCCTGAGCCGCTAGTGTGCTGTCGCGCAAATACCTGCGCAAAAGGAAATCGATGAATTTGGGGCCAGGGCAAGGCGCAAACCGCATCGATACCTATAGGTATCGAGAGGATTTGCAACGCCGCCATGGCCCCAAAGGCGCGATTTCATGCGCAGGTATTTGCGCGACAGCACACTAGCTGCGGCCCAGCCAGTCCAGCGCGGCGGCGCACATCTGTTCAGCCGGCAAGGCAGCATCCAGTTGCAGCACGCCGGCCTCGCCGGCCGGGTCTTCCAAGGTGGCAAACTGGCTGGCCACCAGGCTGGCCGGGAACAGGTGAGCCGCCGCCCGCGCGGCCACACGGGCATTGGCGTCCTGCTGCTGGATGCGGATGTGCACAAAACGCAGGCCCGGCACAGCCGCGCGCAGCCGCTCACGGTAAGCCCGCTTCAGCGCCGAACAGGCCAGCACTGCGCCGCCGGCCTGGGCCTCCATGGCCTGGCCCAGGCTGCCCAGCCAGCCAGCGCGGTCGGCATCGGTCAGTGGCACGCCCTGGGTCATCTTGCGCACGTTGTCCGGCGGGTGGTACTGATCGCCCTCGATGAAGGGCAGTTGCCTGGCGTCGGCCAACAGCCGCGCCAGCGTGGACTTGCCACAGCCGGCCACCCCCATCACCACCAGCCACAGCGGGGCCGCTGCGGCGGTGGCGGGGTCAACGGGCGGGGTTTCAGACATGGGCGCGACGGGTGCTTTGGCGGTTGGCGTCATGGTATCGCCATCAAGTCCGCTGGCCACGTGCCGATGAAAGGACTACAGTAACGTAAAGCATCGGACCGCCATCGGCGGCCCGGGCCACACCCCTTCGGGACCCGATCCATGCCTTTTGCAAACCGGCAGCCCTCAGAGCCCTACGAGCCGCCCATGGTGCACCGCATGCCCCTGTTCCGCAGTGGCGTGACGGTGTACCTGAACAACACCGAGGCCGTCGTCAGCCACGTGGTGCTGCGCCGCGGCCAGTTGCTGGTGCAGTTGAAGGAGCATCCGGCACCGATCGACGCCGACCTGTTAATGTTAGCGCCCACTGCCGTTTCACTTCAGCGCCAGCCTGATGCGCCGCTGACGCTGCACTAGCAGTCCCCTTAAAAAGTCGTCCAATCGCCGTCGTTGCCAGCGGCGGGGGCCACCGGCGTGGGCGCGGGCGCTGCCAAACGCTGTGCGGTTGGGGTGGCTGCGGGCTTGGGGGTCACCGTGGCAGCCCGGGCGGCGGTTTTGGCCGCCGGCTTGACAAACTTCTTGGCCGGAGCCGCCAGGCCGCGGCGCTCGCCGCCGGCCGGCGGTGCGCCGACGGAATGGGCGGCACGCACCGCTGTGCGCGGCGCCGCCATGTTGGCACTGGCGCCTGGCGCCAGCTGGAACACCGCCACCGCCTGCACCAGCTCCTCGGCCTGGCCCTTCAGGCTGCTGGCGGCCGCTGCCATTTCCTCCACCAACGCGGCGTTTTGCTGCGTGGTCTGGTCCATCTGCGTCACGGCCTCGCCCACCTGGGCCACGCCCTGGGCCTGCTCGCTGCTGGCGGCGCTGATCTCACCCATCAGGTCGGTGGCGCGTTGGATGGCGGCCACCACCTCTGTCATGGTGGTGCCGGCACGGTCCACCAGGGCACTGCCCTGGTCCACCCGCTCCACGCTGGCGGTGATCAGCGTCTTGATTTCCTTCGCCGCCTCGGCACTGCGCCCGGCCAGTGCGCGCACCTCGCTGGCCACCACGGCAAAGCCGCGGCCCTGTTCGCCGGCACGGGCGGCTTCCACGGCGGCGTTCAATGCCAGGATGTTGGTCTGGAAGGCGATGCCATCGATCACCGAGATGATGTCGGCGATCCTGCGGCTGGCCTCGTTGATGCCCTTCATGGTCTCCACCACCTGGCCCACCACCTCGCCACCCTGCACCGCCACGGTGGAGGCCTTCATGGCCAGCTGGTTGGCCGCGCGGGCCGACTCCGCGTTCTGCTTCACGGTGGCGCCCAGTTGTTCCATGCTGGCCGCAGTTTCCTCCAGCGCGCTAGCCTGGCTTTCGGTGCGTGCCGACAGGTCGTGGTTGCCCTGGGCGATTTCGGCGCTGGCAGTGGCCACGCCCTCGGAGCCCTGGCGCACATTGGCCACCACCTGCGTCAGGCTGCCCTGCATGTCCTTCAGGCTGCTCAGCAACTGGCCCAACTCGTCGCGCGAGTTCACGTGCACCTCGGCGCTCAGGTCGCCCTGGGCCACGCGGCGGGCGATCTGGTTGGCCTGGCGCAGCGGCCCGGTGATGGCGCCGGTCAGCAGCCAGGCAATCAGCACGCTCAGGCCCACGCTCAACGCGCCCAGCACCGCCAACAGCGTGCGGCTTGTGACGGTCATGTCGTCAATGGACTTGGCGGTGGTGTCGATTTCGCGCCGCTGCATGTTCAGCAGCTCTTCCATCTTCGCCAGGTAAGCGGTGGCGCTGGGCGTGAACTTGTCGTCCAGCATCTTGCCGGCTTCTTCCACCTTGCCTTCCTTCTTCAGCGCCACGATGGCGTCGCGGGTGGACAGGTAGCCCTTGCGCAGCTCGCCGATCTCCGCGTACACCTTCTTCTCGGCGTCGGTGGTCATCAGCGGTTCGATCGCCTTTTGCAGCTCGCTGGAGGTCTTTGTGGACTGGGCCGCGTCGTTGGCGAAATAGCCCGCCAGCGAATCGTCGCTGCTCTTGGCGATGGCTTGCGTGCGGCGCACACCGGTGTACAGGTTGCGATACCAGTCGCTGATCAACCGCTCGGTCTTGACCGAGTTGTCCACCATGTCGCGCGTGGCGGTGGTGACGGCGTTGAGGCGGCTGATGCCCACCAGCGTGACGAAGATGGACAGCGCCAGGATAACGGCAAAACCCAGGCCCAGGCGCTTGGCCACGGAAAGATTGGAGAGGAATGGCATGGCGAGAGACTCCGCGAGGATCGTTGTGCGGCCGGAATAAATGGCCGCAGCCAGTGTACTGCGGCCCCAAGGTAAAACGCGGCCCCCTCTGGGGTACAGGGAGCTACGCGCAGTGAGCGACCGTGGGGGTCAACTCACCTCGCCCATCTGGCTCTGCAGGTAGTTCTGCAAGCCCACCTTGGCCAGCAACTCGATCTGCGTCTCCAGGAAGTCGATGTGCTCCTCGGTGTCGTCCAGGATGCCCTGCAACAGGTCGCGCGACACGTAGTCGCGCACCGTCTCGCAGTGGGCGATGCCGTCCTTGATGGTGGCCTGGGCGCCCTGCTCGCTCTTGAGGTCGCAGGCCAGGATCTCAGGCACGTCCTCGCCCACCAACAGCTTGGCCAGGTCCTGCAGGTTGGGCAGCCCGTCGAGCGTGAAGATGCGGTCCATCAGCTTGTCGGCGTGCTTCATCTCGCCCATGGACTCCTCGTATTCCTTCTTCGCCAGTTTGTCCAGGCCCCAGTGCTTGAGCATGCGGTAGTGCAGGAAATACTGGTTGATCGCGGTCAGCTCGTTCTTCAGCTGGGCCTGCAGGTGCTGGATGACTTGAGGATCGCCCTTCATGGTGTTCTTCTCCGGTGACTGTGGTGTTGTGTTGCACCGCATTGTCCACGCCAGCGCGCGCATCGCCAAGCCGACACCTGCAATACCCACCTGCCGATGCTTTTGTTGCGCATGAGGCTGAGAGCCATTCTCATTTCAGCGCTTGTTGGATAATTCCTCAACCACCCTCTCTCAGCAACCCGCGATTGCCCGCCCCTTGCCTTCTGGTCTCCTTTTGCCTGCCGTTGTGCGTACCCCCTGCCGCCTGATGTCCGCCGTCCTGGCCGGCGCACTGCTGGCCTGCGCCAGCGCCGCCCAGGCACAGCCGACCGCCAGCGCCAGCGTGTACCTGGAGCAGCTCACCTGGACCGAGGTGCGCGACGCGCTGCGCGCCGGCCAGACCACCGCCATCATCCCGGTGGGCGGCACCGAGCAAAGCGGACCGCACATCGCCCTGGGCAAGCACAATGCGCGCGCCCAGGCGCTGGCCGGGCTGATCGCCAGCAAACTGGGCCACACGCTGGTGGCACCGGTGCTGGCCTATGTGCCCGAAGGCGCCGTGAAGCCGCCGCAAGGCCATATGCGCTATGCCGGCACGATCTCGGTGCCGGAAGACGCTTTCAAAAGCCTGCTGGCCGGCAGCGCGCGCAGCCTGCGGGCACACGGTTTCACCGATGTGGTGCTGCTGGGCGACCACGGCGGCTACCAGGCCGCGCTGAAAGGCGTGGCTGACCAACTGAACAAGGAATGGGCCGGCTCAAACGCACGCGCCCACTACGTGCCTGAGTACTACCAGGCAGCCGACAGCGGTTTTGCCACCGAATTGCGCGCCAAGGGCTACAGCCCGGCCCAGATCGGCAGCCACGCCGGCCTGGCCGACACCAGCCTGACGCTGGCCCTGGCCCCCGGCCTGGTGCGCCCGCTGCCCACCGAAGCGCTGGACAAGGCCGCCAGCGGCGTGGCCGGCGACCCGCGCGGCGCCACCGTCGCCCTGGGCCAACTGGGGGTGGATATGATTGTGGCGCGCACCGTTGCTGCGCTGCGCGCGGCGCTGAAACGGTAAAAAAGCGTAAGACCTCTCTAAAACCAACCCGATGGCCCCACAGTTTTGACGTTCATCAACGCCACTGCACGCTGAAGCTGACAGAATCCCCAGACCCCTGGAAGACCCCCTCCTCCTCCTAACCCGCCCGTTTGTGCCCCGACCGTGACCATGCGCAGTACCCGTCCCGTCTCCCTGACCCTGTTGACCGCCGCCCTGGCTGGCACCGCCTGGTGGGCCATGGCCCAGACCGGTGACGCCGGCAAGCCCGCCGGTCCCGCCTCCGCCACGGCAGCCAGCAGCGGCCCCATCGTCACCGTGCCCGGCATGCCACCGGTGCCCCAGCGCAACAACCTGTACAGCGAGATCGGCAGCGCCAACATCAGCCCCAACACCGCTGGCGCGCTGGAGCGGGTGTATGTGCCCAACCGCAGCGCCAACACCGTCTCTGTCGTCGACCCGGCGACGATGAAGGTGGTGGACACCTTCAAGGTTGGCATCAACCCGCAGCACGTGGTGCCCAGCTGGGACCTGAAAACGCTGTGGGTGGCCAACAATGCCGAAGGCCGCAAGGACGGCAGCCTGACCCCGGTGGACCCCAAGACCGGCAAGCCGGGCAAGTCCATCCCGGTAGAAGACCCCTACAACCTGTACTGGTCGCCCGACGGCAAATACGCCATCGTGGTGGCCGAAGAGTTCCGCCGGCTCGATTTCCGCGACCCGCAGACCATGAAGCTGGCCTTCAGCATCGCGGTGCCCGCCTGCGCCGGCATCAACCACGCCGACTTTTCCATTGACGGCAAGACCGCCTTCTTCACCTGCGAGTTCAACGGCAGCCTGAGCAAGGTGGACATGGTCAACCGCAGCGTGATCGGCACCATCAAGCTCAGCCAGTACTTCAATCGCCCGCAGGTGCTGGACCTGCTGGCCAAAGGCAGCAAGAAGCAGCCGCGCAAGATCCCCGACCCGTTCGAGGCCGGTGGCGAAATCTGCACCACCCCCGGCATGCCGCAGGACGTGCGCTTCTCGCCCGACGGCAAGACGCTGTTCGTCGCCGACATGATGGCCGACGGCGTGCACCTGGTGGACGCCGAGTCGTTCAAGCAGGTGGGCTTCATCCCCACCGGCGTGGGCGCGCACGGCCTGTACCCCAGCCGCGACGGCAAGAGCCTGTACGTGGCCAACCGCGGTGGCAACAAGATACGCGGCACGCCCAAGGGCAAGGGCAGCGTGTCGGTGATCGATTTCGCCACCAAGACGGTGACCAAGACCTGGCCCGTCCCCGGCGGCGGCAGCCCGGACATGGGCAACGTCAGCGCCGACGGCAAGCACCTGTGGCTGTCCGGCCGCTATGACAACGTGGTGTACCGCTTTGACACGTCAAGCGGCGCGGTGGACCAGGTCAAGGTGGGCATAGAGCCGCACGGGCTGACGGTGTGGCCGCAGCCGGGGCGCTATTCGCTGGGACACACCGGCAACCTGCGCTAAAGCTTTGCTGACCGGTGGCGCTACTCGAACGGGTAGCGCACCCCCACCTGCCGCCGCAATTCGTCCATCCAGCGCAGCAGCGCCAGGCTCTCGGCGTGCGGCATGTGCGTGCTCTCCAGCCGGCCAGCGCGTAGGCAACGCAAGGCCTCTTCGACCTCGTATTCGAAGCCGTTGACGCGAAACGGCGCCGCCACCACCTGCGGGCTCTGGCCGGCCTGTGTCAACACAACTTCGGTGGCGTAGGAGAAGCCGCGCCGGAACACAATGCTGCCGCGCTCGCCCAGGATGTGCATGGCGTTGTCGCTGCTGGCGTCGAAACCGCAGACAAACTGCGAGGTGACGCCATGCTCAAACACCAACGTGGCCGACAGCCGCTGGTCCACCCCGGTGGGCGCCAGCACGGCCTGGGCCTGCATGCGCACGGGCTCGGGGCAGTTGCCCGGCGCGCTCTCCAACGCCCAGCGGGTGATGGCCAGGTTGTACACGCCCAGGTCCAGCAGTGCGCCGCCGGCCAGCGCGGGATCGAAATTGCGGCTCGCCGGGTCATACGGCGCGTTGAAGCAAAAGCTGCTCTGGATGGCGCGCACCGGGCCTATCGCCCCTTCGCGCAGCCAGCGGCCGGCCACCTCGTAGGCGGGCAGAAAGCGCGTCCACAGCGCCTCCATCAGGAATACGCCGCGCTCACGCGCCAGTGCCACCAGGTGCTCCCCCTCGGCCAGGTGCGCCACCAGCGGCTTTTCGCACAGCACGGCCTTGCCGGCCAGCAGCGCGGCGCGCACCGCCTCGCCATGCTGGGCGTGCGGCGTGGCCACATAGACACCGTGCACGCCGGGGTCGGCCAGCAGGTCGTCCAGGCTGGCGGCCACGCGCGGCACGCCGCCCCCCGCTGTGTCCTGGCGGGGCCAGCGCTCGGCAAAGGCCTGGGCATTGGCGCGGTTGCGGCCATAGACACTGCGCACGTGCGTGGCGGGCAATGTGGCCACGGCGCCGGCGAACTGGTGGGCGATCCTGCCCGGGCCGACGATGGCCCAGGCGAATTCCTGTTGAGCGGGATGCTGCACGGGTCGTTCCCTGTTCTGGTGTTGTCGGGTGCCTACTTGTCCGGCGCGCCCATGGCTCCCCAGCGGCTGGCGATGCGCGCGTATTCGCCGTTTTGTTTGATGCGAGTCAGCCCGTCGTCAAACAGCGCAATGTAGCGCACCACGTCGGGGTAGGCAGGTGCAAAAGAGAGATATATATCCGGCTCAATCAGCGTGCCCACCACCTTCACGCGGCCGCGCAACTCGGCATGCTCAGCCAGCAACACGTCCACAATGCGGTCATACACCAGTGCAAAGTCCACCCTGCCCCGCACCAACTTCTGCAGGGCAAAGAGGTCCGACGTGCCGACGTCACGGCGCATCGTGGTGTCGCCGTCAAAAGCCTCGCCGTACTCGTAGCCGTTGGTCACCGCCACCAGTTTGCCGCGCAGGTCGGCCAGTTGCACCTCGCGGCGCACCTCCGGCCCCGCGTCCTTGCCCTGCGGCGAGCCGGCCAGTGCGTAGATGTTAAGGCGGGCGCGCAGCAGCGGCTGCTTGGCCCAGCGGTACTGGTTCTCCACCATGCGGTTGCGTAGCGTGTCAAAGCAGCCCAACAGGTGGCTGGTGGCGGCCAATTTCATGCAGCGCGCATAGGGCAACGAAACCAGTTCCACCTTCACCCCCACAGCCGCATACGCAGCCAGCACGAGTTCAGGCACCATGCCTACAGCCTTGCCCTGGCGGGCACCGGAATAGGGGTACCAGTCGTCTTCTGCGCCTATGCGCACGATGGCCTGGCCGGCCTGCGGCGGCGAGACCTGTGCCCAGGCCGGTGCCTGGCACTGCGCCAGCCACACCAGTGTCAGCAGACCGCCAGCGGTCATGCGCACAAGCTTTTTTATCACCCGCTGAACCCCCAACTGCACAGCTCCAGCCAATCAGCGCATCACGCCTTGGAACAGTATAGGAGGCATCCGCATGGCCGCGCTCTGGCCGCCCTTGACAAATGTCAAGCTTTAAAGCTACACCCGGTGCAACAAGCACGTTCTTCACTGCCAACGCCATGCGTATCGCCAGACCTGACGCCAGACGCCTGCCATGCTTTGTCCACTGGCGCGCCCGCCTTCTGCACGCCACCCTGTGCATGAGCGTGGGCTTGGCGTTGGCGCTGGGGACCCATCTTCGCGCCACCGCCGCCGATCGCGCGGCCTCGGCCCCGCCCACCGTGCTGCGCTGCTTTCCCTCCGGCCCGATCTACGACTTTCGCTGGAAGCTGCTGGAACTGGCCCTGCACCACAGCGCCAAGCCGGGCGAAGCGGTGCCCCGCCTGGAGCCCGTCGGCGACAACAACTCGCAGAGCCGCGCCGTCATGCAACTGGAGACGGGCGCGCTGGACGTGGTGGCGCTGGGCGTCAATGACGAGCGCACGGCCAAGCTGCTGCCGGTGAAGGTGGACATCCTCAAGGGCATCATCGGCTACCGCCTGTTCATCATCCGTGCCGACCACCAGCCGCGCTTTGACAAGCTCAGCGACGCCGAGCTGCGCAACGACATCCGCTTCGGCCTGAACGGCCAGTGGGCCGACCTGCCGGTGATGCGGGCCAACGGCCTGAAGGTGGAAACCGGCACCGGCTACGACAGCCTGTTTGCCATGCTGGACGCCGGCCGCTTTGACGCCTTTCCGCGCGGGCTCAATGAGGCCTACCGCGAGATCGCGCTGCAGCACCAAGCCCACCCCGGCCTGGTGGTGGAGCGCACCCGGGCGCTGTACTTCCCCTACCCGGTGTATTTCTGGGTCAACCCGCGCAACACCGCGCTGGCGCAGCGCATAGAGCGCGGCCTGAAAGCCGCGCTGGCCGACGGCTCATTCCGCGCGCTGTTCGAGAGCCACCATGCGATGGAGATCGCCCAGCTCGCGCGCGAGCCACGCAACGTGCTGCGGCTGCGCAACCCGTTCCTGAAATCCGCGCGCGAGTATCCCGACACCTCCTGGTGGTGGCGCCCCTGATCCCCCTTGTCGCCATGCACCCCGACCTGATACTCACCAACGCACGCTTCACCACGCTGGACCGCAGCCAGCCCAACCCCGAGGCGGTGGCGGTGCGCGGCGGCTACTTCAGCGCACTGGGCTCGGCGCGCGACATCCTGGCCACGCGCGGCCCCGCCACCCGCGTGCTGGACTTGCGCGGCCGCCGCGCCATCCCCGGCCTGATCGACAGCCACACCCATCTGATACGCGGCGGCCTGAACTACAACCTGGAACTGCGCTGGGACGGCGTGCCCTCGCTGGCCGACGCCATGGCCATGCTGAAGGCGCAGGCGCAGGTGACGCCGCCACCGCAGTGGGTGCGGGTGGTGGGCGGCTTCACCGAGCACCAGTTCGCCGAGAAGCGCCTGCCCACGCTGGACGAGCTGAATGCCGCCGCGCCGGACACGCCGGTGTTCATCCTGCACCTGTATGACCGCGCGCTGCTGAACCGCGCCGCGCTGCGCGCCGTGGGCTACACGCGCGATTCGGTCAACCCGCCCGGCGGCGAGATCGTGCGCGATGCCGCGGGCGACCCCTCCGGCCTGCTGCTGGCCAAACCCAATGCCAGCCTGCTGTACGCCACGCTGGCCAAGGGCCCCCGGCTGCCGCCCGAGCAGCAACTCAATTCCACCCGCCACTTCATGCGCGAGCTGAACCGGCTGGGCATCACCAGCGTCATCGACGCCGGTGGCGGTTTCCAGAACTACCCCGACGACTACGCCATCGTCGACAAGCTGCACAGCGACGGCCAGCTGACGGTGCGCATCGCCTACAACCTGTTCACGCAAAAGCCCGGCGGTGAACTGGACGACTTCACCCGCTGGACCGGCATGGTGAAACCCGGCCAGGGCGACGAACACTACCGGGCCAACGGCGCCGGTGAGATGCTGGTGTTTTCGGCCGCCGACTTTGAAGACTTCCGCGAACCCCGGCCCGAGCTGCCCGCCGGCATGGAAGACCAGCTGGAGCGCGTGGTGCGCCTGCTGGTGCAGCAGCGCTGGCCGTGGCGGCTGCATGCCACCTATGACGAATCCATCAGCCGTGCGCTGGATGTGTTCGAGCGCGTGAACCGCGACATGCCGTTTGACGGCCTGCACTGGTTCATCGACCACGCCGAAACCATCAGCCCGCGCAACATCGACCGCATTGCCGCACTGCAAGGCGGCATCGCCATCCAGCACCGCATGGCCTACCAGGGCGAGTACTTCACCGAGCGCTACGGTGCGCGCCAGGCCGAGCAGTCGCCACCGATTGCCCGCATGCTGGCCGCCGGCCTGCCGGTGGGCGCCGGCACCGACGCCACCCGCGTGGCCAGCTACAACCCCTGGGTGTCGCTGGCCTGGCTGGTCACTGGCAAGACGGTGGGCGGCGCCACGCTGTACCCACCGGCCAACCGGCTGACGCGCGAGCAGGCGCTGCGCCTGTGGACCGAGGCCAACGCCTGGTTCTCCAACGAGCAAGAGCAAAAGGGCCGCATTGCGGTGGGCCAGATGGCCGACCTGGCGCTGCTGTCGGACGACTACTTCGGCGTGCCCGAAAGCGACATCCCCCACCTGCATGCCGTGCTGACCCTGCTGGGTGGCGACGTGGTGCATGCCGAAGGCGACTTTGCCGACCTGGCGCCGCCGCTGCCCCCGGTGCTGCCCGAGTGGTCGCCAGTGAAGCGCTTTGGCGGCTACCAGCACCGCCTGGGGCACCCCGGCGCCGCGCGCATGCGGGCCATGTGCGGCTGCGCCGCGCCTTGCGGCGTGCATGGCCATGCACATGCGGCCGCCAGCGCGCGCCAGGTGCCCACAGCCGATGCAGATGGCTTCTGGGGTGCCTTGGGGTGCGGCTGCTGGGCGGTGTGACAATCCCGCGCCCACGCGGGCCAACCGAGTACGCCAACGCACAGACGCCGCACCGGCATGGCATCACCATGGTGCCACCATGGTTCCTGCTCACGTTTTAACTTTTCTGACGAATTGGCTGCGCTATTTCAAGACGCCGGAGGCCAGCATTGCCCAGTACAACCAGCGCTGCCGGCAACTGCGTCCGAATGAGCGCCTGCCCTGCCCCAAGTGCTTCGTCAACCCGGCCGACCCGCAGCGCGAGCACCCGCTGACCGAGCAAATGGGGGCCAATGGGTTTGAGCGGCTGACCTGCGCGCATTGCAAGACCAATTTCGAGGTGGCCGAAAAGCAGCTTTGAGGCGGCAACGCCTCAAATCGCCTGCAGCACCGGCAGCAGCCGGTCGTACTCCTGTTTCACCACGCGATAGCACTCGCACACCCGCGTCTCCAGGCCGGGGCGGTCCAGCACGGTGATGCGGCCGCGCGCGTACTTGATCAGCCCGGCCTTTTGCAGCCGCATGGCGCCTGACGTCACGCCCTCGCGGCGCACGCCCAGCATGCTGGCAATCAGCTCCTGCGTCATCACCAGCTCACAGCCGGGCAGGCGGTCCAGGCTGAGCAGCAACCAGCGGCACAACTGCTTGTCCAGCGTGTGGTGGCGGTTGCACACCGCGGTTTGCGCCATCTGGGTGATCAAGGCCTGGGTGTAGCGCAGCAGCAGGTGCGACACCGGGCCGAAGTGCTCGAACTCGGTCCTGAAGATCTCCGCCGGCACGCGCACGCCCCGCCCTGCGCTTTGCACCACCGCGCGGCTGGGCGTGGTGTTGCCACCCATGAACAGCGAAATGCCCACCATGCCTTCATGGCCCACCACGGCGATCTCCGCCGAATCGCCATTGGCCATCACATACAGCAACGAGACGATGGAGGTGGTGGGGAAGCAGGCATGCGTGGACGCATGGCCCGACTCGTACACCACCTGGCCCAGCGGCATGTCCACCAGCTCGAAGTGCGGCAGCCAGCGCTCCAGGTTCTCTTGCGGCAGCCGGGCCAGCAACTGGTTGTGCCTGATTTGCTGCAGCATCAGCAGCGGCGGCACGCCCTGCGCAACGGTGGTTGCGTGGGATTTTCTGCCTAGCGAGGTCGCCATCTTCTACTTTCACATGTCAGCCCGTAACAGGCAATGCAACATGGTGTTGCCCATCGGGCTGGCAGTCGTTCAATGTACGCTACCGAACTGTACTCCCTTTGTTCGCTAGCGAACACTTTGCTCCTGTCACAGGGCCGGCGGCCCCCCAATGTGTGCTGACCAACACAGCGTCGCAGAAATACAGGGGAGGCAGGTGTCACAGGCCTATACTGCTTGCAGTTAGACGCGGTAACTGACAGGCACGTCACACCCACCCAGCCGCGCGCATGCCGCGCGGTGCCCCGGAGACATTGCCATGCCTGCCACCGCAGACCGACCGCTGTCGGACAACCACCTGTTGGCCGCGCTGCCGCGACCCGCCTACCGCCGCTTGCTGCCGCACCTGCAACCGGTGCAACTGGCCTACGGCCAGATCTTGTACGAACCCCTGGGCGTCATCACCCATGTGTACTTCCCGCTCAACAGCCTGGTGTCGCTGCTGACGGCGGTGGATGCCCAGCGCAGCCTGGAGGTGGGCATGGTGGGCAACGAGGGCATGGTGGGCATGCCCATGGCGCTGGGCATTGGCGTCTCAGACGTGCGCACGCTGGTGCAGGGCAGCGGCACCGCGCTGAAGATGAGCGCCGCGCACTTTCGCGCCGAGTTCAAGGCCAGTCCGCCGCTGCAAAAGGCGCTGTTTCGCTACAACCACCTGCTGATGGCGCAAATCTCGCAGACCGCCGCCTGCAACCGCTTCCACGACACGCCGGCCCGCCTGGCGCGCTGGCTGCTGATGACGGCCGACCGCCTGCACAGCGACGAGTTCCTGCTCACCCACGAATTCCTGGCCCACATGCTGGGCATGCGCCGCGTCGGCGTCACCGAAGCCGCCAGCACCCTGCACAAGGCCGACCTCATCACCTACCACCGCGGCAACATCGTCATCCTGGATCACAAGGGCCTGGAGGACGCGGCCTGCAGCTGCTACCGCATCATCAGGGACCTGCAGGCGGTGGCGCAGTCACGCTGACGCGCGTGAAAGGCAGGCCGATGGGGATTTTTTCACTGGAGCACAGCAAGGCGGCCTATGCGGCTGACTTCGTGTTGTATGGCTGTGCGGTGCTGGGGCTGGCCGGGGCCTTGGCGCTGGCTGGCCCCGCTGATCAGCGCACGGCCATGCTGGCGCTCGCCGCGGCAGGCCTGCTGGCCTGGAGTCTGGTGGAGTACCTGCTGCACCGCTTTGTGCTGCATGGCCTGGCGCCCTTCAAGGGCTGGCACGCGCAGCACCACCAGCGCCCCGGCGCGCTGCTGGGTGCGCCGCTGGTGCTGAGCGTCAGCCTGATCGCCACCCTGGTGTGGCTGCCGGCCTGGCTGCTGGCTGGCCCCTGGCGCGCCAGCGCGCTCACGCTGGGCCTGGCCGCCGGGTACCTGGCGTATGGCCTGATGCACCACTTCACCCACCACGGACGCTTCAACAGCACCTGGCTGACGCGCAAGCGGCGCTGGCATGCCCAGCACCACGCGCGCCAGCTGCCGCCGGGCTGCTATGGCGTCACCAGCACGCTGTGGGACCACCTGTTTGGCACCGCGCCGCCGGCTTCCGCGCGGGTGAAGTGATCAGCCACAGTCAGCCGGCAAACGCATAGCCCGCCGGATTGCCCTTGGCCAACTGCATGGCCTGGTCAGCCCGTTCGATCAGGTCGTGCACCGAATCCCCATGGTTGGGAAAGATCGCGATGCCAACGCTGGCCCGGATGTGCACAGGCCCCACGGTCAGCAGGCAAGGCACGCGCAAAGCCTGGGTGATCTTTTCGGCAATCATCGTGACGTCCTTCAGGTCGCCAAATTCCGCCACCAGGTACAGAAACCCATCTCCGTTGGCGCGGCTGACGGTGTCTTCCTGGCGGGTATTCTCCTTCAGGCGGTCAGCCACGGTGGTCAGCACGGCGTCTCCCACGCTCTGGCCATGCCGCGCGTTGATCTGCTTGAACTCATCCAGGTCCAGGGACATCACCGCCAGCGTGCGGCCGTGCCGCCTGGCCTGTGCCAGGCCGTGCGCCAACCGGTCCTCAAACAGCAGCCGATTGGGCAGGCCGGTCAGGGCGTCATGCAGCGCCGCATAACGCGCCGCCGCCGCATCTTCGGGCAGGCCAATCAATGGTTCATCGGGTGACAGATGAAGCTGGAGTTTGCGCATGGTGAAATCTTGAAAGACCGGCGGCAATGCGTCTGTTCGAGAGGACACATACGGGACCAGCCGCAGGCGCCGTCAACTGCCTTGCCCTGGCCGCAGACGTTAATTCAGGCACATGTACACCAGCGCACAGAAGGCGGCGGCATACCTGTTTAGCATCAGCAGCTACAGCCGCAACCATCGGCTGACACCCCCACCCTCAGACCCTGAAAGCGCGCCCATCATGAACAAAGTACAGCTGCGAGGCGCCCTGAGCAGCCTGGCCGGCCACGGCCCGGAGTACGCAGACGATCTGGCTGGCCAACCATGACGCTGCTTTTCACCCTGCTGGTCGTCGCCCTGACCTTGGGGCTGGTGCTGGTGGTGGCGGCCAGCGCTGGCTGATCAGGTCAGCGCGCCACCGCGAGCGGCGGCCTGCCCTCGGCCAACATCGCCGAGAACCTCTCCGCGCTGACCGGGCGGCTGAAAAGATAGCCCTGGGCCTCGTCGCAATGGCGGGTGGTCAGGAAGTCCAGTTGCACCTGGTTCTCAACCCCTTCGGCAACCACCTGCAGCTTCAGGCTGTTGCCCATGCCGATGACCGCACTGACGATGACCGCGCTGTCTTCTGCTGAAGCAATGCCCTGCACAAACGACTGGTCAATCTTCAGGATGTCGATGGGGAATTGCTCCAGGTAGCTCAGGCTGGAGTAGCCTGTACCGAAGTCGTCCACCGCCAGTTGCACCCCCATGCGCTTCAGGTCGTGCAGGATGGTCGCACTGGCTTTGGCGTCGCGCATCAGGCCGCTCTCGGTGATCTCCAGTTGCAGCGCCCGCGCCGGCAGGCCGGTTTCGCGCAGCGTGGCGGCGACACCGGCCACGAACTGCGGCTGGTGGAACTCCAGTGCCGAGATGTTGACGGCGATGGACTGCAGCGCCGAGCCGCGGCGCAGCCAGCGCTGCGCCTGCGTGCAGGCCTCCCTCAGCACCCACTGGCCTATGGGCACGATCAAACCGCTGTCCTCCGCCACGACCACAAATTGGTCCGGCAGCAGCAGGCCGCGCTTCGGGTGCAGCCAGCGCAGCAGCCCTTCAGCGCCGGTGACGCGGCCGCTGCGCAGGTTGACCTTCGGTTGGTAGTACAGCAGGAATTCCCGCCCCTGCAGCGCGCGCCGCAAGTCCGCCTCAACCGCCTGGCGCTCCACCGCGCGGCGGTTCATGTCGCTGGTGAAGAACTTGTAGTTGTTGCGCCCGTGAGCCTTGGCGTGGTACATGGCGGTGTCGGCGCTCTTGATCAGGGCTTGCGCGTCTTCCCCATCGGCCGGGTACAGGCTGATGCCCATGCTCATGGTGATGTGCAATTCGGTGCCGCTGATGCTGTGCGGCAGGGCCATGGAAGCCAGCACCTTTTTGGCGGTTGACGCGGCAGTGCCCTCGTTGCCACCTTCGGCGAGCAGGATGACAAATTCGTCACCCCCCTGTCGGCTGACCGTGTCGGAACTGCGCACGCAGCCGTTCAGCCGCTGCGTGACCGACTGCAACAGCTTGTCGCCGGTGGCGTGGCCCAGTGAGTCGTTGATGTTCTTGAAGTTGTCCAGGTCCAGAAACAGCACCGCCAATTGCTTGTCGTGACGCTTGGCCAGTGCGATGGCCTGGTCGATGCGGTCATTGAGCAGCATGCGGTTGGGCAGGCTGGTGAGGAAGTCGTGCTGGGCCAGGTAGGCCATCTTCTGCGTCATGGCCTTGGCGGCCGTGATGTCGTGGAACACGATGACGGCACCAGTGATGCGCCCATCCCAGTCATGGATGGGCGAGGCCGAGTCTTCGATCGCCGCCTCGCTGCCATCGCGCCGCAGCAGCACGGTGTCGGCGTTCAGGGTCATCACCTCGTTGCGCTCAAGCACCTGCGCCACCGGACCGGCATCGGGCTGGCGCGTCAGGCCGTTGATGATGTGAAACACCTCGGCCACAGGGTGACCACGGGCCTCGTCGCGCGACCAGCCCGTCATGGCCTCGGCAGCGATGTTCAGGTAGTTCACATTGCCGGCCAAGTCGGTGCAGATCACCGCGTCGCTGATGGAGTTGAGCGCGATCTCGGCGCGCGCGCGCTCGTTGTAGAAGGCTTGCTCCACGCTCTTGCGCTGGATGATGTTGCGCAGCGTCTGGGGCACCAGGCTGCTGACGAAGTGGCCACGCGACAGGTAGCCCTGGGCGCCGCGCTGCACGGCCTCGATCGCCAGCGCTTCATCTTCCAGCGCGCTGAGCGTCAGGATGGGGACGTGCCTGGCCACCGCAAACAGCTCATCGAAGGTGGCGATGCCATGGCTGTCCGGCAGCATCAGGTCAACGACGACGGCATCAATGCCACCAGTCTTCAGGCGCTCCATGCCGGCGCCCAATTGGCGCAGCCATTCAATCTGCAGCGGCTCGCCGGGGCTTTTCTCCAGCACGTCCTTCAACGCGTTGGCATCGCTGGGGTCGTCCGTCAAGACCAGTATGCGGCTTGTCATGGCGCCCCTCTTGTGCTCGGGCTACTGCTGGGCAACTGCACCCGCACCCGGCTTACAGAAGCACCGAAGCCAGCGCGACGGCCAGCACCACCACCACCACCGTGGTGACCAGCCGCGCAGCCAGGAAGGCATGCACGGTCTCCACGGCGCAGCGCAACGCAAACCAGCGCCCGCTGCCACCTCGGCACAGGCTCAGGTGGTCGCCCAGGTCCAACAGTTCCATCGGTGAAGTGTCCGCCGCCCCGCCAAAGGATGCCGTGCTCCAGCACGGGTTGAGGTGCAGGCCAATTTTCATGAGAATTCCGCTGTGTTGCGGGCCGCCGCCTCCGGCTGGCCCATGTCATGCGTTGCCGGTTGGCAACCTGTGAAGAAATGCTGGTGAACCCGCGCTCAGCGCGTGACGTTCACGTCGAGGTCCGCGCGACGATCGGCCCGCAGGAAAGTCGCCAGCCACACCGTGCCTGGCGAGGGCGAATCGACCTCACCTCGCGGTGTCTGCAGGGGACTGAGTTGGTGTTGAAGGCCCAGGCCGACCCATGGACGTGTTCCGTGGTCGCTGGGGTTGGCGTGGCGCACCGTGACGGCACCAGGGGTGCTGGAACTGTCGTCGGCGTAGACCCATTGTGCGCCTATTCGCGCCGGGCCGTTCAAATGGTGCGTGAAAGACCTCATAGTTGCCCTAGGGCTTGATGCTGGCCAACTTTTGCTTCATGGCCTGGCGGAACTCTTCGTTGCCGTTTACGGCATCCGTTGGTAGTTGCGCGGCTGCGGGCGCCGGGGCCACGGATGCGGCCGCAACCAGGCGACTGCTGGCGGATGGCGCCACGGGTTCGCCATCTTGCGTCCGCACGCGCATGACTTTTGTGCCGTGTGAGTAAGCCATCCAGTCTCCACCAATCGCCTGCACCGTGGAGGCACTGCTCAAGGGGTCACCAATGCGCACCAGCACAGGAGGCTCGTTGTTGACCGAAACCAGCGCGGCGCGGGCCTCTCCCTGCCCCAGGACCACGCCTGTCAGGCGGACCAGCGGCGGTGGGCCATCAGAAAAGGCCGGGGTGACTGGCGCCACCACGCGTGTCGGCATGGCGTCTGGCGCCGGCTGCGCAGCAGCGGACTCGCTCTGCACATGCGGCGGCGCGCTGATCTCCAGCGCGGCCACCACCGACAGCACCATGCCCATGGCCAGCAAGCCGTAGGTGGCGAACTTGGGCACGCTCATGGTGTGTCTGATGCGTTACAGGGTGCCGGCGTTCAGATCAGCGTCAGCTGCACGGTACCCGTGACGGCGCCTGCGCTGTCGGTGATCTGGCAGGTGCCGCTCAGGCTGCCCCACTTCAGGCACTGCAAGGCCGTGCCGTTGCCAAAGATCAGCGTCATGTTGAACTGGCCGTCCGGGCTGAAGTAGCCACTGCCGCTGGCGCCCATGGTGCGTGCCGCCGTGTTGGCGTTGGCGGTGCAGCTGAAGGAGCCGTACACCGACAGCGTGCTGGAATTGGTCATGTCGCCGGTGGTGTCCACACGCAGTTGCGTGCAGGTGGCAAAGGGCGAAGTTGCAGGCGCCCAGGCGGCACCCCACACCACGTTGCTGATGGTGCTGGGAGTGCCACGGGTGCTGGCACCGGCGACCGATGCGAGGGAGGCAAGGGATGCCGCCGCCAAGGCTGTGCACAGCCATAAAGCGCGCTTGTTCATGTTGAACTCCTGGGAATGGTGAAAGAACCAAAGAAACGTGGAAACGTGGCAATTCGGTTCACCAGGTCACCCGCTGCCATGGTCCGCCCCCAGGACTGCATGGTCTGTGCGTTGGCGAACAAAATGGAGCAGCGAACTGGCTGGCCATGCGCGTTGCTCTTGTTTTTAGTACAACCTTTGCGCCAGGGTACGCCAGCGCACCGACCCGCTGGCCTGTGGCGCGCACCCTGCCAAGCATCGGCAACTCTTGAACCGATTCAGCTGCCGCAAGGCGGCACGGCAATGATCTTTTGCCATCCAACCACGAAGGACTCCCCATGAACCGTTCCCTGTTGATGATCCCCGCGATGCTGTTGATGCTCACCTTGAGCGCCTGCGACCGCCCCACCACCGTGGTGGCCGTGCCCGTCGCGCCGGCACCTGAAGTGGTGGCGGTGCCCGTGCCGGTGCCCGGACCGGCGGGCCCCACCGGCGCAACCGGCAACACGGGTGCCACCGGCAACACGGGTGCCACCGGCAACACGGGTGCAACCGGTAACACAGGCGATACCGGCGCCGTCGGCAGGACCGGCTCCGGCACCACCGTGGTGGTGATGCCCGCAGCCTCGGCGCCCCGCAATTGAGGGAACGCCATGATCGAACTCGCCAACGCCCCCAAGCCCAAACCCAAGGAGCTGGAGCAGCAGAAGGCTGATTTCACCGCCGAGGGCGCACCACCCCATGGCCCGGGGCCAGCCGGCCCGGCTGACAAGCCGCAGCCGGAAAAGAGTGAGCTTGCCAACACCTCCAGCTCACCCGAGAACGGCCACCAGGGCCACCCCGAGCCCAGTTGAAAAAAAACTGCCGGGCAGTTGCGCAACCCAATGGGTCACGCAACTGCCCGGCAGCGTCTGAGCGTCAAGCTCAACGGGCGGGAATGACCACCACGGTGTCGCCGGTGCCCTTGGCGCCGGTGTTGCCCTTGGCACCGGTGCTGCCGGTATTGCCGGTGGCACCCATGTCACCTGTGGCGCCGGTCGCACCGGTTGCGCCCGTGCCCCCGGTGGCGCCAGTGCCGCCGGATGCACCGGTGGCGCCGGTATTGCCGGTAGCGCCCGTGTAACCGGTGTTGCCCGTATTGCCCGTGCTGCCGGTAGCGCCCGTGTAGCCGGTGTTGCCGCGGGCGCCGGTTTCACCCGTGAAGCCCTGCGGTCCGGCAGGGCCGGTGCAGGCTGCGAAGCTCAGTGTCACCAAGCTTGCGGCAATGGTTTTGGTCAGGTTGTTCATGATGTATGGTTCCTTCAATGGGAAGTAGGGAACACTCACGTCATGACGAGCAATCCCCCAGACTTGATCAGCGTCTGGCGTAGGCAAATCGGCGACAGCAGATCAGAACATCACCGTTGGTGGCGCGGGTCGGCAACCCAGGTGGGTCGCGTTTCCGTCCTTCTGCAGACTACGCCCAGCGCCACCACACTTCCGTGCGTTAGCGATCACAAATTGATTTTGAGGCGTGCGTTCACACGCCGCGTTGGGCCATGGGGCCACAAGGCGGATGTTCAGCCTTGCAACAGCTTGCGCACCGGCGCCGGCAAGCCCAGCGCGGACCACTCGCCTGCTGCGACCCACTGGCCTGGGCGGCCCCGCATGGCGCCCGCAGGCAACTGCACGCGCACCGGGTGCAAGTGCAGGTCCTTGTGCGTGAGCACATGCTTGAACCCCGGCAGGTCATCCAGCACCGCAGAAGCCGGCAGCGCGGCCGCCAGCGCCTCGCGGCTGTCAAACAACTCAAAGCAGTACAGCCCCGCCCACACCCCGGGCGTGGGCCGCTGGGTCAGCCAGACCGCGCCCGCCCGGGTCTGCGCCCACAACAGCCACAGCGACTGCGCGCTGCGCTTGAGCTTGCGTGTCTTCACCGGGTAGGCGGTTTGCCGGCCCTGCTGCCGCGCCACGCAGATGGCTGTCAGCGGGCAGAGCTCACACTGCGGCTTGCGTGCATTGCACAGGCTGGCGCCCAGGTCCATCACGGCCTGGGTGTAACGCGGCATGGTGGTGTGCAGGTCCTGGGTGGGCAGCAGCGTCTGCGCTCGCTCCCACAGCGCGCGCTCATTCGCGCTTTGCGCCAGATCAGCGTCGAAACCCAGCGCGCGCGTCAGCACCCGCTTCACATTGCCATCCAGGATGGCGATGCGCTCGCCATAGCAGATGGCGGCCACGGCGGCGGCGGTGGAGCGGCCTATGCCGGGCAGGGTCTGCAACAGTTCGGCATTGTGCGGAAACGCGCCACCATGCTGCGCCACCACCGCCTGCGCGCAGGCATGCAGGTTGCGCGCGCGGCTGTAGTAGCCCAGGCCGCTCCACAGGCCCAGCACGTCGTCCAGGTGGGCCGCAGCCAGGGCTTGGACATCCGGAAAGCGTTGCAGAAAGCGCTGGTAGTAGCCCAACACCGTGGCCACCTGGGTCTGCTGCAGCATGATCTCGGACAGCCACACGCGGTAGGGGTCGCGCGTGTTTTGCCAAGGCAGGTCGTGGCGCCCGTGGGTGGCTTGCCAGCGCACCAGGCGGCTGGCGAGGTCTGCAGCCATTGACCGGTTAGGCAGCCAGTGCGGGCGCAGCGCTTTGCTGCACCTCGGCGGCAGTGGGCTTGACTGGCGCCGGGTCGCGTATCAAGTAGGCCGTCAACTCCTGCAGCTTGCCGTCCAACTGCGTCAGCGCGTCGTCCTGGCCCTGGATTTCGTTGATGCGGTCGGCCAGGCCGCCGGCCGCCTGCTGGATGCGGTCTATGGCCTCGATGCGGCGCACGAAGTTGCGACGGCGTTCGCGCAGCTGCGCGTCCAGCTGCGCGGCGGCTGATTTGCTCCACAGTTCCACATCGCCCTGGGCCACGTCATGGATCACCCGCAGCCGGGTTGACAGTGCGCGCACCAAGCGGTCGGCAAACTCGGGCTGGGCCAGGCGGAAGGTGTTGCCTATGCCCAGGTACTGCAGGTGGCTCTTTTCCACCATGTCGAGGTCGCGCACGAAGCGGGCCATTTGCGGCTCGGGCGGTGCCTGCAGCGAAAAGCCGTGCTCGGCGTTCAGCTGGCGGAAGGTGGCGGCCAGCATGGCGTGGATTTCGCCGGACAGCGTCTGCACGCGCTGGAAATTGGCGCGCAGGCGGTCAAAGGTTTCGCCATAGGGGCGCTTCACGCCCAGCTTCAGGCCGGTCTTGCTCAAAGCCTCGGTCAGCTGCGCCATCTCCTTCTTCAGCGAAGAAGCCCCCAGGACGCCGAAGATCTCGCGCAGCAGCTTCAAATGCACCGAGCGCACCGCGTGTATCTTGGCGCCGCCCAGGTCAAACTCGGCCTGCTCCTGCGAGATGCGGGCGCGCATGTGCTTGATGACGGAAGCGTTCTTGCCCTGCAGGCCCTTCAGCTCCTGCTGCTGCTCGGCCAGGTCGCGCCGGCGGATGTTGATCACGCGCCCGGTCTCTGAGCGCAATTCGGAAATGCCCGTGGACACCGCCGTGCCCAGGATGCGCTGACGCTGGCCCATCAGCCCGTTGCCCAGCGCCTGTTCCAACGCCGGCAAATTGCTGCGCTGCAGCAACTCGGCATCGTTGTTGACCTTGGCCACCAGGCCCTTTTGCGCCGACACAGCAATCACCTGGCCGGCCGGCACGCCCAGCGTCTCGGCGGTGGTGGCGCATTGGCGGTCAATCTGCGCCTGGATCTGCGCCGGCGAGCTCAATTCGTCCCACAGCGTGTCTATCTTGTTCAGCACGATCAGCCGGGTGTCGGCCACGTCAGCGGTCTCGCTCAACAGGTGCTCACGCCAGATCGCCAGGTCCGACTTGGTGACACCGGTGTCGGCGCCCAGGATGAACACCGCCGCGTGCGCCTGCGGGATCAGGCTCACCGTCAACTCAGGCTCGGCACCTATGGCGTTCAGGCCCGGCGTGTCCAGGATCACCAGCCCCTGCTTGAGCAGCGGGTGGGCGATGTTGATCAGCGCGTGGCGCCACTTGGGCACCTCCACCATGCCCTGGCGGTCGACGGGCGGGTTGTCTTCAGGCGTGTCGGGGTGCCACAAGCCCAAGGCGCGGGCCTCGTCCTGCGTCACGCGGCGGGTTTCAGAGACCTTCTCCAGCGCGGCGGCCAGTTGCTGCGGGTCGTTCACATCCAGGTCAATGCGCGTCCACTTCTCGGGCACCATGCGCCATTCCATCAGGGCCTGGTGCTGCAAGCGCGTCTCTATGGGCAGCAGGCGCAGGCAGGGCGGCACGTCGGCGTCGTAGCCCATTTCGGTCGGGCACATGGTGGTGCGCCCGGCACTGGCGGGCATGATGCGCCGGCCGTAGCCGGCGAAGAACACCGCGTTGATCAATTCGGATTTGCCGCGCGAGAATTCAGCCACGAAGGCCACCATCACCTTGTCGGCGCGCACGTGGGATTCGAGGCGGCGCAGGCGCTCTTCGACAGCGGCGTCCAGCAGGTCGTGGTCGCGCATCCATTCGGCCAGCAGCTTCAAACGCAAGGCGAACTCGCGCCGCCACGTGCCGTGCTGGTCAAACTGTTCGTTGAAGGACGTGCTCAAGCCGGGTTTCTCCTGGAGCGGACATTGAATATATCACCGCACCCCCTGCCCGGTGTAACCACTTGTCCGCCCGGCCAGCACCGCTCGTCCCGGCGCCTGGGGTCACCGGGACTCAGTATTTCTGGCAGTTGGGGCAGTAAAAAGTGGAGCGTTGGCCCTGGCGCAGCGCCTTGATGGGGCTGGCGCAGACCCTGCACGGCTGACCCTCGCGGCCATACACCATGGCTTCGAGCTGGAAATAGCCGCTTTCGCCCTGGGCGTTGGAGAAGTCGCGCAGCGTGCTGCCGCCCTTTTGCACCGCCCGGCCCAGCACGTCGCGTATGGCCGCGTGCAGCCTGGCCGCACGCGGCCGGCTGATGGTGCTGGCCCTGAGGGTGGGCCGCAGCCCGGCCAGGAACAGCGCCTCGGAGGCGTAGATATTGCCCACACCCACCACCACGTCGCCGGCCAGCAGCACCTGCTTGATGGGCGCGCGGCGCGCGCGCAGGCCAGCGTGGAAGGCGGCGGCGTCGAACAGCTCCGTCAGCGGCTCCATGCCCAGGCCACCCAGCAGCTTGGCCGCGATGGGGTCCGCCTCGCCACCAGGTGCAAACACCACGGCGCCAAAGCGGCGCGGGTCGTTCAGCCGCAGCAGGCCGCGGCTGGTCAGCATGTCAAAGTGGTCGTGCTTGCCTGCTGGCGCCACGCTGCTGCCGGGATGAAAAGCCAGGCTACCTGACATGCCCAGGTGCAGCAGCAACAGGCCGCGGTCGAGGTCAAACAGCAGGTATTTGCCGCGCCGGCGCACACCGGCCACTGTGGCACCCACCAGCGCCTGCGGCGCGCAGCCCAGCGGCCAGCGCAGCGGCTGGCCCAGGCGCACGGCGCGCACAGTGGCGCCGCTAATCAGGTCCACCACGCTCAGGCGGGTGACTTCGACTTCTGGCAGTTCGGGCATGGCTGAGCTGACTAGTAAGGTAAAAAACAAGAAGAGAGCAGCCCTCACCCGTCACGACCTCGGTATGACCAGCCGCCGCCACTGCATACTAATGCACACCCGTGTTGACCCAGGGCAAACCGGCCACAAAGTCCACTTGACCCGGGCCCATATTGGATTCAATATCAAAAGCATGGCTTTCGCCTGACTTTGACGATCGTTGCGGCATAGAAAAAATTTCCCGTCCACAGGAGACTCGCACCATGGAACAGCGCCTCAGCTTCCAAGCCAAAATCCGTCTGCTCATCACCGTGGCCATCATCGGCCTGGTGGTGTTGGCCGCCTATGCGGTGATGCAGATACGCAAAGAGATCATGGATGGTCGGCGGGCGGAGCTGATTTCTGCCGTGCAGACGCAGTACAACATCGTCACCGGTTTCCAGGCGGCGGCGGCGGCCGGCAAGATGAGCGTGGAAGACGCCAAGAAAGCTGCCAAGGAGGCTGTCTTCCATTCCCGCTACGGCGGCGAGGACGGCAAGGCCAATTACTTCTACATACTCACCACCGATGGCTTCGGTGTCATGCATCCGTTCCTGAAGACCTGGTCGGAGCCCAAGACACTGCTGGGCACCATCAACAAGCAAACCGGCGTGGACACCGTCAAGACCTACATTGACGGCGTACGCGACGGCAAGAACGGCACCACGTTCGTCGAGTCTTTCGTGGCCCGTCCGGGCGATACCTCACCCGACGCCAAGGTGTACCCCAAACTGGCCTACCTGAAGCGCGTGCCCGGCTGGGAATGGATAGTCGGCTCGGGCCTGTACACCGACGACGCCGAGGCTCAGGCGCGCAGCGCCATGTTCAGCGCGCTGGCCATCGTACTGGTGGTGCTGGTCATCATCGCAGTCGCCGGCTCGTTGATCGCGCGCAACGTCATCAAGCAACTGGGTGGCGACCCGGACGAGGCCATACGCGCGATGAACCAGGTGGCCAGCGGCAACCTGTCCGTGAACATCAAGGCGTCGGACAAAGGCAGCCTGCTGGCCTCGCTGGCCAACGTGATGAATTCCTTCCGCAACACGGTGGTGCAGGTGCGCCGCTCGGCCGAAAGCATTCAGGTGGCCAGCAGCGAGGTGGCCATGGGCAACCAGGATTTGTCGAACCGCACCGAGCAACAGGCCAGCGCGCTGGAGCAGACCGCCTCCAGCATGGAAGAGCTGAGCGCGACAGTGAAGCAAAACGCCGACAGCGCCCGCCAGGCCAACCAGCTGGCCATGAGCGCCTCTAGCGTCGCCGTGCAGGGCGGCGAGGTGGTGGGCCAGGTGGTGGAGACCATGAAGGGCATCAACGAGGCCAGCCGCAAGATCTCCGACATCATCAGCGTCATCGACGGCATCGCCTTCCAGACCAACATCCTGGCGCTGAACGCGGCCGTGGAAGCCGCCCGGGCCGGTGAACAGGGCCGGGGCTTTGCCGTGGTGGCCAGCGAGGTGCGCTCCCTGGCCGGGCGCAGCGCTGAAGCCGCCAAGGAAATCAAGAACCTGATCAACACCAGCGTAGAGCGGGTGGAACAGGGCAGCGCGCTGGTGGATCAGGCCGGCACCACCATGGGCGAGGTGGTGGCCTCGATCCGGCGGGTGACCGACATCATGGGCGAGATCAGTGCTGCCAGCACCGAGCAAGCCCAAGGCGTGGCGCAAGTGGGTGAGGCGGTGACCAAGATGGACCAGACCACGCAGCAAAATGCTGCGCTGGTGGAGCAGATGGCCGCCGCCGCCGGCAGCCTCAGAACCCAGGCGCAGGACCTGGTGCAGGTGGTGGCCATTTTCCAGTTGCAAGAGCAAGGCCCGGGCGCCAGCCCCATGGGCATGGCAGCGCCTGCCCACACACCGGCCCCGCCGGCCCCCAAGCCCGCACCCGCAGCACCCCGCGCCATGGCGCACAGCACCAGCACGGCCAAGGCAACACCACCCAAGCTGGGCGCGGCCGCCAGCAAGCCCGGCGCGCCGAAGCTGAAACTGGCCGCCGTCAAGCCCGCGGCTGCAGCCAAACCGGTCGCCAGCCCGGCCGCAGCGCCCCGCGCACCGGTGGCGCCGGCAGTGGCCGCCGCGGGTGGCGATGACGGCGAATGGACCAGCTTTTAGCCAGCCAGCTGCGCGTCACGCTGCCCCACCTCAGCCTGGCCAGCGTGTCGCTGGCCGATGGCGAGGCGCTGGCCGACATCCGCGTGGCAGCCATGCGAGAAAGCCTGGAGGCCGTGGGTCACTTTGACCCGCAGCGCGCGCGCAGGCGTTTTCTGGACAACTTTGATCCTGCCTGCACGTGGTCTCTGCTGTGGCAAGGCGAGCGCGTGGGCTTCACGGTGGTGCGCAAGCTGGCCGACCACATCCACCTGAACCACCTGTATCTGCTGCCGCAGGCGCAAGGCCATGGCATAGGCGCCGACGTGCTGCGCGCATTGTTCGCCGTGGCTGACGGCGCAGGCCTGCCGGTGCGCGTGGCCGCGTTGACGCAGAGCCGCTCCAACGCCTTCTACCAGCGCAACGGTTTTCGCCTGGTGGACACCGCCGAATGGGACAACTACTACGTCAGGGCGCCCGGCAGCTGAAACTTGGGCACGGCACAGGCGCAGCGCCGCTCAGGCCGGCAGACGGCCCGGCCCGGTCTTCCAGCGCTGGCTGGCCGTCATCACCACCTCGTTGCTGGCGTCGCGCAGCGTCACGCGGCCGGTCAGCTCGCGCGGCATCGACCAGTCCACAGGCGGCAACACGGTCTCGGCCGTGATGGGGCCGCGCGCCTTTTTCAGGTAAGCGGTTTCCATGCCGGTGACGATCCAGCGGCTGCCGCCACCGGGCAGCTCGCGCGACATCAGCGCCAGGTTGGCCGACAACTCCGCCAGGTTGGTCAGCGCCACGGCGTGGATGGACTTCAGATGGTTGCGCACCGCGCGGCGGTCGCGCAGGGTGACGCGGGCCAGGCCCACATCGAGCTGCTGCACGCGCGCGTCTATGCTGGCCGCATAGGGCACCACGGTACCCATCAGCTTGCTGAACAGCCAGCGGCCGAACGGCAGACGGCTCAGTGAACGCCAGCGCGCCAGCACGCTGGGGGCTTGTGCTTGCCGTTGCATTTGCGTTGCGGGCGCAGCGTGGTGGGCCATGTCATCGTTGGGCATCGTGTTCTTTCGGTTCATGTTGTCGAATCGCCCGCAGCGCCGTCGGCTGCCAGGCAGCGCCAGGCCGCATCGCTGAGCGCGGGCACAAAGGGGTACGGGTCGCCACGCAGCCGGCCATCCAGCCACTGCCGCGCCAGGTCCTGCGCCGGGCCCATCAGCAGCGGGCCATACAACTCGGCCGGCAGGCGACGTAACTGGCCGTCTTCCAGCCAGGGCTTGACCAACGCCAGCAGGGCCTTGAAATGCCCGGCCGTGCGCTTGCGGACTGCCTGCTCATGCTCGGGCTTCAGCACCTGCATGCGCGCGAATAGAAAGCGCGCCATGTCCGGCTTGGTGACGATCCAGCTGATGTGCGTGGCCACCAGTGCGTGAATGGCCGCGCGCGGCGTGGCGGCTCCGCCCGCCCCGGCCAGCAGCCGCGCCCAGTAGTCGTCCAGCGCATCGCTGTACAAGGCGGCGGCAATGCCCTCCTTGGTGCCGAAGTGGTGGTAGATGCTGCCCACCGACGCCTTGGCGCGCAAGCGGATGTCGTCAATGGTGGCGGCCTCTATGCCCTTGTCGGTGAACACGCGCAGCGCTGCGGCCAGGATGGCGGATTTGCGGTCCGGGGTTGCGGGTGGCGGGGCGATGTCCAGGGGCATGAATGGAATAATATTCTAGAATTTCATTCTAGTCAAGATCGACGCACCAGATGCGTGGTCGGCGCGCGTGGCGCAACTGTTGATCAAGGAGGAAACGCCAACCGGGTTAGCGATGGCCGGTCAGCCTGGAGACAGGTGGCGTCCCCGACTCAGCAGCCTCTTACTGGCACAGCGTGTACACCAGCTTGTACTGCCCCTTGCTGACCATATCGGCCGCGCTGGCGCCATAGCCTATGAAGATGGGCAGGCCGCAGATGCTGCTGATGTTGGTGGCGCTCAGCACCGCCATGCTGTGCGTGGCCGCCAGCGTGCCGGTGTAATAGGCTGGGAAGCCATTGGCGCTATTCGCCGCCAGCCAGGTGCTGCCGTTGTGGAAGTACAGCGTGCTGCCGGCCAGCAGCGCCACGAAGACGGACCCGTTTGTGCCCACATCTGCACTGGCCACGGTGAGCTTGCCGGTCAGCGTCAGGCTGGTGTTGGCGCCGCTGGCCGTCATGCTGGCGGCAAAGGCGGTGCTGGTGACCTGTGCGTTCACGGCCACCTGGAGGTTGGCGGTGTAGCCGGCACTGTTGCTGCCGCTGGTGGTGGCCATTTGCAGCGAGTAGCCGTCGCTGAATACGTTGTCGGTGGCGTAACTGATCTGCTTCAGATTGGTCACGCTGGCGCTGTAGCCGCTGGCGGTGTAGACCGTGTTCAGCGTGTCCATGGGGAAGGTGAACTGCGAGGTGCGCACGATGTTGGCCGAGCTGGTGGCCTTGGCCAGGCTGGGGTAGACCTCGAAGTGCACGTGCGGCACGCGCCCCGAGTAACAGCCGGGGAAGATGGTGGTGAACGTCACCTGCCCATTGGCATCGGTCTGCTGCACACCGCGCAAATAGTTCTGACCGGTGACGCCGCTGGAGTACAACGAGTAGTTGCCATCCTGCGTGCAGTGCCACAGGTACACCGCGTAGCCGGCCAGCGGCACGCAGTCGGCGTTCACCAGCGTCAGCGTGATGGTCAACGGCACGCCGCTTGCCGTGCCACTGGCGCTGGCAATGCTGGTGCGTATGTCGCTGCGCACAATGCCAGACAACAGCAACGCGTTGACCACGCTGCCGTTGACCGTGTTGGAGCCGTCGCCCGGGTAGGGGCCACCGGTCTCGGACGGAACGATGGCGCAAACACTGGCGGCATGGGCGGCCGGCGTCAGCGCTGCCACCCCTACGCTGCTTGCCAGCCAGCCCAGCAGCTTGCGCCGGCCGCGCCGCTTGGCCGCACGCTGCTGCTGCTCGGCCAGTGCCTGCAGGTCATGGGCCAGGCCATGCAGGTGGTCTTCGGCGGTGTGGTCATCAGGGCTATGGCTGTTGTGTGCGACGGCTTGCATGGGTTGCTCTCCAGGTTCCAACGATGGGCGGTGACTACGGGGGTGAATGGCCGCAGCTTAAGGTTTGACTTGGGAGGAAATTGGTAAAGCCTGGAACAGTTTGTTGCAATTCCCAGATGCCGGGGCGCAACAATGTGTGTTTGCGTACAGAGCACTGTCCTACAGTGGGTGTACAAACCGGTTCACGGCTGCGCCATCCGCGTTTTTCGCTCTCGCCGGCGCCGCCACAAGAAGCTTCAAGAGCAAAACACTACCGAAACGGAGTCCACATGTTTTCCACCCGACGCAATCTGTTGAAAGTCTCGCTCGCCGCCGCCACCGTCTGCGCGCTGGCCGCGCCCATGGGCGCCGCGATGGCCGCTGGCGCCGATGACCTGCGCACCGACGCCAACCAGACCCTGGCCACGCTGTACAAGACGCACCCGGGTGCCGAGCGCCTGGGCAAGTCGGCCAAGGCCATCCTGATCTTCCCCAAGATCATCAAGGCCGGCCTGGTGTTCGGCGGCAGTTATGGTGAAGGTGTGCTGCTGAAGGACGGCAATTTCGACGGCTTCTACAACTCCGTCTCCGCCTCCTGGGGTTGGCAGGCCGGCGCCGAGTCTTACGGCTACGTGGTGTTCCTGATGAACAACAAGGCCACCAGCTACCTGAGCAAGATGAAGGGCTGGGAGTTCGGCGTTGGCCCGCACGTGACGCTGGTCAACGAGGGCGTGGCCAAGAACCTGTCGACCGTGACGCTGAAGGACGACGCCTATGCCTTCGTGCTGGATCAGCAGGGCCTGATGGCCAGCCTGAGCATCGAAGGCACCAAGGTCACCCGCATCAACAAGAAGTGAACCGGCTGAGCGGGCCCTGACAGCTGGGGCAGCAGCCTGTAACGCACAGGCTGTTGCCCACGCTGTTTAAAGGGCTCTCTCCAAGCTGCGTTCACGTGCTTGGATTATTATGGGTTGATGTTCCCGATTTCCCGTTTCACCGCGCTGGCTGCAGCCCTGTTGCTGGGCTTTGGCACGGCCTGGGCCGAGCAGCCCAAGACACTGGCCGACGCCCTGGTCGAGGAAGGGCGGCCGCAGTCGGCCCTGACGGCCGAACTGCTGTATGAGTTGCTGGTGGGCGAGATCAGCCTGGCCGATGGCGACGTGCGCGCCGGCTATGAATTGCTGCTGGACGCCGCCCGCAAGAGCGACGACCCGGCGCTGTACCGGCGCGCGGTGGAGATTGCCCGCGCCACACGCGATGGCCAGGGCGCGCTGCGCGCTGCCATGGCCTGGGTGCAAGCCCACCCCGATTCACGCGACGCCAACAGCTACCTGCTGCAGGTGCTGATAGGCCTGAACCGCCTGACCGAGGCCACCGGACCGCTGACACGCGAGCTGGCGTTGGTCTCGGCGGAAGAGCGGCCACTGGCGATACTGACCATCCCTCGTTACTTTGCCCGTGCCGGCGACCGCAAGACCGCCGCCGCGCTGGTGGAGCAGGTGCTCAAGCCCTACCTGGACAAGGCCGACACCGGCGTGCCGGCCTGGGTGGTGATAGGCCGCATGCGCACCGGCAACAGCGACACCGACGGCGCGCTGCAGGCCGCCCGCGCCGCCCAGGCGCTGGACGCTCATGCGGAGGGCCCGGCGCTGCTGGCGCTGACGCTGATGCAGGCCAAGCAACCGCAGGCTGAAGCTGTGGTGCAGACCTATCTGCAAGGCCCGCAGCCGCTGCCCGAAATCCGCCTGGACTATGCCCGGCTGCTGCTGGACGCCCAGCGCTACACCGAGGCCGCCAGCCAGTTGCGCCAGGTGGTGACGCTGCGGCCCAACTTTGCCCAGGCCTGGCTGATCCTGGGCACGCTGGAGTTGCAGGACAACCGCCTGGAAGGCGCCCAGGAGGCGCTGCAGCGCTATGTGGCGCTGGCCACCGCCGAGGCCAAGGACGATGGCGGCAAGCCCGCTGCCAAGCCTGACAGTGAAGGCGAAGAGGCGCACGCCGCCGCTGCCACCCGCGGGCTGACCCAGGCCTACCTGTACCTGGCGCAAATCGCCGAGAAGCGCAAGGACTACCGCCTGGCCAACGACTGGCTGAGCCGCGTCACCAGCCCCGAGGAACAGCTGAGCGCGCAGATCCGGCGTGCCTCGCTGCTGGCGCGCCAGGGCAAGCTGAAAGACGCACGGGAGCTGTTGCATGCACAGCCCGCAGCCGATGCCCCCGCCCAACGCCTGAAGCTGCTGGCGGACGTGCAGATGCTGCGCGATGCCAAGCAGTTCAAGACCGCCTACGACGTGCTGGGCCGCGCCAATGGCACCGAGCCCAAGGACGTGGACCTGCTGTACGACCAGGCCATGCTGGCCGACAAGCTCAGCCGCCCGCAGGAGATGGAGCGGCTGCTGCGCCAGATCATGACCATCAAGCCCGACTACCACCACGCCTACAACGCGCTGGGCTACTCGCTGGCCGAGCGCAATGTGCGCTTGCCCGAGGCCAAGCAGCTGATAGAAAAGGCACTGGAATACGCGCCGGACGATCCCTTCATACGGGACAGCCTGGGCTGGGTCGAGTTCCGCAGCGGCAACGCCCGGCAGGCCGAGGAAATATTGCGCAAGGCCTACAGCGTGAAACCCGACACCGAAATCGCCGCCCACCTGGGCGAAGTGCTGTGGAGCATGGGCAAGCGCGACCAGGCCCAGGCCATCTGGCGCGAAGGGAAAAACATGAACGCCGACAATGAAACCCTGCGCGACACGCTCAAGCGCCTGCGGGTCAAGCCCTGATGACGGCGACCCCCTTCCTCATCACCAAGCCCGCCGCCACGCGCCGTCGCGCCTGCCTGTCCGTGCTGCTGGCCGGCGCGCTGGTGCTGGCCGGCTGCGCCACGCCGCGCAAACCGGTGCCGCCGGACAGCAACTACTGGCGCGGCCGGGTAGCGCTGAAGGTGGAGGGCACTCCGCCGCAGGCGCTGAACGCCAGCTTCGAGTTGAGCGGCACCGCCGAGGCCGGTGAGCTGAGCCTGTTCACCCCGCTGGGCACCACCGTGGCGGTGCTGAACTGGAAACCCGGCGAGGTGCTGCTGCAAAGCAATGGCCGCGACCAGCATTTCGATTCGCTGGACCAACTGGCACGCGAAGCCACGGGCACCGCTTTTCCGGTGGCGCAGCTGTTCATGTGGCTCAAGCGCGGCAAGGTGGACCCGGCCAATGCCATCAGCGTTGGCGGCGGCTGGGAGGCGGACCTGTCGCAGCTGGAGCAAGGGCGCTTGAGCGCCCGGCGGCTGGCGGGCGGCCCGCCGGCCGATCTGAAGCTGGTGATAGAGAAGTAAGCTCTTGCGTCATGCAAGCCTTGTACGACGTGCCGGCCCCGGCCAAGCTGAACCTGTTCCTGCACATCACCGGCCGGCGCGCCGACGGCTACCACCTGCTGCAATCGGTCTTCATGCTGGTGGATTGGCACGACACCCTGCACTTCGAGGTGCGCACCGACGGCCAGCTCAGCCGCGAAGACCTGGGCGCCCCGCTGCCGGCTGACGACCTGGTGCTGCGCGCCGCCCGCGCGCTGCAGGCCGCCAGCAGCTGCGCACTGGGTGCACACATCGCCATCGACAAGCGCCTGCCGGCCCAGGCCGGCATGGGCGGCGGCTCCTCGGATGCCGCCAGCACGCTGCTGGCACTGAACCGGCTGTGGCGTTTGAACCTGTCACGGCCCCAACTGGCGGCCATTGGACTGCAGCTGGGCGCCGACGTGCCCTTCTTCCTGCACGGCCACAACGCCTGGGTGGAGGGCATTGGCGAGCACATCACCCCGGTGGAGGTGCCAGCGGCCCGTTTCGTGGTGCTCAAGCCGCAGGCAGGGCTGGACACCTCGCTGATCTTCCGCGACCCGGCTTTGAAAAGGGACACAAAAACTGCTATACTCGCAGGCTTTGCTGCAGACCCCTTCGGTTTCGGAGGGAACGACTTGCAACCTGTTGCCCAGCGGCTGTGCCCTGGGGTGACGCAGGGCCTGGAATGGCTGGCGTCCAAAGGCCTGAAAGGCCGCATGACAGGCTCTGGAAGCGCGGTGTTTGCGCAAATGTTGCAGGATAATGTGGATCTGCTTGATGCCCCTGGCGGCTTTGGCGTCAAGACCTGCGGCAATCTGGCGGCGCATCCCCTGGTGGGTTGGGCCAACGGATAAGGCAAATTTTCGGTTGGCAGCGTAAGCTGCCAACCCGTGTAGGGGAGTCGCCAAGCTGGTTAAGGCACCGGATTTTGATTCCGGCATGCGAAGGTTCGAATCCTTCTTCCCCTGCCAAATCCCTGTTGGGATGGGCATTTTCCTGTTTTGTTGCGGTTTGGTGCAGGCAAAACGTCATCGCGGCGCCACAGTGGACGCCACGACACGCGTGTTTTGCACCCGGTCTCAGTTAAATTCAAAGCTCAATTTATCGCTGGGACAGCAGTCATGCAGGCAGCCTCCACCTCCGAGTTCATGGTCTTTACCGGCAATGCCAATCCGGGCATGGCTGACGAAATCGCCAAGCACCTGGGCATACGGCTGGGCGCGGCGACGGTGGGCCGGTTCTCCGACGGTGAAGTCACCGTCGAGATCAACCAGAACGTGCGCGGGCGCGATGTGTTTGTGGTGCAAAGCACCTGCGCGCCCACCAACGAAAATTTGATGGAGTTGCTGATCATGGTGGACGCGCTCAAGCGCGCCTCCGCCGAGCGCATTTGCGCAGTGATCCCCTACTTCGGCTATGCCCGCCAGGACCGCCGCCCGCGCTCTGCCCGCGTGCCCATCACCGCCAAGGTGGTGGCCAACATGCTGCAGGCGGTGGGCGTGGCCAGCGTGCTGACAATGGACCTGCACGCCGACCAGATCCAGGGATTCTTTGATATCCCGGTGGACAATATTTACGCCTCGCCGGTGTTGCTGGGCGATGTGCGGCAGAAGAATTACGACGACCTGATCGTCGTCTCGCCCGACGTGGGCGGTGTGGTGCGGGCACGCGCGCTGGCCAAGCAGCTCAATTGCGACCTGGCCATCATCGACAAGCGCCGCCCGCGCGCCAACGTCAGCGAGGTGATGCACGTGATCGGCGAAATCGACGGCCGCAACTGCGTCATCATGGACGACATGATCGACACCGCCGGCACGCTGGTGAAGGCCGCCGAGGTGTTGAAGGAGCGTGGTGCCAAGAATGTGTATGCGTATTGCACGCACTCCATCTTCTCGGGGCCGGCCATAGAGCGCATCGCCAAGGGCGGCGCGCTCGACGAGGTGGTGGTGACCAACACCATCCCGCTGAGCCCGCTTGCGGGTGAGTGCAAGAAGATTCGCCAGCTGTCCGTGGCGCCGCTGTTCGCCGAGACGATACAGCGCATTGCCAAGGGCGAATCGGTGATGAGTTTGTTCTCGGACCAGGACGGTCTGTTCTAAAAGAACACGGCCGCCCGGTCTGGGCAAAAAGCCGGCCCGCACAGCGACATGTGTCGCAAGCGGGCCTTTTTAAAACCGGAGTCACACTGGTCGCGGTGGACTCTTGATTGGAGTAGTTATGAAATTCGTCGCTTTTCCGCGCGCAAAGCAGGGTACGGGTGCGAGCCGCCGTCTCCGCATTACTGGCCGCACGCCCGGCATCGTCTATGGTGGCTCCGGCGAGCCGCTGCTGATCGAGCTGGACCACAATGCCCTGTGGCACGCCATCAAGAAGGAAGCTTTCCACTCGTCCATCCTGGACATGGAAGTGGACGGCAAGCCCGCCAAGGTGCTGCTGCGTGACCTGCAGATGCACCCCTACAAGCAGCTGATCCTGCACATCGACTTCCAGCGCGTGGACGCCAACACCAAGCTGCACATGAAGGTGCCGTTCCACTTCCACGGCGAAGAAGAATCGCAAGCCGTCAAGCTGGAGCACTGCCTGGTGAACCACGTCGTGACCGAGCTGGAAATCTCCTGCCTGCCGGCCGACCTGCCCGAGTTCATCAACATCGACCTGAGCGGCCTGAAGAAGGGCGCCTCGCTGCACCTGAACGACATCAAGCTGCCCAAGGGCATCACCGCTGTTACCCGCGGCAAGGTGAACCCGGTGCTGGTGTCCGTGGTGGCCCCGGTTGAAGAAGCCCCCGAAGCCCCGGCCGAAGCCGCTGCTGCTGCCCCGGCCGCCGCTGCTGGCAAGGCACCGGCCAAGGCCGCTGCCGCTCCGGCCGCCGCCAAGCCGGCTGCCAAGAAGTAATCAGGTCTTACCTGCTTACGCTGCAAACGGCCCTTCGGGGCCGTTTTCTTTTGTGGGCTCCCTGATAATCACCGCCATCATGATCAAACTGCTGGTGGGCCTGAACAACCCAGGCCCCGAATACGAAGCCACCCGCCACAACGCCGGCCTGTGGTGGCTGGAGGCGGCCGCGCGCGCGCTCAAGGTGAACCTGAGCATGGACAAGGCCTACCACGGCCTGGCCGCGCGCACCAGTGTCAACGGCCAGACCGTGTGGCTGCTGGCGCCGCAGACCTACATGAACCTGTCGGGCAAATCGGTGGCGGCGCTGGCGCGCTTCTTCAAGATCACGCCGCAGGAAATGCTGGTGGCGCATGACGAGCTGGACATCCCCCCCGGCGAGGCCAAGCTGAAGCTGGGCGGCAGCCACGCCGGCCACAACGGCCTGCGCGACATCCACGCCCAGCTGGGCACCGACGACTACTGGCGCCTGCGCATAGGCGTAGGCCACCCCGGCGACAAGAACGAAGTGGTCAATTGGGTGCTGAAAAAGCCGTCGCAAGACCACCGCATCGCCATCGAGCAGGCGGTGGACCGCAGCATCAAGGCCCTGCCCGAGCTGCTGGCCGGCGACATGACCAAGGCCATGCAGCAAATCCATACCAGCAAGCCGCCCCGGCCGAAGCCGCCCAGGCCGGTGGCGCCTGTGGAGGGTGCGGCCGCAGTCCCAACACCACCCGTCGGCGAAAAACCGGTACAGGGCGGCTGAACATGCAAGCCGGCACGCAGTTGCGCCTGTCCGCCAGCTTCCTGGCCGCCTTCGCCGCGCTGCGCTACCTGCTGCACGAGCTGCACGAGTTCGGCCACATGGGCGTGGCGCGCGCGCTGTGCGGCGACTGGGGCACGCGCGATTTCAACAATGTGCACCCCATCGCCGACAGCTGCATGAAGACCGCTGCCACCGACCCGCTGGTGGCGCTGGCCGGCCCAGCCACCAACTACCTGACGCTGTGGCTGGCCGCGCTGCTGCTGTTGCCCCGCGCAGGCGGGCCTGAGCGCTCGCCAACCCGCCTGGCCTGGGGGCTGGCGCTGGTGTTCGCCGCACTGCCCTTCGCGCGGCTGTTCACCGCCGTGATGGGCGGCGGCGATGAGCTGGGTATGGCCCGCGCCTGGCTGGACAACCCGCTGGCTGCACGGCTGCTGACGGTGCTGCTGATCGCCGCCATCATGGCCTGGCCGCTGTGGCTGGCGTTCAAAACGCTGCGCGCCACCGGGCGCAACTGGGGGTTTTTCGTGTTGGCGCTGGTGCTGCCCATGCTGGTGGAGGGCGCACTGGTACAGGGCCTGCTGAACCGGCTGCTGGCGCAAGGCACCTTGGGCAGCCTGGACAGCGTGGCCTGGGGCGCGCCGGCGGCAGTGCTGGGGCTGCTGCTGGCGGCCGCGCTGCTGTTCGCGGCGCTGGCCAGGCGCATCGCCAGCCTGACAGCGCCGCGCGGCTGACGGCGCTCCCACGCAAACAGCCCCTGGTCAAGCGGCGACGGCTTTTGGTAAAGCCCGCCGGGGCGGGAACTCTGGCCCGCAAACAGCACCTTAGAATGGTCCGCACACGCGCCGCAAAGGCGCCGGCAACCGACCGCACGACTGTCTTCCCGGGAGTCCACTTGAAGCCAATCCACACCTTCTCCATCTCAGAGCGCCGCCCGTTGTGGCATGTGCTGGGCGCCGGCCTGCTGGCGCTGGTGGCGCTGGGCGCCACCGCGCAACAGCCACAGCCCGGCGCGGCCGCCCCCGCGCTCACCGACCCGCTGCCGATTGGCCCGCAGGTGCAGATGGGCAAGCTGGCCAACGGCCTGACCTACTACATCAAGAAGAACAGCCGCCCCGAGAAGAAGCTGGAGCTGCGCCTGGTGGTCAAGGCCGGCTCCATCCTGGAAGATGAAGACCAACTGGGCCTGGCCCACCTGATGGAGCACATGGCTTTCAACGGCTCCACGCATTTCAAGAAGCACGAGCTGATCTCTTACCTGCAGTCCATCGGTGTGCAGTTTGGCGCCGACCTGAACGCCTACACCAGCTTCGACGAGACGGTGTACATCCTGCCGGTGCCCACCGCAAAGCCGGGCAACGTGGACAAGGCCTTCACCATCCTGCAGGACTGGGCCCAGGGCGTGCTGCTGGACGACGACGCCATCAACGCCGAGCGCAACATCGTGATGGAAGAGCTGCGCCTGGGCAAGGGCGCGCAGGACCGCATGAACAAGCAGTACTACCCCAAGCTGTTTGCCGGTTCGCGCTATGCCCAGCGGCTGCCCATAGGCACCGAGGAAAGCCTGAAAAACTTCAAGCCCGAGGCGGTGAAGCGCTTTTACAAGGACTGGTACCGCCCCGACCTGATGGCCGTGGTGGTGGTGGGCGACATCGAACCTGCCGCTGCCAGACAGTTGATCGAAAAACACTTCGCCGGCCTGACCAACCCGGCCAACGAGCGGCCACGCCCCTACGAACGCATGCCGGCGCGCGCCACCTCCGAGTCGCTGGTGGTGACCGACAAGGAAGCCACCAACAACATCGTGCAGATCATCGCGCCCTTCAGCGTGCGCAAACCCGAAACCACAGTGGGCGACTACCGCCAGCAGATGGTGGAAAACCTGTTCAACGCCATGCTGTCGGTGCGCAACCAGGAGCTGACGCAAAAGGCCAACCCGCCCTTCGTCGCCGGCGGCTCCAGCATGGGCCGCATGCTGCGCGACCACTTCATGTTCTCCAGCTTCGCCGTGCTGGGCCAGGCCGGCATCAACACGGCGGTGGACGCGCTGCTGCAAGAGGCCAACCGCGCCCGCCTGTACGGCTTCACGCAGGATGAACTGGAGCGCGCCAAGAAGGACCAGCTGCGCGCCATGGAGCGCGCCTTCGAGGAGCGCGACAAGAGCGAATCCAGCCAGTTCGCTGCCGAGTACATACGCAACTTCCTGGTGCAGGAGTCGCTGCCCGGCATCGACAACGAGGTGCGCTACCAGCGCACGCTGCTGCCCACCATCACGCTGGCCGATGTCAACAACCATGCCCGCGCCGTGATTCCCGACAAGGCCGCGCTGCTGGCGGTCTACATGGGCAGCAGCAAGGACGCCACGCTGACCCCCGCCGAGCCGCAGTTGCTGGCCAGCGTGCTGGCCGCGCGCGAGAAGACGGTGGCCGCGCACGAGGAAAAGAAACTGCCCACCAGTCTGATGCCCTTGCCGCCCAAGGCCGGCAGCATCGTGGCCGAGAAGCAATTGCCCGCGCTGGGCGTGACGCAACTGACGCTGTCCAACGGCCTCCAGGTCTGGCTCAAGCCCACCGACTTCAAGGCCGACCAGGTGCTGATGAGCGCCACCCGCCACGGCGGCCAGTCGCTGGCCGGCGCCGACGACATGTTCAACGCCCGCTATGCCAATGGCATCGTCACCGCCATGGGCCTGGGACAGTACTCGCCCACCGATGTCAGCAAGATCCTGGCCGGCAAGACCGCCAGCGCCAGCGTCGGCAGCGGCACCTACACCGATGGCGCCAACGGCAGCTCTGGCCACGAAGACATCGAAACCATGCTGCAGCGCCTGTACCTGAACTTCGGCCCGGCGCGGCGCGATGCCGACCTGTACCAGTCCTTCGTCAGCCGGGTACGCGACACGGTGAAGAACATGCTGGAACGCCCCGAGGCGGTGTTTGCCGACAAGGTGCAGACCACGGTGTACGCCAACCACCCGCGCCTGGCGCTGATGCCGCGCCCATCGGACTTCGACAAGGTGCAACTGGACCGCGTGCTGGCCCTGCACCAGCAGCGCTTTGGCAGTGCCAAGGGCTTCACCTTCGTGTTCGTCGGTGCCTTCGAGGTGGACAAGATCAAGCCACTGATCGCCACCTACATCGCCAGCCTGCCCACCGGCGACCTGCCCACCACCTACAAGGACCTGGGCATTCGCCCGGTCACCGGCGTGGTGAAGCAGGCGGTGTATGCCGGCAAGGAGGCCAAGAGCCAGGTCTCGCTGACCTTCAGCGGCCCGGCCACGTGGTCGCGCGAAGAGAGCATGCGCGTGGCTGCGCTGATCGAGGTGCTCAACATCCGCCTGGTGGACGAGTTGCGCGAGAAGCAGACGCTGATCTACAGCGGCCGCATGGGCGGCGCACTGAACCGCCTGCCTTACGAGTACTACAACATCAGCGCCAGCTTCCCCTGCGCACCGGAGAACGTGGACAAGGTGGTGGCTGCCACCTTCGCCGAGTTCCAGAAGATCAAGGACAAGGGCGCCGATCAGGCCGACCTGGACAAGGTGAAGGAAAACTGGCTGATCAACCACCGCCGCGTGCTGCGCGAAAACGGCTACTGGATGGGCCAGTTCACCAACGCCATCACCAACGGCACCGACCCCGCCGAGCTGCTGACCTACGAGCAGCGCGTGGCCGCCGTCACCGCCGCCGAACTGAAGGACACCGCCCGCAAATACCTGCGCGACGACAACTTCGTGCAGGTGGTGCTGTACCCCGAGAAGAACGACAAGGTGGTAGCGGAGAAGGCGGCGGGGAACTGATTCGCGCTTCTTCACGCCTCTCACAAAAAGCGCCATCGTGGCGCTTTTTCTTTTGGCGTGGCTCCGCAGCGCACCAGCCTGAAAATTGGCCTTCCCAGGTTGCACATGGGGCCCTTTGCCAATTTTCAGGCTGGCACGCTGCTTCCTTGGTCAACGAGGAAACAGTCGAGCGACACCTCTCTCACCGGCAAGCCAGTCGCTCAACGCTGCAATGTCCGCGCGCAACATTCTCCTCCCCCAAAAGGGTCAGCAGCCCGCTCCCCGCGTACCCACAACCCCTGGGCTCTCCTGGGCGCGGCCACCGCAATTCAGTTCGCGTGAGACATCACGCCAGCCAACAGCGCTGGGTGTGCGGTGCGGGGCTGGCGATCCCTTGGATGAAGCTGAGGAGCGCAGCGGCATGCGGAAAAAGAAGCACGCATGTTTGAGCGAAGCGAGTTTGCGTGCTTCCCGCATGACGCGAGCACCGCAAGGAAGTCGCGAAGCGACCTTCATCGTAGGGTCGACAGAACCGCACCGCATACCCAGCGCTCTCCACCGGAGCAAAGACCAAGCTGGAACGGAATTTCGGCAGGACGAGTGCCAGAAAACCTACGACTTAGGAGACAGAGGCATAGGGCTGCTGACCCCCACCCCCTGCAAACGGTGGTATTTCTGCCACAGGGTTTCCTGGCCTTCCACCCGCCGCGGGTCCACCGGGATGCAGGCCACGGGGCACACCTGCACGCACTGCGGCTCGTTGAAATGGCCTACGCACTCGGTGCATTTGTCAGGGTCGATCTGGTAGATTTCCGGCCCGAGGTAGATCGCCTGGTTCGGGCACTCGGGCTCACACACATCGCAGTTGATGCATTCGTCGGTAATCATCAGGGCCATGGTCGCTCGATTATCCTCCGCCCAAGGCTAGCGGGCCAAGACGTTCATCTAATACCATTGCCGCATGCGTCTTTTTCTGCTGAAACGCGCCGCGCTGCTGCTGGCCACACTGCTGGCGGCCTCCGCCGTGGTGTTTGGCGTGCTGGAGGTGCTGCCCGGCAACGCGGCCCAGATGCTGCTGGGGCCCGAGGCCACGCCCGAGGCGGTGCGCGTGCTGGGCCACAAGCTGGGGCTGGACCAGCCGGTGGCGCAACGCTACGCGGACTGGCTCACCGGCATGCTGCACGGGCAACTGGGCAACAGCTATGTCTACGGCACCCCGGTGGCCGACATGGTGGGCCAGCGGCTGGCGCTGACCGTGCCGCTGGCGCTGCTGGCCATGGCGCTGGCCAGCGTGCTGGCGCTGGTGGCTGGCGTGTTTGCCGCCAGCCGCCATGGCCGCGCTGGCGACTGGGGGGTGATGGCCGTGTCGCAGGTGGGCATGGCCGTGCCCAGCTTCTGGTTCGCCATCCTGCTGATCCTGCTGTTCTCCGTGCAACTGCGCTGGTTTGCCGCCGGCGGCTTTCCCGGCTGGGAGGCCGGCACCGGAGCGGCGCTGAAGGCGCTGGTGCTGCCGGCCCTCGCCCTGGCGTTGGTGCAGGCGGCCGTGCTGGCGCGCATCACCCGCTCGGCGGTGCTGGATGTGGCGCAGGAAGACTTCGTGCGCACCGCCCGCGCCAAGGGGCTGACGCGCCGCGCCGCGCTGTGGCGCCATGTGCTGCGCAACGCGCTGGTGCCCATCGTCACGGTGATGGGCATGCAGTTTGCCAACCTGCTGGCCGGCACCATCGTGGTGGAAACCGTGTTCTACCTGCCGGGCCTGGGCCGGCTGATCTTCCAGTCCATCGCCAACCGCGACCTCATCGTGGTGCGCAACTGCGTGATGCTGCTGGTGGCACTGGTGGTGCTGGTCAGCTTTGCGGTGGACCTGCTGTGCGCCGCCATTGACCCGCGCCTGCGCGAACGCCTGACCGCATGAGTTCACCGGCCACTTCCACCGCTACCGTCGTCACCGCCCCCGCCCCAGCGGGCCGCCGCCACCGCAGCCTGGTCGCCGGCGGCCTGCTGACGCTGCTGGTGCTGGCCTGCGCCGGCCTGTCGGCACTGTGGACGCCCTGGCCGCCCTTTGAAGTGGACCTGGACCACAAGCTGCTGCAGCCCAGCCTGGAGCACTGGCTGGGCACCGACGCGCTGGGCCGCGATGTGCTGACATTGTTGCTGCTGGGCGCGCAAAGCGCCATCGCCGTCGGGCTGGTGGCGGTGGGCCTGGGCCTGAGCGCCGGCACGGCGCTGGGCCTGCTGGCTGCCGCGCACAAGGGTTGGCTGGACCAGCTCATCATGCGCGCGGCCGATTTTGGCCAGGCCTTTCCGGCCATCCTCACCGCCATCATGATCACCACCGTCGATGGCCCTGGCATGGCCAATGCCATGCTGGCCATAGGCATCTACAACATCCCGGTGTTTGCCCGCGTGGCGCGTGCCAGCGCCCAGGGCATCTGGACGCGCGACTACGTGCTGGCCGCACGCGCCAACGGTTACGGGCCGTGGCGCATCACCTGGTCGCATGTGCTGCCCAACATCGCACCGGTGCTGGTGGTGCAGGGCACGGTGCAGTTCGCTCTGGCCATCCTGGCCGAGGCGGCGCTGGCCTACCTGGGCCTGGGCACGCAGCCGCCCGAGGCCTCCTGGGGCCGCATGCTGAACGACGCGCAGACGCTGCTGTTCCAGGCCCCGCTGCTGGCCATCTACCCCGGTGTTGCCATCGCAGTGGCGGTGCTGGGGCTGAACCTGCTGGGCGATGGCCTGCGCGACCTGCTGGACCCGCGGCAGAGCACCACCCGCTGAATACTTGCGCTGAACCCCACGCTGACGCACACGCCATGAACGCGCCGCATTTCCCCTCCACCGCCCCCAGCCCGCTGCTGCCGCTGGGCACGCCTGCGCCCGCGCCCCTGCTGGATGTGCGTGGCCTGCATGTGGAACTGGCCACCCGCCACGGCCCGGCACTGGCACTGCGCGACGTCAGCTTCACGCTGGCACGCGGCGAATCCCTGGGCCTGGTGGGCGAATCCGGCAGCGGCAAGACCATGACCGCGCTGGCCATCATGGGCCTGCTGCCGCCGGGTGCGCGCGTCTGGGGCAGTGTGCGCTGGCAGGGCCGCGACTTGCTGCAGATGGGCGAGGCCGAGCTGTGCGCGCTGCGCGGCAACCGCCTGGCCATGGTGTTCCAGGAGCCGCTGACGGCGCTCAACCCGGTGCAGGCGGTGGGCGAGCAGGTGGCCGAGCCGCTGCGCCTGCACCAGCGTTTGGGCCGCCGCCAGGCCGCAAGCCAGGCCACCGAGCTGCTGGCGCGCGTGGGCATAGAGCAGGCGGGCAAACGCTTCCACGACGCGCCGCACCGTTTCTCCGGTGGCCAGCGCCAGCGCATCCTGATTGCCATGGCCTTGGCCTGCGGCCCCGAGCTGCTGCTGGCCGACGAGCCCACCAGTGCGCTGGACACCTTGGTGCAGCAGCAGATCCTCACGCTGCTGGAGAGCCTGGCGCGCGAGGCCGACATGGCGCTGTTGTTGATCTCGCACGATCTGGGCGTGGTGGCGCACCACACCCGGCGCATGCTGGTGATGTATGGCGGCACCGCGGTGGAGAGCGGCGACAGCGCCACGCTGCTGGCCCAGTCCTCCCACCCCTACACGCTGGGCCTGCTGGCCGCCCGCCCGCGCCTGGACGGTGCGCCCGGCGCACCGCTCACCGCCATTGCCGGCCAGGTGCCCGAGTTGGGGGCGCTGCCTGCCGGCTGCCGCTTCGCTGGCCGCTGCCCGGTGGCGCTGCCACAGTGTGGCGACACGCTGCCGCCTGCGGTCACGCTGGCCGGCACGCACCATGCGCATTGCCTGCTGCTGGCGCGTCAGCAGGCCCTGCAACAGGCACAGTCAACAAGGGCAACGGCATGAGCGACTTCAGGGACAGCGACGGCCCCGACTTCGCCGACAGCAGCGGTGGCCCCAGCACGCAACCGCAAGCGCGCGAGCGCAGCGAACTGCTGCGCATCAGCGGCTTGAGCCACCACTACCTGCAGCCCCGGCGCAGCCTGTGGCGCACCACGCCGCCGTTGGCGGCCCTGCAGGATGTCAACCTGACGATACGGCGCGGCCACAGCCTGGGGCTGGTGGGCGCCTCGGGTTCGGGCAAGTCCACGCTGGCGCGGCTGGTGCTGGCGCTGGACAAACCGACCACCGGCAGCGTGCAGCTGCTGGGCCAGGACCTGCATGCAATGGGCCGCAGCGAGCTGCGCCAGGCGCGCAAGAACGTGCAGATGGTGTTCCAGGACCCCTACAGCGCGCTGGACCCGCGCCAGACCGTGGAGCGCAGCGTGGGCGACGCGCTGGCCGCACACACGCCGCTGAGCCGGGTTGCGCTGCGCCAGCAGGTGCGCCAGGTGGTGGAGGCAGTGGGTCTGCGCGACACCGACATGCACAAGTACCCGCATGAGTTCTCCGGTGGCCAGCGACAGCGCATCGGGCTGGCGCGGGCGCTGATCAGCCGGCCCAAGCTGATCGTGGCCGACGAGCCGGTCAGCGCGCTGGATGTGTCGGTGCAGGCCCAGGTGCTGAACCTGATGCAGCACCTGCAAAAGCGCTACGGCGTCACCTACCTGCTGATCAGCCACGACCTGGCCGTGGTGCGCCACCTGTGCACCGAAGTGGCCGTGTTGCACCAGGGCCGCATCGTCGAGCAGGGCGCGCCCGATGCGTTGCTGAAGCGTCCGCAGCACCCGTACACCCAGGCGCTGGTGGCGGCCATGCCGCGGCTCTGACGGCCGGCACCCACCTGCCCAACCGACACCCGGCAGGCCTGGCGAGCGCTCAGGCCGGCTGGGGGGTGTAACCCGCCTCGGCAATCACCTCGCGCAGGTGCAGCGCATCGCACTGCGTCGATGTCACCTCCACGCGGTGGCGCGCCAGGTCGATCTGCACCTGGGCGCCGGGGTCTGCCTCCTTCAGCGCCTTGGTGATGGTGCTGACGCAGTGGCCGCAACTCATGTCCTGAACTTCAAACGCAACCATGTCTTCTGCTCCTTGATGTGGGTCAATGGCGGTCAGTGTGAACCCTGCCACAGTGGCAAGGTCAAGCCCCTGCGTCCCATACCCTCTCTTTCATGGGGAGATTATCCGCACCCCGTTGACATTACCATCATGGGAAGCTTGATGATGCCCACACCCACCCACTGAAGCACCCGCCATCATGAGCACCACCACCACCGCCCCCAGCCTGACGCTGCAAGTCAGCGGCATGACCTGCGCCTCTTGCGTGACGCGGGTAGAGAAGGCATTGTTGAAAGTGCCTGGCGTCAGCGCCGCCTCGGTCAACCTGGCAACCGAAAAGGCCAGCGTGCAGCTGGCCGCCGGCGTAGCGCCTGCAGCCTTGCAAGCCGCGGTGGAGAAGGCCGGCTACAGCGCCCAGGTGGTGGACGAAACCAGGCCACACACCGAGCCCACTGCCCCCGCGCTGCCTGGCTGGCTGCCAGCCGCACTGGGCGCCGTGCTGACCCTGCCGCTGATGCTGCCCATGCTGGCCGCACCACTGGGACAGGACTGGATGTTGCCAGCCTGGCTGCAATGGCTGCTGGCCACGCCGGTGCAGTTTGCGCTGGGCGCGCGCTTCTACCGCGCCGGCTGGAAGGCGCTGCGCGCGCGGGCCGGCAACATGGATTTGCTGGTGGCGCTGGGCACCTCGGCGGCCTATGGGTTGTCGGTGTACCAGTGGCTGGGTCACAGCGGGCATGCCGGATCTGGCGGTGGCATGGCGCATCTGTATTTCGAGGCCTCCAGCGCCGTCATCACGCTGGTGCTGTTGGGCAAATGGCTGGAGGCACGCGCCAAGCGCCAGACCACCGATGCCATACGCGCGCTCAACGCGCTGCGCCCCGGCACCGCGCGCGTGCTGCGCGGCGACCGTGAAGTGGAACTGCCCATAGACCAGGTGGTGCTGGGCGACCTGGTGCGTGTGCGCCCGGGTGACCGCGTGGCGGTGGACGGCGAGGTGGTGGAAGGCCGCAGCCATGTGGACGAATCGCTGATCACCGGCGAAAGCCTGCCGGTGGCCAAGGAGCCGGGCCAGCGCGTCACCGGCGGCGCCATCAACGCCGAGGGCCTGCTCACCGTGCGCACTTCGGCCATAGGCGCCGAGACCACGCTGGCGCGCATCATCCGACTGGTCGAGTCAGCCCAGGCGGCCAAGGCACCGGTGCAGCGCATGGTGGATCAGGTCAGCGAGGTGTTTGTGCCGGTGGTACTGGGCCTGGCGGCACTGACGTTCGCCGGCTGGCTGCTCTACAACGGGCAAGCGGAGGGCGCGCTGATCAACGCTGTGGCGGTGCTGGTCATCGCCTGCCCCTGTGCGCTGGGGCTGGCCACCCCCACCGCCATCATGGCCGGCACCGGCGTGGCCGCGCGCCACGGCATCCTGATCAAGGACGCCGAGGCGCTGGAAGTGGCCCACGCCGTCACGCTGGTGGCCTTTGACAAGACCGGCACGCTGACCCAGGGCAAACCGCAGCTCACCGCTGTGCTGCCGACCGAGGGACACGACCGTGACGAAGTGCTGCAACTGGCCGCCGCCCTGCAAGCCGGCAGCTCGCACCCGCTGGCCGTGGCGGTGATGGATGCGGTGCGTGCCCAGCGGCTGACCTTGCCACCGGCACGCGACGCCCAGGCCCTGCCCGGACGCGGCGTGCAGGCCCTGGTGCGCGGTCAACGTCTGGCGCTGGGCAGCAGCCGGCTGCTGAACGAAGCGGGTCTGGCCGCCGTTGGCGCCTTGCAGGCACAGGCGCGGCAGTTGCAGGAGCAGGGCAACAGCCTGTCGTGGCTGATGCGGCTGGGTGGCGACGGTGAACCCGGAAGTGCCCAACTGCTGGGGCTGCTGGCCTTCGGCGACCGCATCAAGCCCGAGGCCGCCGCCGCCGTGGCACGCCTGCATGCCCAGGGCCTGCGCACAGTGATGCTGACCGGTGACAACCCCGGCAGTGCCCACGCGGTGGCACAGGCGCTGGGCATACAGGAAGTGCATGCCGAGGTGCTGCCGGCGGACAAGGCCGCCCACGTGCAGGCACTGCGTGCTCAAGGCCAGGTGGTGGCCTTTGTCGGCGACGGCCTGAACGACGGCCCCGCGCTGGCCGCCGCCTCGGTGGGCATGGCGATGGCCAGCGGCGCCGACGTGGCCACAGAAACCGCCGGCATCACGTTGATGCGCGGTGACCCCCGCCTGGTGGCTGACGCACTGGACATCTCGCGCCGCACCTACCGCAAGATCAAGCAAGGCCTGTTCTGGGCCTTTGCCTACAACGTGCTGGGCATCCCGTTGGCCGCCTTGGGCCTGCTCAGCCCGGTGGTGGCCGGCGCCGCCATGGCGCTGAGCAGCGTCAGCGTGGTGACCAATGCACTGCTGCTGCGGCGCTGGCAGGCCCGGCAAGACACCGCAGCGCCCACTGCGCACAACACTGGAGACCCCACATGAGCACTCCCATGAACATCGGCCAGGCGGCCCAGGGCAGCGGCGTGTCGGCCAAGATGATCCGCCACTACGAGAGCCTGGGCCTGTTCCCTGAAGCACCGCGAACCGAAGCCGGCTACCGCCAGTATGGCGCGGCGGAATTGCACACGCTGCGCTTCATACGCCACGCGCGCGACCTGGGCTTTTCCTTGGAACAGATACGCGAACTGCTGGGCCTGTGGCAAAACCGCAGGCGCCCCAGCCGCCAGGTGAAGGCGCTGGCCCAGGCCCACATCGCCGAGCTGGACCAGAAGCTCAAAGACCTGCAAACCATGCGCGCCACCTTGGCCCATCTGGTGCATTGCTGCCATGGCGACGAGCGGCCGGATTGCCCCATCATCGACGCGCTGGCACAGCCGGCCTAGGGCGGCGCAAAGGTGGCCGAAACGGCGCGCAGCCACCGGTCTGGAATGTCCCAGGCGCATTTTTTGCATAATGAGGGCAGCTCTCTCCACCAACCTGCCGTCACCACCCATGGACATCAGCGCCGCCCTCGCCTCCTCGCTGGACCGCATGCCGCACTTTCCGGAGACTTTCCACCGGCTGGCGGCCATACCGCGCCACGGCGCCACGGAGAGCAAGGACATGGTGGCCGTGCTGTCCAAGGACCCGGTGGTCACCTTCCGCATCCTGCGGGTGGTCAACTCGGCCTATTTCGGCATGGCGCGCGAGATCGGCTCGCTGGACCACGCCATGCTGGTGCTGGGGCCCAACAGCATCCGCAACATGGTGCTGACCTTTGCCGCCGTCGGCGCGCTGCCGCCCAAGCTGGCCGACAGCTTCGACGTCGACCGCTTCCTGCTGCATTCACTGACCACCGCCGCCGTGGCCGAAGAGCTGGCCAAGCACTTCAACGACACCGGTACGCCCGAGGCCTACACCGCCGGGCTGCTGCATGATTTCGGCAAGGTCCTGCTGGCCTGGACGTTCCCCAAGGAGTTCGCCGAGGCGACGGCGCATGCGCTGCAGGCGCAGACACCGCTGCTGGAAGCCGAGAAACGACTCTTTGGCACCGACCACGCGGCGCTGGGCGCCTCTCTGGCGCGGATGTGGAACTTCCCCACGCCGCTGGCCGAGTCCATCGCTGCCCACCATGAGGCGCCGCCGGCAGAGGGCCTGGGCCGCTGCCTGTTCCTGGCCAACCAGTTGCCCAAGCTGTTCGACATGGACACCGGTGCCGACGAGCTGCCAGACCCGCTGCCGCAGCAATTGGCGCCGTCGCTGGGCGACACCTACGAAGAAATCCTGGCTGCCATGCCGATGCTGAACCGGTCGGCTTCACGTGCGGCCAGCATGCTGGCGGCGATTCGACACTAGAGCCACCACTCTCTCTGGGTTGGCAGTCTGCCGACGCCGCTGGGGCGCGTTGCGCCGGCCACAGCGGGGACCTCCGCGCTTGCGTATCATGGGCAGCGCACGACTCCTCCAACGACACGATGAGCATGATGAACCGACGCCACGCGCTGGCGGCCACCACCGCCCTGGCGCTGATGCCAGGGCCCTGGGGCAGCGCGCTGGCGCAAACCAGGAAAGACAGCGTGGTGCTGGGCATGACGCTGGAGCCGCCGGGGCTGGACCCGACAGCGGGCGCGGCCTCGGCCATTGCCGAGGTGACGCTGTACAACCTGTTCGAAACGCTGACGCGCATCAACCCCGACGGCACGGTGAGCCCGCTGCTGGCCGAGCGCTGGGAGGTGTCGCCGGACCTGAAGACCACCACCTTCTGGTTGCGCAAGGGCGTGACTTTCCATAACGGCGAGCCCTGCACCGCCGCCACGGTGAAATTCGCCTTTGAGCGCGCCGCTGGCGCCAACAGCACCAACAAGGACAAGCGCGCCTTCGCCAGCATCCAGACCATCAGCGTGCAGGACCCGCACACGCTGGTCATCGTCAACCGCGAGCCGGATCCGGACTTCCTGTTCCTGCTGGGCGAGGCCAGCGCCGTCATCGTCGAGCCCAAGAGCGCGGCCAGCAACAACACCCAGCCGGTGGGCACCGGCCCCTACAGGTTGCACGGCTGGATCAAGGGCTCGTCGCTGACGCTGGAGGCGTTCGCCCAGCACCGCGATGCGCCGCGGCTGCGCATCAAGCGGGCGCAGTTCCGTTTCATCAGCGACCCGGCGGCGCAAGTAGCTGCCCTGCTGGCTGGCGATGTGGACGCCTTCCCCCGCGTGACGGCGCGCGGCGTGGCGCAGTTCCGCGCCCACTCGGGCTTCCAGGTGCTGACCGGTGGCTCTCGCGCCAAGACCATCCTGGCCATCAACAACGGGCGCAAGCCGCTGGACGACGTGCGCGTGCGCCGCGCCATTGCCGCCGCGCTGGACCGCAAAGCCATCATCGCCGGTGCCGGCGACGGCTATGGCGTGCCCATAGGCAGCCACTACACGCCTGGTGCACCCGGCTACGTGGACACCACCGCCCTCAATCCCCACGACCCGGCCAAGGCCAGGGCGCTGCTGAAGGAAGCCGGCATCAAGCTGCCACTGGAATTGACGCTGAAGCTGCCGCCCACCCCCTATGCGCGCCAGGGGGGCGAGGTGGTGGCGGCGCAACTGGCCAAGGTGGGCATCCACGCGCGCCAGGAAAACGTGGAATGGGCGCAGTGGCTGAGCGCCGTCTACACCAACCGCAATTACGACATCACGCTGATCTCGCATGTGGAACCGTTGGACCTGGGCAACTACGCCAAGCCCGGCTACTACTGGGGCTACAACTCGCCCGCCTTCAACGCGCTGTACGACAAGCTGCGCAACAGCGCCAGCGCCGACGAACGCCGCCGCCTGCTGGGCGACGCGCAGCGCATGCTGGCCACAGACGCCGTCAACGCCTACCTGTACCAACCGCTGTGGGTGACCGTGGCCAACCGCAAGCTGCAAGGCCTGTGGAAGGACATGCCCATTTTCGCCAACGACCTGTCGGCGCTGTCGTGGACATGAGCCACGGCTGAACAAGGACCCCCATGGACCTGAGCACCCGACCCAGCACCGCCACCCATGCAGCTACAGCGCTGCACGACTGGCCCGCGCATGCGCTATCGGCCGCCTATGCCGCCGGCACCTTGTCGCCGGTGGAGGTGGCGCGCGCGCTGCTGGCCCACATTGCGCGCTGGGAGCCGCACATCCACGCCAGCTACCTGCTGCGCCCGGAGCTGACGCTGGCCCAGGCCGCCGCCAGCGAGGCACGCTGGCGCAATGGCACACCGCTCAGCCCTTTGGACGGCGTGCCGGTGACGCTGAAAGACAACATCGCCACCCAGGGCGACCCCATGCCGCTGGGCACCGCCGCCAGCGCACCTGCCACCATGGCGGCCGATGCACCCCCAGCCGCACGCCTGCGCGAGGCTGGCGCGGTGCTGCTGTGCAAGACCACCATGCCCGACTACGGCATGCTGTCATCGGGCCTGTCCACTTTCCATGCACTGGCGCGCAACCCGTGGGATGTCAGCAAGACCCCGGGCGGCTCCAGCGCCGGCGCCGGCGCGGCCGCTGCTGCGGGCTACGGCCCGCTGCATGTGGGCACCGACATTGGTGGCTCCATTCGCCTGCCAGCGGGTTGGTGCGGCGTGTTCGGCCTCAAGCCCAGCCTGGGTCGCGTGCCCATCGACCCACCATACACAGGCCGCGCCGCCGGCCCCATCACCCGCCATGTGCTGGACGCCGCCCTGCTGATGCAGGTGCTGGCTCTGCCGGATGCGCGCGATAGCATGAGCTTGCCCCCACAAGCCCTGGACTGGGCGGCCGCCGACGCCAGCACCGGGGTGCTGCGCGGCAAGCGCGTAGGCCTGCTGCTGGACGCCGGCTGCGGGCTGGCCGTGCAGCCCGAGGTGCGCAACGCCATTCAGCGCGCCGCCCAGCTTTTTGAAGCGGCAGGTGCCATCGTGCAGCCCATGGCGCCCTTCCTGACGGCGGACATGCTGATGGGCATGGACCACGCCTGGCGCATGCGCTCGCATGTGGAGCTGGGCCGGCTGCCGGCCGACCAGCGCGCGCGGGTGCTGCCCTACATCGCGCAATGGGCCGATTCGGCGCGCGCCTTTGACGGCCCGCACACCTTCAACGCCTTCCATCAGTTCCACACCACCCGGGTGGCCACCGTGCAGGCCTGCGCGGGGTTGGACTACGTGCTGTCACCCACCGCGCCCATTCCCGCCTTCGCCGCCGAGCTGCCCACGCCCACCGACGACCCACTGCGCGGCCTGGAGCACATCGCCTTCACCGTGCCCTACAACATGTCGGAACAGCCGGCCGCCAGCATCAACTGCGGCTACACCCGCGATGGCCTGCCCATAGGCCTGCAGATTGCCGGCCAGCGCTTTGACGACCTGGGGGTGTTGCAGGTGGCGCGTGCCTATGAACTGCTGCGCGGGCCGCAGCGGGAGTGGCCCTCGGCGCCTTAGCGCCGATGTCGCAGACCGCGCCTTAGCGCGGCACCCTAGCGCGGTGGCTGCCCCGCCACCCGCGCCTGGTCGTAGCGCGGCTGCGCCGGCATGTCGGCCAGGTGCTCGGCGTCGCCCCAGCGCGCAATCTCCAGGTGCAGTGCGCCCGTGCGGTCCAGCGCGGCATGCACCTGGTTGATGCCGCCGTTGGGGATTTCGCACTGGCGCGGGCCGTTCAGCGGCATGCCCTTCGCACTGCGGTAAATCATGTCCAGCACACCGCCATGGGTCACCACGATCAGGCGCCGCCCCACGTGCTGCTGCGCCAAGCGCTGCATGGCGCCTAGGACGCGGGCGGAAAACTGGCGCACGCTCTCGCCGTGGGGAATCTGGTAGTCGGCGTCAAAGCGTGCCCAGTGCGCCAACACCTCGGGGTGCTGGGCGCGGATCTCGTGGGCCGTCAGCCCTTCCAGCAGGCCGAAACTCTGCTCGCGCAAGCCCGGCTCCAGCACCAGGGTCAGGGCCTTGACGTCACCGGTGGGCTGGGCGGTTTCACGCGCGCGCAGCAGGTCGCTGCTGAGCAGCACATCGGCCGCTTCGCCACCCAGGCGCGCGGCCACCCGGCGCGCCTGCTCCCAGCCCATGTCGTTCAACGGGATATCGCGCTGGCCCTGGAAACGCAGCTCGCGGTTCCAGGCCGTCTCACCGTGGCGTACCAACAGGAATTCAGTCATCGGTGCGTCAGCGCAAGCGCTTGCCAGTCACCCACTCAGGCATCGTCGGTCGGCGCCGGCTTGACAATCACCACCGGCACCGGACAAGCATGCAGCACCTCGTTAGACACCGAACCCAGCAGCGTGCTGCGCAGGCTGCTGTTGCCGCGCGCGCCCATCACCACCAGGTCGCAGCCAAAGCGCTCCACCATGTCCACCAGCATGTGGGCGGCGTCGCCCGAGGCAATTTCGGTTTCGAACGCAATGCCGTGCGCCGTCAGCATCTGCGCGGCGGCCTGCAGCGCGTGCTCGCCGGCCTCGGTGCTGACCTTGGCCAGCACATCGGCATCGTGCGCCACCAGCAACTCGTACAGGCTAGCGGGTTCCTGCACATTGGCCAGCACCACGCGGGCCTGCAAGCCCTCGCGCACCAACCGGGCCGCATAGGCCACGGCCTCCAATGACAGCGGTGAGCCGTCCACGGGCAGCAGGATTTTGATCATCGTGTTTCCTCCAAAGCGCTACTTTAGCAACAAGCGCGCCCCAGGCCCGTGAAAACGATGTAACCCACACGCTCTAACTCAGCTCTTGCCCAGACTCTGCACCTTCTCCAGCAAGCGCTGCGCCACCATGGGCTCGACGAACTTGTCCACCTCGCCGCCCAGCATGGCGATCTCGCGCACGAAGGTGCTGCTGATGAACTGGTACTTGTCGCTGGGCGTCAGGAACACGGTTTCCACATCCGGCATCAGGCTGCGGTTCATGCCGGCGAGCTGGAATTCGTAGTCGAAATCGGTCACCGCGCGCAGGCCGCGCATCACCGCCTTGGCGCCGCGTGCCACCACGAAGTCACGCAGCAGGCCGGCAAAGCTTTCCACCTTCACCTGCGGGTAGGGCTTGACGATCTCCACCGCCATGTCGATGCGTTCGCTCAAGGTGAACAGCGTCTTCTTGTGGTGGCCGGCCGCCACCGCGACGATCACGCCGTCAAACAACTGGCAGGCGCGGCGTATCACGTCCTCGTGGCCCAGCGTCATGGGGTCGAAGGTGCCGGGGTAGACGGCGATCACTTGGCGGTCGGGCATGGGCATCTACTCCTGGTCTGGCGGGCAAAGGGGCTTGTGCGCCGCATTATGGGCCAGCCGATGCCGGGCCTGCCGCCAGCACCAGCAAATGGGCATGCACGGTGCCGGCCTTCAGGTACCGGTGGGGCGCCAGGCCGAAGCTGGCCAGCGCGGCTGCGTCCTGCCAGGGCTGGGGGGCTTCCAGGTACACATAGCCACCCGGCGCCAATGCGCGGGCGGCCGCCAGCAAGGCGGGGGCGAACAAGGCGGTCTGATCAAACGGCGGGTCCAGAAACACCAGGTCCAGGCTGGCCAGCGCGCAGCGCTGCAGCATCAGCAGGCCGTCACCGCGCTGCACCCGCGCTACCTGTGCGCCCAGGCGTTCCTGCGTGGCGCGCAGCTGCGCGGCCAGCGCGGCATCGCTTTCCACCAGCGTCACCGCCTTGGCGCCGCGCGAGGCGGCCTCAAAGCCCAGGGCGCCGGTGCCGGCGAAGGCGTCCAGGCAGCGCCAGCCGCCCAGGTCCTGGCCCAGCCAGTTGAACAGCGTCTCACGCACCCGGTCGGGCGTGGGGCGCAGGCCCGGCTTGTCGGCCACTGGCAGCTTGCTGCGCTTCCATTGGCCACCGATGATGCGCACCTCACGCGGCACAGCGACCAGGTTGCCGGCCGGCTTGCTGCCGGCCGCGTTGTTCTTCCCGGCTGGCGGGCGGGCACGGGTGGTGACGGGTTTGCGTGGGCCAGCCATCACTTGCCCCCCAACACCACGGTGACCATGCGACTGGGGTCCAGTTTGCGCGCCATGGCGCCCCGCACGTCATCCACCGTCAGCTTGGCGACGCTCTCGGCCCAGTGGTCCAGGTAGTCCAGCGGCAGCTTGTTCCAGGCGATGTTGCTCAGGTTGTCCAACAGCTTCTGGTTGCTGTCTATGCGCAGCGCAAAGCCGCCCACCAGGTGGTCCTTGGCCTCGGCCAACTGGGCCGGTGTGGGGCCGTCGCGCACAAACTGCGCCAGCACCTCGCGCGTCACCTGCAAGGCTTGGGCCGCCTGGTCGGGCCGGGTCTGCAGCGCGATGGTGAAGGCGCCGGCGTGCAGGCCGGCATCAAAACTGCTGTCCACGCTGTAGGTCAGGCCGCGTTTTTCGCGCACCTCATCGGTCAGTCGCGAGCTGAAGCCGCCGCCACCCAGCATGTGGTTGCCCACCAGCAGGGCCATGAAATCCGGGTCGTCGCGCTTGAAGCCGGGCTGGCCCAGCAGGATCTGCGCCTGCACGGCGTCGAACGGCAGGCGCTTGTCCACCGCCTGGGCCAGCGGCTTGATCTCGCTCACGGCGGGCAGCGGCTGGCTGCAGTTGCTGGCCGGAAAGCGCGCCAGCAGCGTCTGAACCGCTGCATCGGCCTGTGCGCGGCTGATCGCGCCCACAATGCTGACGCGCGCCGCGCAGGGCCGCACCATGCGCTGGTACATGGCACGCATGTCGGCCACGCTGATGCGGCTCAAGGTTTCGCGCGTGGGCTGGTAGCCATAGGGGTGGCTGCCGTAGACGGCGGCGCTGAACAACCGCTGCGCCTGCGTCTCGGCATGGGTGTTGGCCTCGTCCAGCGAGGCGGCCAGACGGGCCCGCTCGCGCACCCAGATGTCCTGCGGAAAGGCCGGCTGGCCCAGTTGCAGCGCGGCCAGTTGCAGCGCGCGCTGCAGCACCGGGGGCTCGGTCAGCGAGCGCAGTGACACACTCAGCCGGTCACTGGAGGCCTGCACATCAAACTGCGCGCCCAGGTCGGCCCAGGCCTCGGCCAGCGCCTGCTCGCCCATGGCCGGCATGCCGTGGCCGGCGTGCGTGCCCTTCAGCAGCACATCGGCGGTGGCTTCGGCCAGGCCAGCCTTGGCCAGCGGGTCGCGGCGCGAGCCGGCGTCGAAATCCAGCTGAAAGTCCACCATGGGCAGCGAGGGGCTCTCGATCAGGTACACCTGCGCACCCGAAGGCTGGGTCCAATATTGTATGGGCAGGCCGGCGGCAGCGGGCACTGCCACCAGGGCCACAACCAGGCTGGTCAGCATCACCATCAACTGCTTCATCGCAAAGCCCCCGTCACCGGCGCGCGCAGCGCGCGCTTTTTGTCGGTGGGCTGCGGGCGCAGCACCGCCACCGTCAACTGGTCATCGCCAAAGTATTTGGCCGCCACCGCCTGCACCCGCTGCGACGTCACGTTGCGCAGCAATGCGATCAACTGCTCGTCGGTATCGGGCGGCATGTCCAGCACCCAGTCGTTGCCCAGCTCGCGTGCCTGGTCCAGCAGCGAGTCGCGCTTGTACACCTGGCCAGCCACCCACTGGATCTTCACCCGGTTCAGCTCGGCGGCCTGCACCCCCTCGCGCGCCACCTTGGCCACCTGCTCGCGCAAGCCCGCCTCCACCTGCTCGGTAGTGCGCCCGGTGGCCGGCACGCCATCCAGCATGAACAGCTGCGGCCCCCGGCCCAGCAAACCGTGGGAAGCGGTGGCGCTGTCGGCCAGCGGGTGCTCGCCGCGCGTCAGGTGGCGCTCGAGCCGCGAACCGCCATAGCCATCCAGCACGGCAGCCAGCATGGTCAGCGCCAGCGCATCCTGCGCCTCCGGCTTGGCCACCTCTTCAGGTGCCAGCGACTTCAGCCCCGGCACCTTGAAGGCCAGCGCCACATAGGCCTGCTCGGCCGGCACCTTGTATTCGATGCGGCGCACGCCCATCTGCGGCGGCTCCAACCGCGGTTTGCGCTCAGGCACCGGCCGCGCCGGCAGGCTGCCGTAATACTGCAGCGCCAGGCGGTGCACCTGGGCCACGTCCACGTCGCCCACCACCACCACGGCGGCGTTGGCCGGCACATACCAGCGCTGGTAAAACTGGCGGGCATCGTCCGGCGTCAACGCGTCCAAGTCGCTCATCCAGCCCACCACCGGACGGCGGTAGGGCGCGGCCATGTAGATGGCGGCGTTCATCGCCTCCATCAGCTGGGCGCGCGGGTTGTCGTCGGTGCGCAGGCGGCGCTCTTCCTTCACCACCTGCAGCTCCTTGCGGAATTCTTCGTCGGACCAGGCATTGTTGGCAAAGCGGTCGGCCTCCAGCGCCATCACCGCCTCCAGCTTCGCCGCGGGAATTTCCTGGAAGAAGCCGGTGAAATCCTGGTCGGTGAAGGCGTTTTCCTGCCCGCCAATGGCGGCCACCTGGCGCGAGAAGTCGCCCGGCTTGATGCTGCGGGTGCCCTTGAACATCATGTGCTCCAGCACATGGGCCACGCCGGTGGTGCCGTCCACTTCGTCCATGGCACCCACGCGCACCCACAGCATCTGCACGGCGGTGGGCGAGCGCGGCTCGGGCTTGACGATCAACGTCATGCCATTGGGCAGCGTGAATTGCGCCACTTTCGGCGCCGTTTGGGCCGGCGACGCCTGTGGTTGAAGCTGGGTCTGCGCTGGCAGCGAAGTCTGCGCCAACACCGGCGTCGCCGCCGCGGCCAAAGCCAGCGCCATCAGGGGTAAGCAAGGTTTCATAGAATGGGACCCATTCTAAGAACGACGGCCGATGTTCAGCTTTTTCAAAAAGAAACCCCCCGCCCCCCCGCCCGCGCAAGCTGCTGAGCCCACCGCTGTTGCACCCGTGCCTGCCACGGCACCGGTGGCGAGCCCCGCTGCCGCAGCACCCGTTGCGATTCCCCAACCAACCGCCGAGCCCACCAAGCGCGCCAGCTGGATGGAGCGGCTGAAGGCCGGCCTGCGCAAGACCGGCTCCAGCATTGCCGGCGTGTTCACCGGCACCACGGTGGACGAGGCCCTTTATGAAGAGCTGGAGTCCGCGCTGCTGATGGCCGACACCGGCGTCAAGGCGACCGAATTCCTGCTCACCGACCTGAAGCAACGCGTCAAGGAAACCAAGGCCGCCGACCCCACCGCCGTCAAGGCGCTGTTGGTGGACGCGCTGGCCACGCTGCTGGCGCCGCTGGAAAAGCGGCTGGAGATCGGCAAGGTGAGCACGCCCACGGTCATCATGGTGGCCGGCGTCAACGGGGCCGGCAAGACCACATCGATTGGCAAGCTGACGCGCCACCTGTCGGTGCACGGCGCCACGGTGCTGCTGGCGGCGGCCGACACCTTCCGCGCCGCCGCGCGCGAGCAGCTGGCCATCTGGGCCGACCGCAACACGGTGGAGATCATCAGCCAGGAGGGCGGCGACCCAGCCGCCGTCAGCTTCGACGCCGTGGCCGCCGGCAAGGCGCGCGGCAAGGACGTGGTTCTGGTGGACACCGCCGGGCGCCTGCCCACCCAGCTGCACCTGATGGAAGAGCTGAAAAAAATCAAGCGCGTGGTGGCCAAGGCCGACGCCACCGCACCGCACGAGGTGCTGCTGGTGATCGACGGCAACACCGGCCAGAACGCATTGGCCCAGGTGAAGGCCTTCGACGAGGCGCTGGGCCTGACGGGCCTGATCGTCACCAAGCTGGACGGCACTGCCAAGGGCGGCGTGTTGGCGGCGATTGCGCGCGAGCGGCCTATACCGGTGTACTTCATCGGCGTGGGCGAGAAGCTGGAGGAGCTGGAGACCTTCAGTGCGCGGGAGTTTGCGCAGGCGTTGCTGTCCTGATCCTCTTCATCACCATTTCCTGCCTATCTCGACATGACCAACACCCTCCTCCCCCGCCTGCAAATCGAAACCGCCCCCAACCCCACCGCTGCAGTCATCTGGATGCACGGCCTGGGAGCCGATGGCAATGACTTTGCGCCCATCGTGCCGGAGTTGAACCTGGCCGGTTGCGACCCCATCCGCTTCATCTTTCCGCACGCGCCCAGCATCCCGGTCACCCTCAATGGCGGCTATGTGATGCCGGCGTGGTACGACATCCTGGGCACGGAGCTGGTGCGGCAGGAGGACGGTGGCGGCATACGCCAATCGTCCAAGCAGATCGAGGTGCTGATCGCCGCCGAGGTGGCGCGCGGCATTCCCGTCTCACGCATCGTGCTGGCCGGCTTCTCGCAGGGCTGCGCTATGGCCTTGCACACCGGGCTGCGGCATGCCGACAAACTGGCCGGCATCATGGCCTTGTCGGGGTACCTGCCGCTGGCTGACAGCGTGGCGGCCGAGCGCAGCGCCGCCAACCAGGCCACGCCCATCTTCATGGCCCATGGCCAGATGGACCCGGTGGTGCCGCTGATGCGCGCCGAGGCCTCGCGCAATGCGTTGACCGCTCTGGGCTACAGCGTGCAATGGCACACCTACCCCATGCCACACAGCGTGCACCCGCAGGAGATCGCCGACATCAGCCGCTTTTTGCAGCATGTGCTGCGCAGTGGGGCCTGATTCACCGTGCCGGGTCCGGTACTGGGCATAGACTTCGGCACCTCCAACTCGGCGGTGGCGGTGTGCCGGGCGGATGGCAGCCTGTGGCATTTGCCACTGGATGATGGCAACGCGGCCATGCCCACGGCGCTGTTCTTCCCAAATGAGGCCGGTCCCATCCTGTTTGGCGCTGCCGCCGTCACCGCCTACCGCAACGGCGCCGAAGGGCGCTTGATGCGTTCCATCAAGAGCCTGCTGGGCAGCAGGCTGATGGACGACAAGACACTGGTCAACGGCCACCTGGTGAGCTTCTTCGACATCGTCACGCTGTTCTTCAAGGAATTGAAGCGCCGGGCTGAAGCGCACCTGGGGCAGAGCGTGAAAACCGCCATGCTGGGCCGGCCGGTGCACTTTGTGGACGACCAGCCCGAGCGCGACGCATTGGCCCAGGTCACGCTGGGCCGGGCCGCCAAGGCGGCGGGTTTCACGAAGGTGGGCTTCCAGCTGGAACCCATTGCGGCCGCCTTCGACTACGAGCAACGCATAGACAAGGCCACCACGGCGCTGATCGTGGACATTGGCGGCGGCACGTCGGATTTCACCGTCATGCGGCTGGACCCGGTGCGACGCGGCCAGGCCCAGCGCGCCCAGGACATCCTGGCCACCAGCGGTGTGCACCTGGGCGGCACTGACTTTGACCAGCTGCTGAACCTGAAGCTGGCCATGCCGGCGCTGGGCCTGGGCCACGTCGGCCCCAGCGGGCGCGAGGTGCCCTCCAGCATCTTCTTCGACCTCTCCACCTGGCACCTGATCCACCAGGCCTATTCGCGCAAGAGTTTGAACCACACAAAGGAGTTGCGGCCTTTCTACAGCGACCTGATGCTGTTCGAACGCTTGATGCACGTGTTGCAGCAGCGTCTGGGCCACCGCATCCTGGCCAATGCGGAGGCGGCCAAGATCGCCTGCTCGGTCAGCGGCGCGGACGCGCTGCTGGCGCTGGACTGCATAGAACCTGATCTGAACGCGCTGCTGACCCCGGATGGGCTGGACCGCGTGCTGGCCGCGCAGCTGGGCCGCATTGTTGACTGCGCGCGCAGTTGCCTGCAGCGTGCCGGCGTGGCGGGTGTGGACGTGGTGTACCTGACTGGTGGCTCCTCGGCGCTGCTGCCGCTGGTGGCACTGCTGCAAGCCGCCTTCCCGCAGGCCCGCATGGTGCATGGCGACCGCTTCGGCGGCGTGGCCGCCGGGCTGGCCCATGCCGGGGCGGTGGCGGCCCCGGTGGCGGGGAAGTAGCCGTTCTGCGATCATTGCCGCCATGGTCGCCGCCGTCCCCCTGATCCGCCACCTGGCCCGCAAGGTCCTGCTGCCGGGCATCGCGTTGGCCGTGATGGCGTGGCTGGCTGGCCCTGCCCAGGCCCAGCAAGCGCCAAACCTGCATCCTTATTCCGCCATGCCCGAGGGTGCGCCGCAGCCGCCCTGGCGGGTGGTGGAGTTTCCCACCGGCAAGAAGCCGGTGACGCAATTCAGCATCGTCAATCTGGATGGCCAGCATGTGCTGCGCGTGCACACCGACAAGTCCTACGGCACGCTGGTGCATGACCTGGCGCCCATCACGCTCACCGGCCCCACGATGCTGCGCTTTCGCTGGCGGCTGGACGAGCCGCTGCTGCAAGCCGACTTGACCAAGAAGAGCGGCGACGATTCGCCCGTCAAGGTGTGCGCGCTGTTCGATCTGCCCTTGGAGGCCCTGGGCTTTTACGAGCGCAACGTGTGGCGGCTGATGCGCAACGCCGCGCATGACCCGAAGCTGCCGGCCGACACGCTGTGCTACGTGTGGGACCACCTGCTGCCCACCGGCACCATCCTGCCCAGCGCCTTCACCAAGCGGCTGCGCATGATCGTGCTCAACAGCGGCGAGAAGCAGTTGAAGCAGTGGGTGACCCACGAGCGTGACCTGGCTGCCGACTTTCGTGCCGCCTTTGGTGCCGAGACGCCCACCATCCCGCCGCTGGTGGGCTTGGCCGTGGAGGCCGATGCCGACAACACCGCCGGCACCAGCACCGCCTATGTGGGCGACCTGGTGCTGAGCCTGCCTGCGCCATGAACCTGGTGCTGCTGGGCACCTCGCGCGCGCACCTGCGCTTTCTGGCCGCGCTGGCCCAGCACCCACTGCCGGGCGCCACCGTCACGCTGGTCACCACCCACACCCAGCATGTGGCGCCGCAACGCCTGGCCGACATCGCCGCCGGACAAACCACACTGGAACAATGCGCGGTGCCCCTGGCGCCGCTGCTGCAGCACAGCGGTGTGCGCTGGATCACGCAACCGGTGACCGAGCTTGACGTCCAGCAGAATGCGCTGCGCCTGCACGATGGCAGCACCCTGCACTTCGACTGGCTGTCCATCGCCGAGCCGCGCGTGCAGGACCGTGCCAGCGTGGAGGCGCGCCTGCCCGGCGCGCGCAACCATGGCCTGTTCGTGCATCCGAACGACATGTTTGCCGAGCTGTGGCCGCGCGTGGTGGACCTGGGCGAGCGCCGCAAGCTGCGGGTGGCGGTGCTGGGCGCCAACAAGCTGGGTGTGGAGCTGGCGCTGGCGCTGCCCGCCAGCCTGCCCGGTGCGGCCGTCACCCTGATTGTTGGCGACGAGCCTTTTGGTGCCGAATTTCCCACGGCGCTGGGCACCCGGCTGCTGGCGCTGCTCAGGGCGCGCAACATCACCTTGCTGCGCGAACCCGCCACCGCGCTGCGCGCCGACGAGGTGCAACTGGCCAGCGGCGCCCGCCTGGCCTGCGACGTGCCGCTGTTGGCCGGCCCGGTGCAGCCAGCGCCCTGGCTGCAGCACAGCACGCTGACGCTGGACGAAACCGGCCACGTGCCGGTGGACGCACAGCAGCGCGCCGCCAGCCACCCGCAGGTGTTTGTGCAAAGCGATCTGGACGAACCCGGCCCCGCCGCCGTGCAGTCACTGGCTGCCAACCTGCGCGCCGTGGTGGAGGGCGCACCCCTGCAGGCCGCGCCACTGGCGCCGCCCGCGCTGCACTTTGCCACCACCGGGCTGCGTCAGGCCGCTGTGAGCTGGCGCGACTGGTCAGCTGAGGGCCGCTGGGTATGGGGCTGGCACCATCGCCGCCAGCGCAAGCAGCAAAGGGCAGACACCACATGGCAACCACCCCTTCCAAAGAAATAGACAGCGTGCTGGCCGCGCTGCGCGCAAACGCCGACCCGGCCACGCTGGCCGGCATGGCGCGCTACGCGCTGCCCTCCGAACACGCGCTGGGCGTGCCCATGAGGGACATCAAGGCACTGGGCAAACAACTGGGCCGCCAGCATGCGCTGGCGCAGCCGTTGTGGGCCACCGGCGTCTATGAGGCGCGCATCCTGGTGGCTTTTGTGGCCGACCCGGCCAAGCTCACGGTGGCCGAGATGGACCGCTGGTGCCGCGAGTTTGACAACTGGGGTTACTGCGACACGCTGAGTTTCAGCCTGTTCGACCAGAGCCCGCATGCCTGGGGCCGGGTGGCGGCCTGGGCCAAGGCGAAACCGGAATTCGTCAAGCGCACCGCGTTTGCATTGCTGTGGGCGCTGGCGCTGCACGACAAGAAGGCCACAGATGCACAATTCGTCCAATGCCTGCCGCTGGTACGTACCGCCGCCAGTGATGAGCGCAACTTCGTCAAGAAGGCGGTGGCCATGGCGCTGCGGGCCATCATCGTCAAGCGGCCGGGCGTGAAGGCGCAGGCCACGGCGCTGGCGCGTGAGTTGGCGCAGTCCGACGACGCCACCGAGCGCTGGGTGGGCAAGGATGTGCTGAAGAAATGAAAAGGGCGGCACCAAGGCCGCCCTGAGGCTAACGCACGACAGCAGAGCTCACGCCAGCTTGCCGTGGCACTGCTTGTACTTCTTGCCGCTGCCGCACGGGCAGGGGTCGTTGCGCCCCACGCGCGGGCCCTCGCGCACAGCCAGGCGGGGTTGCCCGTCGCGCAGCGTCTCCTCGTCCACCGTCGTTTCCACTTCGCCGGTTTCGGTGGGTGCGCTGTAGGTCACGTTGGAAATGCTCTCGGCGCGGTCTTCCATGTCCTCGGCGGCCTGCTCCAGCTGTTCACCAGACTGGATGCGCACCGTCATCAGCACCTTGGTCACCTCGTTCTTCACCGAGTCCAGCAACTGGCCGAACAGCTCGAACGCCTCGCGCTTGTACTCCTGCTTGGGCTGCTTCTGCGCGTAGCCGCGCAGGTGGATGCCCTGGCGCAGGTAGTCCAGCGAGCTCAGGTGCTCGCGCCACTGCGTGTCTATGCTTTGCAGCAGCACCATGCGCTCGAAATGCGTGAAGTTGTCGCTGCCCACCTGCGCCACCTTGGCGTCGAAAGAGGCATTCGCCGCTTCCAGCACCTTGGCCACGATTTCGTCCACGGTGACCGATTCGGCCTGGTCGACCCAGGTTCTCAGGTCCAGCTCCAGCTGCCAGTCGTCGGCCAGGGTCTTCTCCAGGCCGGCCAGGTCCCACTGCTCTTCCACCGACTCCTCGGGCACATACTGGTGCACCAGGTCGGTGAAGCAGCCTTCGCGCAGCGAGGCGATCTGCGCCCCCAGCTCAGTGGCGTCCAGAATCTCGTTGCGCTGCTGGTAGATCACCTTGCGCTGGTCGTTGGAAACGTCGTCGTACTCCAGCAGCTGCTTGCGCATGTCGAAGTTGCGCGCTTCCACCTTGCGCTGTGCGCTCTCGATGGAACGGGTGACGATGCCGGCCTCGATGGCCTCGCCTTCGGGCATCTTCAGGCGGTCCATGATGGCCTTGACGCGGTCGCCGGCAAAAATGCGCATCAGCTGGTCGTCCAGGCTGAGGTAAAAGCGCGACGAGCCCGGGTCACCCTGGCGGCCGGAACGGCCGCGCAGCTGGTTGTCGATGCGGCGGGATTCATGCCGCTCGGTGGCGATGATGCGCAGGCCACCCAGCCCGGTGACCTTCTCGTGGTCCAGCTTCCACTGTGCGCGCAACTCGGCGATGCGCGGCTCCTTGGCGGCGGCATCCATCGTCTCGTCCTGCTCCACCGCCTCGATCGCCTTTTCCACATTGCCGCCCAGCACGATGTCGGTGCCGCGGCCCGCCATGTTGGTGGCGATGGTGATCATCTTGGGCCGGCCGGCCTGGGCCACGATGTCGGCCTCGCGCGCGTGCTGCTTGGCGTTGAGCACCTGGTGCGGCAGCTTTTCCTTCTCCAGCAACTGGGCGATGATCTCCGAATTCTCGATCGAGGTCGTGCCCACCAGCACCGGCTGGCCGCGCTCGTAGCACTCGCGAATGTCCTGGATGGCGGCCACGTACTTCTCGTTGGTGGTCTTGTACACGCGGTCCAGCTGGTCGTCGCGCCGGCTGGGCCGGTTGGGCGGGATCACCGTGGTTTCCAGGCCATAGATTTCCTGGAACTCATAGGCCTCGGTGTCGGCCGTGCCGGTCATGCCGGCCAGCTTGCCGTACAGGCGGAAATAGTTCTGGAAGGTGATGGAGGCCAGTGTCTGGTTCTCGGCCTGGATGTCCACGCCTTCCTTCGCCTCCACCGCCTGGTGCAGGCCGTCGCTCCAGCGGCGGCCCGTCATCAGGCGGCCGGTGAACTCGTCGACGATCACCACCTCGCCGTCCTGCACCACGTAATGCTGGTCGCGCAGGTACAGGTGGGCGGCACGCAGCGCCGCGTTCAGGTGGTGCATCAGCGTGATGTTGGCCGGGTCGTACAGGCTGGCGCCCTCGGCGATCAACCCGGCCTGGGCCAGGATGCGCTCGGCGTTCTCGTGGCCTTGCTCGGTCAGGAACACCTGGCGGCTCTTCTCGTCCAGCGTGAAGTCGCCCGGCTTGGTCACGCCCTCGCCGGTGCGCGGGTCGGCCTCGCCCTCTTGGCGGGTCAGCACCGGCACCACGCGGTTGATGGCCACGTACAGCGCGGTGTGGTCCTCGGCCTGGCCGCTGATGATCAGCGGCGTGCGCGCCTCGTCGATCAGGATGGAGTCCACCTCGTCGACGATGGCGTAGTTCAGCCCGCGCTGCACGCGGTCGGCCACCTCGTAGACCATGTTGTCACGCAGGTAGTCGAAGCCGAATTCGTTGTTGGTGCCGTAGGTGATGTCGGCGCGGTAGGCGGCCTGCTTCTCCTCGCGCGGCATCTGCGGCAGGTTGATGCCCACCGACAGGCCCAGGAAGTTGTACAGCCGGCCCATCCACTTGGCGTCGCGGCTGGCCAGGTAGTCGTTCACCGTCACCACGTGCACGCCCTTGCCGGTCAGCGCGTTCAGGTAGACCGGCAGCGTGGCGGTCAGCGTCTTGCCCTCGCCGGTGCGCATTTCCGAGATCTTGCCCTGGTGCAGGGACATGCCGCCCAGCATCTGGACGTCGAAGTGGCGCATCTTCATCACCCGCTTGGAACCCTCACGCACCACCGCGAAGGCCTCGGGCAGCAGCGCGTCCAGCGTCTCGCCGTTGGCAACGCGCTCCTTGAACTCGGCCGTCTTGGCGCGCAGGTCATCGTCGCTGAGTTGCTCAAACTGCCCCTCCAGGGCGTTGATGCGTGTCACCACGGACCGGTACTGCTTGAGCAGGCGCTCATTGCGACTGCCGAAAATTTTGGTCAGGATATTGAATGCCATGAATGCACGACCGCCTTAGTTGTCAGCCCGGGCAGGGCCTGGATGGGACCGCAAGGCGGCGCAATCCTATTGTTTGTTTCAGGAACGAAATGGGGCCGGCACCGGTGAATGCAACGCCAAAGAAGGCATTTGCACCCGGAACTCGGCCAAACTTTTGATTTTACCTGCGGATGAGCGTTTGCTGCGCCGCACCGGAGGCTGGCCCCAGAGCCGGGGTGGCCGGCGGGGCCTGGGCCAGCGCCGTGCCCGGCCGGGCCGGGCCCACCGGGTTGGTGGCCGGTGCGGTCGTTCCGCCCAGGCGCGTCACGGTCTGCAGCGCCACTTGCGGACCCGGTTGCGGGCCAACTTGCGGACCGCCCATGGCCAGCGGCTTGCTGGCGGCCTGCTGCGCCGGCTTGGCAGCCTGCGGCGGCACAGCCGGTTTGGCTTGCTGCTGCGCAAATGCGGGCAGCTTCAGGCCGGCGTTGAGGAATTTCTGCGGGTCCTGGGGCACGTTTTGCACCAGCACCTCGAAATGCAGGTGCGAGCCGGTGGAGCGGCCGGTGGTACCCACTTCGGCGATCTTCTGGCCGCGCTTGATCAGGTCGCCCTTCTTGACGAACACCTTGGAGGTGTGGGCGTAACGGGTGATCAGGTCATTGCCGTGGTCCACCTCGATCATGTTGCCGTAGGCCGGGTGGTATTCCTGCGTCACCACCACACCGCCAGCGGCGGCAAAGATGGGGGTGCCGGTGTCGGCCTGGAAATCCAGCCCGGTGTGCAGCGCTGAGCCGCCGGTGAAAGGGTCGATGCGCCAGCCGAAGGACGAGCCCAGCACGGCGGTGGGGATGGGCAACTGCGTCGGCACCATCATGCTCTTGATCTTCTGCTCGAACAGGCGCGACTCGATCACAGTCAGGTAGTCGGTGCGCTGGTCGCTGAGCTTGTCCAGGTCGGCCAGGGTGATGTTGAGCTCTTCCAGCGTCAGTGGCCGGCCCGAGACCAGGGCACCGCCCTGGCCGGGCTTGGCCTTGATATCGGCCGGGTTGACACCGGCCAGGCCCGACACCCGCTCGCCCAGTGATTCCAGCTGCGCCATCTTGGCCTGCATCTCGCCCAGCTTGCGCGCCATCATGTCCAGGTTCTCGCGCATGTAGCGGTCGCGCTGCTCGAACTCGTCGCGCACCACCAGCTTGACCAGTGAGCCGATCACCGGCCAGCCCTCGCGCGCGCCCTTCAGGAACACCCAGTGGTACAGGCCGGCGGCCACCAGCATCAGGCAAAACGCCGCCAACAGGCCGGAGAAGACCAGCCTGGTGCCGCTGAGATGAACAGCCCGGCTCTTGGCGAGCCAGGCATCCGTGATAATCAAATGCATTACTACTACCGCTTCCTCTGACCCGCGCCACGGCGCAAACCCGCCATGACCCCTCGCCGCCACCAAGCCGTCAGCCTGCAACAGGCCACGCAGGATTCGCCCTCGCTGGCCCGGCTGACCGAGCTGGTGCGGGACTCCAGCGCGCGGCTGCAGGCCATACAGCCGCTGATACCGGCCGGCCTGCGCGCCAGCGTCAAGGCCGGTCCCATCGACGAGGGCGGCTGGTGCCTGCTGTTGGACAACACCGCCGCTGCCGCCAAGTTGCGGCAATTGCTGCCATCGCTGGAGGCGCATTTGCGCAGCAAGGGCTGGCAGGTTAACTCAATTCGGCTGAAGGTACAAATTCCGCAGGCCCGAAATCAGGTGTAACCTCTGATGCCAGGTTGCCGCCGATCACGTTGGCGCGGCTGCCCTATTGTATTCGGTAGCCATTCGGCCATGAAAAACGGCACCCGAAGGTGCCGCCTGGCTGGCTGAGGTGCAGCCAGCTTGGTCCGGAATCGCAATACCGGTGAGTCTGGGCCTGTTACTGCTGCTCGGCGCCGGCGTTTTTGCGGCGGCGGCTTGCGGCCAATCCAGCCAGAGCAACACCGAACAGGGCCAGGCCAACGGGTTCAGGCACGTCCGTGGGGTCAACAAAGAGGCTTGCAGTGCTCAGGAAGATATCCGGCCTGTCAAACACGTCCACAGCGAGGTTCCAACCCATGGCGTCGTACGCGGCCAAATCCATGGCCGTGATGCCCAATGACTCACAACGGCCGGCGGTCGGGTCCAGGATGCCGATGGGCGTCTTGGTCGGGTTGGAGCAGTTCACGCCACCCGCATAGGTGTTGTCCTTCCAGTGAGAGGCCTGGCGGCCGTCACCGCTGTACTGACCGGTGGAGTAATTGCCGGTCAGGCCGCCCAAAGACACAGCCGTCGCACCCTTGTCCAGCGAGAAGTAGGTCGGGGTACCGCCCGCCGACCAGTCCAGATAGGCGCCACCGGGGGCCAGGTTGGTTGAGTCAGCGCTGTAGCGGAACAAGTCGAGCGCCGAGTTGATGACGAAGTTGTTGAGATTGCTGGTATTTGCTGCATTGGGGCCACCGGGGCCAAACGAGTCATAGGTGTCAACGCCAGAAACGAAGCCCAGTGCATGCCCGATCTCGTGGATCGCGATGCCCAGGAAATCGTAGCTGTTGTTGGCTATGCCGTTGGTCGGGTCGAAGTCAAAGGAAAAGCTGCTGGAAAAAGTGATGGTCGCGTCGGCGCCGGTCAGGCCGGTGAATCCCAGCGCCTTGGCGTTTGCACGGGTGAGGGCAAGACCGTAGTTGTTTGCGCTGCCGTCAGCATCCAACAGCTTGGTCGTGGTGTCCACCCCTTGTTTGGCTGCATTCTTGTAGCCACTCGTGATCACGGACAGCGCACCGTTGGCGTCCAGCGTGGGCATGTTGGCGACGGCCTGGACGTCCAGCGCGGACTTGTTCGCGTTGGCGGCCAAAAGGGCTTCGACATCCTCCGTGAAAACCCCGACTCGCGGGGACGAAGTGGAACCCAGGATGCCAGCGCCCAGGGGACCGTACCCGACATTGAGGTTGATGGTCACATTGTTGGTCAACATGTGGCTCCAGAAAGCAGCAGCCTTGCTGAAGCCTATGGCGGCATCCGAACCGGGCGTAACGCCGCCCACATTGTTGAGAACAATGTTCGCAGCGTTTGCCGAAGAAGTGGCGCCCAAGCTCAGCGCCACAGCTGCAGCCGCAGCAAGCCGCCGAAAGGAGGGGCGCTTCAACAGACTCTTTTTTGCACCAATGTATGCCATGTAACAGACTCCAAAAGGAAAATGGGCTCTGACACACACGAGTCAGATACCGTAGGCACACGAGAGCAAGTTATGAGCCATGTCCGATAGGCTATAGAAATAGCCTTACGAATCAGAGGTTTACAAAAACTTTTCACAAATGCGTGAATTTTTTCACACAGAGAGTGTTAAGTTTTTCGACAATCACTGTCTGCCAGTGACGAAAGCCTGAGCCAAGAAAAACCCGCTGCGCTGGGAAGCGAGCGGGTTTTGAGGGTTCTTGCCACTGCGTGAACAGTGAGGTGGTGCCGATTGTCGGACTCGAACTGACGACCTACCGCTTACAAGGCGGGTGCTCTACCAACTGAGCTAAACCGGCACGGGGTGGATTTTACTTGATGCGTGTCAGCGTGGGCCGCTGGGTGGGGGCAGACGGTGGCCGGGGCGGCTCGGGCGTGTCGTCGCCAGCGCTGGCGCCCGGCTCGCCGCCGTCCACCGGGGCCAGCTGGATGTGCTTGGGCGAAGCGCCTGAGTCAGCGGCTGCGTCCTTGGCCGGCGCGCCGGCGCGGGCCGCGGGTGCGCTCTCGCCCACCGGGCGCATGCCCGGCTCGACCAGCGGGAAGGCCATGCCCTGCCCGGTTTCGCGCGCATACACAGCGATGACGCGGTCCACCGGCACCATGATCTCGCGCGCCACGCCGGCAAAGCGGGCCTTGAACTCGATGAACTCGTTGCCCAGCTTCAGCGAGCTGGTGGCGTCAAAGCTGATGTTGAGGACGATCTCGCCGTCCTTCACGTACTCGCGCGGCACCTGCACGCTGTCGTCCACCATCACCGCCACATACGGGGTGAAGCCATTGTCGGTGCACCACTCGTACAGCGCCCGAATCAGGTAGGGGCGGGTGGAGGTGGCGCTTTGGGCATCGATCATGAAAAAAGGCGGCGAAGTGAGGATCTGCGAACGGGTGGCCGCTAGCTTACCTCACTTGCCGCCCCTGTCTGGCTGGCTTACCAACGCTTACTTGCGCATCACCTTTTCCGACGGCGTCAGCGCCTCGATATAGGCCGGGCGCGAGAAGATGCGCTCGGCATACTTCAGCAGCGGCGCGGCGTTCTTGCTCAGGTCGATGCCGTAGTAGTCCAGGCGCCACAGCAGCGGCGCGATGGCCACGTCCAGCATGGAGAAGTTGTCACCCAGCATGTACTTGTTCTTCAGGAACACCGGTGCCAGCTGCGTCAGGCGGTCGCGGATGTGTGCGCGCGCCTTCTCCAGCACCTTCTCGTTGCCCTTGGCCACGCGGGATTCGAGCGTGGAGACGTGCACGAACAGCTCCTTCTCGAAGTTCAGCAGGAACAGGCGCACGCGGGCACGGTCCACCGGGTCGCCGGGCATCAGCTGCGGGTGGGGGAAGCGCTCGTCGATGTACTCGTTGATGATGTTGGACTCATACAGGATGAGGTCTCGCTCGACCAGGATAGGCACCTGGCCGTACGGATTCATCACGCTGATGTCCTCGGGCTTGTTGTACAAGTCAACGTCGCGGATCTCGAAATCCATGCCTTTTTCGAACAGCACAAACCGGCAACGGTGGGAAAAGGGGCAGGTGGTTCCTGAATACAGCACCATCATGGCAACGGACTCCTAAAAAGTAAAAAAGAGCGGGTTGCCGCGGCAACCCACCCTGGGGACTGGGGCGGTGCCGCATTCGTGACGCGGCACCGGCTGGGGAACGGACGACTTACTTGACGTTCTTCCAGTAGGACGCATTCAGGCGCCAGGTCATGAAGGTCAGCACCAGCAGGAACAGCAGCACCCACACGCCCACGCGCACACGGGTGTTGGCGGCCGGCTCACCCATCCATTGCAGGTAGTTCACCAGGTCGCCCACGGCCTGGTCGTATTGCAGCGGCGTCAGCGTGCCGGGGGTGACTTGCTCCCAACCCTTCAGCACTTCTTCCTGGTGGCCGTGCACTTCCTTGACCTCGTAAATGGGCTTGCGCACGCCCTGCAGCTCCCACAGCACATGGGGCATGCCGACGCTGGGGAACACCAGGTTGTTCCAGCCGGTGGCCTTGGTGTCGTCGGCGTAGTAGGTGCGCAGGTAGGTGTATAGGTAGTCGGCACCGGAGCCCTTGCCGCCGGCCGAACGCGAGCGCGCGATCACGCTCAGGTCGGGCGGGTTGGCGCCAAACCAGGCCTTGGCCTGTTTGGGGTCGATGGCCGCCTTCATGGTGTCGCCCACCTTGTCGGTGGCGAACAGCAGGTTGTCCTTGATCTGCTGCTCGGTCAGGCCGATGTCGGTCATGCGGTTGTAGCGCATGAAAGCGGCCGAGTGGCAGTTCAGGCAGTAGTTGACGAACAGCTTGGCGCCGTGCTGCAGCGAGACCAGGTCGTTGGTGGCGTTGGGTGCCTTGTCCCAAGCCGGGCCGCCTTCATTGGCTTGCGCGCCGGTCACCAGGCCGGCCGCCATCAGCAAAGCGAGTATGAGCTTCTTCATTTTGTTGTTTTCTCCAGCGACTTAGTGGGCGGCGAAGGTGACACGGCTGGGCACCGGCTTGGGCGTTCCCAGGCGGCTCCACCACGGCATCAGGATGAAGAAACCGAAATAGAACATCGTGCCCACTTGCGACACCCGCTCGCCGATGGGCGACGGCGGTTGCACGCCCAGGTACGCCAGCACGACAAAGTTGACGACGAACACGGCATACACCCACTTGTGCCAGCTCGGGCGGTAGCGGATCGACAGCACCGGGCTGTTGTCCAGCCAGGGCAGGCCGAACAGGATGACGACGGCACCACCCATGATCACCACGCCCCAGAACTTGGCGTCGGTGCTCAGCATCATGGCCACCACCACGGCGGCCACCGCCAGGATGGCAGCCTTGATGAAGCTGGGCAGCTTGAACTTGACGACGCTGAAAATCGCGCCGCCAGCCACGCAGGCAATCAGCACATACACCATTTCGGTGGTGATGGCGCGCAGCATGGAATAGTAAGGCGTGAAGTACCACACCGGCGCGATGTGCGGCGGCGTCTTCAGCGGGTCCGCCGGGATGAAGTTGTTGTACTCCAGGAAATAGCCGCCAACTTCAGGCGCGAAGAACACGATGGCCGTGAACACCATCAGGAACATGCAGACGGCAAAGATGTCGTGCACGGTGTAGTACGGGTGGAAGGGGATGCCGTCCAGCGGGATGCCGTTCTTGTCCTTGGTGGCCTTGATCTCCACGCCGTCGGGGTTGTTGGAACCCACTTCGTGCAGCGCGATGATGTGCGCCACCACCAGGCCCAGCAGCACCAGCGGCACCGCGATGACGTGGAAGCTGAAGAAGCGGTTCAGCGTGGCGTCGCCCACCACGTAGTCGCCGCGGATCAGCAGCGCCAGGTCGGGGCCGACGAAGGGGATGGCGGCAAACAGGTTGACGATCACCTGGGCGCCCCAGTAGCTCATCTGGCCCCAGGGCAGCAGGTAGCCCATGAAGGCCTCGGCCATCAGGCACAGGAAGATGGCGCAGCCGAAGACCCAGATCAGCTCACGGGGCTTGCGGTAACTGCCATACATCAGGCCGCGGAACATGTGCAGGTAGACCACGACGAAGAAGGCCGAGGCGCCGGTGGAGTGCATGTAGCGCACCAGCCAGCCCCAGGGCACGTCGCGCATGATGTACTCGACCGAGCCGAACGCCAGCGCGGCGTCGGGCTTGTAGTTCATGGTCAGGAAGATGCCGGTGACGATCTGTATCACCAGCACCAGCATGGCCAGCGAGCCAAACATGTACCAGAAGTTGAAGTTCTTCGGCGCGTAGTACTCACTCATGTGCTCCTTGAAGAGCGTGGTGAGCGGGAAGCGGTTGTCGACCCAGTTCAGCAGCTTTTCAGCCGCCGGCGCGTTGGGGGAGATTTCTTTCATTTCAGCCATCGTGTGCTCCGGTGCAGCTTCTTCTTATCAGGCCTTCTTGTCCTCACCGATCAGCAGGCGGCTGTCGGAGAGGTACATGTGCGGAGGCACTTCCAGGTTGTCGGGCGCGGGCTTGTTCTTGTAGACGCGGCCCGACATGTCGAAGGTGGAGCCGTGGCAGGGGCACAGGAAACCGCCGGCCCAGTTGTCGGGCAGCGAGGGCTGCGGGCCGGGCGTGAACTTGTCGGAGGGCGAGCAGCCCAGGTGCGAGCAGATGCCCACCACCACCAGGATTTCGGGCTTGATGGAGCGGTAGTCGGGGTTGTCCTTGAGCGCATAGGCGGGGGTCAGCTCGCTGGGCTTGCGCTCGGATTTCGGATCGGCCAGCAGGCCGTCCACGGTTTTCAGCGCGGCCAGCTGCTCAGGCGTGCGCTTGACGATCCACACCGGCTTGCCGCGCCATTCGACGGTCAGTTTTTCGCCGGCTTTCAGCCCAGAGATGTCCACTTCCACGGCCGCGCCGGCGGCCTTGGCGCGCTCGGAAGGCTGGAAAGTGCTGACAAAAGGCACGGCAGCGGCAATGCCGCCCACCACACCAGCGCAGCTCGACGTGATCAACCAGGTTCTTTTGCTCGGGTCGATCTTATCGCTACCGGCGGCAAGAGATTCACTCATGAGTATCCTCAGGGAACATGACTACAAGGGTAACGTGGGATTGTAGCTGACCGCCTGTTGCAAATTCAATGCCGGGTTTTGTGTTGACGCCGCGTAAAAAGCAGGCAAAAAGGCGTCAAACTAGGGTGGCTGATCCAAAAACTGTGTTAGCCGGAAAACAGCGCGTCCACCAACAACAAAGGAGTACTCAGCATGGGCATGGTGCAGGAATTCAAGGAATTCGCCGTCAAGGGCAATGTGGTCGACCTCGCGGTGGGTGTGATCATCGGCGGCGCCTTCGGCAAGATCGTCGATTCGGTGGTGGGCGACCTCATCATGCCAGTGATAGGCGCGATCGTCGGCAAGCTGGACTTTTCCAACATGTTCGTGGTGCTGGGCAGCGTGCCCGCGGGCAACGCCGGCACGCTGGAGGCGCTGAAAAAGGCTGGTGTGCCGGTGTTCGCCTATGGCAACTTCATCACCGTGGCGGTCAACTTCGTGATTCTGGCCTTCATCATCTTCCTGATGGTCAAGCAGATCAACAAGCTGAAAAAAGAGGCACCGGCGCCGGAGCCGGCACCTGTCGTCACACCAGAAGACGTGCTGCTGCTGCGCGAAATCCGCGACAGCCTGAAAAAGTAAAGTTGGCCGGTACCTAGCGGCTGAGCTGGCGCGCCATGCGGATGGCGGCCAGCAGGCTGGCCGCATCGGCCCGGCCGCTGCCGGCAATGTCAAAGGCGGTGCCGTGGTCCGGGCTGGTGCGCACCAGCGGCAGGCCCAGCGTCACATTGACGCCCTGCTCCACCCCCAGGTACTTGACCGGGATCAGCCCCTGGTCGTGGTACATGGCGACCACGGCGTCGAATTCGCCCTGGCGCGCGCGCATGAACACCGTGTCCGGCGCATAAGGCCCCAGCGCATCCACGCCCTGCGAGCGCGCCTGCGCCATGGCCGGCTGCAGCACCTCGATCTCCTCGCGGCCGAACAGCCCGCCCTCGCCCGCGTGCGGGTTCAGCCCGGCCACCGCCAGCCTGGGCGCGCGGCCCAGTTGCCGGCGCAGCGCCGCATCGGCCACCCGCAGCGTCTGCAACACGTTGTCGTGGGTGACGGCCGCCAGCGCGTCGCGCAAGGCCATGTGGATACTGACCAGCACCACCCGCAGCTCGTCATTGGCCAGCATCATGCGCACCGGCACATCGGCCAACGGGCGCTGCAGGAATGCCGCCGCCTGGGCCTGCAGGATTTCGGTGTGGCCGGGGTAGCCGGCGTAAAGGGCACCGGCCGCCGCCAAGGCCTCCTTGTGCAGCGGCGCCGTCACCAGCGCGGCCACCTCGCCGCGCAAGGCGGCCTGGGCCGCCCACACCAGGCAGCGTCCAGACATTTCACCGGCCTGCGCGCTGACCTGGCCCGGCGGCACCGCGTCCAACGCCAGCGGCGCCCCAACCTGCAACACCGGGATGCACTGTGGCGGCACGGCCCAAGCGTCCTCGGCGATGGCGATGCGCGCCACCGGCAGCGGCACGCCGCCCAGCCAGCCGGCGGCACGGCGCATGGCGCCCACATCACCAGCCACAAAGCAGCCCTGCAGCAGTTCCGGCGCGTCGCGAAACGCCTTGGCGATGATCTCCGGGCCGATGCCGGCAGCATCGCCCAGCGTGATGGCCATGGGTTGAGGTACAGCGGCCATGGCTTCAGGCCGGGTTGTCCATGTCGATGAACTGGTGGCGCAGCCCCAGTGCAGCGGCCACATGGCCGGCCACGGCGGGCGCGCCATAGCGCTCGCTGGCGTGGTGGCCGCAGGCCAGGAAGGCCACGCCGCACTCGCGCGCATAGTGCGCCTGCGGCTCGGAAATCTCGCCGGTGATGAAGGCGTCGGCCCCGGCGGCAATCGCGGCCTCGAAATAGCCCTGGGCGCCGCCAGTGCACCAGGCGATGCGGCGCAGGGGTTTGCCGTCACCGCCGCCAACACAAGTCACGCTGCGGCCCAGCACCTGTGCCACATGGCCGGCCAGCGCGGCGGCGCCGGCAAATTCGCCGGCCACCGGCGCACCCAGAAAACCCAGCTCCTGCTCGCCAAAGCGGCCGTCTGCCACCAGGCCCAGTTGCAAGCCCAGCTGCGCGTTGTTGCCCAGCTCGGGGTGGGCGTCCAGCGGCAGGTGGTAGGCGAACAGGTTGATGTCGTGGCGCAGCAGCAGCGCCAGGCGCTGCTTCATCCAGCCGGTCACGCGGCCGTCCTGCCCACGCCAGAACAGGCCGTGGTGCACGAACAGGCTGTCGGCACCGGCGGCGATGGCGGCCTCGATCAGCGCCAGGCTGGCGGTGACGCCAGAGACGATGTGCCGCACCTCGCGCGCGCCCTCCACCTGCAGGCCATTGGGCCCGTAATCGCGAAAACGCCCGGGTTGCAGCAGGTCATCGAAAGCTTGCAGGACGGTGGCGCGGTCGGTCGTGCGGTCGGTCATGCGCGTGATTGTCGGTCAATCCGCCCCGGCTTCGGGCGGGCGGGCCACCTCCAGGCTGCTGTCGCAGCCGCTGCCAGCGGCAATCCAGCGCGGCGCCCAGCGGCGCAGACCGGCGGCAAGCGGCCGGGCCAGGGGTTGCAGCCAGGCTGGCAGCGCGGCCCGTGCCACCTCGCCCGGCACGCTCAGGCTGCCGCAAACGTAGCGCCGGCCGTCACCGTCCCAGCGCACCGCCATGCACGCGCCCTGGCGGCGACGCGACAGCAGCACACCCAACGGGCAGGGTTCCAGCAGGCAGCAGACACCGCAGCCGTTGCACGCCTGGCCCAGCGCGGGCTTGGGCGGCGCTTCGGGCTGGATGTGGATGAGGGTGTGCTGGATGCTCATTTGGGCTTGGACCAATTGTGCGCGTGACCGGCCTGTTGTTGCCGACGCGCTGGAAGCCTGATTCGCTGGCTGCCGACGCCGCTGGGGCGCGTGGCTACGCGGATGTCCTCCGGGCCTACGGCCCTCCCCCTTGATTCCGCTCCGCCACACGCCCCAGCGACTTCGGGTCCATTGGCACGCTGAGCGCTAGAAAACCGGCACGCCCACCACCCCAGCAAGATCAGGTCGATGCGGCATTCGGCGCAGCGGCATCAAGGAGGAGGGCCGAAGGCCCGGGGGACAGCCGCGGAGCCGAGTGCCGTGTCGGCCTGATCCCGCCAACCAGGGCGGGGAACCGGCAATCCCCGAACGCCAGCATTTGCGCGGCTTTGAGCGGTTTTTTCTTTTGTTGGGCGAAGCTTGCCTTTGGCGCAGGCGCCCTACAATTTGACGCATGAAGCGCTTGTGGTTGCTCTTTTCCCAAACCGTGACGGTGCTGCTGGCCGCCTACTTTGTCGTCGCGACGCTGAAGCCCGACTGGGTCGCACGGCGCGGCCTGGCCAATGCCGCGTTTTCGCTGGTTGAGGCGCCGGCGACCAATCCGGGCGCAGTGCCCTTCGGCAGCTTCCGGCAAGCGGCGCAGAAGGCATCGGCCGCCGTGGTCAGCATCAACACCAGCAAGACGGCGCGCCGCAACGACAAGAGCGGCGACCCCTGGTTCCGCTTCTTCTTCGGCGACCAGGGCAACGAGCCGCAAATGGGGCTGGGCAGCGGCGTCATCGTCAGCACCAGCGGCTACGTGCTGACCAACAACCATGTGATCGAAGGCGCCGACGAGATCGAGGTCATCCTCAACGACGCCCGCCACGCGCACGGCAAGGTGATAGGCACCGATCCCGAGACCGACCTGGCGATCCTGAAGATCGACCTGGACCGCCTGCCGGTGATCGTGCTGGGCAATTCAGACAGCCTGCAGGTGGGCGACCAGGTGCTGGCCATCGGCAACCCCTTCGGTGTCGGGCAGACGGTGACTGGCGGCATCGTCAGCGCGCTGGGGCGCAACCAGTTGGGCATCAACACGTTTGAGAACTTCATCCAGACCGACGCTGCCATCAACCCCGGCAACTCCGGTGGCGCGCTGGTGGACACCAACGGCAACCTGCTGGGCATCAACACCGCCATCTACTCGCGCTCGGGCGGCAGCATGGGCATAGGCTTTGCCATCCCCGTCTCCACCGCCAAGCTGGTGCTGGAAGGCATCGTCAAGGACGGCCTGGTGACGCGCGGCTGGATAGGCGTGGAGCCGCAGGACCTGACGCCCGAGCTGGCCGAGACCTTCGGCGTGAAACCGCCGAAAAACACCAACGGCGAAGGCTACCAGGGCGTGATCATGGCCGGCGTGCTGCAAAACGGCCCAGCCGCGCAGGCCGGCATCCACCCCGGCGATGTGATCCTGGACATTGCCGAGAAGCCGGTCAACAGTGTGTCGGAGTTGCTGTCGGTGGTGGCGGCGCTGAAACCCGGCAAACCGGTACCCGTCACGCTGGTGCGCGCCGCCGGCAAGCTCAGTGTCACCGTGACGCCGGGCCAGCGCCAGCGCGCCAAGGCGCCCGCGCCCCGCTAGCCCTGACCGGGTGCGTCGGCTTCGCTGGGCGTTTCGGGCGCCTGCGTGTGCTTGATGAAGATCTGCGCCGCCCAGATGCCCATCTCGTACAGCAGGCACATGGGCACCAGCAGCGCGATCATGGACACCGGATCGGGTGGCGTCACCAGGCCGGCTGCTGCCGCCGCGCCAACGATGAAATACGCGCGCCAGGCCTTCAGCTGCTTGACGGTCACCAAACCCATGCGCGCCAGGATGACTACGGCGATGGGCACCTCAAAGGCGACGCCAAAGGCCAGGAACATGGTGATGACGAAGTCCAGGTAGGCTTCGATGTCGGGGCTGACAGCGACCGAGATCGGCGCCATCTTCTGGATCGCCGGAAAGGCCTGGCCAAAGACGAAGAAATAGCAGAACGCCGCCCCGGTGTAGAACAGGATCGTGCTGGCCGCAACGAGTGGCACCACCAACCGACGCTCGTGCTGGTACAGCCCCGGCGCCACGAAGGCCCAGACCTGGTACAGGATCCACGGCAGCGACAGGCCAATCGACGCCATCACCGTCACTTTGATGGGCACCAGGAAGGGCGAGACCACGCCCACCGCGATCATCTTCGAGCCGTCGGGCAGCGATTTGACCAGCGGCAGCGCCATCAGGTCGTACAGGTGCGACGGCCCGGGAAAGAAGCACAGCACCGCGAAGATGGCGCCGACGCCATAGATTGCGTACAGCAACCGGTCACGCAACTCCACCAGGTGGGCGATGAAGGGCTGCTCGGTGCCCGCGAGCTCGTCTTCTTTGTCTTTGTTGGAAGGGTCAGTCATGCCGGGTGAATTCGGTGTTCAGGGGCGGCGTGCGCCCGGGGCGGCGCGGCTCACGCCGTCTTCTTGGGCCGGAAGCGGGCCACCCGCGCGGCGCCCGACAAGGCCTTGGAGCGGACACCGTTGCGGACCTTGTACCACTGGGGCGTGGCGCCCTGCTTGAGCCGCCAGTTCTTTTTAGGGTGTTTGTAGCTGGGGTAGGCCGCTGGCGGCTCGGCCAGCGCCGTGTTGCCGTTGGTGGCATCGGCCCAGCTGTGCTCGAAGTCGCGCGCGGTGGACTGGATGGAGCTTTCCACCTCCTGGGCGGCGCCCACCACCACGTCCTTCATCTTTTTCAGCTCGTCAAGCTCCATGGAGCGGCTGACCTCGGACTTCACATCGGCCACATAGCGGCGTGCCCGACCCAGCAGCGCGCCCAACGTGCGCGCCACGCCCGGCAACTTTTCCGGGCCGATGACCACGAGCGCAATCCCGCCAATGATGGCGAGCTTGGTAACGCCTATGTCCAGCATGGGCAGTCAGTCCAGGGGCAAGCGTGCGCTGACCGCAGATCAGGTCTTGGTCTTGGCTTCAACGTCGATCGCATCCTTGTTGGCGGCGACCGGCGCGGTGCTGGTGACCTGCTGCGCGGGGGGCACAACCGCGGGCTGGCCCTCGGCCGGCTTGTCGCCATCCTTCATGCCGTCCTTGAAGCCCTTGACGGCCCCACCCAGGTCGGAGCCGATGTTGCGCAGCTTCTTGGTGCCAAAAATGACGATGATGATGACCAGGAAGATCAGCAAGTGTGTGGTGGAAAAACCCATGACGCGCTCCTATGCATTCAGTCTGATTTTAGTCCTCGCGGGGAGGCCGCGCCCTGATACCTGACTCGCCGGCCCGGCCGGCCCCAAAACCGTGTCAACCCCGCAACCACGGGCGTGGCCCGCCCAAMACGTGGAAATGCAGGTGGTGCACCTCCTGGCCACCCTCGGCCCCGGTGTTGCTGACCAGCCGGAAGCCCCCTTCCGGATACGGCCCGCAGCCCTCCTGCGCGGCCAGCCTGGGCACCAGGGCCATCATGCGCCCCATCAGCGCCGCGTGCCCGTCGTCCAACTGCGCCATGGAGGCGATGTGCTGCTTGGGAATCAGCAGGAAATGCACCGGCGCCCATGGGTTGATGTCGTGAAAGGCGTAGACCTCGTCGTCCTGGTACACCAGCTTGGACGGGATCTTGCCGGCCACGATCTTGCAAAAGATGCAATTTGGATCGGTGCCTGCGGCATTGGTTCCAGCGCTGTCGCTCATGCGGGGGTCTCCATGGGCAAGCCCTTGTTCATGGCCACCATGCCGCTGATGATGCGGTACAAGAACCACAGGGAGATGACAATCCAGGCGACCCAGCCCGGGAACAGGAACAGCAGCCACAAGGGCAGCGTCACGATGTACAGCAGGCCGGCAATCAGCACCGAGCGTATGCGCCAGCGGAAATGCGAAGCATGCCAGGTGCCTTCGGCGTCCGACCGTTTCACCAGGTCAAGCACCAGCGCCACCAGCAGCAGCAGCGCGCCGAACTGCCCGCCGGGCACCAGCGCGCTGACCGCCACGACCAAGTGCAGGATGTAGCTGATCATGCCCACCGTGTTCAGCGACTGCAGGCGCTGCACGCTCGCCGCGTTGTCTATCGTGTCAGGGATCATGCCGGGTCTCCATCGCGCAACACCGCCTTGCGCAAGGCTTTTTCCTCAATGCCGCTGGTGCCGGCGCGCCGGTCCAGCTCGGCCACCACATCGGCGGGCTTCAGGCCATAGTGTGCCAGCGCCACCATGCAGTGGAACCACAGGTCGGCCATTTCACTGACCACCTTGGCGGTGTCGCCGCCGTGGTCGGCGTCCTTGGCGGCCAGCACCACCTCGGTAGCCTCTTCACCAATCTTCTTCAGGAAGGCGTCCGGCCCCTTGTGCAGCAGCCGCGCCACATAGCTGGCTTCGGGGTCGCCGCCGCGCGCGGGCAGGCGGCTTTCTATCACCGCCGCCAGCCTGGCCAGCGAATCCGCCGTGGAAAAGCTTGCTTCAGCCATGTTCATTCGACTCACTTGTAGATGCTTGCCGGGTCTTTCAAGACCGGCTCGGTGGTTTCCCATTGACGCTGGCCGGTGCTTGCGCCATCTTTCAGCAACTGGAAGAAACAGCTGTGACGGCCGGTGTGGCAGGCAATGCCGGGCTCATGGCCCAGCTGGGTCACCTTCAGCAGCAGCACGTCGTTGTCGCAGTCCATGCGGATCTCATGGACCGTCTGCACATGGCCGGATTCCTCGCCCTTGGCCCACAGTTTGGCGCGCGAGCGGCTGAAATACACGGCACGGCCGGTCTCGGCCGTCTGCTGCAGCGCGGCGCGGTTCATCCAGGCGAACATCAGCACATCGCCGCTGCCCTGCTCCTGCGCAATCACGGGAATCAGCCCCTGGGCGTCCCATTTCACATCGTCTAGCCAGTCCATGGAGCCATTGTCGGTGAAATTGCCCCCACGTCCGGCCGCAAGTCCCCTTGGAGCAGCCCGGCGGCAAAACCTCAAATCCTCACCGGGATGCCGCGCGCAGCCATGTGCGCCTTGGCCTGGCCCACGGTGTATTCGCCGTAGTGGAAGATGCTGGCCGCCAGCACCGCATCGGCGCGGCCCAGTTGGATGCCATCGGCCAGGTGGTCCAGGTTGCCCACACCACCGGAGGCGATCACCGGCACGCTGACGGCGTCGCTGACGGCACGCGTCAGCGTCAGATCGAAGCCGGACTTGGTGCCGTCGCGGTCCATGCTGGTCAGCAAAATCTCGCCAGCACCACGGCGCGCCATCTCGCTGGCCCAGGCGACAGCGTCCAGGCCCGTGTTCTTGCGTCCACCGTGGCTGTAGACGTCCCAGCCGGAGCCTACGGGCTGGCCGTTGGCGTCCAGGCGCTGGGCGTCGGCTTCGCTGCGGCGCTTGGCGTCAATGGCCACCACGATGCACTGAGCGCCGTACTTGGCCGAGGCGTCTTCAATCACCTTCGGGTTGGCGATGGCTGCGGAGTTGAAACTGGTCTTGTCGGCGCCGGCGTTCAGCAGCCGACGCACATCGTCCACCGTGCGCACGCCACCACCCACCGTCAGCGGGATGAACACCTGCGAAGCCACCGCCTCGATCATGTGCAGGATCAGCCCACGGTCGTCGCTGGTGGCGGTGATATCCAGAAAGGTCAGCTCATCTGCGCCCTGCTCGTTGTAGCGCGCAGCGATCTCCACCGGGTCACCGGCATCGCGCAGCTCAACGAAGTTGACGCCCTTGACGACCCGCCCGCCCGTCACGTCCAGGCAGGGGATGATGCGTTTAGCGAGCATTCAACTCATCTGCACGGGTTTGGGCAGCGGCGAAATCGAGGTCGCCGCTGTAGATTGCACGGCCACAGATCACACCCTCCACCCCTTCACTCTGCACTGCGCACAGCGCCTCGATGTCGGCGATGTTGCTCAGGCCCCCGGAGGCGATCACCGGAATGCTCAGTGCCTGCGCCAGCTTGACGGTGGCTTCGATGTTGATGCCCGACAGCATGCCGTCGCGCCCGATGTCGGTGTAGATGATGGACTCGACGCCGTAGTCCTCGAATTTCTTGCCCAGATCGACGACCTCATGGCGCGTCAGCTTGCTCCAGCCGTCGGTGGCCACCTTGCCGTCCTTGGCGTCCAGGCCGACGATGATGTGGCCGCCAAAGGCGGTGCAGGCGTCCTGCAGGAAACCAGGGTTTTTCACCGCCGCCGTGCCGACGATGACGTAGCGCAGGCCGGCGTCCAGGTAGCGCTCAATGGTGTCCAGGTCGCGGATGCCGCCGCCCAGCTGCACATCGATCTCGCCGCCCACTTCCTTCAGGATCTTGCGGATGGCGGCCTCGTTTTTCGGGTGGCCGGCGAAGGCGCCGTTCAAGTCCACCAGGTGCAGGCGGCGCGCACCCTTGCTCACCCAGCTGCGCGCCATCGCGGCCGGGTCCTCGCCAAAGGTGGTGGATTGGTCCATGTCGCCTTGTTTCAGGCGTACGCAATGGCCATCCTTCAGGTCAATCGCGGGAATGAGAAGCATCTTGTGGTCAGGCGGGTCGGAGCAACAAGCCCGGCGAGCATGAATGGGTGAAAAAAAGCGTTCCTGCGGCCCTTCAGAACCAGGTCTCAGGGCTTCCAGTGCAGGAAGTTGCGGTACAGGGCAAGTCCGTGTTCGGCACTTTTTTCAGGGTGGAATTGGGTGGCAAAAATATTATCGCGTGCAATGGCGGCCGTAAAGCGCCCGCCGTACTCGGTCTCGCCAGCGCTGTGGCGCGCATCAGACGGTTGGGCATAAAAGCTGTGCACGAAATAGAACCAGGCGGCATCGGGCACTCCGCCCCAGATCGGGTGCGGCTGCGCCTGGAACACCTGGTTCCAGCCCATTTGCGGCACCTTGTAGCGGCTGCCGTCGGCCTGCAGACGGCCACCGAGCTCGAACTTCACCACCTCGCCGGGGATCAGGCCCAGGCCAGGCGTGCCGCCGTTGGGGCCTTCGGCGCTGTGGTCCAGCAGCATCTGCATGCCCACGCAGACGCCAAACAGCGGCTTGCTGGCGGCGGCTTCCAGCACGCTGTCTTGCAGGCCGGATTCGCGCAGTTCGCGCATGCAGTCGCGCATGGCGCCCTGCCCCGGCAGCACCACGCGCTCGGCCGCGCGCACCTCTTCGGGGCGCGAGGTGATGACCACGTGGTAACCCGTGTCCAGCGCCACCGCCTGCACCGCCTGCGACACCGAGCGCAGGTTGCCCATGCCGTAATCCACCACGGCCACGGTCTTGTTCATGACGGCCTCATATCGGTTGAGGACAGAGCTTGTCTGCTACGCAGCCTGCGGTCTGTCCCGCAAAGTCTCACAAAGAACCTTTGGTGGACGGAATCACACCGGCCGAGCGCGGGTCCAGCTCGGTGGCGGCGCGCAGCGCGCGCGCAAAGGCCTTGAACACGGTTTCCGCCTGGTGGTGGGCGTTGTCGCCGCGCAGGTTGTCGATGTGCAGCGTCACCAGCGCGTGGTTGACGAAGCCCTGGAAGAACTCGTGCGTCAACTGGGTGTCGAAGCCACCCACCATGCCACTCTTGAAGGGCACATTCAGCGTCAGCCCGGGGCGGCCGGAGAAGTCGACCACCACGCGGCTCAGCGCCTCGTCCAGCGGCACATAGGCGTGGCCGTAGCGGCGTATGCCCTTTTTGTCACCAATCGCCTTGGCCACGGCCTGGCCCAGGGTGATGCCCACGTCTTCCACGGTGTGGTGGCCGTCGATGTGCAAATCGCCCTTGGCGTCAATGTCCAGGTCGATCAGCCCGTGGCGGGCGATCTGGTCCAGCATGTGGTCGAAAAAGCCGATGCCGGTGGAAAGCCGGGCCTGGCCGGTGCCGTCCAGGTTCACTTTGACGGTGATCTGGGTCTCGGCGGTGTTGCGCGTGACCTGCGCGCTGCGCGGCTGGGAGGATGGAGAATCCGTGCTCATGCCACTATTGTCCCCGAAAGCGGCGTCACCGCGCCTCCTTCAGGGCAATGCGGCGCGCAGCGCGTCCAGCAGCAGCGTGTTCTCGTCTTCGGTACCCACCGTCAAACGCAGGCAGTTGGCCAGCAGCGGGTGCATTTTGGAGACATTCTTCACCAGCAGCTTGCGCGCTTTCAGCGTTTCAAACACCGCCTGCGCATCCGGCACGCGCACCAGCACCATGTTGGCTTCGCTGGGCCAGACCTTCAGGCCCTGCAACTGTTGCAGGCCCTGCAGCAGCCGCGCGCGCTGGGCACGCAGCTCGGCCGCCTGCTGGGCGAACACCTGCGCATGCTCCAGCGCAAACAGGCCGCACTCGTAGTTCAACACGCTGATGTTGTAGGGCGGACGCAGCTTGTCGATCTCTTGCACCAGCGCGGCCGGGCCCATCATGTAGCCCAGGCGCACGCCGGCCAGGCCGAACTTGCTCATGGTGCGCATCAGCAGCACGTGGCTGTGGCGTGCCGGGTCGCGACGTATCGCGTCCAGCCAGGTGCGGGATGAAAACGGCTGGTAGGCCTCGTCCATCACCACCAGGCCACCCAGCTCGGCCTGCAAGGCGATGATGTGGCTGATGGCCGCTTCGTCCCACAGGTTGGCGGTGGGGTTGTTGGGGTAGGCCAGGTAGACGATGGCGGGGCGGTGCTCACGCATCGCGGCCAGCATGGCGGCTTCGTCCAGCTCGAAGTCCGCCGTCAGCGGCACGCCAACGAAGCGCAGGCCCTGCAACTGGGCACTCATCGCGTACATCACGAAGCCGGGCAGCGGCGCCAGGATGGTGGCTGGGGCGCCATCGGCTGCGGGCACGTCGCAAGCCATGGCGATCAGCGAGATCAGCTCGTCCGAGCCGTTGCCCAGCATCAACGCGTGGCCTTCGGGCATTCCTGCATGGGTGGCCAGCGCGCGGCGCAGGTCGTTGACGCGGCCGTCTGGATAGCGGTTCAGCGCCAGCGCGCCCAGGCGGCGGCCCAGCTCGGCCTGCAGCTCAGGCGGCAGACGGTGCGGGTTCTCCATGGCATCCAGCTTGACCATGCCGGCCGAATCCTGGATGGCATAGGCGTGCATGGACACCACGTCCTGGCGGATGCGGGTCTGGATGATGCGGGACAAAAGATCGGTGCTCTCGGTGCTCATGTGGCGGTGCCCAGGCGGGCGGCTCAGGGGGATGTCTTGAGGCGCATCTCGGCCGCGCGCGCGTGCGCCTGCAGCCCTTCGCCGTGGGCCAGCTCGGAAGCGATCAGCCCCAGCGCCTGCGCGCCGGCCTCGCTGACCTCGATGATGCTGGAGCGCTTCTGGAAGTCGTACACGCCCAGCGGGCTGGAAAAACGCGCCGTGCCGCTGGTGGGCAACACGTGGTTGGGGCCGGCGCAGTAATCCCCCAGCGATTCGCTGGTGAAGGCGCCCAGGAAGATGGCGCCGGCATGCTTGAGCAGCGGCTCCCAGCGGTGCGGTTCGCTGCTGCTGATCTCCAGGTGCTCAGGCGCGATGCGGTTGCTGATGGCGCAGGCCTCTTCCATGTCGCGCGTCAGGATCAGCGCACCGCGGTCGTTCAGCGACTTGGCGATGATGGCCGCGCGCGGCATCTCGGGCAGCAGGCGGTCAATCGCGGCCTGCACCTGCGCGATGTAGCCCGGGTCGGGGCACAGCAGGATGCTTTGCGCCAGCTCGTCGTGCTCGGCCTGGCTGAACAGGTCCATCGCCACCCAGTCCGCGGGCGTGCTGCCGTCGGCCAGCACCAGGATCTCGCTCGGGCCGGCGATCATGTCTATGCCCACGGTGCCGAACACCCGGCGCTTGGCCGAGGCCACGTAGGCATTCCCCGGGCCGGTGATCTTGTCCACCTTCGGGATGGTGGCGGTGCCATGGGCCAGCGCCGCCACCGCCTGGGCGCCGCCCACGGTAAAGGCCCGGTGCACACCGGCCACATAGGCGGCAGCCAGCACCATCAGGTTCTTCTCGCCGCGCGGCGTTGGCACCACCATGATGATCTCGCCCACGCCGGCCACCTGGGCCGGAATGGCGTTCATCAGCACCGAGGACGGGTAGGTGGCCTTGCCGCCGGGCACGTAGATGCCCACGCGGTCCAGCGGCGTGACCTTCTGGCCCAGCAGGCTGCCCTGGTCGTCCTTGTAGCTCCAGCTTTCACCGCTGGCACGTTTTTGCGCCTGGTGGTAGGTGCGCACGCGCTGGGCGGCGGCCTGCAAGGCGTCGCGCTGGCGCGCGGGAATGGCGTCGAAGGCGGCCTTCAGCTCAGCCTGGCTGAGTTCCAGCTCGGCCAGGCTGGCAGCGGCCACGCCGTCAAAGCGCTGCGTGTACTCGAGCACGGCGGCGTCGCCACGGCGGCGCACATCGTCCACGATGGCGGCCACGGTGCCCTCGATGGCCGAATCGGTCTCGCTGGACCAGTGCAGGCGCTGCTGGAAGCGGGCTTCGAAATCGGCCTCGGTGGTGGCCAGCTGCAAGGGGGCGGCGGTGAGCGTCACGGCAAGCCCCTCACTGGCCCACCGCAGCCGAGAAGGCGTCGATGATGCGGCGCAGCGGTTCGGGCTTGAGCTTCAGCGCCGCCTGGTTGACCACCAGCAGCGAGCTGATGTCCATGATGCGCTCCACCTCCACCAACTGGTTGGCCTTCAAGGTGTTGCCGGTGGACACCAGGTCCACGATGGCGTCGGCCAGGCCGGTCAGTGGCGCCAGCTCCATGCTGCCGTACAGCTTGATCAGGTCCACGTGCACGCCCTTGGCGGCGAAGAATTCGCGCGCGATGGTGAGGTACTTGGTGGCCACCCGCAGGCGCGAACCCTGGCGCACCGCCTGCGCATAGTCAAAATCAGCGCGCACCGCCACGCTGATGCGGCACTTGGCGATGCGCAGATCCAGCGGCTGGTACAGGCCCTGGCCGCCATGCTCCAGCAGCGTGTCCTTGCCGACGATGCCGATGTCGGCGCCGCCGTACTGCACGTAGGTGGGCACGTCGCTGGCGCGCACCAGCACCACGCGCACGTCGTCGCGGCTGGTCTGCAGGATCAGCTTGCGGGATTTTTCCGGATCGTCCAGCACCTCAATGCCGGCGGCCCGCAGCAGCGGCAGCGTCTCGTCAAAAATGCGGCCCTTGGACAGTGCCAGCGTGATCATGGCTGCGGCCCCTGCGCGGCCCACTCTGCCGGCGTGTAGGTTTTCATCGACAGCGCGTGCACCTCGTCGGTGTGCATGCGCGCGCCCAGCGTGGCATAGACACGCTGGTGGCGCTGTATCGCACGCTTGCCCTCGAATTCGCTGGACACGATGGTGGCGTACCAATGGCGGCCGTCACCTTCCAGTTCGCACAGCTGGCACGGCAGCGAGGCTTCAATCAAATGCTTCAGTTCGTCGGCGGTCATGGTGAAGGGGGCAGCAGGTCAGCCGCGGATCTTGTAGCCGGTGCGCAGCAGGTGCACCGCAACGCAGCTGATCACGGCCAGCGCCAACGTCACGATACCAAAACTCAGCCATGGCGACACGTCGCTGACGCCAAAAAAGCCGTAGCGGAAGCCGTCAACCATGTAGAAAAACGGGTTGATGTGGCTGACACCCTGCCAGAAGGCCGGCAGCGAATGGATGGAGTAGAAAACGCCGCTGAGGAAGGTCAGCGGCATGATGACGAAATTCTGGAAGGCCGCAATCTGGTCGAACTTCTCGGCCCACAGGCCGGCGATCAGCCCCAAGGTGCCCATCAGCGCCGCACCCAGCACCAGGAACACCAGCACCCACAGCGGCGCCACCAGGCTGGGCATGGCAAACCAGGCGGTGACGGCGAACACGCCCACGCCCACCACGACACCGCGCGCAATCGATGAGCCGACATAGGCGCAAAACCAGGCCCAGTGCGACAAGGGGGTGAGCAGCAGGAACACCAGGTTGCCCATGATCTTGCTCTGTATCAAGGACGACGAACTGTTGGCAAAGGCGTTTTGCAGCACGCTCATCATCACCAGGCCGGGGATCAGGAAGGCGGTGTAGCTGACGGTGCCGTACACCTTCACATGGTTTTCCAGCGCATGGCCGAAGATCAGCAGGTACAGCACGGCGGTCAGCACCGGTGCGGCCACGGTCTGGAAGCTGACCTTCCAGAAGCGCAGCACTTCCTTGTACAGCAGGGTTTGCCAGCCGGCCATCATGCTGCCACCTGCTTTTCAGCGGTCTTGTCACGCATGACGTCGATGAACACGTCTTCCAGATCGGCGGCGCGGATTTCCACGTCCTGGGCCACCAGGCCGGCCTCGCGCACGGCCGCCAGGTAGCGCTCGATCTCCAGCGCATCATGGGCCGGAAACTGCACGATGCGTCCGGTGATGCGCGCGCGCTCGGCCAGCTCACGGGGCAACTCGGCATCGATCTTGAAGCGCAGCACATTGCTGGAGGCCGCCTTCAGCAGCTCGCTGGTGGTGGCCAGCGCCACCACCTTGCCGGACTTCAGCATGGCGATGCGGTTGCACAGCGCCTCGGCCTCTTCCAGGTAATGGGTGGTCAGCAGCACGGTGTGACCCTGCTTGTTCAGCTTGGCGATGAACTGCCACAGCGTCTGGCGCAGCTCCACGTCCACCCCGGCGGTGGGCTCGTCCAAGACGATGACCGGCGGCTTGTGCACCAAGGCCTGGGCCACCAGCACGCGGCGCTTCATGCCGCCGGAGAGCTGGCGCATGTTGGCACTGGCCTTGTCGGTCAAGCCCAGGCTGTCCAGCAATTCGTCGATCCAGGCGTCGTTGTTCTTGACGCCGAAATAGCCGGACTGGATGCGCAGGGCCTCGCGCACATTGAAGAAGGGGTCGAACACCAGCTCCTGCGGCACCACACCCAGCTTGCGCCGGGCCTGCGCATAGTCGGCCTGCACGTCGTGGCCGAGCACCGAGACCTTGCCCTGGCTGGCGCGCGCCAGCCCGGCCAGGATGCTGATCATGGTCGTCTTGCCGGCGCCATTRGGGCCCAAGAGGCCGAAGAACTCTCCCTCTTCAATGTCCAGGCTGACCTGGTCCAGCGCCAGGAAGGTGCTGCCTTTGGGGCCGCGCGGCGAGGGGTAGGATTTGGAAACCGATTGAAAGGAAATGGCTGGCATGGAAGACGCCGCGGCTTTCTTCTTGGGCGAAAAGCGCCTATTGTCGCAGGCGGGCGCGCCGGCCGCTGTCAGAGGGACTCAGGCCGGGGCCAGCAGCTCCGTGATGCCATACAGCTGGGCCAGACTGGCCAGCCGCTCCGGCAGGGCCTGGATGGACAAGGCCTTGCCCTGGGCCAGGCAGGCGCGGCGGAATTCCAGCAGCACCGCCAGCGCCGATGAGTCGAACCGGTGGAGCGCCGAGGCGTCCACCACCACGGCAGCGCCCGTCACCGAACGCATGCCCTGCACCAGCATGCCCAGGCAGGCGTTGGCCTGGGTCTGCGTCAACTCCTCTGGCAAGACCAGCATCAGCTCTTTTTACCGGCGTTGGACTTGTTGCGCGCGGAGAGCGAGGCGATCAGGCCGTCAATGCCCTTGCTGTTGATTTCCTGCGCGAACTGGCTGCGGTAGGTTTCCACCAACCACACGCCTTCGACGTTCAGGTTGTAGATCTTCCAGCCTGCGCCCTCGCCCGGGGTCTTTTCCAGGCGGTAGTCCAGTTGGATCGGGTTGCCATGGCCGCGCACCTCGCTCTTGACCACCACTTCCTTGTCATCGGCGGCGGCGCGCAAAGGCTTCACGGAAATGCTCTGGTCCTGCACCTGGGCCAGCGCGCCGGAATAGGTGCGCACCAGCAGGATCTTGAACTCGTCCTGCAACTTCTTTTGCTGCTCCGGCGTGGCCTGGCGCCACTGCGGGCCGACGGCCGAAGCGGTCATGCGCTGGAAGTTGACGTTGGGGATGATCTTGCTGTCCACCAGCGCCACGATTTTCGAGATGTCGCCGGCCTTGACGCCCTTGTCGGCCTTGATGCTGTCCAGCACATCGGTGGACAGGCGGGTGATCAACGCATCGGGCGCCTCGTCGGCGGCAGAAGCCGGGGCGCTGATGAACACGGCGGCGGCGCAACTCAATGCTGCTGCCCACAGGTAGCTCCAGAAACGTTTTTTGTTCATGACAGGTCTCTTTGAGGGAATGGGGTTATGTGCTTAACGCGGCACGGCATCTGCCGGCGCACGCCAACGGGGTGACCCATTGTCACCCAGCCGGCAAGACCCTGGCCGCGATGTTGCAAAACGTTACGGCTTGGCCTGGGTGGCCGGTTTCGCGTTTGCATCCGGTATACCTTTGGGCTGCGAAGCCGCGCCGGCGGGTGCCGGTGCGGCGCCTGCGGACGCGGGCTTGGTGTCCGGCTTGGAATAGTCGGGGCCCGTGGTGTCGGGCTGCTCGTCCGGCTGGTTGGACGGCTGCTCTTCCGGCGGGTTGCCGTCAAAGATGTCGCTGCGTCGCTTTTGCAGGTAGACATCGCGCAGGAAGGTGTATTTGTCCAGCGCCGCCTCGTCCAACACATTGCCGGCCCGCAACAGGTTGGCGCGGGTGTTCAGCGTGCGCAACACGACCAGCGAATTGCGCGTTGGCACGTCCTTGACGTTGTAGACGATGTCCCAATTCGTCTCCACGCCGAAGGCGGCGGCATCGCGCACCGTCGACGGGCCAAAGAACGGCAGCACCAGGTAGGGGCCGGCGGGCACGCCCCAACGGCCCAGCGTCTGGCCGAAGTCCTCGGGATGGCGCTCGATGTTCAAGTCGCTGGCCACATCCACCACGCCCAGCAGGCCCACGGTGGTGTTGACCGCCACCCGCAGCGCGTTGTCCAATGCTTCGCGCGGTTTCAGCTGCGCCACGGTATTGAGCAGCGACCAGACATCCGAGATGTTGTTGAAGAAATTGCTGACACCCGTGCGCACCAGCGGCGGCGCCACCGTCTGGTAGGCGGTGGCGGCGGGCTTGAGCACGGCGGCGTCCAGCACGTCGTTGAACTTCGTGGTGGCGCGGTTCATGGGCTCGAAGGGGTCGCGCGCGGTGGCGCCCGGCCCCGTGGCGCAGCCTTGCAACAGCAGGCTGAAGGCCACGCCGGCCAACAGCATCCACCAGGTACCGCGGCGAGACGCGGATGGCGATTTCATTATTTCTTTGCTCCCGGCGCGGGTGCGGCCGGCGCGGTCGAGCCGCCGGAGTCCGCTGCCTTGTTGTAGAGGAACTGGCCGATCAGGTTTTCCAGCACCACGGCCGACTGCGTGTTGGCGGTGCTGTCGCCAGCGGCCAGGTTCTTGTCGTCCGAGCCGGGCTCCACGCCCACATACTGTTCGCCCAGCAGGCCGCTGGTCAGGATCTTCAGCGTGCTGTCCTTGGGGAACACATAGCGGTTCTCCAGCGCCAGCGTCACCCGCGCCTGGAAGGACTTGCCGTCAAACGCGATCGATTCCACCCGGCCCACCACCACGCCGGCGCTGCGCACCGCCGCCTTGGGCTTCAGGCCGCCCACATTGTCGAACTTGGCCGTCAACCGGTAGGTGGACTGGAAGCTCAAGTTCAGCAGGTTGGCCGCCTGCAGCGCCAGGAACAGGATGGCCGCGGCCCCCACCAGCACGAACAAGCCCACCCACACATCATTTTTCGAGCGTTGCACCACGCACTCCTATAAGCTGAACATCATGGCCGTCAGGATGAAATCCAGGGCCAGCACTGACAGAGACGCCACCACCACGGTCCGCGTGGTGGCGCGTGACACGCCCTCGGGCGTGGGCTTGGCCTCGAAGCCTTGCAGCAACGCGATGAAGGTCACCGCCACACCAAACACCAGGCTCTTGAGCACACCGTTGCCGACATCGGCCCACACGTCCACACCGCCCTGCACCTGGCTCCAGAAGGAGCCGCCGTCAATCCCAATCAACACCACGCCGACCACCCAGCCGCCGAAGATGCCCATGGCGCTGAACACCGCAGCCAGCACCGGCATGGCCACCACACCGGCCCAGAAGCGCGGCGCCAACACCCGGCGCACCGGGTCCACCGCCATCATTTCCATCGCGCTCAACTGCTCGCCTGCCTTCATCAGGCCGATCTCGGCCGTCAGCGAGGTGCCGGCCCGGCCGGCAAACAACAGCGCGGTGATCACCGGCCCCAATTCGCGCACCAGGCTCAGCGTGACCAGCAGACCCAGCGCCTCGGAGGACCCGTAGCGCTGCAAGGTGTAGTACCCCTGCAAGCCCAGCACGAAACCCACGAACAGCCCCGACACCGCGATGATCAGCAGCGAGTAATTGCCCAGAAAGTGGATCTGGTCACGCACCAGCCCAAAGCGGCGCAGACAGGAGCCCGCCATGCCGACCAGCTGGGTGAACAGGCGCGCGCCGTAGCCCAGGTCGGCCAGGTAGCCCCGGGTGGCGTAACCCACATCCGCGGGCTTGTACCAGCTCATTGAACGTTCTCCGCTTTCTTTTCTGTTGTCGCTGTCGTTGTCGTCAGGGTGGCCACGGCGGCCAGACCTTGTCCAAAATCTTCTTCCACGCTGGGGCCCGGGTAGTGGAAACGCACCGGGCCGTCCGGCAAGGCGTGCACGTACTGGTACACCAGCGGATCGGTGCTGGCACGAACCTCTTGCGGCGTGCCCTGGACCGCAATCTTGCCATTGGCCAAAATGACCACATGGTCAGCAATGGCAAAAGTCTGTTCAATGTCGTGCGAAACCACCAGGCTGGTCAGGCCCATGGAATCGTTCAATTCGCGTATCAGCCGGGCCGCCGTGCCGAGTGAAATCGGGTCCAGCCCGGAGAAGGGCTCGTCGTACATCACCAGTTCCGGGTCCAGCGCGATGGCACGCGCCAGCGCCACCCGGCGCGCCATGCCGCCGGAAATTTCGCTCGGCATCAAGTCGCGGGCACCGCGCAGGCCCACGGCGTTGAGCTTCATCAGCACGATGTCGCGCACCAGCGTCTCTGACAGCGGGGTGTGCTCGCGCAGTGGAAAGGCCACGTTGTCGTACACGTCCATGTCGGCGAACAGCGCGCCAAACTGGAACAGCATGCCCATGCGCCGGCGTATCGCGTACAGGCCAGCCTGGTCCAGCGGCCCGACCTCCTGACCGTCGAACAGCGTGCTGCCTTGCTGGCCGACGATCTGGCCGCCAATCAGGCGCAGGATGGTGGTCTTGCCGCCACCGGATGCGCCCATCAGGGCCGTGACTTTGCCGCGCGGCACCTTCAGCGACACGCCATCAAGGATCACGCGCTCGCCATACCCGAAGGTCAGGTTGCGCAGTTCAACCAGGGAATCTGATTTATTGGGGGCCATAAAAAGCAAAAACCGGGGGGTGTCCGGCAACCGCAATGATAAGGGAATACACCTATCCACGCTGGTGGGCCATCCCCGCGCTCGGTCAGTGGCCCTTTTTTGTCGGTAAACAACGCGCGGCAAGCCTGGGCAAGCAGAGCCTGGCCAGACTGTACATATACGGAAAGATAAGTGCCCGCCGGGCGGCGGGAGCTACACGCAGTGAGCGACCGTGGGGGTCAACTCAACGTGGCAGGTCGGAAAACCCCATCAGGAACTCGTCCACAGCGCGAGCCGCCTGGCGGCCTTCGCGTATGGCCCACACCACCAGCGACTGGCCACGGCGGATGTCGCCGGCCGCGAACACCTTGGGCTTGTTGGTGGCATAGCCGCCAATGAAGTCAGTGCTTGCTTTGGCATTACCGCGCGCGTCCTTGTCAACGCCAAAGGCGTCCAGCACGGCGGCCACCGGGCTGACGAAGCCCATGGCCAGCAGCACCAGGTCGGCCTTCAGCACCTGCTCGCTGCCGGGCACTTCCTGCATCTTGCCGTCTTTCCAGGCCACGCGCACCGTCTTCAGGCCGGTGAGCTTGCCGCCCTCGCCCAGGAACTCCTTGGTGGAGATGGCGAATTCACGCTCGCAGCCCTCTTCATGGCTGGAGCTGGTGCGCAGCTTGATGGGCCAGTAGGGCCAGGTCAGCGGCCGGTTTTCCTCTTCCGGCGGCTGCGGCATCAGCTCGAACTGGGTGACGCTGGTGGCGCCATGGCGGTTGCTGGTGCCCACGCAGTCTGAACCGGTGTCGCCGCCGCCGATGACGATCACGTGCTTGCCATCAGCGCGCAACTGGCCTTTGACCTTGTCGCCGGCGTTGAGCTTGTTCTGCTGCGGCAGGAACTCCATCGCGAAGTGGATGCCGTCCAGGTCGCGCCCCGGCACCGGCAGGTCGCGCGACTGCTCGGCGCCACCGGTCAGCAGCACGGCGTCGAACTCCTTGTCCAGTTGCTCTGGCGTCACCGTCTCCTTGGCCCAGTTGGTGACCTTGGAACCCTTGCCCAGGCCGTCCTTGGCCGCGCCGACGAAGACGCCGGTGCGGAACGTGACGCCCTCGGCCTGCATCTGCGCCACGCGGCGGTCGATGTGGCCCTTTTCCATCTTGAAGTCGGGGATGCCGTAGCGCAGCAGGCCGCCGATGCGGTCGTTCTTTTCGAACAGCGTCACGTCATGGCCCGCGCGCGCCAGTTGCTGGGCGGCGGCCATGCCGGCCGGGCCGGAGCCCACCACAGCCACTTTTTTCCCGGTCTTGTGCTTGGGCGGCAGCGGCTTGACCCAGCCTTCATGCCAGGCGCGGTCGATGATGGCGTGCTCGATGGACTTGATGCCCACCGCATCGTCATTGACGTTCAGTGTGCAGGCGGCCTCGCAGGGTGCGGGGCAGATGCGGCCGGTGAACTCGGGGAAGTTGTTGGTGCTGTGCAGCACCGCGATGGCGGTCTTCCAGTCCTGTTGGTAGACCAGGTCGTTGAAGTCGGGGATGATGTTGTTGACCGGGCAGCCGTTGTTGCAGAACGGCGTGCCGCAGTCCATGCAGCGCGCGGCCTGCTTGTTGGCCTGGGCGTCGTCCAGGCCGACGACGAACTCCTTGTAGTGCTTGACGCGCTCGACGACCGGGGCGTAGCCCTCCTCGATGCGCTGGTATTCCATGAAACCGGTGACTTTTCCCATGATGCTGTGTTCCGTAGGCTGTTCGGTTGGCGTGCGGCGATCAGGCCGTCACTTGGCGGCCACAGAGGCCGCCTCCTTCTTGGAAGCGGGGGTCTGAGCGCGCTGGGTGAGCGCCAGGGCTTCCTTCCTGGCGTGGATCTCGGCCAGCGCGCGCTTGTACTCGGTGGGGAACACCTTGACGAACTTCAGGCGCGAGCTGTCCCAGTTGTCCAGCAGTTCGCGCGCGCGCTTGCTGCCGGTCCAGCGGTTGTGCTCGGACAGCAACTCCCTCAGCTGTGCCTCGTCGGTCTTGCCGTGGTGCCAGATGGCCTTGTCCATGCCGGCTTCCTGCTCGGCGGCGGTCAGCACCTTGTCCAGGGTCACCATGGCGGTGTTGCAGCGCTTGGCGAACTGGCCGTCCTCGTCATACACGTAGGCCACGCCGCCACTCATGCCGGCGGCAAAGTTGCGGCCGGTCTTGCCCAGCACCGCCACGGTGCCGCCGGTCATGTACTCGCAGCCGTGGTCGCCGGTGCCTTCGACCACCGCGGTGGCGCCCGAAAGCCGCACCGCGAAGCGCTCGCCGGCCACACCGCTGAAGAAGGCCTCGCCACTGGTGGCGCCGTACATCACGGTGTTGCCGACGATGATGTTGTTGGTGGCCACACCGCGGAAGTCGATGCTGGGGCGCACCACCACGCGGCCGCCGCTCAGGCCCTTGCCGGTGTAGTCGTTGGCGTCGCCAATCAGGTACAGCGTGATGCCGCTGGTCAGGAAGGCGCCGAAGGACTGGCCGCCGGTGCCTTCCAGCTGGATGCGGATGGCGTCGTCCGGCAGTCCCTGGGGGTGCACCTGCGTGACCGCGCCCGACAGCATGGCGCCGACGGAGCGGTTGACGTTGCGCGTCACCTCGATGAAGTGCACCTTCTCGCCCTTGTCGATGGCGGCGCGGGCCTTGGCGATCAGCACATTGTCCAGCGCCTTGTGCAGGCCGTGGTCTTGCTGGTCCACCTGGTAGCGCGGCACGTCGGCCGGCACCGCCGGCAGCGCGAACAGGCGGCTGAAGTCCAGGCCGCTGGCCTTCCAGTGGGTCAGCCCCTTGCGCGTGTCCAGCAGGTCGGCGCGGCCGATCAGGTCGTCAAACTTGCGTATGCCCAGCTGCGCCATGATCTGGCGCACTTCCTCGGCGACGAAGAAGAAATAGTTGACCACATGCTCGGGCTTGCCGCTGAATTTCTTGCGCAGCACCGGGTCTTGCGTGGCCACGCCCACCGGGCAGGTGTTCAGGTGGCATTTGCGCATCATGATGCAGCCCTCCACCACCAGCGGCGCGGTGGCGAAGCCGAACTCATCCGCACCCAGCAGCGCGCCAATGGCGACGTCGCGGCCGGTCTTCATCTGGCCGTCGGCCTGCACACGGATGCGGCCGCGCAGGCGGTTCAGCACCAGCGTCTGCTGCGTCTCGGCCAGGCCGATCTCCCACGGGCTGCCGGCATGCTTGATGGACGACCAGGGCGAAGCGCCCGTGCCGCCGTCGTGCCCGGCGATCACCACATGGTCGGCCTTGCACTTGGCCACGCCGGCGGCGATGGTGCCGACACCAATCTCGCTGACCAGCTTGACGCTGATGCTGGACTTGGGCGCCACGTTCTTCAGGTCGTGGATCAACTGCGCCAGGTCTTCGATGGAGTAGATGTCATGGTGCGGCGGCGGCGAGATCAGGCCCACGCCGGGCACCGAGTGGCGCAGCCGGCCGATGTAGTCGGACACCTTGCCACCAGGCAACTGGCCGCCTTCGCCGGGCTTGGCGCCCTGGGCCATCTTGATCTGGATCTGGTCAGCGCTGTTCAGGTACTCGGCGGTGACGCCAAAACGCCCCGAGGCCACCTGCTTGATGCGCGAGCGCAGCGAGTCGCCGGCCTGCAGCGGCACGTTGGCCACCACCACGTCGCTGCCGACGATGTCGGCCAGCGTCTGGCCCTGGGTGATGGGGATGCCCTTCAATTCCTGGCGGTAGCGCGCCGGGTCTTCCCCGCCTTCGCCGGTGTTGCTCTTGCCGCCGATGCGGTTCATGGCCACGGCCAGCGTGGCGTGCGCCTCGGTGGAAATGGAGCCCAGCGACATGGCGCCGGTGGCAAAACGCTTGACGATCTCGGACGCCGGCTCCACCTCGTCCACGGGGATGGCCTTGGCCGGGTCGATCTTGAACTCGAACAGGCCGCGCAGTGTCATGTGGCGCTTGTTCTGGTCGTTGACCAGTTGCGCGTATTCCTTGTAGGTGGACCAGCTGTTGGCGCGCGTGCTGTGCTGCAGCTTGGCGATGGTGTCGGGCGTCCACATGTGGTCCTCGCCGCGCACGCGCCAGGCGTATTCGCCGCCGGCGTCCAGCGCGTCGGCCAGCACCGGGTCGTCGCTGAAGGCGGCGCGGTGCATGCGGATGGCCTCTTCGGCAATCTCGAACACGCCTATGCCTTCGACCTTGCTGGGCGTGCCGCTGAAATACTTGGCCACGGTGCCGCTGTCCAGGCCGATGGCCTCGAACAACTGGGCGCCGCAGTAGCTCATGTACGTGGACACACCCATCTTGGACATGATCTTGGACAGGCCCTTGCCAACCGCCTTGACGTAGTTGTAGATGGCCTTGTCGGCGTCCATGTCGCCGGGCAGGTCCTTGTGCAGGGCCACCAGGGTTTCCATTGCCAGGTAGGGGTGCACGGCCTCGGCGCCGTAGCCGGCCAGCACGGCGAAGTGGTGCACCTCGCGCGCGGTGCCGGTCTCCACCACCAGGCCGGCGGAGGTGCGCAGCCCGGCCTGCACCAGGTGCTGGTGGATGGCGCTCAGTGCCAGCAGCGCGGGAATGGCCACCTGCGTGGCGTTGACGGCGCGGTCGCTGATGATGAGGATGTTCTTGCCGCCCTTGATGGCGTCCACCGCTTCGGCGCACAGCGAGGCCAGCTTGGCCTCCACGCCCTCATGGCCCCAGGCCAGCGGGTAGGTGATGTCCAGCGTGTAGCTGCGGAACTTGCCGTGCGTGTAGGCCTCGATGCGGCGCAGCTTGGCCATGTCGGCGAAGTCCAGCACCGGCTGGTCCACCTCCAGGCGCATGGGCGGGTTGACCTGGTTGATGTCCAGCAGGTTGGGCTTGGGGCCGACGAAAGACACCAGCGACATCACGATGGCTTCGCGGATCGGGTCGATTGGCGGGTTGGTCACCTGCGCGAACAGCTGCTTGAAGTAGTTGTACAGCGGCTTGTTCTTGTCCGACAGCACCGCCAGCGGGCTGTCGTTGCCCATGGAGCCTATGGCCTCTTCGCCGGCGGCGGCCATGGGGGCGATCAGGAACTTCAGGTCTTCCTGCGTGAAGCCGAAGGCCTGCTGGCGGTCCAGCAGCGCCACCTCGCTGGCCGGCACCACCGGTTGGGCGGGGTCGGCCATCTCGACGTCGTCGAGCTTGATGCGCAGGTTGTCGATCCACTGCTTGTAGGGCTTGCTGTTGGCCAGGCTGGCCTTCAGTTCCTCGTCGTCGATCATGCGGCCCTGTTCCAGGTCGATCAGGAACATCTTGCCGGGCTGCAGGCGCCACTTGCGCACGATCTTGTTCTCGGGCACCGGCAGCACGCCGGATTCGGAACCCATGATGACCAGGTCGTCATCGGTGATGCAGTAGCGCGACGGGCGCAGGCCGTTGCGGTCCAGCGTGGCGCCGATCTGGCGGCCGTCGGTGAAGACGATGGAGGCCGGGCCGTCCCAGGGCTCCAGCATGGCGGCGTGGTATTCGTAGAACGCCTTGCGCCGCTCGTCCATGGTGGTGTGCTGCTCCCACGGTTCGGGGATCATCATCATCACCGCCTGGCTGATGGGGTAGCCGGCCATGGTCAGCAGTTCCAGGCAGTTGTCGAACGTGGCGGTGTCGGACTGGCTGGCGAAGCTGATGGGGTAGAGCTTTTGCAGGTCGGCGCCCAGCACCGGCGAGGACATCACGCCCTCGCGTGCCTTCATCCAGTTGTAGTTGCCCTTGACGGTGTTGATCTCGCCGTTGTGCGCCACATAGCGGTAAGGGTGGGCCAGCGGCCACTCGGGGAAGGTGTTGGTAGAGAAGCGCTGGTGCACCAGCGCCAGCGCGGAGACGCAGCGGGCGTCCTTCAGGTCCAGGTAATAGGTGCCCACCTGGTCGGCCAGCAGCAGGCCCTTGTAGACCACGGTGCGGCTGGACATGCTGGGCACGTAATATTCTTTGCTGTGCTTGAGCTGCAGGTTCTGGATCGCGGCGCTGGCGGTCTTGCGGATCACGTACAGCTTGCGCTCCAGCGCGTCCTGCACGATGACGTCGTTGCCACGGCCGATGAAGATCTGCTGCAGCACCGGCTCCTTGGCGCGTACGGTGGGCGACATCGGCATGTCGCGGTCCACCGGCACATCGCGCCAGCCCAGCAGCACCTGGCCCTCGGCCTTGACCGCGCGCTCCAGCTCCTGCACGCAGGCCAGCCGTGAGGCGTGCTCCTTGGGCAGGAAGATCATGCCAACGCCGTATTCCCCCGGCGGCGGCAGCGCCACGCCCTGCTTGGCCATTTCCTCGCGGTACAGCGCGTCAGGCAGCTGGATCAGGATGCCGGCGCCGTCGCCCATCAGCTTGTCCGCGCCCACCGCACCACGATGGTCCAGGTTTTCCAGGATCTTCAGCCCCTGCTGCACGATAGCGTGCGACTTCTCGCCCCGAATATGGGCAACAAACCCCACGCCGCAAGCGTCATGCTCCTGCTGCGCGGAATACAGCCCATGCTGTTGCAGGTGTTCAATCTCTTGGGCGGTGGTCATGGCTTTCCTCACACTCGTCAATGGCAATGGATGGGGGAAACAGAGCATAGTGCACCGCAACAAATATGCCAACAACTTTAATTGGGGTCAGATTCCAATTTAATTTTTCACTTTGACGATTATTAATATTAGGGACACATCAAATTGGATAGCAAAAGAACCACAAATTGCAATGACTGCCACAGCCTCAAGCTTACTTTTGAACTACTTTTCGCGGCCTGCCAGGCGTCGCCTTGCTGACGCGCCGCGTGGTCTTTTTTTGCAGATCAGCAACAAACCCCTGCTCCCCCAGCGCCCAACCCTGCAATGTGGCTTGGGTCAACGCCTGCTGCTGGCTGCTGCTGATGCCCGCCTGCACCAGCTCCTGATAAGCCGCCTCGCGGGCAAATGGCGTGTTGCCCAGCGCCCAGAAGACAGCGTGCGGGGTGATCAGCCGGTCGTTGTGTCGTCCGGTGTTGTGGCCGTGGCTGGACCAGGGATAGTCTGCCGCCTGCGCTGAAAGACCGGCGCGCACCGGGTTCAGGTCCATGTAGACCATGCAGGCCAGCAGGTAGCGCTCGGTCTGTATGAGCGCGGATTTGTAGCGCCCCTCCCACAGCGTGCCGGTGCGCCCATGCTGCTGGTTGAACTGGCGCACGTAGCTGCGACCTACCGCCTGCATCAGCTTGGGCAGCCCCTGGGGGGTGGACGGCGTCAGCAGCAGATGCACATGGTTGGTCATCAGCACATAGGCGTGCACCGCCACGGCAAACTGGGCGGCGTGCTGGGCCAGCAGGTCGAGGAACAGCGTGTAGTCCTCGGTGGCGGCGAAGATGTCCTGGCGGTTGTTGCCGCGCTGGATGACGTGGTGCGGGTAACCGGGCAGCGTCAGGCGGGGAAGGCGGGCCATGGCGCCATCATAATTGGAATCTGACCCCAATAAATTGCGGGATTTTCCGCAGGTTTTTGCACACCAGTGTGAGCAGGCCGCCAGCGTCGTTCTGGCGCAGCGCGCGCAGATCTTCGCGGGATTTCAGCAGCACGCTGCGCAGCGAGCGGTTGCTGACGCCACCCAGGCGCATCTTCACCAGCACGCGCGGCAGGTAGGCCACGCGCAGGCCGGGCTGGCGCAGCAGGCGCAGCATGTAATCGTAGTCGGCGGCAATGCGGAAGGACGTGTCGTACTCGCCCACGGTGCTCAGCAGGCTGCGGCGAAAGTACAGCGTGGGGTGTGGCGGCATCCAGCCAAAGCTCAGCCGGGAGGGCTGAAACGCGCCACTGCGCCAATAGCGCACCACCTGCTCCAGCCGGTCCTGGCGCACATAGACCAGATCGCCATACACCGCCTGGGCGTCGTCCCGCTGCGCCAGCGCAGCCACATCGGCGACCACCTGCGCACCGGCGAACACGTCATCGGCGTTCAGGCAGCCGATCAGCTCGCCGGTGGCCAGGCGCAGTCCCTTGTTCATGGCGTCATAGATGCCGTTGTCCGGCTCGGAGACCAGCACCGTGCTCGGTCGGGCATGGGCCCTGACCAGCGCCACGGTGTCGTCGGTGGAGCCGCCATCGACCACGATGTGTTCGATGTCCGCATGCGTCTGCGCACGTACCGACACCAGCGTGTCGACAATGGTGGCCGCACTGTTGTACGCCACGGTGATGATGCTGACCTTCACGCCGGCCGCCCTGCAAACAGCATGCGCCGCGCCAATGCGCCGGCCAGGCGCACCCGTAACGCCAACCTGGCCGGCCACGACAGCACGCTGGGCGAGCCGGTGGTGGTGGCCACGCGCACATGCCGGCGGTACAGCAGCAACGGCTGCGGCAGGAAGCCCACGCTGCCTTGACACTGCGCCACCAGGCCCAGCCACATGTCGTGCATGGGCACGCCCGGTGGTATGGGCAAGGCCCAGGCCAGCAGCTCGCGCCTGAAGGCCATGCAGCAGCCCAGGTAGCTGTTGCGCCACAGGTTCTTCAAGACGCCGGGGCCGGAGCCAAATTGCTGAAAAAAAGAGTCCGCCAAGGGCTTCAGGTCGCCATCCACCAGCCGGCAGTCCGTCACCACCAGCAGGTGTTGCCGCAAGGCCTGCACGCATTGCTGCACCTTACCGTCCAGCCATACGTCGTCCTGGTCGCACAGGAAGACGATTTCGTGGCGCGCCGCCGCCAAGGCGCGCTCGAAATTGCGCACCACACCCAGCCGCACGCCCGCATCGCCGGCCAGCGGCAGCACGCGCACCCGCGCATCGTTGAAGGCCTGAACAACGGCCAGCGTGCCGTCGGTGGACTGGTCATCGGCCACCACCACCTCATCCCCTGGCCCCAACTGGGCCAGCACCGAGGCCAATTGCGCCTGCAGGTAGCGCTCGCCGTTGCAGGTGGCCATGCACACCGACACGGTGGGCCGGCCCATGGCGGGTGCCACAGCAGTCACCATGCCGGCTTGAAGCGCGTCTGCGCCAGCTCGTCCAGGCCAAACTGCGCCAGGATGTCCTGCAGGCGCTGGGCCGCAGCGCGCTTCTTCTGGCCGGTATGGCGGGCAATGATCAGCTCGTTCTTCATGCTGTGCTCCCAGCCCACCAGCTCGGTCACGGTGACCTGGTAGCCATGCGCTTCCAGGTGCAGGCAGCGCAGCACATTGGTCAGCTGGCTGCCCATCTCGCGGGTGTGCAGCGGGTGCCGCCACAACTCGGCCAGCGAGGTGCGGGACAGCGACAAGGCCTTGTGCTGGTTCAACGAACGCGCCACCTCGGCCTGGCAGCAGGGCACCAGCACCATGGCCTGGGCGTGCTTGTGCAGGCCGAAGGCAATGGCGTCGTCAGTGGCGGTGTCACAGGCATGCAAGGCGGTGACCACGTCCACCCGCTGGGGCAACTGGTCGGACTGCGTGGACTCGGCCACCGTCAGGTCCAGGAAGGACATGCGCGCAAAACCCAGGCGTTGCGCCAATTCGCGCGACTTCGCCACAAGCTCCTGGCGCGTCTCTATGCCGTACACATGGCCGCTGCCCTGCCCTTTGAAGAACAGGTCGTACAGGATGAAGCCCAGGTAGGATTTGCCAGCGCCATGGTCGGCCAGCGTCAGCTCCTGCGGGTTGGCGGCCTGGCCCTGCAGCTCCAACAACGGCTTCTCGATGAACTGGAACAGGTGGTAGACCTGCTTGAGCTTGCGGCGTGAATCCTGGTTCAGCTTGCCGTCGCGCGTCAGGATGTGCAGCTCTTTCAGCAATTCCACCGACTGCTCGGGCCGCACCTCCGGCGGCAACGCAACTGGCCCCTGGCCCTGGCCGATCCTGGCTGCTGTGGACTTGGACTTCATGGCTGCTGCCAACCCGCAGCCAGCCGCGCCCAGCCCGCAGACCCCAGCGCCTGCAGTGTCTGCATGTTCTTCTCGTAGATCGCCTCGGCTTCGGGGAAGGCTTGCACTGCCTTGTCTATGCTCTCCTCGCGCAGCAGGTGCAGGGTGGGGAAAGGGGCGCGGTTGCTGCAATTGGTGACGTCGTCCGCCGCCGTGCCGGCGAACTGGTAGTGCGGATGAAAACTGGCAATCTGCAGCACACCGGCCAGGTCCAGGTCGTCCAGCAGCTGGTCGGCCTGGTGCAGGAAATCGTTGAAATCCAGAAAATCGGCCAGGCAGGCCGGGACCATTAGCAGCGTGGTGTCGCGCTGCGCGGCGTCGGTCGCCACCAGTGCCAGCAACTCGGCGCGCAAGTCGGCCAGCAGCGCCTCGGGTTCAGTGGCGCCGCTGCACACGTAGTGCACCTGTTGTTTCACATGTACTGCCTTGGCAAATGGACACAGGTTCAGGCCGATCACGGCCTGTTCCAGCCAGCGGCGTGTGGCATCCGCCACGTGCTCTGCGGTCACCGGTGGGAATGTGCGGGCTTCAGACAAAACGGCTGGATGACTTGAGTGGGTTGAGAAAGCTCACGGCTGTTCCCTGAAACACGGCTGGAGATAGCTCTGATTTTAGCCAGCGCGGGCGGCCATGCCACCCGGCCGGGCGGGACGCTGCCTAGGGCAGCGCCTTCAAGCCGGTCAAGCGCTCGTGCTCGCGCAACGCAAAGCGGTCGGTCATGCCGGCGATGTAGTCCGCCACCACGCGTGGCAGATCCGTGCCGTGCGCACCGGCTGGCACATGGCCAGGCCGGCTCGCGGCCATCTCACCCGACTTGTCCACGTAGATGCGAAACAGGTCGCGCACCACGTCGCGCGCGGCGGCGGTGGTTTTGGTGACCTGTGGATGCCGGTACAGGTTCTGGAACAGAAAGCGCTTCAGTTGCGTGGACTGCGCGTGCATGGTCTCGCTGAAGCGCAGCAGCGGCGGCAGCGCGCGCACGGCATCGACGCTGGCCGGCTGGGCCTGCACCAACGCGGCGCGCGTGGCATCGATCAGGTCATGCACCTGGGCGCTGAGCATGCGCCTTATGGTCTCGTACAACAGCCGCCGGCCCATGTGTTCCGGCTGCTGACCCGGATGCTGGGCCAGCACCTGCTGACGAAACTGCTCGAACAAGGGCACCTCGGCCAATTGCGCCAGCGTCAGCAGGCCGGAACGCACGCCGTCGTCGATGTCGTGCGCGTTGTAGGCAATGGCATCGGCCAGGTTGCACAACTGGGCCTCCAGGCTGGGCTGGGTCTTGTCCAGGAAGCGCCGGCCCACGCCATCGGGCTCCAGCGCTTCCAGCGCCTCGGCATGGGCGCGCGAGCAGTGCTTCAGGATGCCCTCGCGGGCCTCGAAGGTCAGGTTCAGCCCGTCAAAGTCCAGGTAGCGCTCTTCCAGCACATCGACCACGCGCAGGCTTTGCAGGTTGTGCTCGAAACCGCCGTGCTGGGCCATGCACGCGTTCAGCGCATCCTGGCCGGCATGCCCAAAAGGCGTGTGACCCAGGTCGTGCGCCAGGGCGATGGCTTCCACCAGGTCCTCGTTCAGGCCCAGGCTGCGGGCGATGGTGCGGCCCAGTTGGGCCACCTCCAGCGAGTGGGTCAACCGGGTGCGGAACAGGTCGCCCTCATGGTTCAGGAACACCTGGGTCTTGTAGACCAGCCGGCGAAACGCGCTGCAGTGCACGATGCGGTCGCGGTCGCGCTGGAAGTCGTCACGGTCGAAGGCCGGCTCCTGCATGTGCCGCCTGCCGCGCGTGTGACGCGGGTCGCAGGCATAGGCAGCCAGGCTCATGGCGTCAGCCGGCACAGCAGGTGTCGATGACCTCGCGCACCAGCGCGTCAGGTGCAGCCTGCACCACGGCCGTGCCGTCACGCCGCGCCAGCACGAACTTGATGGCGCCGGCCTCGGCCTTCTTGTCCACCCGCATCAGCGCCAGGTAGCGACCAGCGTTGTCGGCCACATCCAGCATCGCCCCTTTGACGGGCAGGCCGGCGGCATCGATCAAGCGGGTCAGGCGTGCCACCTGCGCCTCATCCAGCAGGCCCAGGCGCTGCGACAGCGTGGCGGCCATCACCATGCCAGCACCCACTGCCTCGCCATGCAGCCACTGCCCATAGCCCAGGCCGGCCTCGATGGCATGGCCGAAGGTGTGACCGAAGTTCAGGATGGCGCGCAGGCCGCTCTCGCGCTCGTCCTGCGACACCACCCAGGCCTTGATCTCGCAGCTGCGGCGCACCGCGTGGGCCAGCGCCTGAGGCTGGCGCGCCAGCAGCGCGGGCATGTTCGCCTCTATCCAGTCCAGGAACGCCAGGTCGGCAATGGGCCCGTACTTGATGACCTCGGCCAGGCCGGCGCTCAATTCTCGCGCCGGCAACGTGGCCAGGCTATCCAGGTCACACACCACCCGCAGGGGTTGGTAGAACGCGCCGACCATGTTCTTGCCCAGCGGGTGGTTGATGGCGGTCTTGCCTCCCACGGACGAGTCCACCTGCGCCAACAGCGTGGTGGGCACCTGCACGAAGGGCACGCCACGCATGTAGCAGGCGGCGGCAAAGCCAGCCATGTCGCCCACCACGCCGCCGCCGAGCGCGAACAGCACGGTCTTGCGGTCACAGGCGTTTTGCAGCAAGGCGTCGAACACCTGGTTCAGCGTCTCCCAGGTCTTGTACTGTTCGCCGTCGGGCAGCACCGCGGTGTGCACCTGCGGGTAGTGGGTGGCCAGCGCGGATCGCAGTCGCGCCAGGTACAGCGGAGCCACGGTGGCGTTGGTCACCACCAGCGCGGCGCTGGCCGAAGGCAGGCCCGCATAAGTGGCCGCATCGCCCAGCAGGCCCTGGCCGATGGCTATCGGGTAGCTGCGCTCGCCCAGCGCGATGGACACCGTCTGGCGTATGGATGAACTCATAGCCCACAAGTGTAGGCGCTGCGCGGCGGCTGCCGCGACCTGCCAGCGGATAACCCGGCCGGGCCACTGCCGGCGGGCCGCGCCAGGCCTAGGACGCCGGCTTGTTCTGCATCAGCTCCATCTGCATGGCCATCATGTTGACCAGCGTGGGGACCGAGATGCGGGCGGTGTCCAGCACATAGTGGGCGGCCTCGCGGTACAGCGGGTCACGCGCCGCGTGCAGCTCGCGCAGCCGCTCCAGCGGATCGGCCACCTGCAGCAGCGGACGGATGGTGTCGTGGCGCAGGCGCCGGCCCAGGTCCTCGGGCGTGGCGTTCAGGTAAAACACCGTGGTGCGCTGGCGCAGGTGCTCGCGGTTGGCTGGCCGCAGCACCACGCCACCGCCGGTGGCCAGCACGCCCTGGCGCTCGCGCGTCAGCCGCTCGATCACCGCCTCTTCGACCTCGCGGAAAGCTGGCTCGCCCTCGCGCTCGAAAAATTCGCGTATCGAACAACCCAGCCTGGCCTCGATCTCGTGATCGGAGTCCAGGAAGGGCAGTTGCAGCCTGCGGGCCAGGTGCCGGCCGACGGTGGATTTACCAGAGCCGGGCAGGCCGACGAGGCTGATCACCGGTCACGGAACGGCAACGTCGAAGGTGGTGGGCGTGCCATTGGGGGATGTCACGCGCACGGTCACCACCGTGCCCGAGCAGCCGGTCAAACCAATGCTTGTGGTCGTGCCCAGATCCTCACCGGGCGAACCGGGTTGCGGCGGGACGTTGGGCACCACCGGCTGGGTATTGGAACCCACCGTGCAGGTGCTGGCCTGGGCGGTCGCGGTCACCGAGGTGCCCGAGGGCATGGGCAGCAAGGGGTTGTCGAAGCTGTTCAACTTCACCGTGAACGAGGTCACAGCCGAGTTGGTGGGCGCCTTGACCAAGCTGACGAGGGCTCTGCTGGAGGAGAACAGGATCACCGCCTGCTGGCGCACCGTGGTCGCCAGCGAGCTGCCGGTGCAGGTGTTGGTCCGGCTGGGGAAGGTACCCCCCGCACCCGCGCAGGACACGTTACCACCCTTGGGGATGACGAACTCGCCGACATCGTAACTGCCGTTCTCGTTGTCGTCGCGGTAAGCGTCGCCCTGGTCGAGGATGGCGTCGGTGCCGGGGTCATAGGCGTTGTTGCCATTGGCGTCGGTGAACTGCTTCAGTCCTTCGGCAAAGGCCAGCACAGAGACGCGGCCACCCACCGGACGCGGGTTTTGCGAAATGAAGGGCACCGTGCACTGGGCGACACCACCCACCCGCGCGGTGGCGCAGCTGGGCGCCACCTGGCCGCCCTCGGTGGTGAAGTTGATCACCGTGCCATCGGGCACCGGGTTGCCCTGGCGGTCAGCCACGCGCACGGTCAGGCTGGTGCTGGAGCCATCAATGCCCCAGCCCTCGATGTTGAATACCGACACTGACAGGCTGAAAGCGTTCTGCGACGGTGGGCCGGAGGCCACTGTCAGGTTCTTCGAGGTGGTGAACACGCTGGGAGAACCGACCAAGGAAGCCTTGACTTCCACTGGGCCGGGGATGGTGCCGGAGAACACGTTGATGGTGGCCACACCACCGACGTCCGTGATGACGGTGGTGGGCAGGGTCGAACCGCTGGCGCCCAGGCCCACGCCGCCGGGGTTGATGGTCAGCGAAATGTTGACGTCCACGTTGGGCATGGGCGTGCCGGTGGAGTCCAACACCAGGAACTTCACCAGCGAGTTCTCGGTCGCGCCCGAGCCCTTGACGAAGATCTGCGAAGGCGTGGCGCTGACGAAGTTGATGGCGTTGGCCACCGGCGCGGCCACCGTCAGGCTGGCCTTCTGGATCGGCGTGCCGACGGCGGACGCGCTCAGCGTCACCACGCCGCTGCACGAGCCGCCGCCCACCTTCACCGCCGAGTAGGTGGTGCTGGCCAGACCGTTGCCGTCGGTGGTGACCAGGTTGGGAATGGTGCCGCAATCGGCGGAGAACGACACGTTGACGCCAGAGGCCGCGACGCCGTTGGAGGTAGCGTTCACCACCACCGAGGTGTTGCCGCCCTGGTTCAGGTTCTTGCTGCCCAGTGTGATTGTGCTCAGGCTGATGTTGGCGGCAGCGACGGCGAAATCCGAGGAAGCGCTGAAGCTGAGTGTTCCATCCGCAGCCTGGGCGGACACGGTGGCCGCCCCTACGGTCGACACCGTGGCCGGACTGATGGACACCTGCGCCTGTCCCTGCGCGTTGGTCAGGGCCGTGGGCGAAGACAGCACCGCCAGCGCACTGCTCAGCGTGAAATTGACCAGCCGATTGGCGATGGGCGTGCCGTTGCCATCCTTGAACGTGGCTTTGACATAGTTGCCATCACCAAACTTCACGTTCGACACCACGACATTGGCCGAGTTGAAGATCTGCACCGACATCACGGGCGCTGCCGACTGGCCGCTGGCGGCCACGGCAAAGTCCAGGGAACCAGTGACGGCGTTAGTGCCATCGGACGTCGTGGCGGTCAACGTGCCCGCTGCGGCACCGGTGCCCGCCGTGGGGGCGACATTGACCTGCGCTTCACCGGCGGCGTTGGTCAACGCTGTGGTCGACGTCAGGGCCACAAAGGAAGGCGCCACAAAAGTCACCACCCGGCCGGCGATCGGCAAGCCGGCCGCGTCCTTGAAGGTGGCCTTGAAATAGTTGCCACCGGTGGCTGTCACCGTGGTCACCACCGTGTTGGTGGCATTGAACAATTGCAAAGTCAGCGTGGGGCTCGGCTTGACGGTGCCGGTGCCGCTGCTGGACGTACCCGCGCTGCCACCACCGCCGCCGCAGGCGCTGAGGATGGCAAACGCCAACAGCGCCGCCAGTGACTTGCAAACTTGTAAATACTTCATACCTTGCTTCCCGAAGTTTCCGTGTCTGGTGTGTTTCAGCGCGCGATGCTGCGATCTGAAATCATCTTGGGCGTGATGAACACCAGCATTTCCTGCTTGTTGGTGCTGCGCGATGTGGTCTTGAACAGGTTCCCCAGGCCGGGTATATCACCCAACAACGGCACCTTGGTGACACTGTCGCTCTCATTCAACTCGAAAATCCCGCCGATCACCACGGTGCCGCCGTTGTCCACCAGCACCTGGGTCTTGATGTGCTTGGTGTTGATGGCAAAGCCGGCGGCGGTGGACTGGCCCACGCTGTCCTTGGTCACGTCCAGGTCCAGGATGATGTTGCCCTCGGGCGTGATCTGCGGTGTCACTTCCAGCTTCAGGTTGGCTTTGCGGAAGGCGATGGCGGTGGCACCGCTGGAAGAGGCCTGCTGGTAGGGCAGCTCGGTACCCTGCTCGATCAAGGCCTTGACCTGGTCGGCGGTGACCACACGTGGGCTGGACACCACCTTGCCCTTGCCGTCGGCCTCCAGCGCGGAAATCTCCAGGTTCAAGAAGCGGTTGGCCGCCGAGCTGAACAGCGAAATCGCCAGCGAAGCCGGGTTGTAACCGTTTTGGCCCACGGCTGGCAGCGTAACAAACTGCGTGTTGGTCGTGTCCAGAACGTTGTTCGCCTCGCCGGTGGTGGACGCCACAGCGTTGTAGCTGCCGCCGAAGGCAATGCGGCCGGTGCCGCCGGCCAGCGCGTAGCCGGAGTCGCCACCGCGCACGGTGCGCAGATCACTGCCACCCAGCTTCACCCCCAGCGACTTGCCGAACGTGTCGGAAGCCTCGACGATGCGCGCCTCGATCAACACCTGACGCACCGCGATGTCCAGTTTGGAGATCAGCGCCTGCACCTGCTCCAGCTTGCTGCCGATGTCGGTGACAAACAACTGGTTGGTCCGCGGCTCGGCGATCACACTGCCGCGCGGGCTCAGCAAGCGCGCGCTGGCCGCGCCACTGCCGCCGCCGCTGGCGGTCAATTGCACGGCCACGTCAGCGGCCTTGGTGTAATTCAGCTGGAACGACTGCGTGCGCACCGGCTCAAGGCCCTCCAGCGCGACGTTGGATTCGCGCTCCTGCTTCTCCTTGGCGATGATCTCGTCCTTGGGTGCGATCCAGATCACGTTGCCCGACTTGCGCATGCCCAGACCCTTGGCCTGCAAGATGATGTCCAACGCCTGGTCCCAGGGCACGTCCTGCAGGCGCAGGGTCACGGCGCCGGAAACCGAATCCGAAGTGATGATGTTGAAATTGGTGAAGTCAGCGATCACCTGCAGCAGTGAGCGCACCTCGATGTTCTGGAAGTTCAACGACAGCTTCTGGCCGTTGTAGCCCGGGCCTTGCGTCAGCTTGCCCGGATCAACCTTGGGCGTCTTCAACTCGACGACGAACTGGTCATCACTCTGGTAGGCGGAATGCTCCCAGTTGCCACGCGGCTCAATCACCATGCGCACGCGATCGCCCACCTGGGTGACCTTGAACGATTGCACTGGCGTACCAAAGTCGGAGACATCGTACTCCCGCCGCTGGCCCTCGGACAACGAGGACTTCATGAATTCCACCACCAGGTTTTTGCCCTGCTGGCGTATGTCCACGCCCACCTGGCTGTTGGACAGCGACACCACCACCCGACCCGAATCAGCCACACCGCGACGGAAGTCGATGTCCTTGATGGGCAGGGAATCGCGGTTGCGGCTTTCGGCGAACACCGGTGTCGTAACAGCCACGGGCGCGCCACCGGCCACCGGCGACAGCATTACATACAGAGACTTGCCCTGGATCTCTGCCTTGTACGTGGTGGCCTGCTTCAGGTTCAACACCACGCGGGTACGGTCACCGGCCTGCACCACGCTGGCCGAGCGCAGGTTGCCCTGGTTGATTTCAATCGTGGAGCGCCCCATGGTGTTGGCCACGCCGGGGAAATCCAGCGCGATGCGCGCGGGCGACTGCACCGCGAAACCCGTGGGCAGGGCCGTCAGCGGCTGCGACAAATCAATGCGGACGACCTCGCTGCCACCCTGGATGGAGCCGGAAACCGCCTCGATGGCCGATTGGGCGTGAGCCGCGGTGGCAGCGACCAGCAGGGAAAGCACGGTACACGCATGCTGCCACGCCTTCTTCTCAGACCACCAGTTCCGTTTGCTCATTTCGACCTCTCTTGCAGCTGCAATGTGGCTGTGCGTTCTGTCCACTCGCCCACAGCGTCTTGCACAATTTCACGCAGGGTGATTTCGGTTTCGTTGATCTTGGTGACCTTGCCGTAGTTCTGGCCAAGGTAGTTGCCCAGGCGCACCTGGTACAACAGGCTGTCCACCCGCACCAGCGCCACCGGCTGGCCCTCCTTGATGATGTTGCCCACCAGCGCCATGGAGTCCAGCGGAAAGGCTTCCAGCGGCTCCTTGCGGCGCGCCAATTCCGGTGCCACCAAGGCAGCGTTCGACGCCGCCTGCGCGGAATCGCGCATCAGCGCCTGGGTCAGCTTGTTGCGGCTGAACGGCTCGACAGCGTTTTCCTGTTTATAGGATTCAGGCTTGAACTGCTTGGGCTCAGGTATCGGTTTGACCCGGGGGCGGGTCTGCGCTCTTTGCTCGGCCATCCACGCGCGCAGCTCGTCCTCGCCGGACATGCCACAGCCCACCAGCACCAGCACAGACACGGCCAGCACGGCCAAACCAGAAAGTTTGGTCATTTCTTGCCTCCCGCGCTCTTGCGTTGCGCCGACACTTCATCGTTGTCCAGGTAGCGGAAAGTCTTGGCGGTGGCCTCCATCGACAGCGAGCCCTCTCGCAGCGGTGTGATGGACAGGTTGTTCAAGGTGACGATGCGCGACAGATTGGCAATATCCGAGGCAAAGGCGCCCACATCGTGGTAACGCCCCGTCACCCTCACCGAGATGGGAAGCTCGGCGTAGTAATCCTTGACCGCCACCAGACCCGGCTTGAAGAGGTCAAACTGCAGGCTGCGGCCCAGGCCCGCCTGGTTGATGTCCGACAGCAGGGCATCCATTTCTGCCTTGCTGGGCAGTTGCTTTTCCAGCTGGGTCACATACTGCTGCACCTGCTCGCGCTGCTTTTTCAGCACATCCAGGTTGACGGCCTTGCCCAGCTTGGTGGTGTAGTCCTCGCGCAGCTTGACTTCCTTGGCTTGCTCGCTCTCCAGCTCGACCTGCGAGCCGTCCAGCCAGGCGAACCACAGGCCCACCACCACCGCTATGGCCACCACCACGAACAACCCGTAGCGCGGCGCGGCCGGCCAGGACGACGGATCCTTCGGGTCCAGGTTGCGGAACTGCGACACCAGGCGCTCCTGCAGAGCCTGGAAATCGATCTGGGGCAGGGATTTGCTTTTTGTGGCCATGCTCTGCGCCCCTTTTATTTCTTGGCCGCAGGCGCGGAGGCCGGCGAGCTCGCGGCAGAGGCAGCGCGCGCAGCAGCCAGGGCCTTCTCGGCCTCGCTGGAACGCAACAGGCGCACACGCAGGGTGAAATTGGCCACGCGCTTGCTGTCGCGCCCCAGCGCCATATTGGCGCCGACAATCTCGATGAGCTCCGGCTTGGTGAACCAGGGCGTGCCAGACGCCAGGTTGCGCAGCAGCTCGGAAATGCGCTCATTGGATTGCGCCACACCCACCAGCGAGACCAACTGGCCATCCTGCTTCATGCTGGTGATGTAGACGCCATCGGGCAACTGCTTGACCAGCTCGGTCAGCAGGTACACCGGCATGTTGCGGTCGGCCTGCAAATCCTCCACCGCCTGCTGGCGCGCGCTCAGGGCGCTGATCTCGGCCTCCAGGCCGGCGATCTCCTTGATCTGCGCTTCCAGCTTTTTGATCTCGGTTTCCAGCACGCCATTCTTGCCCTGCTGCACCGAGATCTGGGCCTGGAACCACAGGAAGATGGCGACGGCGATCAGGCCGCCGGCGAGCGCCGAGGCGCCCAATGACACGTTGAAGATGTCGCGCCTGAGCTTGCGCGCGGCCTCGCGGTGCGGCAGCAGGTTGATCAATATCACTGTGCAAACCTCCGCAAGGCCAGACCGCAGGACGTCAGGTAGGACGACGCCTCGCGGGTCATCTTCTTCAGGCGCACCGCATTGCCGATCTCCATGCCTTCGAACGGGTTGACCAGCGTGCAGGGGAAATTGGTGTGCAGGGTGACGGCTGCCGTCAGGCCCGGCAGTGCGGCCGAGCCGCCGGCCAGCATCACGTAATCCACCTTGTTGTGCGGGGTGCTGGTGAAGAAGAACTGCAGCGCGCGGCCGATTTCCTGCACCATGCTTTCCACGAAGGGCTTGAGCACGGAGGCGTCATAGTCCTCGGGCAACTCGCCACTGCGCTTCTTGGTTTCGGCCTCTTCCATCGAAAAACCGTACTGGCGCACAATCAGTTGCGTCAACTGCGCGCCGCCAAAGGCCTGGTCGCGGTCGTACAGCACGTCGTCATCGCGTATCACCTGCATGCTAGTGGTCAGTGCACCGACCTCGAACAGCGCCACGATGGCGCCCTTGCCCGCTTCCGGCAGGTTGGCGATCAACCGGCCGGTGGCCAGGCGCGAAGCATAGGATTCGACATCGACGATGACCGGCTTCAGCCCGGCGGCCTCGGCCAGGCCCTGGATGTCCTGTACTTTCTCGCGGCGGGAGGCGGCGATCAGCACCTCGATGTCGCCCACCGAGGCGGCGCTGGGGCCGACCACGCAGAAGTCCAGGCTGACCTCGTCCAGCGGAAAGGGGATGTACTGGTTGGCTTCGGTCTCGACCTGCAGCTCCAGGTCCTGGTCGCTCATGCCACCCGGCAGGATGATCTTCTTGGTGATCACGGCCGAAGGCGGCAGCGCCATGGCGGCATTGCGCGTCTTGGTCCCACTTTTCTTCACCAGGCGGCGCAACGCCTCGGCCACTTCGTCGAATTTTTCAATATTGCCGTCGGTGATCCAGCCGCGCTCCAGCGGCTCGATGGCGCAGCGCTCCAGCACCAGGTTTCCGGTCTTGTCCTTGTCCAACTCGACCAGCTTGACGCTGGACGAACTGATGTCCAGACCCAACAAAGGCGCTGGCTGTCGGCTAAACAACGACCGAAAATCGATCAAGACTGTCCCCTGATAGAAGCCGGAAAAGCACCGGCGGAACTTAAGAAATCACTTGAATGCTATCAGTAAGCTCCTTGTCCGGCAAAGGTTTTTTCGAATTTTGAAAGTTACAACCGTTGTCAAAAGCAGACGCTTGGAAGCTCTATGATAGGGGACTGAGGTGTCTTTGCAATGCGGCGCATGGCCCAGCGCAGACCCGCCCAACGAGTGCCCGCCCATGCCCCGCAACCGCGCATTTTTATAATGATGGCGCGACCTTACGAAGATTTTTATGCCCACAGAGCCCAGCAGCAAGGACCCCGGTGAGGGCAAGCCCGGCAGCCCCGCCCCGGCTGCCAAATCCGCCGCCGGCGCCAAGCCGCTGCCGTTGCCACTGAAAATCCTGGCTTGGGTGGCTGGGGTGTTGGCCGCCGGTGTGCTGTCGGTCTTCATCCTGTTTGGCATCGTGCTGGCAGTGGCCTACCCCAGCCTGCCCGATGTGTCCGACCTGTCGGACTACCGGCCCAAACTGCCGCTGCGGGTGTTTTCCGCTGAAGGCGTGCTGCTGGGCGAATTCGGCGAGGAACACCGCAACCTGACGCCCATCGCGCAGATTCCGCAGGTCATGAAAAACGCTGTGCTGGCCATCGAAGATGCGCGCTTCTACCAGCACGGCGGCGTGGACGTCCGCGGCGTGGCGCGCTCTGTGTTGGCCAACATGGGCAAGGCCAAGAGCCAAGGCGCCTCCACCATCACCATGCAGGTGGCGCGCAACATCTACCTGTCCAAGCAGAAATTCTGGTCGCGCAAGGTCTACGAGGTGCTGCTGACCTTCAAGCTGGAGCATCTGCTGACCAAGGACCAGATCCTCGAGATCTACATGAACCAGATCCCGTTGGGCCGTCGCGCCTTCGGCTTCGCGGCGGCGTCGGACGCCTATTTCGGCAAACCGCTGAAGGACATCACCATCGCCGAGGCGGCCATGCTGGCCGGCATCCCGAAGGCGCCCGAGGCCGGCAACCCGATCAGCAACTTCAAGCGCGCCCGGGTGCGGCAACTGCACATCATCGACCGCATGGCGGAAAACCGCTTCATCACCCCGGAACAGGCCGAAGAGGCCAAGAAGCAGGAGCTGCGGCTGCGCTCCGGCAGCGACACCAATGGCGTGCACGCCGAGTATGTGGCCGAAACCGTGCGCCAGCTGATGTTCACGCAATACGGCGAGGAAACCTACACGCGCGGCCTGAATGTGTACACCACCATCAAGGCCGGCGACCAGGAAGTGGCCTACAAGGCGCTGCGCAAGGGCCTGATGGACTACGAGAAGCGCCAGATCTACCGCGGACCCGAGCAGTTCTACGAGTTGCCGAAGAATGCCCAGGAGCTGGAAGAGGCCATCGACGACGCGCTGGACGAGCACCCTGACAACGGCGACGTGATGGCCGCCGTGGTGCTGGAAGCCAACCCCAAGATGATCAAGGCGGTGCGCCAGAACGGCGAGGCGGTGGAGATCGTCGCCGAAGGCCTGCGCCCGGCCACCTCCGGCCTGTCCGACAAGGCGCCGCCCAACATCAAGATACGGCGCGGCGCGCTGATACGCGTGATGAAGACGCCCAAAAACACCTGGGAGATCACCCAGCTGCCCGAAGTGGAAGGCGCTTTTGTCTCGCTGGACCCGCGCGACGGCGCCATCAAGGCCATGGTGGGGGGCTTTGATTTCGAGAAGAACAAGTTCAACCACGCCACCCAGGCCTGGCGCCAGCCGGGCTCCAGTTTCAAGCCCTTCATCTACTCCGCCGCGCTGGAAAAGGGCTTCACCCCGGCCACCGTGATCAACGACGCGCCGCTGTTCTTCGACGCCGCCTTCACCGGCAGCCAGCCCTGGGAGCCGAAGAACTATGACGGCACCTTCGACGGCCCCATGACGCTGCGCCGCGCGCTGGCCAAGTCCAAGAACATGGTGTCCATACGCATCCTGCAGTCCATTGGCACGCGCTACGCGCAAGAGTGGATCACCCACTTCGGCTTCGAGGCCGAAAAACACCCGGCGGTGCTGCCGCTGGCGCTGGGCATAGGCTCGGTGACGCCGATCCAGATGGCCACCGCCTACTCGGTGTTCGCCAACGGCGGCTACCGCGTCAACCCCTGGCTGGTTGCCAAGGTCACCGAGCAGAAGGGGCGCGTGCTGGCCCAGTTCACGCCGCCGCCGCTGGCGGAGTCTGCACGCGCCATCGAGCCGCGCAACGCCTACATGATGACCAGCCTGCTGCAGGAAGTGGCGCGCAGCGGCACGGCGGCGCAGTCGCAGGCGCAGTTGAAGCGCCCCGACCTGTACGGCAAGACCGGCACCACCAACGACTCCATCGACGCCTGGTTCTGCGGCTTCCAGCCGACGCTGATGGCGGTGAGCTGGATTGGCTATGACAACCCACGCAAGTTGGGCGACCGCGAAACCGGCGGCGGCTTGAGCCTGCCGGTATGGATCAGCTACATGCAATACGCCTTGAAGGGCGTGCCGGTGCAGGAGTTCACACCGCCCGAGGGCGTGGTGCGCGTCAACGGCGAGTGGTTCTACGACGAATACACCAAAGGCAGCGCCGTCACCAGCCTGGGTATGGACGACAAACCGGCCGGCGACCCGGCGACCGCCAATCCGGCAACGCCGACGCCGCCCAGCGCGGAAGAGAAGAAGAATATTCTGGACCTGTTCCGCAACTGAACGGGGGCTGCTGCCCTCGGTTGGCCCTGCTCTGGCGTTTTCGTTGGTGTTTGCGTTGGCGTTGCCCCGCAGCGTGCCAGCCTGAAAATTGGCCTTCCCAGGTTGCACATGGGGCCCTTTGCCAATTTTCAGGCTGGCACCTGTGAGCAGCCGAGGAGCGCAGAGCTGGGCGGAACAAGAAGCGTGCATGTTTGAGCGAAGCGAGTTTGCACGCTTCCCGCCCAGATCGAGCACCGGAGGGAAGTCCGCGCAGCGGACCTGCTCACCGGGGAAGGAGCCAAACAACCGCCGCCGCGCCACATGCCCAGTGCCGCAGCCGGAGACAACAAAACCAGGCGCGAAATCAGGCCTGGAAAGCCAGCGCCACACCCGCTTGCTCGCTGGCGTAACGCGTCAGGTTGGCGAAGAACTCGCCCTGGCCTTTGGTGTCCTGCCAACGGTCGCCATCGAACTTGAAGTGGTAGCCGCCCGAGCGGGCCGCCAGCCACACCTCATGCAGCGGCTTTTGCAGGTTGACCACGATCTGGCTGCCGTTGGGGAACGCCAGCGTCACCATGCCGCCCACGCGCTGGTTGTCGATGTCGGCGTCGGTCCGCTCGTTCAGCGCGTCACAGCAGCGCTCCACGCTGCTCAGCAGGGCCTCGGCCCGGTCCATGAATTCGTTGTCGGTCATAATTTCGGCATGTTGCGCATTGCTCAAATTCTAGTCAGTCGCCTTGTCCTTGCGGGCAGCATGGCGGTGCCGACCCTCTTGCTGTTGACCGCCTGCGGCCAGCAAGGCCCGCTGTACCTGCCCACTGAGCCTGCCGCCGCCGGTCGGGCCACGTTGCCCGAGACACTGCGCCCCAGCGGCATCCTGAGCCCGGCCCCAGCGGCCGCGCCCGGTGTCACACCACCCGCCAGCGCGGCCCGCTGAGCGCCCTCTCTTTTTTTCACCGAGTCTTTCCTTGTCCACCACCCCTGCCTTCCTGCCCGGCCAGCCGCACATCGCCTACCGGGGCGCGCAACTGCACATCGAACAATTGGCCGCCGCCGACCTGGCGCGTGAGCACGGCACGCCGCTGTTCGTCTATTCCAAGGCCGCCATGCTGGCCGCGCTGCAAGCCTACCAGCGCGGCTTTGGCGACCACCAGGTGCAAATTTGCTACGCGATGAAGGCCAACTCCTCGCTGGGCGTGCTGCAAGTGTTTGCGCAGGCGGGCTGCGGCTTTGACATCGTCTCCGGTGGCGAACTGGAGCGCGTGCTGGCCGCCGGTGGCGACCCGGCCAAGATCATCTTCTCAGGCGTCGGCAAGACGCGCGCCGAGATGCGCCGCGCGTTGCAAGTGGGCATAGGCTGCTTCAACGTCGAGAGCGAGGCCGAACTGCTGGTGCTCAACGAGGTGGCGCTGGCCGAAGGCCAACGCGCCCGCGTCAGCGTGCGCGTCAACCCCAATGTGGACCCCAAGACTCATCCCTACATCTCCACCGGGCTGAAGGGCAACAAGTTCGGCGTCGCGCACGACCGCGTGCTGCCCACTTACAAGACCGCCGCCAGCCTGCCCGGGCTGGAGGTGGCCGGCATTGACTGCCACATCGGCTCGCAGATCACCCAGGAGGCGCCCTATCTGGACGCCATGGACCGCATCCTGGACCTGGTGCAGGCGGTGGAGGCCGAGGGGATACGCCTGCACCACATCGACTTCGGCGGCGGCCTGGGCATCAACTACAGCGGTCAGGCCGGTGAAATGCCGCCCAAGGCCGACGAGCTGTGGCCCAAGCTGCTGGCCAAGGTGGACGCGCGCGGCTTTGGCCAGCGCCAGCTGATGATAGAGCCCGGCCGCTCGCTGGTGGGCAATGCCGGCGTCTGCCTGACCGAGGTGCTGTACCTGAAGCCCGGCGAGCAGAAGAACTTCTGCATCATCGACGCCGCCATGAACGATCTGCCGCGCCCGGCCATGTACCAGGCCTTCCATGCCATCGTGCCGGTGGCGCCACGCCCGGCGGCGCCGGAAAGCACCTGGGAAGTGGTGGGCCCGATCTGCGAAAGCGGCGACTGGATAGGCCACGACCGCCCGTTGGCCATTCAGCAGGGCGACCTGCTGGCGGTGCTGTCGGCCGGCGCCTACTGCGTCAGCATGGCCAGCAACTACAACTCGCGCGGGCGCGCCGCAGAGCTGCTGGTGGACGGCGACAAGGCGCACCTGATACGCGCGCGCGAGAGCATAGAAGACCAGTTGCGCGGCGAGAAGCTGGTGGGCGGCTGAGCACCGCTCGGGCCAGTCGCACTATCTTTTTTGCAGCACTGCCGCAGCTGCGCCGTCAGCGGCCAGCTTCCTGCCCGCGAACTGCCACAGCCGCCAGCCCAGCAGCACGCCCAGAATGGCGGCGTACACCGCCACTTCGGCAAAGTTGTGCTTGGCTGCGCGCATCCAGAAGAAATGCAGGATGGCCAGCCCCGCCACCCCATACACCAGCTTGTGCAGCCGCTGCCAGCGCCTGGCCCCCAGCGCCTTGATGGCGCGGTTGAACGAGGTGGCGGCCAGCGGCGTCAGCAGCACAATGGCCGTGAAGCCCACCAGGATGAAGGGGCGCTTGGCGATGTCCCGGGCGATGTCGCTCAGCTCAAAACCCATGTCGAACCAGCTGTAGGCCAGCAGGTGCAGCACGGCATAGAAATACATGAACAGGCCCAGCATGCGGCGAAAGCGCGCCAGCGCCGGCGTGTGGGTGATCACGCGCAAGGGTGTCACCGCCAGCACGATACAAAGGAAGCGCAACGCCCAGTCGCCGCTGGCGCGTATCAGCGCCTCGGCCGGATTGGCACCCAGGTCATTGGTGGCGGCGCGGTAGAACAGCCAGGCAAACGGCAACAGCGCCAGCAGGAACACCACCACCTTGGCCCAGGGGCTGAGCAGCAACTTCTTCATGGCACGGAATGCGAGGGCGTAGAAGCAGGCCGCTTCAGTAGTACTTCTTCAGGTCCATGCCGGCGTACAGCTGACCGACCTGGGCCTCGTAGCCGTTGAACATCAGCGTCTTGCGCTTCTTGGCAAACAGGCCGTCCTCGCCGATGCGGCGCTCCATCGCCTGGCTCCAGCGTGGGTGGTCCACATTGGGGTTGACGTTGGAGTAGAAGCCGTACTCGTTGGCGGCGGCCTTGTTCCAGGCGGTGCCGGGTTCCTTGTCGGTGAAGCGAATCTTGACGATGCTCTTGCCGCTCTTGAAGCCATATTTCCAAGGCACCACCAGGCGCACCGGCGCGCCGTTCTGGTTGGGCAGCACCTCGCCGTACATGCCGAAGCTCAGCAAGGTCAGCGGGTGCATGGCCTCGTCCATGCGCAGGCCTTCCGCATACGGCCAGTCCAGCACGCGCGAGCCGACAAAGGGCATGGTCTTGGGATCGGCCAGGGTGACAAACTCCACGTACTTGGCATTGCCCAGCGGCTCCACCTTTTTGATCAGCTCGGCCAGCGAATAGCCCACCCACGGGATCACCATGGACCAGCCCTCGACGCAGCGCAGGCGGTAGATGCGCTCTTCCTGCGCGGACAGCTTCAGCAGGTCTTCCAGCGTGTATTTGGCGGGCTTCTTCACCAGGCCCTCGACGCTGACCGTCCACGGCGTGGTCTTCAGCGTGTGGGCATTGACGGCCGGGTCGGCCTTGTCGGTGCCGAACTCGTAGAAATTGTTGTAGCTGGTGGCGTCCTTGTAGTCGGTCAGCTTGTCCATCGTGGTGGCACCGGCCACGGTGGATTTCGCACCCGGCAACGCCGCCAGCTTGCCTGGCCGCGCCACCTGGGCGTGGGCGTCGCGCGTGGCCCAGCCGGCCATGGCCGCGCCGGCCACGCCGCCGGCCATCAGCTTGATCAGCTCACGCCGGTTCTGCTGGATGTGCTGCGGCGTGATCTCGCTGGGCACGCCGTGGTCAAAGCCGGGGTCTTGGCTGCGGATAAGCATGGTGCGGTTTTTCCTGTGGTTGTGCATCAGTCGCCGCTGGCGGCGCTTTCTTACACCGGTTGACCCGCGTGCCGCCTACAAGGTTCCGTAACTGTGCAGGCCGCTGAGGAACATGTTGACCCCCAGGAAGGCGAAGCTGGTCACCGCCAGCCCTGCCAGTGCCCACCAGGCCGCCACGGTGCCGCGCAGGCCCTTCATCAGCCGCATGTGCAGCCAGGCGGCGTAGTTCAGCCAGACGATCAGCGCCCAGGTTTCCTTCGGGTCCCAGCTCCAGTAGCCACCCCAGGCCTCGGCCGCCCAGAGCGCCCCCAGCACGGTAGCGATGGTGAAGAAGGCAAAGCCGACGGCAATGGCCTTGTACATCAGGTCGTCCAGCAGTTCCGGCGCCGGCAGCTTTTCGGCAATGCGCTTGCGGCCAAACAGGATGGCACCCATGATGGCGGCGGAAATCAGCGCGTACACCAGCCAGTAGCTGCCGCCGGCCTCTGGCGTGGTCTTGCGGAACACGATGGGCACGAAACACAGCACGATGCCCAGCAGCCACAGCGGCGTCAGCTTGTACCAGCGGGTCTCCAGGGCCTGCTGCTTGATCAGGTAGGCAAAGGCCACCATGGCCGACAGCGCGAAGGTGCCGTAGCCGATGAAGTTGGCCGGCACGTGCAGCTTCATCCACCAGCTTTTCAGTGCCGGCACCAGCGGCTGGATTTCATGCGCCTCGCGCACCACCGTGTACCACAGCAGGAAACCCACCGCGGCGCTGACCACCAGCATCACGAACGCCCCCAGCGAGCGGGTCTTGTACTGGGCTTCAAAGTACAGGTAGAAGGCGGTGGTGATCCAGCAGAACAGCACGAACACCTCGTACAGGTTGCTGACCGGGATGTGGCCGACGTCGGCGCCCACCAGGTAGCTTTCATACCAGCGCACCATGGTGCCCGTCAGCGCCATGGTCACGGCCACCCAGGCCAGGCGCGAGCCTATGGCCTCCATGGCGGCGCTCTGGCCACGCGCCACCACGCCCAGCCAGTAAAACGCCGTGCTCATGAAGAACAGCACGCTCATCCACAGGATGGCCGACTGGCTGGAGAGGAAATACTTCAAGCCGAACACTGTCTCGGCGCGCGCCAGGTCGCCGTGGTACAGGCCTATGCTGGAGAGCGCCAGCACCACCACCACCGCCATCAGCGCCTGCAGCGGCCGCCAGAACCAGCCCAGCCAGGCGAAGAACGGCACCGCCGCCAGCAGGATGCCCTGCTCGTAACCATCCATGTAGGCCGCATAGCGGCTGTAGGCGAAGACGGCACCGCCAGCCAGCAGCGTGGCAAACACCCAGTCCAGCCAGTTGCGGCGCGACAGGAAGGAAGGGTTCAGGGTCAGCGTGGCGGTGTTCATCAAGGGACTCCCAGCAGCTTGGCTTTCAGCTGCACAAATTCGTGGTCGGCATCCAGCGTCTTGCGGTTGCTGGACAAGGCCATGGTGGCGCTGGCCTGGGCGCTCTCGCCCGGCACGGCGGCCAGCCACACCCACAGGCGGCGCTCGCGCACATAGAGCATCGCAAAAACGCCCAGTATCAGCAAGGCGCAACCCAGATAGACCACATTCTTGCCCGGGGCGCGCGCCACCTGGAACACGCTGGCCTGCACCTGGGTGAAGCTGTCCAGCTGGAAGATCATGGGCGCCGGGTACAGCATGGCGTCGCCCAGCGACAGCACCGCCTGCGTCATCCAGCCCTGGGTCTTGTCACCCGGCTCCAGCGGCGCCAGGCCGGCACGCTCGCGGCTCAGTTGAGCCAGTTCGAACAGCACGCCGTTCAGGATGCGTATCAGCACCTCGCCGGCACGGCTACGCTCGGCCTGCGGCACATTGGCCTCCAGAAAGTCGGACACCGCCTGCAGCCCGCCCACGGCCTTGCTGCCGTTGACCGTCTCCGCACCGGCAAACAGCGCCAGCATGCGCGATGCCGAATCGCTCAGTTGCCGGGCCAACTCGGGCTTGGCCGGGTCCACGGCCTTGACCACGTAGCGGCGCACGGCGGCTTCGCGGCTGGCGGCGTCGCTCAGCGCGCCACGCAGGCGCATGAAGCCCTGCATGCTGTTGGCCTCGTCGGCCGGCAGGCGCAGGTAGCGGAAGTTGTCGGCTGGCGTGTCGCGCACGCCCAGCAGGAACACCGGCACGCCGTCACCCGTGTCCACCGGCACCATGTAGTTGTTGAACTCGCGGGCCTGGCCGGCTGCGTCGCGCAGCTTGTAGTTGATGCTGGGGCCGACGTTGCGCAGGTCCTTGCGCGTGCTGGTCTTGTTGGCCGCGCCCAGGCGCGAGTCGATGGAGGCGCGCAGGTCGACCTTGCGCACGTCCACCCCATCGCCCTCACCGGCGCCATCCCTGGCGCTCTTGCCGCTGGCAAAATTCTCCACGTTGATGACGCGCAGGCCGGTGTACTCCAGCGTCATCTTCTCGTCGCCGTTGACCAGTTGCGAGGTGCCGCCTATGGTGCCGTCAATGTCAAAGCTCTTGCCGGCCGGGTTCACCGGGATGGCCTTGAGCTTGACGGCCGAGCCACCGTCGTCGAAGCTGGACTGGTAGATCTCCACCCCCTTGTAGCTGGCCGGGTGGTTCACCTCCACGCGGGCCGGCACCTTCTCGCCGGTGGCCAGGTCGTGGATCACGATGTCGCTGGCGAACAGCTTGGGCATGCCGGTGGAGTAGTACTCGACGATGAATTTCTTCAGCTCCACCGCAAACGGCAGTTCCTGCAGCACGATGCCGTCAGGCTGGTTCAGCACCGCGGTGCTGGCCTGGGTGCCCTCGGCCACCATCAGGTTGGCGCGGAAGGTGGGATTGCCGGTGCCCAGCCGGTACTGCGCCGGCACGTCGGCGATGGTGCCGCCGCCGGTGTAGGCCTGTTTGCCCTGCAGCAGCATTTGGGCGCGCACCACCAGGTCGCCGTCCAGCAGGCCGCCCAGGCACACCAGCACGATGGCACTGTGCGCCGCCAGGTAGCCCAGCTTGTTGGCTGCACCCATCTTGGCAGCCACCATCCAACCGGTGCCCTCCGCCGACTCGCGCTGCTGCAGCTTGACCTTCCAGCCGGCACCCACCAGCTGCTGGCCGATCTGCTGCGCCGCCTCCTGCGGGCTTTGCGCCAACGGCCCTTCGGCCCGCAGGTGGAAGGCGCGCAGGCTCTGGACGCGTATGCCTTCCTTGAAGGTCTTCAGGTCCTGGAAGATCTTGGGCGTGTTGCGGGCAATGCACAGCGAGGTGCTCATGACCAGAAAGGCCAGGATCAGCAGGAACCACCAGGCGCTGTAGACCGTGTACAGGCTGGCCTTGTCGAACACCTGGGCCCAGAACGGGCCGAACTGGTTGACGTAATTGCCCTGCGGCTCATGCTGCTTCAGCACCGTGCCGATCACCGAGGCGATGCAGATCACCGTCAGCAGCGAGATGGAAAAGCGCATCGACGACACCATTTCCACCAGCGCGCGCCAGGTGCGCGAGCCGCTGCGGATGTCCATGCCTTGGGTGGAAACAGTCATGCGAGTGAGGGAACAGACATCAAATTGCCAGCGTGATAAAGCTCAAAAGGGCGGGCCCACCCAGTAGATGGAGCCGCCCTCGTCAGAGAAGAACCCGGCCGCTTGGTTCAATGCATCGGCCGGCAGCCCTCCGGGATCAGTGCAAACCAGCGATGTAGTCGGCCACCGCCTTGATTTCGCGGTCGTTCAGCTTGGCGGCCACATCGGTCATTTGCGGGCTGTTCTTGCGGCCACCATCGCGGAAGGCCTTCAATTGGGTCTCGGTGTAGTCGGCATGCTGGCCGCCCAGACGCGGGTACTGGGCCGGGATGCCGGCGCCGTTGGGGCTGTGGCAGCCGGCGCAGGCGGCGATGGAGCGGTCGGCAATGCCGCCGCGGTAGATGCGCTCGCCCAGGGCGACCAGCTCCTTGTCCTTGGCAAAGCCGGCCTTGGCCTTCTTGCTGGCGACCCAGAACGCGATGTTCTTCATGTCGTCGTCCGACAGCGTGGCGGCAAAGCCGGACATGATGGGGTTGGCGCGCTTGCCGGACTTGAAGTCCTGCAGTTCCTTGATCAGGTACTGCGGGTGCTGCTGCGACAGCTTGGGGTTGACCGGCGTGCCAGAGTTGCCATCGGCACCGTGGCAGGCGGCGCACACGGCGGTGAAGCTGGCCTCGCCCTTGGCCAGATCAGGCTTGGCGACCTTGGCCGGGGCCGCAGCGCCTTCGGCCTTGGCGGGCGCGGAAGCAGCTGGCTTGTGCTCATCGGCGGCGAGGCTGGAGAAGGCGGAGCCTGCCAAAGCGGCGGCCATGAACAGAGAGGCAATCAGCTTCATAGGAGTTGTTGTGTCAGATGGGCGTCACTACGCAAAACGGTGTAATTCTACAATGCCGCTTTGAGACACCCATTCCCCCCATGACAACCCCCTCTAAGCCGCCCCCCCGGGTTGGCAAGGCCACGGCCACGCCGCCGGCCGCAAAATCGCAGGCCACCATCGCCGCCGGCTGGCTGCACACCGCCCGTTTCCTGACCACCGCGCCAGACCTGCAATGGCTGCCGCCGATGGAGGTGCCCGAAATCGCTTTTGTCGGCCGCTCCAACGCCGGCAAGTCCACCTGCATCAACACGCTGACGCAGCAAAAGCAGTTGGCCTTTGCCTCCAAGAAGCCAGGCCGCACCCAGCACATCAACCTGTTTTCGCTGGGCAAACAGGGGGTGACCGACGCTGTGCTGGCCGACCTGCCCGGCTATGGCTATGCTGCTGTGCCCAAACAGGACAAGCTGCGCTGGCAGCAGGTGATGGCCAATTATCTGGTGACACGCGAAAACCTCAAAGCCATCGTGCTGATGTGCGACCCGCGCCACGGCCTGACCGAGCTGGACGAAATCCTGCTCGACGTGGTGCGGCCCCGGGTGGCAGAGGGCCTGAAATTCCTGGTCATCCTGACCAAGGCGGACAAGCTGACCCGCGCCGAGGCCACGAAGGCGCTGTCCATCGCCAAGCTGCAAGCCGGTGGCGGCGAGGTGCGGCTCTTTTCCGCCACCAAGCGCACCGGCATTGACGAGGTGTCGCAGTTGCTGTGGCAGTGGGCGCATCCTGAAGTTGACGCCGTGGCGACAGACGAAACCCCCAAGGCGAGCGAGGCTGCACCAGAATAGGCCGCATGGCCATCGCAACCTATTCCCGCACCCTCCCCCACGGCATCAGCTTGAGCTGCCGTGCCGCCGGCCAGCCCGGCCGTCCCGTGCTGATGTTCGTGCACGGCTTCCCCGAGGCCGCTTTCGTCTGGGACGAGCTGATGCTTCATTTCGCCCAGGAAACGCATGGCGGCTACCACTGTATCGCGCCCAACCTGCGCGGTTTCGAGAACTCCAGTGCGCCCACCGAAGTCAGCGCCTACAAGCCCAGGCATTTGGCGCAAGACCTGGCGGCGCTGATCGCGATGGAAACCGAAGGCCAGGGCGGCAAACTGGCCTGCCTGGTGGCTCACGACTGGGGCGGCGGCATCGCCTGGAACCTGGCCAACCAGCAGCCGCAACTGATGCACCGCCTGGCCATCATCAACTCGCCGCATCCCGGCACCTTCCTGCGCGAACTGAAGAGCAACCCGAAGCAGCAAGCCGCCAGCGCCTACATGAACGAGTTGATCCGGCCCGATGCCGAGGCGAACCTGGTGGCCAACGACTTCCAGCAGCTGTTCCACGCCTTGAGCAAGGGCTGGGGCGGCGATCACCACCCGGCCTGGCTGACCGATGCGGTGAAAGACCAGTACCGCGCCGTCTGGTCGCTGGGCATGAGCGGTGGCTGCAACCTCTACCGCGCCTCCCCTTTGCGCCCACCGCGCAACGAAGACGCTGCAGCCGCCGCCATCGAGCTGCCCCACAGCATGCTGGCCATCCAGGTGCCCACGTTGGTGATCTGGGGCATGCGCGACGCCGCGTTGTGCCCTGAGCTGACCCATGGCCTGGAAGCCTACATCCCGGACCTGACGCTGCACCCTGTAGCCGACGCCTCGCACTGGATCGCGCACGAGCAGCCACAACTGGTGGCGCGGCGGCTGGGTAATTTCCTGCACGCGGCGTAACGCATTCCGATTCGCTACGGTCTGTCCCGCAAAGTCTCAGTAGACAGGCGGTTGCCCCGGCGGCCGGTCCTTGAAGCGTTTGTGCACCCAGTAATACTGGGCCGGCATGGTGTCGATGTAGCCCTGTAGCCGGCGGTTCATCAGCTTGGTGTCCGCCTCGGCGTCGCCGGTGGGGAAGTCGCTCCAGGCCGGCAGCACCTGCACTTGGTAGCCCTGTGGCGTCATGCGCGTCACCACCGGCACCACCTTGGCCCGGCCCAGCCGCGAAAACCGTGACAGCGACGGCACCGTGGCAGCCGTCACGCCATAGAACGGCACCCACACCGACTCTTCGGGGCCAAAATTCATGTCCGGCAACAGGTACAGCGGCTGACCCTCGCGCAGCGCCGCCACGATGGCCTTGACGCCGTCCACGCGGCCAAACAGCCGGCCCTGGCCAAAGCGCCGGCGCCCTTGCAATATCCATTCATCGGCCGCCTGGTTGGCCTGGTTGGTGTAGATGGTGGTGAAGGCGCGCGGCAACTGCTGCGTCAACGCCGTCCAGCCGGCGTCCAGGCCAACGAAGTGCGGCGCGAAGATCACCACCGGCTCGCTGCCGCTCAACTCCTGCAAGGCGCCCACCAGTTGCAGGCGCCGGCGTGTCCAGGCGGCCGGACCATGCCACAGCCAGCTGCGGTCCACCCAGGCCTGGGCGAAATAGGTGAAGGTCTCGCGCACCAGATCGCGGATCTGGTGCTCATCCAGGTGCGGGAAGCACAGGCGCAGGTTGACCGTGGCCACATGCCGGCGCCCCGGCACCAGCCGGTACAACGCCCAGCCCAGCAACCAGCCGAAAAACCGCAGCCAGCTCAGCGGCAACACGCTGGCCAGGCGCAGCAGCAGGATGCTCAGGCGGCTCAGCATCGCTGGTCACCGCACTGCGCCAGAACGTCGGGCAAGCTCATCCCCGGGGTTCCTTGTAGCGGGCATAGCCCCACAGGTACTGGCCGGGGCACTGGGCGATCAGCCCTTCCATGGCCTGGTTGATCTGCGCCACCGCCTGCGCCATGTCGGCCGACAAGGGCTGCGCCAGCGCGCTCAGGTGCAGCCGGTAACCGCGGCCCACCGGCAGGCGCTCGCCCCAGGCCAGCAGAAGCTGCGCACCGGTCTGCTGCACCAGCCGGGCAGCCAATGTCATGGTGTAGGCCGGCTGGCCGAAGAAGGGGGACCACAGCCCCATGCCCTGCGGCGGCACCTGGTCAGGCAACAGGCCTATGGCCTGGCCGGTCTTCAAGGCTTTGAGCATCTGCTTGACGCCGGACAGCGTGGTGGGCGCGGTGGCCAAGCCAGGGCGCTGACGTGCATGCTCCACCACCGCACGCAACCAGGGCTGGCGCGCCGGACGAAACAACACGGTGATAGGCCCGTGCGCGGCGCCAAATTCGCGCGCATAGCCCTGGGCCGTGACCTCGAAACACCCCATGTGCGGCGTCAGGAACACGATGCCGCGTCCCCGCGTCAGCGCTTCGTCGATCAGCGGCTTGCCGTGCCATTCAATCGGCAACGGCGCGCCAAACCACAGCCGGGGCAGCTCGGCCACCAGCTTGCCCGCCTCGCCCACCGCCCCACGGCTGGCCTGCCAGGGGAAGCCGGCCTGGCGCGCATTGGCCAGGAAGCGGCGGCGGTAAATGCCCGAGCACAAAAAAACCAGCCACCCCAGGGTCCATCCCAAGCCATGCAGCAGCCCCAGGGGCAGGCGTGACAGGGTTTGAAACAAAAGGGTCATGAGTCGGATAAAATACGCGAGTCGCTGAGTTACGGAACTACTTGCAGGGCGACACCACAGCGGTGGCAACAAAAATTGCCGCCATTGTGCCTTGTCAGCGTTGCTGACACCGCTGCTAAAGCGTTCGCCCAAGCTCCCCAGCCCAGGCAACGCGAATCCCCTGGTGTTTGTACGTGTTTGTGGAGTTTATTCAAATGGCGAACGACTTTCTCTTTACCTCCGAGTCCGTCTCTGAGGGCCATCCCGACAAGGTGGCCGATCAGGTGTCGGATGCAATCCTGGACGCGATCTTCAAGCAGGACCCCAAATCCCGCGTCGCTGCCGAAACCCTGTGCAACACCGGTCTGGTGGTGCTGGCGGGTGAAATCACCACCAACGCGCATGTGGACTACATCCAGGTGGCGCGCGACACCATCAAGCGCATCGGCTACGACAACACCGAGTACGGCATCGACTACAAGGGCTGCGCGGTGCTGGTGGCCTATGACAAGCAGAGCAACGACATCGCCCAGGGCGTGGACCACGCGTCGGACGACCACCTGAACACCGGCGCTGGCGACCAGGGCCTGATGTTCGGCTATGCCTGCGACGAGACGCCCGAGCTGATGCCCGCGCCGATCTACTACGCGCACCGCCTGGTGGAGCGTCAGGCCCAGTTGCGCAAGGACGGCCGCCTGCCCTTCCTGCGGCCCGACGCCAAGAGCCAGGTGACGATGCGCTATGTGGACGGCAAGCCGCACAGCATTGACACCGTGGTGCTGTCGACCCAGCACGCGCCGGACCAGAGCGATGGCGCGAAGATGAAGGCGTCCTTCAACGAAGCCATCATCGAGGAAATCATCAAGCCGGTGCTGCCGAAAGAGTGGCTGAAGGACACCAAGTACCTGGTCAACCCCACCGGCCGCTTCGTCATCGGCGGCCCGCAAGGCGACTGCGGCCTGACCGGCCGCAAGATCATCGTCGACACCTACGGCGGCGCCTGCCCGCACGGCGGCGGCGCCTTCTCCGGCAAGGACCCGACAAAGGTCGACCGCTCGGCCGCCTACGCCGCCCGCTACGTGGCCAAGAACATCGTCGCCGCCGGCATTGCGCGCCAGTGCCAGATCCAGGTGGCCTACGCCATCGGCGTGGCCCGGCCGATGAACGTGACGGTGTACACCGAAGGCACCGGCGTGATCCCCGACGAGCAAATCGCAGCGCTCGTTAACCAGCACTTCGACCTGCGGCCCAAGGGCATCATCCAGATGCTGGACCTGCTGCGCCCGATCTACGAGAAAACCGCTGCCTACGGCCACTTCGGCCGCGAAGAGCCGGAATTTTCGTGGGAGCGCACCGACAAGGCCCAGGCCCTGCGCGCTGCCGCCGGCCTGAAGTAAGCACCCCGGCACGCCCGCCAGTCTCAGGCCCGGATGAAAGTACAGACGCAGCGCTGGATAGACCGCTGGATAGGCCAGGTTCTGTGCAGCGCGGTGTCGGCCTGGGTCCGGCTGACCTTGCTCGGGCGCGCGCCGCCGCGGCTGGCGGCGCAGCCCCGACACATCCTGGTCATCCTGCTGTCCGAAATGGGCAGCATCGTGCTGGCCGGCCCGATGTTCGCAGCGCTGCGCCAGCGCTACCCCGGCGCCACACTGCACATCCTGCAACTGAAGAAGAACCAGGAAGTCTCGGTGATGCTGGGCCTGGCCCGGCGCGAGCACCTGCACGCGCTGGACGACAGCTCAGGTCTGAAGCTGCTGCGCGACATCCTGCGGGTCAGCTGGCAGCTGCGCGGCCTGCCGCTGGACGCGGTGATCGACTGCGAGCTGTTCTCACGCATCAGCAGCCTGATGAGCTACTTCGTCGGCGCCCCGGTGCGGGTGGGCTTCACGCCGCACACGCAAGAGGGCCTGTACCGCGGCAGCTACATCAACCACGCCATTCCCTACAACCCGTACCAGCACATCAGCAAGCAGTTCCTCTCTTTGGTGGACGCATTGCAAGGCGACAGCCAGCCGCGCAACAAAGCGGCCCCGATACGCGCGCTGCCCGCCGACACACAGTTGCGCGTGGATTTCGCGCCGGATGAGCTGGCCCGGTACAAAGCCAAATTGCTGGCCGATCACCCGCAGGTGCAGGGGCGCCAGCTGGTGCTGATGTACGCCGGCGGCGGCATCCTGCCCGAGCGCGCCTGGCCGGCCGACCACTATGCCCGCGTAGCGCGCGGCCTGACCAGCGCCGGCCACGCCGTAGGCTTGATTGGCCTGCGTGACGACGCCATGCTGGCGCAGGAGCTGAAGACCAAAACGAGCAACGAGCTGTGCCTGGACCTGACCGGCTACACCAAGAGCATCCGCGAGCTGCTGATGCTGTTCCACGCCGCCGACCTGCTGATCACCAACGATGGCGGCCCCGGCCACTTCGCCAGCCTGACCCCGGTGCGCACCATGGTGTTTTTTGGCCCCGAGACCGGCAAGCTGTACGGCCCGCTGGGCCCGCGCGCGCGCATTTATGAGTCGGGCATCGCCTGCTCGCCCTGCCTGAGCGCCTACAACCACCGCAACACGTTTTGCGATGGCGACAACCAGTGCCTGAAACGCATCGCGCCCGATCCTGTGCTGCAGGATGCATTGGACGTGCTGGCGACCCCGCCTGCCGAGGCGGTCGCCGCATGACTCCGGTGCCGCAGAACAAGGTGAGCACCGCCGGGCCGCCCCAAGGTGCGAAGGCCCCCTCGGGGGGCAGTGAGCCACACGCAGTGGGCGAGCGTGGGGGCCACATTTGGCTCTTCAGGACAGTGCAGTGGCTCAAGGGCCTGCGCTACGTCAAGTTCGGCATCGTCGGCGCCAGCGGCACGGTGGTCAACCTGGTGGTGCTGTACCTGGCACATCATTTCCTGTTCAACAACGTCGAGGCGCCGGGCAGCAGGCCCTACTTCTCGCTGGCGCTGGCGATCGCGATTGCCACCGTCAACAACTTCACCTGGAACCGGCTGTGGACCTGGGCCGACCGCGTGCAGGCCAACGCGCACAACCCGCAAGCCGTCCACCCCGGCTTGCTGGGCCAGTTCGTGCGCTACACCGCCGCGTCCTGGTTCGGCATCGCGCTGCAGTACGGGCTGACGCTGTGGTTCACCGACGCGCTGCGCGACTGGGTACCGCTGCTGCCGGCCGGCCTGCGCCCGCTGGTGGCCAATGTGGTGGCCATCGTCATCGCCAGCGTGGCCAACTTCCTGGCCAACGACTGGTGGACCTTCCGCCGCGTCAAGGCGCAGTGAGCCCCAGATGAACTTCACCAGCAAGCCCGCCCTTCCCTGGCTGGTGCTGCTGTTGCTGGCACTGGCCACCTACATCACCGGCCTGGGCGGGCAGAACATCCCCAGCAATGGCGATGAGATGGTGTATGCCCACATCGCCCACCAGACCGCGCTGAGCGGGCACTGGCTGCCGCTGGCCTCCGAGCTGGAGAACATGCGCAACACCAAGCCGCCGCTGCTGTTCTGGCAGGCCATGGTGGCCGGCGACTGGGGCCGGCATTGGACGCTGGCGGCGCTGCGCGCACCCAGCCTGCTGTACACCTTCGCGGTGTGCGGCCTGGTGGTCGCGCTGATGCGGCGCTGGAGTGGCAGCGCCACGCAGGGGCTGCTGGCCGGCTGCGTGTACCTGGCGTTTTTCTGCACTTTCCGTTACGGCCGGCCTTACCTGACCAGCGCGGCCGAGAGCCTCTGGTTTGGCCTGCCGATGTTCTGGCTGCTGGCGCTGCGGTTGAGTCGCGAGTCCCTGGCGCGCCTGGGCACCGGCCGCGCGCTGGCCCTGCACCTGCTGATGGGCTTGGTCTGGGGCCTGGGCGCGGCGTACAAATCCTTCGCGCTGATCGCACCGGCCGCGGCAGCCTGGTGGTGCGCGGCCTTGGTCAGCGAGCCCCAGCTGAACTGGCGCCTGACCCTCAGGACGACCGTGCTGTGCGCCTTCAGCGTGGCTTTGGGTGTGGCCATCTTCGCGCTGTGGTTCGTGTTGGACCCAGACCCGGTCGCCGTGTGGCGCGAGTTCATCGTCGGCGAAAACGCCGGCAAGCTGGCCAGCGGCGAAGGTTATTGGCACACCGCGCTGCATGGCGGCTCCAGCATCTGGGCGCAGTTGCTGGCCTATGTGCAAAATGCCGGGCTGCTGGCCCTGCCGGTGCTGGGGCTGATGTTGCTGGGTGCCTGGGCTTTGTACAAGCGCGTGCGGCCCGATGTCACCGTGGCGCCGGTGCTGTGGCTGCTGCTGGCCTGGTTGGTCGTGTGGCTGCTGACCTTCACCGTGCCCAGCCAGCGCTCGGCCCGCTATGTGATCCCCGCCATGCCGGCGCTGGCCTTGCTGGTGACTTGGTACTGGCCACGCATCCCGCGCATCTGGTTCTGGTTGACGTTGCCGCTGTGCGGCATGGCGCTGCTGGTGTTGGGCCGTATCGCCTGGGTGGCGCATGGCCTGCAGCTGGGGACTGGCCTGGGCTTCGCGCTGACGATGGGGGTGTGCGCCGCCGGCGCCGTGGCCATCGTTGGCGGGCTGCTCAAGGCCCGTTGGACGCGCACCAGCGCCCTGGTGGCCAGCCTGGCCGTGCTGGCCTGCCTGGACGGCGCGCTGGCCCCGTTGGATGGGCCCGATGGCCGCTATGACAGCGTCAGCCCGCAACAACTGCACGGCGAGCGCGTGGCCATTCCCAACGGCTTCAACGGCTCGTTCGAGCGCTACCAGTTCCTGCTGCCCGCCGGCAACCGCTTTGTGCCCTATGACGTGGGCGCACGCGCCGCCAGCCGCAACACCGGGCCGGCCACCGGCACCAGCGCCAACGATGAACTGGCGGCTCTGCTGGCCAGTCACGGCGCGGTGGCCTGGGAGCAGTCCAACGCGCTGGAGCCGCAGCCCCCCTGCCTGCCGCAATGCCGCGTGCTGGGCACGCGCTGGTACTTCAAGGGCCGGCACGCGTCCGGCGAAATCACCCTGACCAACCTGTGGTACCCCGAGCAGTGGTTGTTCAGGCGCGAATGGCTGCTGGCACCGGCCGCGCGTTGAACACGTAGGCGCGCAACAGCAGCCACAGGCCGCGCACCTGCAGACAGAGCCACAGCAGCGGGTCCAGCAGCGCGTCCCACAGGTTGCCGCTGGGCCAACGCCACAGCGCGAACAGCAGCAAGGCCAGCAACAGGCCAGCGCCCAGGCCGGGCGTCTGCGCACCGCGCAACACCCACAGCCCACCCACCACCACCAGCACAGCCAACAGGCTGGCCCGGCCGAAGCCTGCGGCATACAGCTGAACCGGCAGCAGCGCAAAACTGTCCAGCAGCAAGGCCCACCCCAGCAGCACCGCGCACAGGCTCCACGCAACGCCCAACGGCGTGGGCCCAGCCGGAGCCGCTGCTGCGGGTGCCGGCGTCAAGCCGTGCGGCGCTGCACCAAGCAAGCCCGTCCACAGCATGCGCAAGCACAACAGCACCGTCACCAGGCTGGGCCCCTGGAACACCAGGCCGAGCGCAAACGCCGGTGACCACGGACCAGGCAGCAGCGTCCACAGCAGCACCGCAGCACCCAGCAGCGCGCGCACGCCACGCGGCAGCCTGGCCGCCAGCACCACCACCATCCCTGCCAACACCAGGGCCCACGCGGCATGCCAGGCCCAGGGCATGCCAGCCGGTGCCGGCAGCACTGGCGCCTGCGTGGAGAACCAGGCCGTCCACGTGGCGGGCATCTCCAGGGGTTGCATCACCTCCACCCTCATCGCGGCACCTGCTCAAACCCAAAACGCTTCCAGCTGATGCGCTGGCGCTGGTCGGTGTAGCTGACCCACAGCGCCTGGTCGGCCCAGGCCATGGCGGGGTAGGAAAACTCGTCCGGCCGCTGGCCCGCAGCGGCAGGCTGCATGGTCAGACCACCCGGAGGCTGCCCGGTCACGCCAGCCAACGGCTGCACCGGCGTCCAATCCAGGCCATTGGCCGAGCGGCTCAGCGTCAGCACCGAACGCGAATGCGGAGAGCTGTTGTGGGCCAGGAACTGGCTGCCCGGCCCCAATGCCAGGCCGGCCACCGACGAATCGTCATTGCGCAGCGCCAGGCCGGGCAGGTCTTGCCAGCTGGCGCCACCGTCTTGCGTCTGCACCACGCCCACGCGGGCCTGCGCGCTCTGGTCGCGCATCAGCGCCAGCCAATGGCCGCCGTCCAAGGCCAGCAGCGTGGGCTGCAGCAGGTGGCGCTGGCGCGACATGCGCACCATGCCGCGGAAGTCGCCTTGCGCATCAAAGCGCAAGGCCACCGGGTACTTGACGCCCAACTCAAAGTACACCGGCAGCAGCATGCCGCCGTCCTGCAAGGGCAGCGGCGCCGCGCGCACCAGGTGGCTGGTGTTCCACAGCCACGACAAGGGCAGCGCGCGCAACGGCTCAAAACGCAACACGCCCAGCGCATGCCCGGTGTTGGCCTGTCGCAGGTGCAGGATGCGGCTGGCTGCCCAGCCGCCCAGACCAGTGGCCACCACGAACAGGTGGATGCGGCCGTCGCCGTCCAGCCAAGCCACGGGGTTGCCCAGGCGGCGCAGGCCAAAGCCCAGGGCGGCACCCGCCTCGTGCCGGTCCACCACAAAACGCGCGGGCAGCCACTGCTGGCTGCGCCGATCGAAGGCACTGGCGGCGATGCGCACATCCGGCGCGCTCTCCTGCTGGCCGGCAAACCAGAAGGCCAGCAGCGCAGCGGCGTCGCCCGCCGGCAAGGCCAGCAGGCTGCTGGCATGCGCGGCCGGCGTGCCTGCCGGCATGGGGATGCTGCCGCGCCCGCTTTCCACCAGGGTCAGCGCTTGGCCCGCCAGCGGCACCGGTGCGCCGGGCGGGGTTTGCGCCAATGGCATGGGCAAGGCTGGCGGCCGCTGCCAGCCGTCCAGCGTGAGCAGCACCACGGCTGCCAGCAGCAGGCCGGCCAGACGCCCGCCCGCGCTGCGGGTGGAGAAGGAGATGAGAGAGTTCAGCACCGCCGCGAATCATATAGAGTCCTGCTAAGGAGGCTCTGATTAAGTCCTCGCCATGCGCGGCGAAGACTTCATCAGAGCCTCCCTTTGACACATCTGCAACAACGCCTTGCCGTTAAGATGGGGCGATACCAACCTAGACACGCGTGGGGATGTTCAGCCGCTCAAGCCATGGCCTTTGGCCGCAGACTGCCTGTCTGGCATTGCGACGCCGCGCCATGCAGGTCTGCGCGCTGGCCGGTCTGCTGGCGTTGGCCCTGACGCTGCCCGGGCCGGCCCAGGCCACCGAGCAGGACGATCTGGCCAAGCTGGAGAGCGTGGTCGCGCTGGGTGAAAAAGACGGCAACGCCGCCCTCAAGGCCTTGACGGCCTGGCATGCGCAATGGCCCGCGCCGCCCAGCTACCCGGTGCAGCGCGGCTACCTGAAGACGTTGATCACCCTGCTGGTCGAGTCCGGCCAGTTGCCGGCCACCACCGGGCCGATTGCCGAGCTGGCCAAGCTTGCCAAGGCCAACAATGACCCGGCCGCCAGCGCCCAGGCCACGGTATTCGAGGCCGCCAACCTGACCGAGGCCGGCAAGCCGGAAGCGGCCATCGCCAAGCTGGGCCAGGTGGCGGAACTGGCCGAGCAAAGCCGGGACGCCGAAACACTGCGCAAGTTCCACGCCGCCTATGGCGCCGCCCTGCTGGCATTGGGCAAGTTCGAGACGGCGTTGCAGCATTGCCTGCAGGCGCTGCAGTTCGCTGACCAGCAAACCACACACGCCAAAAGCGCGCGCCTGCGCGAACTGCGAGGCTTGAGCAACCTGTACCTGGCGATGAAGAACCCCGAGAAGGGGCTGTCGGTGATCAAGGAAGGACTGGCGCTGGCCGAGCAGTTGGGTGCCAAGAAGATGCTGGCCGCCCTGTACCTCAGCGAAGGCTATGTGCTGGTGGACCTGAACCGCCCGCAGGAAGCCGAATTGGCCAACGACTACGCGTTGCGCTTCAGCCGCGAAGCCGGGCTGACGCGCATCGAGGCCACGGCGCTGATCAACATGGCCGACCGCTACCTGGTGACGCACGACTACGCCAAGGCGGCCAGTACCGCCCGGCAGGCCATGGCCAAGGCCCAGGAGGCTGGCAGCCAGAGCGGCCATGCCGCCGCCCAGGCCAACCTGGGGTTCGCGCTGATCGGGCTCAAACAGATCAACGACGGCATGGCCGAAGTCAAGAGTTCACTGAAAGCCAACCGCGACGCCGGCAACGTGGCCAACGTGGAGGGCATCCTGGGCGAGCTGAGCCGCATGCTGGAAGAGGCTGGTCTGCACAAGGATGCGCTGGCCGCGCTGCGCGAGCAGCAAAAGCTCAGCGAGGAGCTGTTCCGCTCGGACCGCGCCAAGGCGGTGGCGTCGCTGCAAGAGCAGTTCGACACCGCGCAGCGCACCAAGCAGATCGAATTGCTGGCGCGCGAAAACAGCCTGAAGGACGCCGAGCTGAGCAACCGCCGGCTGCAGCAGATCGTCACGCTGCTGGGCGCGGTGGTGACGGTGATGGCCGCGGTGTTCGTGTTCCTGCTGTACCGGCGGGTGCGGCGCACCAACCTGAAGTTGCGCGAGGCCAACAAGCAGCTCGAATTCCATTCGGTGCGCGACCCGTTGACCGGCCTGTTCAACCGGCGCTCGTTCCTGGACCTGATGAAGCGCCGCGCCCAGGATCATGTGGACGGTGGCCGCCGCGAAGACTCGGCCGGCAATCCGGACGGCCTGATGATCATGGACATCGACCACTTCAAGCAGATCAACGACACCTACGGCCATGCCGTGGGTGACGTGGTGCTGGTGGAGGTGGCCAAGCGTTTGCGCGCCACCGTGCGCGACTCCGACATGGTGATGCGCTGGGGCGGTGAAGAGTTTCTGGTGTACTCGCCGCGTGCCAACGCCGCCCAACTGCAACGCCTGGCAGAGCGCCTGCTGCACGCGATAGGCGACACACCGGTGGCCAGTGGCGAGCAGTCGGTGCCGGTGACGGTCAGCGCGGGCTTTGTCACCTTGCCCTTTTCTGGCCTGCCCGAAGGTCGCTGCAACTGGGAAAAGGCCATGCAGATCGCCGACATGGCGCTGTATGTGGGCAAGCTCAAGGGCCGCAACCGCGCCTATGGCGTCAGCCGGCTGCTGGTGCCCAGCGAGCAGGCCATGCCGGTGCTGGAGACTGACCTGTCCGCCGCGTTGCGCGCCGGCATGGTGGAATTGATTGAAGTCCTGGGCCCGGCCAAGGCACAATAGGGCAGGCTTCCGCCATGCCCATGCACCGTTTATGACCGCGAACACGCCCCTCCTGCGCCACGCCCTGCCGGGCGTGCTGGCGCTGTTGCTGGCGGCTTGTGCCCAGCAACCTCCTGCCGGTGCACCGGCAGCCACGGCCACCCCAGCGGCCACGGCCGCCAGCGCGCCTGATGCGGCAACCAAACCCGCGCCAGCGGCGGCTGAGCGCGACCCCAACCCAGCCGCCACCGCCGCCAAGCTCAGCCTGAATGCCGTGGACCTGCTGGAAGCGGGCAACGAGGAGCAGGCCGCCGCCGAATTGAAACGCGCCCTGGTCCTGGACCCCGGTAACAAGCTGGCGCAAAGCCTGACCCGGCAGATGACGGAAGACCCGGTGGCGCGCTTTGGCCGCGAATCCTTCCCCTATGTGGTGAAGGCGGGCGACACCCTGTCACGGATCGCCGGTCGCTTCCTGGGTGACATCTACCTGTTCCATGCGCTGGCGCGCTACAACGGCATCAAGGTGCCGCGCCAGGTGGGTGGTGGCCAGACGCTGCGCATCCCCGGCAAGGCGCCGCCACCAGAAGCCAAGACTGCGCCCAGCGCCGCCGAGCCGGCCGAAGCCAGCCCGGCGCAGCTGGCCTTTCGCAGCGCGCAAGCGGCTGAAAAGGCCGGCGACCTGGACAAGGCCCTGGCCGACTACAAGACCGCCGCCGGCATGAACTACCCCGGTGCCGGTGTCGCCCTGGTGAATGCGCGCAAGAAGCTGGTGGACAAGCACTCCAAGGCCGCCCGCGCGGCGCTGGCGCGGCAGAACCTGGACGCCGCCATCGAGTCCTGGGACCAGGTGCTGCTGCTGAAACCCGACGACAGCACCGCCCAGCTGGAGCGCCAGAAGGCGCTGCGGCTGAAAGAAGCCTTGTCGAAGAAGTAGGCCCAGGCCTGCTGGAAATACCGGCGTTCAGCAGCCGGCCGGCAGCGCGTTCACGGCAGGGTCTTCATCACCGCCAGCGCACCGGCATGCTCCGGCACCACCTGCAAGGCCCGGGTAAGCCAGGCCCGGGCGCCCTTGGCATCCTGCGGCAACAGGCCTTGCGCCTTTTTCAAGCACACCTCGGCCATCTGGGCGCGCGCCTGCGCGTCGCCGGGGGCGGCAACCAACCGGGTCTGCAGCAGCACAAACGCCTCGTCGAATTCACCCTGGCTGATCAAGGCGGCCACCTGCTCGCGCTCCAGCGCGGCGTCAAACTGGCCGGCGACCTGCGCCTTGCCGACGGTCAGGCGCGAGGCCTGGCCCAGAAAATCCCGCTTGTTGCGTGCACGGTCCACCGCGCGCAGCGCGTTGGCCGCCTCCGGCTCGCGCGGGCGCAACGCCAGTGCCCCCAGGTAGGCCTGCTCGGCGCGCTCCAGGTTGCCGCGCTTCCATTCCTGCTCGCCGCGCTGCATGCGTTCGGCATAGGCGCTGGCCACGCGGCCGCGCGCCACCGCCAGCTGGGCATCAAAACGCCCGGGGCGCAGCAGCGCCAACACCTCCCAGGCCAGCACGGCATCGGCCAACCGGGCCTGGCGCTCGGCCGCCAGTGCACGCTCGCGCCAGCGCGCCTCAAACTGCACCAGCGGCTCACCGCCCGTGCCTGCCGAGGCGCCCAGCGGTGGGTCCGGCATGGCCGGCCCGGGCGGCGCCGAGGCGCAGCCGGCCAGCACGGCAACCGAGCACACACCCATCCATGCAAGCGGGCTGCTGCTCATGGCCTCATCGCTGCAACGGCCGGCTGGTTTGCAGCCTGGCCTTGAAGGCGTCCAGGTCGTAGTTGCCAAAGATCATGGTGCGCCTGAGCATCAGCGGCTGGGCATAGAACGGGTTGCCGCCGGGGTTGACGGTGACCGCCAGCCGGTAGTGGTTGCGGCCCATCGCCTCCAGCACGGTGTCGTTGGCGTCGCCAAAGGGGTAGGCATAGTCCAGCACCGGGTGCTGCGGCAAGCGCCGCTCTATGGCCTCGCGCGGCGCGCGCGCCTCCAGGTCGATGCGCTGGCGGTAGCGCGCCTCGGTTTCGTCCGGCAGGCGTTCCAGCAGATTGGCATGGGTCTTGGAATGCGCCTGGATGTCCACCAGGCCGGACTTGCTCATCTCCTGGATCTGGCTCCAGTTCAGCGCTTCACCGGCACCGACGAAATCGGTGTAGACGAAGAGGGTGGCGGCAAAACCGTGGCGTTTGAGCACCGGGAAGGCATGGCGGTAGACCGACTCATAGCCGTCGTCAAAGGTCAGCACCACCGTCTTCGGTGGCAGCGCACGCTCGCCCTGCAAAAAGGCCGGCAAGTCCTTCAGCGCCAGCACCCGGTAGCCGTTGGCGGCCAGCCAGTCCATCTGCTGCGCGAAGCTGGCCGGCGGCACGATCATGCGGTTGCTGCCGGTACCCAACCGGTGGTAGCACAGGATGGGGATGGTCTGGTAGCGATCGGCGCGCATGCCGCCCGGATTGGGTGCCTGCAGCGGCAGCACCAGCGGCTCGCCGGCACGCGCGAGCGCCACGCCATTGAGTTCGGCAATCTCCCAGGCACGCGTGACGTCACCCAGCTGGCTGGCGGCCACGGCTTCGAGCGTTTCGCCCGCTGCCGGCAGGTAGATGGCCAGGCGGCCATTGCCAGCCAGGGTGCCGCCGACGGCTGGGGCACGCTGCGTCGTCGCCGGCTCGGCAACCGGGGTGCCTGGCCCACCGGCGCAAGCCGCCAAAGCAGCGGGCAGCACCACAGCCAGCAGGCGCATGCCCAGCCGGCACCAACCCGGCCAGCCCGAACCAGGCTGGCGCGGGCCGGAAAGGCACGGCAGCGGCGGCATCAGCGCCTGGCCACAGGTGCAGCCCCCTTGGCCAGCACCTGGGTCTTGGAAAAATCGTCGGCCTGGGCGGATGTGGGGGGCTGGGTCTCGTCGGATTGCAGTTCGGCCGGGACAGTCGGTCCGGCGTCGGGTGTGTCGGCCGGCGTCACCGGGGTCAGGGTCGACGACAGCTCGACCGGGCTTTCGGCGCTGTTGGTCACCTGCGTGGTGCTGGTCGCCACCCGGTCATGCAGTGCCTGGGCCATGTGGTTGAAGGCGGTGTACAGCGCGCCGTATTCATCGCGCCGCTGCTCGGTGATGCGCAACTCGTAGTGGCCGCGCGCCACATCCGCCATGGCGCGGCGCAGCACCTTGATGGGCCGGGCAAACCAGTTGGCCACGAAGTACATGGCCACGCCCACGGCCAGCACCGTCACCACCACCAGCACGGCCATCAGCATCAGGCTCAGGCGCGCCACGCTGACCAGCGGCTGCTCGGCAATGCCCAGGTCCACCAGGCCGACGGTCTTGCCCTGGAAGGTGATGGGGGCCTGAAAGCCCAGCACGTTGTCGTCGCCCACCAGGTAGCGCCGTATCTTGACGCCGCCCTTGGCCGTGCCCAAAGGCTCGCCAGCGCGCGGCACGTAGCGCTTGTCCACCTGCGCCGGATCGCTGGAGACCTTGACCACGCCAGCGGAATCCATCACCTGGATGCTGGCAAAGTCGCCGGTCTTCATGATCTCCTGCACCGACACCTCCACCGCGTCCCACTCGTCGCCCAAGGCCGACACCGCGCTTTGCGCGGCGATGAAACGGCCCAGCGAGGCGCCGTAGTCGGTCACCTGGGCAATCAGGGCAGCGCTTTGCTGGTGGTGGATGATGGAGCCGGTGACACCCATCACCGCCAGCACGATGCCGCCCATCCACAGCGCCCACTTCATGCGCAGCGGCAAGGCCGGCTCGCGCTCGCGCTCGCGCGCCGCGTCGTCCATTTCGCGCAGCAGTTCGCGTATCGCCTGCGCCAGCTCGGCGCCGGTCTGGAAACGCTGCTGCGGCTGCTTGGCCAGGCAACGCTCAACGATGCGGCGCAACGCCGGCGGCACGTCGGGGCGCAGGCGCTCCAGCGGCAGCGGGTCCTCGTTGACGATCTTCATCGCCAGCGCCACCAGGCTGTCACCCTGGAACGGCACCTGGCCGCCCAGCATCAGGTACAGCATGATGCCGGCCGAGAACAGGTCCGAGCGCCCGTCCACCTTGGACCCCTGCGTCTGCTCGGGCGACATGTACTGAGGCGTGCCCAGCACGTCGCCAGCGCGGGTGGTGTGCATGTCCTTGTTGCTGACCATGTGGGCGATGCCGAAGTCCATCACCTTCAAGGTGTGGCCGTCGGCCAGCAGCATCATGTTGGCCGGCTTGATGTCGCGGTGCACCAGGCCCTTGCCGTGCGCATAGTCCAGCGCCATGGCCAGTTGCAGGCCGATTTCCAGCACCTGGCGCACCGGCATGGGCCCTACCCGGCCTATCAGGTCGTTCAGCGCCTCGCCCTCGATCAGCTCCATGGCCATGTAAGGCCGGCCCTGGATCTCGCCCACGTCGTAGACGGTGACGATGTTGGGGTGCGACAGCATGCCGGCGGCGCGCGCCTCGCGCAGGAAGCGGGCGCGGTAGCCCTCGTCCTCGCAATAGGCGGTGTGCAGGAACTTGATGGCCAGCACCCGGTCAATGCCCGGGTCATAGGCGCGGAACACGCTGGCCATGCCGCCGCGCCCTATGCGTTCGCTGACCTGGTAGCGCCCCACCTGCTGCGGCTCCGCCGCGCTGGCCTTGGCGCCTATGGGCAAGGTGTCGGAGTCGCCGGGCATCGTGACATCGATCATCACGTAGGTACTGCCATCGTCAGACTTCACGACCTTGGTATCTTCTTCCGACATGAGCTTGCCAAACAGGGATTGAGCCGGCACGGCGTGCCGGGGCGGGCTTGATCACATTATCAGTGATGGCTGTGGTGAATGCCGTAACCTCCTGTCAAGGCCGTCCCGATGCCAGCGTCCTGGGTATACTGCCGCGTATTCCCTCATTGCAACCAGCGGCTGTGCAAATCACCTCACAAACCTTGGGCTCGGTGCGCGTCCTGGCGATTTCCGGTCGCGTGGACCAGGCGCATGCCAAACCGCTGGAAGAGGCGCTGGCACCCCATCTGGCCCAGTGCACGGGCGACGCCGGGCCGCTGGTGCTGGACTTTTCCGGCGTCGACTACATCAGCAGCGTGGGCCTGCGTGTGCTGCTGCTGGCCGCCAAGCAGGCCAAGACCCAGGGCGGGCGCATCGCCGTGGCGGCGCTGTCACCCATGGTGGCCGAGGTGTTCCGGGTCAGCCGCTTTGACCTCGTGCTCAGCGTGCACGCCACGGTGGAGGCGGCGGCGGCCGCGCTGACACCATGAAAATCAGGTTCTGGGGGACACGAGGCTCCATTCCGGTGTCTCTGACCGCCCGGGACGTACGCGCCAAATTGGGCACCGCGCTGCAGGGCGCGCAAGGCAAGGACCTGTCGCCGCCGGGCGCGCTGGACGCCTACCTGGACAGCCTGGGCTTCGAGACCACCGGCACCTTTGGCGGCCATTCCAGCTGTGTGCAGCTGGACAACGGTGGCCCCGAGCATGTGATCCTGGACATGGGCAGCGGCCTGCGCCCACTGGGCCAGGCCATGCTGGAAAAGCACGGCCAGGGCAAGCCGCAGAGTTACCACATCTTCATGTCCCACCTGCACTGGGACCACATCATGGGGTTCCCGTTTTTCACGCCGGCCTACATCCCCGGCAACCGCATCACCATCCACGCCTGCCACCCGGAGGTGGAGTTCGCGCTGCGCCGCCAGCAGGACAACCCGTCGTTCCCGGTCGGCTTCAACATCATGGGCGCGGACATCCGCTTTGATGTGCTGCAGCCGGGCCAGACCTATGAGATCGCCGGTATGGCGGTCACCGCGCACAAGCAGCGCCATGCCGGCGACTCCTATGGCTGGCGCTTCGAGCACGCGGGCAAGCGCGTGATCTACACCACCGATTCCGAGCACCACGTGGACGACGAGGCCGAGCGCGACGCCTTCATCCGCTTCTTCGACAGCGCCGACACCGTGATCTTCGACGCCATGTACTCGCTGGCCGACACCTTCTCGGTGAAGGAGGACTGGGGCCATTCCAGCAACATCGTGGGCGTGGAACTGTGCCAGGCCGCCCGGGTGCGCCGGCTGGTGATGTTCCACCACGAACCGGCCTATGACGACCTGCAGATCGCCCAGGTACTGCGCGAGACCCGCCGCTTCGAGGAAATCACCCGGGACGACCATGCCCTTGAAGTCCTCTCGGCATGGGACGGCCTGGAGCTGGAGCTGTGAGCGCCCTGCGCGCGCTGTTGCACCGCATCTTCCTGTTCCAGCGCGGGCGCGCGGTGGCGCTGGCCATTCTGCTGGCGCTGTGCTGCGCCAACTGGCTCAGCGACAGCGAACCAGCGCGCAGGCGCAGCGGCTTTGCAGCCGCCGTCTCGGCCCCCTTCGCGGCCATGCACCAGTTGCTGTTCGACAGCTACCTGCGCACCTTCCCGCGCCAACCCGGCGAGCAACCGGTCACCGTCATCCGCATTGACGAGAAAAGCCTGCGGACCTTGGGCCAGTGGCCCTGGCCGCGCGACCGCATGGCCGACCTGATCGACGCGGTGGCCAAGCGCAAGCCGGCCGCCATCGGCCTGGACGTGTACATGCCCGAAGCCGACCAGACCTCGCCCACCCAGGTGGCCAAGGGGCTGCCGCCGGGCAATGAGGCGCTGGCCCAGGCCCTGGGTGGATTGCCCTCCCACGACGACCGGCTGGCCCAGGCATTGCACGCCGCGCCCACGGTGCTGGGCGTGGCCGGCTTCGACTTTGAGACGCTGACCACCCGGGCCGGCCTGCGCACCGTGCCCGTGCAGACCAGCGGTGCCGACCCCCTGCCTTTTGTGCGCCGCTACCCGCAGGTGCTGGCCAGCCTGCCGCAGTTGCAGGCCGCCGCGCAAGGCCAGGGCGTGACCTCGTTCGAGGCCGATGAATCGGTGGTGCGGCGCGTACCGGTGGTGGTGGCGGTGGGCAGCCAGCTGGTGCCTTCGCTGGCCATGGAAATGCTGCGCCTGGCCACCGGCAGCTCGGCCGTGGAGGTCAGCGCCAGCGCGCATGGCGTGCAGAAAGTGGCCACCGCCGACCTCATCGTGCCGACGCAACCGCAGGGTGATGTGTGGCTGCATTTCGCACCCTTCAGCCAGGGCAAGGACCGCTGGGTGTCGGCCGCCGACGTGCTGGCCGGCAAGGTGGCCGACGAGGACATCGCCAGCAAGCTGGTGCTGATCGGCCTGACCGGCTCCGGGCTGAACGACATGCGCTTGACCGCCCTGCGCGAGATCGTGCCGGGCGTGGAGATCCAGGCGCAGATCCTGGAAGCCTTCTACAACCGCCACTTCCTGTTGCGCCCCTGGTGGATGAAGTGGGCCGAGGCGGCCTTGTTCCTGGGCCTGGGCCTGCTCATCATCTGGCTGGTGCCTAAGGCGCGGGCGCGCTTCACGCGCCAGGGCGGGCGCGAGCCCAATGGCGCCGGCTGGCTGGTGCTGGGCGCCAATGTGGCGGTGTTGGCCGCCGGCTACCTGCTGTTCTGGAAATGGGGCCTGCTGTTTGACAGCACCGGCATGCTGGTGGGCTGCGCCTTCCTGATGGTCAACCTGGTGTTCAGCTCGCTGCTGGAGATCGAGACCGAAAACCGCGACCTGGCGGAAGAGCAACAGCACCTGCTGGAAGAAGCCGCCCGCGTGTCCGGCGAGCTGGCCGCCGCCCGGCGCATCCAGCTGGCTTCGCTGCCCGATGGTGCCAACGCCTTCCCAGGCGAGCAGCGCTTCCAGCTCGCCGCCATGCTGGAGCCGGCGCGCGAATCAGGCGGTGATTTGTACGATTTTTTCCTGCTGGGCCCGCGCCAGTTGTGCTTCGTCATCGGCGATGTGTCCGGCAAGGGCATGGCGGCGGCAGTGTTCATGGCCATGGCCAAGACGCTAACCAAGAGCCTGGCGCTGCGCACGGCCGAAGGCCCGGCGGCGGTGGTGACCGCCGCCAACACCGACCTGGCGCGCGACAACTCCGAGATGCTGTTCGTCACCCTGCTGCTGGGCGTGCTGGACCTGGACAGCGGCCGCCTGCAACTGGTCAACGCCGGCCACGAGATGCCCTGGCGCCGCCTGGTCGGCGAAGCCGTCACCCAGGTGCCCACCGGCCCCGAGGAAAGCGGCCCGCCGCTGTGCGTGGTGGAAGGCTTCGTCTACCCCAGCGTGGAGGTGCAACTGCGCCCCGGCGAGCTGCTGTGCATGGTGACCGACGGCATCACCGAGGCGATGAACAAGGGTGGCGAGCTGTATGGCACGGCCAGACTCGGCGCGGTGCTGGAGCAAGTAGGCCCGGTGGACAGCGCCAACATGGTGGTGCACCGGCTGCGCCAGGATGTGGCGGGCTTCGTCAAGGATGCAGAGCCCTCGGACGACTTGACGGTGCTGGTGCTGCGCTGGAACGGGCCCGCCCACTAAGCAAAACACACCCGGTTGCGCCCGCTCTCCTTGGCCTGGTAGAGCAGCACATCGGCCTTGGACAGCATGGCTTGCACGGTGCCGGCGGCGAGGTCGGCACACAGGCCCATGCTCATGGTCACCTTCAGATCGGGGTGGAACTGCTGCCAGGGGAAGTTCTGCACCATGTCGCGCAGCTTGTCGCACAGCGCAGCGGCCTGGGGCAGCGGCGTTTCCGGCAACACGATGACGAATTCCTCGCCGCCGTAGCGCGCCACCAGGTCCGAGATGCGCATGTGCGTGCGCAGGATGGCGCCGATCTGGCGCAGCACCGCGTCGCCGGTGGCGTGCGAGAACTGGTCGTTGATGCGTTTGAAGAAATCGATGTCGCCCAGCACCACCGTCATCGGACGGCCATGCCGCAATGACTGCTGGAACAGCATGGAAGCCTGTTCATCGAAATGGCGCCGGTTGTACAGCTCGGTCAGCGCATCGCGAATGCTCATTTCCTTCAACTCGTTGGCCTGCTGCTGGATGGTCTGGTGCGAGGCCTTCAGCGATTCATGGCTCTGGGCCAGCTCCTCGCTCATCTGGTTGAAGGCCTGGCCCAGCAGCGCCACCTCGTCGCGCCCCTGCACCGCCACGCGCTGGCGCAGGGCGCCGGCCTGCATGGCTTGCACAGCGGCGGTCAGGCGGCGCAGCGTGCCACTCAGGCCATTGCCCAGCAGCAGCCCCAGGCCCAGCGCCAGCGCGCAGGCAGCGGCCACGCCATACAGCAGTGCCTCACGCATGGCCGCCAGATATTCGCGCTCCTGCTTGCTGGGAGTGAGCACACCTTGCGGTGAGATATAGGCTTGCGCCTGCCCGTTCACCAGCACCGGCAGCAGGTCGCCGCGTGCGTTCTCAGGCAGCAGTTCGCCAGGCCTGTAGACACCTGCGCCCAGCAACACCTGAAACCGGCCATCAGCCAGAATGAAGCGGTACTGCGGCTCCTCACCCGGGGGTGGGGGCTCCGGGCGCTGGCCAGGCGGCGGCGGCCGTGGGTTTGCCGCGCCCAGGGGCGGTGGTCCGGGTTCGCGGCCCGGTTCAAATCCGCCATCGCGCCCACCCTGCCTTGGGGGGCCTTCGCGCGGGCCATCCCGTTCCGCCGGCGGGGCGTCGTCGGGTCGTTGTCGCCGACGCTGCTCCATGAAACTGCGAAACGGTTGCGCCGCCTGGCCCGCTTCCCACGAGCCATAGCGCTCCAGGTAGGTCTCCACACCGGTCTGGAAATCGGCTGCGGCGTGCTGGCGGCGCATCGTGTCCACCTTGCTGGTCACCCGGTTGTAGGTCAGGGCCCCCACGAGGGCCACAGCGGCCAGGCTGCTGAACAACAGGGCCAGCACGAATTTGAAACGCAGGGACATCGATCAGGGAATTTTCAACAAAGTTGCGCTGAATTGTAGGCAGGTCGTGGCAGCCTCCCTGGCCGCTCACCACGTCTTGCGTGGCGTCGGCATGCCGAACGTGTCGGGCGGTGGTGGTTCAGCCCGCCGCACGCGGCGCGAACAGCAACTGGATGCAGTTGCGCTCATCCAGCCGCTCGTAGTGCGCATGGTCAGCCAGCTGGTAGACCAGCAACCGTCCCACGCCGCCTATGGCGCGCTCATCCATTGGCAACTCGGTGGCCTTGACCACGTTTTCCAGGTCATGGAAGGGGTCGAAGGCGGCAAAGGCGTCTTCATAGCGCAGGTGCAGGCGGCCGTTGCGCGGCTCCACCGCCAGCCAGACGGCGGCTTGCTCGTCATTGCCGGCGTTGCCGTACAGCACACTGTTGGCGAACAGCTCCTCGATCGCGGTCTGCGCACGCAGCACGGTGCCGCGGTCGGTGCCGGCGGCTGCCTTTTCGACATGTGAAAGCAGGGCCTCCAGCGATTCCATTCTGGCGGGAAAGCGGTATAGTGATCCGTCTGTCGTCATCATGCGTTTGACCGCATTAGAACAGCCATTGAGGAGCGAATCAAATTGAAAAAACTGAAATTCCTGCGATGGGGCCTGTTTTTGACCGTGGCCTGGGGCACCATGGCGACGGCCTGGGCCGCCGATGAGGCCGGCACGGTCAAGGTCAGCAAGGGCAGCGCCTATGTGGATCGCGCCGGGCAAAAGACGCCGGTGACCGTGGGCATGCACATCCTGGTCAGCGACCGGGTGGTGACCGGCGCCGACGGTGCCATCGGCATCACGCTGCGCGACAACACGCTGCTGTCGGCCGGGCCCAATTCGGTGCTGGACATCAACAAGTTCGCCTTCGACAGCACCACCCACGCCGGCGTCATTGACGCCTCGGTGCGCCGTGGCACGCTGTCGGTGATTTCCGGCAAGATTTCCAAGTCCTCGCCCGACAAGGTGGTGTTCTCCGCCCCAGGCATGACGCTGGCGGTGCGCGGCACCGAGTTCGTCATCGACGCCGGCCAAAAGGAGCTGTGACGTGGGTTTCGTCCTGGTTGCCGTGATCGCCGCGGCCATCTGGCTGACGCCGTCCCCACCGCAGAGCAAGGTGGTGCTGCTGCCGGGCGCCGACGGCAAGGTGGGCGCGCTGGTGGTCAAGTCCACCGGCAACGAGGTGCTGCTGGACACCGCCTATGCCGGTGCCACCGTGGACGCCAAGGGCAACACCGTGGCGCAGGCGCAAAAGGCCGACGAGACCCGCGCTGCCTACGCGCAGGTGCTGGCGGCCATGCCGGCCAAGCCGCGTTCCTTTGTCATCTATTTCGAATTCGGCCCCAAGGTGGAATTCGTCGCCGCCGCCGGCCCGGCGCTGAAGGAGCTGCGCGATTACGTGGCCACGCTGGCGGCGCCCGAGATCACCGTCATCGGTCACACCGACACCATGGGCCCGTCAGACGCCAACGACCTGCTGTCCATCAAGCGCGCCACCGCGGTGCGCGACTTCTTGCTGGACGAGGGCATCAAGGCCGCGCGCATGGAGGTGTCGGGGCGAGGCGAACGCGAGTTGGCGGTGCCTACCGCTGATGAGGTGCCAGAGCCGAAGAACCGGCGGGTTGAGATAAGCGTCAGGTAATTTTTTCCCCACTCACTCCCCCAGCCCCATCTCCCGCCCCGCCGGGCGGAAGAGGGGAGCCTCATTTGGCTTTAGCGCTTCGGCTAGTCATTTACGGAACGAAGCCCGGAGCGGTTGGTGCACTGCGCTGTTCAGTGGAAGTCCCGGCTGGCGGTGGCCAATCTTCCCATCAGCGGTGTCAAGTCCTGCAAGTGCTTGGCGATCAGGTGGCGCACCTGGCCGTCGTTTTCGTCGTCGCGCTGCCATTCGCCATACACCGCCAGCAGGCGTGAATGCAGCAGCTGCGCGCGCTGCTTCTCGCGCACCGCCGGCCAGACGATGACGTTGACCGAGCCGGTCTCGTCCTCCAGCGTGACAAACACCACCCCCTTGGCCGTGCCTGGGCGCTGGCGCACGGTGACGATGCCGCAGGCCCGCACCTCCTGGCCGCTGGGCAGGTCGCGCAACTGGGCGGCTGTCTGCAAGCGCCAGCGCGCCAGCCGGGGGCGCAACAAGGCCAACGGGTGCTGGCGCAGCGTCAGGCCCACCGAGGCGTAGTCGAACAGCACCTCCTCGCCCTCGTGCGCGGCCGGCAAGTCCAGCGTGGGCTCGCCCACCGGCACCGCTTTCAACAACGCCGGTGCGGGCTTCAGCGCTGAGGCATCCCACACCTGCTGGCGGCGGTGGCCCGACAGCGCGCGCAATGCATCGGCTGCGGCCAGTGCCTTCAGGTCACCCTGGTCCAGCGCTGCGCGCAGGGCCAGGTCTTCCACGCTGCTGAAGGGGGCTTGTTGGCGGGCGGCTACCAGACGCTTGACGGATTCTTCACCCAATCCGCCGACCATGCGCAGGCCCAGGCGCACGGCCAGGCGGGGCTCTTGGCGGACGTACCAGGTCTCTTTGTTTTTTTCATCGACTTCATTCAACACACGCTCGGCAGGTTTGTGCGGGTCGGATGGTGGCTGTACCCCTTGCATGGGTGCAGCGGCGAATCCGGACAACGACGCCGGCGTGTCCAGCGGCTCCAGATGGCTGTCCCAGTTGCTGACCATCACGTCCACCGCGCGCACCTCGACAGCATGGCGGCGCGCATCTTGCACCAACTGCGGCGGCGGGTAGAAGCCCAGCGGCTGGCTGTTGAGCAGCGCGGTCAGGAAGCACTCCGGGTAATGCCATTTCATCCAGCAACTGATGTAGACCAACAGCGCGAAGCTGGCCGCGTGACTTTCCGGGAAGCCGTAATCACCAAAGCCTTCGATCTGGCTGTACAGGCGCTCGGCGAAGTCGCGCGGATAGTCGTTTTTCACCATGCGGTCGATCAGCATGTCACGGTACTTGTCCAGGCCGCCCTTGCGTTTCCAGGCCGCCATTGCGCGACGCAGGCCATCGGCTTCGGCAGGCGTGAAGTCCGCCGCTGCCATGGCAATCTGCATCACCTGCTCTTGAAAGATCGGCACACCGAAGGTGCGACGCAGCACCTCATCGAGTTTCGGAAATTCCGTCTTCACCGCCTCGGGCACCTTGTACTGCTTGCGGTTCTTCAGGTAGGGATGGACCATGCCGCCCTGAATTGGCCCGGGCCGCACGATGGCCACTTCCACCACCAGGTCGTAGTAGTTGCGCGGCTTCAGGCGCGGCAGCATGGACATCTGCGCCCGGCTTTCAATCTGGAACACGCCAATGGTGTCAGCCTGGCAAATCATGTCGTAGGTCGGTTGGTCGCCCTGCGCGATATCGGCCATTTCCAGCTTACGGCCCTGCAAATGGCCCACCATGTCCAGGCCACGACGTATCGCACTCAACATGCCTAAAGCCAGGATGTCCACCTTCATCAGGCCCACCGCCTCCAGATCCTCCTTTTCCCACTGGATGATGAAGCGCTTGTCCATCGCCGCCTTCTCCACCGGCACGATGCGGATCAGCGGCCCCTGGGTCAGCACAAAGCCGCCCACGTGCTGGCTCAGGTGGCGCGGAAAGCCCAGCAGCTTCTTGGTCAACACCAACCATTGGCGCATGCACGGGTCATGCTCGTCCAGGCCAGCCATGCGCAGGCACTCGTCCACGCCGGTGCCGCCGTCAAACCAGTGGTGCTCCTTGGCGAAGCGGGCTATGGTGGCCACATCCACACCCAGCGCCTTGCCGACGTCGCGTATCGCGCTGCGCGGCTGGTAGCGAATGACGGTGGCGGCAATGGCGGCGCGGTTGTAACCGTACTTTTTGTACATGTACTGAATGACTTCTTCGCGCCGCTCGTGCTCAAAGTCAACGTCGATATCGGGCGGCTCATCGCGGTTCATGCTGAGGAAACGTTCGAACAGCAGGCCCACGCAGTTGGGGTCCACTGCGGTGATGTGCAGGCAATAGCACACCGCTGAATTGGCCGCCGAGCCACGGCCCTGGCACAGGATGTGGATGGAACGTGCGAAGCGCACCACGTCATGCACGGTTAGGAAGTACATCTCGTAGCGCTTCAGGCTGATCAATGCCAGCTCTTTCTCGATCTGCACGCGCACCTTGTCCGGTATGCCTTGCGGGTAACGCACGGCCGCCCCTTCGTAGGTGTAGCGACGCAAAGTCTCGGCCGGTGTCAGCCCCTCAGGCACCGTCTCCAACGGGTATTGGTATTGCAGTTCCTTCAAACTGAACGTGCAACGGCCCGCCACGGTCAGCGTGGCTTGCAACAGCTCCGGCTGATGCAGTTCCTGCAAATCCCCACGCTCACGCAAGTAAGCCTCACCGCTGGCATGCAGCTCAAAGCCGCATTCGGCCACTGGCCGGCCCAGGCGTATCGCCGTCATCACGTCCTGCAAGGGTTTGCGCCGCCGCTCATGCATGTGCACGTTGCCGCCCGCCACCAGCGGCAGGCCACTCAGGCGCGCTGCCTGTTGCAGCTTGTGCAGCCAGAGGTCATCGTCCATGCGTCGACTTCGCTCCACCAGCAGCCACGCGTTGTCTCCCCAAAGCTGTTTGGCGCGGCGACACAGCAGCACCAGGCTTTCCAGCGCCATGCCGCGCGGCGGCAGCAGCAGCAGTTCACAGTGACGCAGCGTGTGCATCGCGCTGTCCTGCCAGCTGACGTGGTAGTCGCCTTTTTTGATCTTTTTTTCGCGTCGCGCTTCCGAGATGAAGGCGCACAAGTTGCCCCAGCCCTGCAGGTTGTGCGCCAGCGCCACCAGCCGCAGGCCTTCGCGTGGCGCCACGTCCCGCACCAGGAACTCGGCGCCCAGCAACAGCTTGAGCTCCGGCTCTGGCTGTTTCTTTTCCTTGGCTTCTTGCTTCAGCTCCTTCAATGCCTTGTGCGCGCGCACCACGCCCGCCATCGAGCACTCATCGGTGATGGCCAGCGCGATGTAGCCCAGTTCATGGGCGCGCTGCACCAGTTCCTCGGGCTGCGAGGCGCCGCGCTGGAAGCTGAAGCTGGACAAGCAGTGCAACTCGGCATACGCGGGCAGCTGGGCGGCCGGTGGCGCGGACATAGGGACATCGGCAGACATGGCAATAACTGTATAAATATACAGTTTAATGGCGACCTACGATCCCGTCCAGCGCCGTTACAAACCCGTACTGTTGGCCGCCAGGCGCACCGTGAAGCAACTCCCCTGCCCCAGCACACTGTCCACCGTGATGCTCCCCTGGTGAAGCTCCACCGAACTCTTGACGATGGCCAGGCCCAGGCCGGTGCCGCTGATCTGGCCCACGTTGCCGGCACGACGGAAGGGCTCGAACAAGTCTTTCAGCGCATCCGGCGGAATGCCTATGCCCTGGTCCATCACCTGGAACACCCATGACGCGCTGCCGTCGCCCTCCTCGCGGAACACCTTGAAGCGCACCTCGCCACCCTGCGGCGAGTACTTGATGGCGTTGGACAGCAGGTTTTCGAAAATGTGGCGCAGCACCTTTTCGTCCAGCAGCGCCATCTGCTGCGGATCCATGGTGAAGTCGGCCACCAGCGTGCAGGGGCTGTCCGGGTGCTGGGTGCGCACGCCGGTCAGCAGGCTGCCGCACAGCGCGCGCAGCTGCAGCGGCCGCGGGCTGAATTCCAGCAGGCCGGCGTCCAGCTGGCCGATGCGCAGCACGCGGTCCAGCATCTGCGCCATGCGACGCACGCCGGCTTCAATGCTGCGCGTCAGTTCTTCCTTTTCCGGCGCCGACAAGCGCTCGCCATAGTCGCGCAGCAACTCGGTGGACGACAGGATGGTGGCCAGCGGCGTGCGGAATTCGTGCGAACTCATGGCCACGAAGTTGGTCTTCAGCGCCACCAGTTCACGCTGGCGCGCCAAGGCCTGCTCGATGTCCTGGCGCGCCGCCAGCACCGCCTTGTCGCGTGCCTGCTGCAAGGCCGCCTCGTTGGTCTTCAATGACGTGATGTCGGCCAGCGTGATGAACACCCAGCCGGCGGCGTCCACCGTCTCGCGCACGCGCATCCAGCGGCCATCGACAAAGTCCGAATCGAAACTGCGCACCGGCACCTGGCGGTAGTGCTGGCGCACGCGCGCCACCCAGGCGTCCATGTCGGACGTGGCGATCAGCAGGCCCACGCGGTCGCGCTGGCAGCGCCGCATCATCTGCTCCCAGGTGGGGGCCGGGTCCAGCGTGGTGGCGAAGGCGTCCAGAAAGAAGGGGTTGGCATAACGCAGCCGGTCTTCGGCGTCGAACAGGCCCACGCCCATGCCGGCCCCAGCCAGGTTGGCCAGCAGCGCGCGGTAGACCTCGGGCGGCAGCTCAGCGGGTGAGGGGCTGGAGGCGGCAGTCATGGTGTGCGTGTCAGGCAGAGGCCCGCTTCAGTTGACCATCCAGCCAGCGAAGGATGCTGGGCACCACCACCTCGGGCTGCTTGACCCAGGTGAAGTGGTTCAGCCCCGGGCCAGGCAGGCGCACGCGCGTCAACTTGGCGCTGGGCAGCTTGCTCACCAGGTGTTCGGCCGCGCTGGCAGGCGCCAGCGTGTCGCTGTCCAAGGTGAGGCACAGCACGGGCAGCGTCACTTGCTGCATGCCACCTTCCCAGTCCAGCGGGCTGCCCTGCACGCTGTAGCTGCCATTGCGCGCCTGCGCCGCCCAGTCGCTGATCAGCCGCTGCGCGCTGCGGCCGCCAAAGCGCAGCTTGTCGCCGGGGAAATGGCCCAGCACGGCCGAAACCAGCGCCGCCATCTGGGTCAACGCCAGCAGCCGCAGGCAGGCCAGCGGTGTGCTGCCCCAGGCCTTGTAGTACACGGTGCCGCTGGCGCACAGGATCAAGCCCGCCACCGGCGGCGGGCGCTGCTGGCCCAGGTACAGGCAGGACAGCTGGCCGCCCAGGCTGTGGCCCATCAGGAACAGCGGCGCGCCGGGCCTCAACGCCTGGCGAGCAGCGTCCACGGCGGCCGGCCAGTCCTCATGCAGCAGCTCGCGGTAACCGTAGTTGTCCTGCGCGCGCCGGCTGGCACGCACCGAACTGGCGCCCTGGCCTTGCAGGTCCAGCACAGCGGCGTCCACGCCCTGCGCGGCCAGATGCCGCAGCAGCGGTTCGTAGTATTTGGCCGCCACGCCCAGCGCCGGCATCAGCACAATGGCCGCGCGTGCCGTGCTGGCCGCCCGGGCGTAGCGCAGCACACTGGTCTTGCCGAGGGCCACGTCCACGGTGAGGGTCTGGATGTCCATGCGCGGGTTGAATATGCACAAGCAGAGTGTGCATTGTGCATTGGCCGGCGTCGCGCTCAGGCAAACAGGCCGTGCAGGTACCAGTCTACCGCCTCACCCTGCGCGGGCGCACCCAGCGGCCGGCGGCGGTAAACCCACAGCAGGCCGGCCTGCGCGCTGTGGGCGATGAAGTAATCGCGCAGCACCGACGTGGGGCCGCAGGCACCCGAGGTGCCGGAGCCCACATCCCACCAGCCAGCCTCCAACCGCTGCGGGCCGGCCAGCAGGCGCAGCGGGTCGCCCTGGTAATGCGGCATGGCTTCCTCACCGCTGCCACGCGGCACATCCAACTTCAACGGTGGCTCCAACAGCCAGCTGGGGTACAGGGCATCCAACGGGCTGGCAGGGATGTTGGCCGAGGGGGTGGCCCTGGCAGCACCCGGCGCGACTGCGCTGCGCCACTGCTGCATGCGCTCGGGCCGGTGGTCGGCGCAGGCCTGCGCCTGCAACACCTGCTGCGGCCCCAGCCGGGCCACCAGACGCTCGAGCATCTGCGGCCAATCATCCCCCTTGCGCTGCTCATCGGGCAACAGGCTGGCACTGGTGCCGGCCAGCGGCGCCGTCTCTTGCGTGCGCAGGCGCAAGCTCACAGCCGGTGCCGGCAGGCTGAGGCGGGCCAGGTGCTCACTGAGCAAACGCTGCAAATGCGCCACATCCAACGTAGGGGTGGCGGTGCTGATGCGCACGCTGCCCTCGCTCTGCTGTACATGGCGGCGCGCATCCAGCTGCCAGACCACATCGAAAACCAGCACGCCGCGCTGGCGCGCGCGCAGCCACACCTGCAACTGCGCCAGCAGGCGGTGGGCGGCAAACATCAGCGCCGGGGCCGACTCCACATGCATGGGCAGCTCAAGCCGCAGGTCAAACGCCTCGGGCCACACCAGCCAGGGGTACACCTCGGGCTGCTGGCCATAGGCACGGTCCAGCGCAGCCACCAGCGCGGCGTCGAAGCGGCGCACCAGGCCGGCACGCGGCAACGCGCGCAACTGCCCCCAACAGCGGCAGCCCAGGCGCTCCAGCGTGGGCAGGTGCGGCACGGCAGCGGCCAGCGTGTGCAGCGGCAACTGGTCAGGCAGTTGCTTGTTGTCCTCCACCTGCAGCCGCGCCAATGCCACCAGCGACGTGGGGCCTTGCGCGCACACCACCGGCGCCAGCGCCTGCACCGCCTCGCCCATGCGCCGCAGCAACGCGGGCCGGCCGCCAAACAGCCGCTCGCTGCCGCTGACTTCCAGCACCAGCGCCGGCCCCACCTGCGCCACCCGGGGGGTGAATTGCAGCAGGCACCAGGCCAGTGCGCTCAGCACATCGGCCAGCGCAGGCACAGGCGCGCTGGACGCGCCGCGTTCATCGGGCGCGCCAGGCTCTTCAGGCAGGGGTTGCAGGGCAAGCCAGTGCATGGTGAAACAGCGAAACCTTAAACTGTATAAAATAACAGTATAAACAGGCTTGCGGCACAATAGCGCCCATCCCCTTGGAACCCCTGTGCTCCACCTTGCCGTCCGGCGGGTCAGGCCTGGGTTTTCCCCGCTCCAAAGCGCCGGGCACCCTCCGTTGTCATCAAAACCATGTCTTCGCCCACATTTCTCGCCCCGCACACACGCACTGAGCTGCGCGCGCTGTGGCAATTGGCCTGGCCCATGCTGATTGGGCAACTGGCCACGGTGGGCATGTCGGTGGCCGACGTGGCCATGGCCGGCCATGCGTCGGCGCAAGATCTCGCCGGCGTGGCGCTGGGCTCGTCCATCTGGGGCATGGTCATCGTCACCCTCATGGGCGTGGTGATGTCGGTCAACCCCATCGTGTCGCACCACGTGGGCGCGCAAGAGTTTGCGCAGATTCCGCACGTGGTGCGTCAGGCACTGTGGAAGGCGCTGGGCGTGGGTGTGGTGGGCCTGCTGGTGATGAATGCCACCGTGCTGGTGTTCGACCGCATGACGCTGGAGCCGCAGGTGCGCGACGTGGCCAAGGGCTTTGTGCAGGTGATCAGCCTGGCGCTTCCAGCTTTTACCTGCTACCGCGTGCTGTACGGCTACAGCACCAGCCTGAACCAGACCCGCCCGATGATGGTCATCGCGCTGTTGGCGCTGCTGCTGAACATCGCGCTGAACTGGGTGCTGATCTACGGCAAGCTGGGCTTTCCCAAGCTGGGCGGCGTGGGCTGCTCCTGGGCCACGCTGGTGTGCGTGTGGTTCAACCTCGGCGCGTTGGTGTGGTGGATGCACCGCGCGCCCAGCTACCACGCCACCTGGCCGTTTGACCGCTATGAAGGCCCGCACTGGCCCGAGATCCGCAGGCTGCTGAAGCTGGGCCTGCCCATAGGCGTGACCTACTTTGCCGAGGCCAGCGCCTTCAGCCTGGTGGCGCTGCTGGTGGCCGACTACGGCTCGGCCCAGGTGTCGGCGCACCAGATCGCGCTGAACTTCACCTCGCTGGTGTTCATGGTGCCCTTGAGCCTGAGCATCTCGCTGCTGACCCGGGTGGGCCAGGCGCTGGGCGCTGGCGACCCGGTGGAGGCGCGCTTTCGCGCCTGGACCGGCGTGGGCGCGGCGCTGGCGTTCGCCGTGCTGTCGGCAGCCTGCATCGCGCTGCTGAACAAGCAGATCGCCAACGCCTACACCAATGACGCGCTGATCGCCGCATTGGCCGCGCAGCTGCTGGTGCTGGCGGCGGTGTTCCAGCTGTCCGACGCCACCCAGGTGGCCACCAGTTGCGCGATACGCGCCTACAAGGTGACGCGCCCGCCCATGGTCATCCACCTGGCCGCATTCTGGGGCCTGGCATTGCCACTTGGCTGCGTGCTGGGACGCGCACCAGCCTGGGCACCTTGGAAACCAGACCATGCGATGGCCGCCCAGGGCTTCTGGATCGCACTGGTGGTGGGCCTGACAGCCGCCGCGCTGGGCCTGAGCTGGCTGCTGCACCGCTTGTCGCAACAGCGGGCACTGGCGGGGGCGGCGCAGCCGGCTTGAGGTCCACCGCTGCCGGCGCGGCCAGCGGCAATTCGGGTTGCGGCTTGGCCATGAACAGCTTGGGCGGCTCAGCCACCGCCAGCAGCGCCCCCAGCGCCGCAGCGCGCGCCGGCAGCGTCAACGGCTGCATATGCGGTGGCCCGCGCCGCTTGACGATGCGCAGTTGCAAGGCACCACCGTCCGCCTCCAGCGCCAGCGCCACCCGAAGCACCGCCGGTGATGACTCCTGCTGCGCCTGCACCGGCCGCATCACGAACAGCAGCTTGCCGTGCTCGGCAGCGGCCATCTGCAGACGGCGCAATTGCTCGGGCCGGGCCTGCGACAGCCAGGCCAGCACGGCGGTGACATCGGCACAGCGCAGCGCCTGCTCGCAGGCCCACAGGCGACCGGCCGCGGTGGACGCCTGCACGCACAGCAAGCGGCTGGGCGCCAGCCCCTGCGCCGCCAACGCCGGGCCGAAGGGCTGGTAGGGCGCACCCACCAACACCACCGGCCCCTGGGTGCGGGCCAACGCCGGCAACAGCAGCCGCCACTCGGCCATGCCGGCCTGGGCTTGCAGGATTTCACTCAGGGCACCCACTGGCCAGCCGCCGCCGGGCAGTTGCGCGTCCAGCGCGGCGTCCCCGGTGGCCACGGTGCGGTCCACCGGCTGCGCCAGCGCATCGGCCTGCCATACAGAGGCATTGGCGGCAATGGCGAGGGCAAGCTTGGACATCATCAAAAACAAACTGTAATTAAATACAGTATACAAACGCCGCGACACCGCTTGACAAGTCTTTTTGCATGGCAATAATTCACCATTAGGTTAATTAACTAAATGGCTAACTAAAATCATGAGCAAAGTCTTCGTCAACATCGGACTCAGCCTCGACGGCTACATGGCGCCGGAAGGCATGACCATGGAGAACCCCGGCTACAAGAACTGGGGCGCCAAGTGGGGCGCGCTGATGGCCTGGATCATCAACCAGCAGCACTTCCGCGAGACCCTCAAGTTCGGACCCGGCGGAGAAACCGGCCCGGTCAATGACCTGGTGCGCAGCACCATGGAGCGCATCGGGGCCAACATCATGGGCAAGCGCATGTTCGACCAGGGCGAAGTCGCCTGGCCCGAGGAGGCGCCGTTCCACACCCCGGTCTACGTGCTGACCAATGAGAAACGCGAACCCTGGGTGCGCCCCGGCGGAACGACCTTTCACTTCATCAACGATGGGCCCGAGCATGCGCTGGCGCTGGCCCGGGAAGCCGCAGGCAGCCGTGACATCCGCATTGCGGGTGGCGCGGATGTGATCCAGCAGTATCTGAACCTGGGTGCCGTTGACGAGCTGGAAATCGCCTTGGCACCCGTGTTCTTCGGCAGCGGGCGGCGTCTGTTCGAGAACCTGCGCGACCCCGGACCGCAGTTTCGCATCGACAGTGTGCTGAATGGTCCGGCCGCCACACACCTGCGCTACGTGCGTCAATAACACCCACCACTGGGAGAGCCGTCATGGCCCGTGTCAACACCTACCTCAACTTCCCCCGCGCCACCGAACAGGCCTTCCTGTTTTACAAGACCGTGTTCGCCAGCGAATTCAGCCGCCCCATCGTGCGCTTTGGCGACGTGCCGGCCCAACCCGGCCAGCCGCCCCTGCCCGAACCCGAAAAACAGTTGGTGATGCACGTAGCGCTGCCCATTTTGGGTGGCCACATGCTGATGGGCACGGACACGCCCGAGTCCATGGGCTTCACCCCGAACGCCGGCAACAACATGCACATCAGCCTGGATCCGGACAACCGCGCCGACACCGAGCGGCTGTTCAAGGCGTTGTCGGAGGGCGGCAAGGTGGACACGCCGCTGCAGGACATGTTCTGGGGTGACTACTTCGGCAGCCTGACGGACCGCTTTGGCATCCAATGGATGTTCAACTGCACCAGCAAGACCTGATGAACACCGCACCCACCGATACCCTCAGCGCCACCTTCGCCGCCCTGGCCGATCCCACCCGACGCGCCATCCTGGCCCGGCTGAGCCACGGTGAAAGCTCGGTGGCCGATCTGGCCAAGCCGTTCCAGATCAGTGCACCGGCCGTGAGCAAGCACCTGAAGGTGCTGCAGCGCGCCGGCTTGATCACCCAGGGCCGCCAGGCCCAGTGGCGGCCCTGCCGCCTGGCCGCCAAGCCCATGCAAGAGGTGGCCGACTACGTGGAGCCCTACCGCCGCTTCTGGGAACAGAACCTGGACCGGCTGGAGGACTATCTGCACGAACTGCAAAGCAAGCAAGCAACGCCGAAGGAGTAACACCATGACCCCCACCACCCTGAACCCGGCCAAGGCCGTGGTGCACAACATCTTCACCGTGCGCCGCCACCTGCCATTCGCCCCCGCCACCGTGTTCGCCGCCTGGGCCAGCCCCGAGGCCAAATCACGCTGGTTTGCCGGTGGCGGTGGCTGGACGCAGAAGCTGCGCGAGATGGATTTCCGCGTCGGCGGGCGCGAGCGGGTCATCGGCCAATGGGCCGTGGGCAGCAACCATTCCAGCTCGGACTTCCAGGCCATCTACCACGACATCATCACCAACCAGCGCATCGTCTACAGCTACGACATGTTCGTGGGCGAGACCAAGCTGTCGGTGTCGCTGGCCACCATCGAGTTCCAGTCTGACGGCGCCGACGGCACGCAACTGGTGCTGACCGAGCAGGGCGCCTACTTCGACGACAAGGACCCGCCCATGCGCGAGCACGGCACCAACTACCTGATGGACCAGTTGACCTCGTCGGTCTACGGCGTGCCGCCGGTGGGGCCGGACGTGGACCAGCGCGAGATCATCATCACCCGGCTGATGAACGCGCCGCGTGAGCTGGTGTATGCCGCCTGGACCGACCCTGAGCATGTGGGCAAGTGGTGGGGGCCGACCGGCTTCACCACCACGACGAAGGACAGGGACGTGCGCCCCGGCGGCGTGTGGCGCTTCACCATGCACGGTCCGGACGGCACCGACTACCCCAACGTGGTGCACTACCTGCAGGTGCAAAAGCCCGAGCGGCTGGTGTACATGCATGGCGACGGCAAGACCGGCCCGGACGCCCACATCTTCCACGTCACCGTCAGCTTTGAAGCCGCCGAGGGCAACAAGACGCAGCTGACCCTGCGCAGCCTGTTCCCCAGCGTCGCCGCACGCAAGCACGTGGTGGAGAAATACCACGCCATCGAAGGCGGCAACCAGACACTGGACCGGCTGCAGGCCTTCCTGGCCACCCAGGGCTGAACAACACCCCACCGCCAGAGCGGTCAGGCGGACGGGCACACATTTTGCGGTATCGTCCCTGCATCCGGCGCACGCGCCGCAGGGAACCTCATGGACCGCAAAGAATTACTGTTGTCGATGTTCGACACCCAGGGCCTGGGGCTGGAAATCGGCCCCGGCTTCAACCCGCTACTGCCCAAACGCGAGGGCTACCAGGTGGAAACGCTGGACCACCAGAGCGCCGAGGCGCTGCGCGACAAATACAAGAACGCCAGCGTGGACCTGACGCTGATCGAAGAGGTGGACCACGTGTCCGATGGCGGCTCCATCCTGGCGCTGGTGGGCAAGCCGGGGCACTTCGACTACATCGTGGCCTCGCACGTGATCGAGCACACCACCGACCTGCTGGGCTTCCTGAAGGACTGCCAGGCATTGCTCAAGCCGTCGGGCCGGCTGGTGCTGGCCGTGCCGGACAAGCGCTTTTCGTTTGACTGCCTACGCCCCTGCGCCAGCACCGGCCAGATATTGCAGGCGCACCTGGACAAGCGCCGCCGCCACTCGCCCGGCCAGGTGTTCGACGAAATCGCCTACAACTGCACGCGCGAAGGCGCCATCGCCTGGGGGCCCCAGACCGGCGGCGAACTGGCCTACTTCCGTCCGCTGGAAGATGCCAAAAAATTCCTGCAGCACTACTTGCAAAGCGGTGACTACGTGGACATCCACGGCTGGCAGTTCACGCCATCGAGCTTTCGGCTGATCGTCAACGACCTGGCGCAGATTGACGCCATGACCCTGCGTGAGCAGGCGTTCCATGAAGGCCAGGGCATGGAGTTCTTCATTGCCTTGTCCACCGACGCGCCGGGCTGTCCGGTGGACAGGCTGGAACTGGCCCGGCAGGCCATCGAAGAGCTGCAAGCCATGCGCATGCGGCCCGCACCGCCACCGGAACCGCCACCGGAGCAACCCACAGACGCAGTACAAGCAAACGATGCCGGCGGCATCGCCGCATAAGACCGACTGCCATCAACGCCGTGAGCCTCCACGGTCCGGGTTAGACTCGCCCGACAACCAGGGGGTACAACCATGGTGATCTGGGGTGTGATCTGGGGGCTGATACTCGGCAGCCTATGGCCTGACGGCGGCGGCGAGGTCGGTGCCATCCTGGGCGCGATCGTGGGCGCCCTCGCTGGGTGGACGCTGCGCGCCGCCGTGCGCCGCGAGGTCAGGACGCAGCAGGCGAAGTGGGCAGCGCAAGCTGGTACCACCACAGCCGTCGCAGCCGCTGCGGCTGCCGCTGCAGCGACAGTGCCAACAGCGGCAACACATGCGGCGACGGCCGAAGACGCCTCGCCAGCGTCACCGGCGCCAGCCATGGCGGTCAACGCGGAAAGCGCAGCAACCGCCCCCTTGATCAACCAAACCGTGGCCAGCGAAAGCGCGGCGGAGCCACCAACCCTGGCACCCGCACAAACCATCCTGCAGGAGCCACTGCCCGCCGGCCCCGACCCCGTCACCGCCCTGGTGCAGCGCGTCCGCAACTGGCTGTTCGGCGGCAACACCATCGTGCGCATGGGCGTGCTGATCCTGTTCGTGGGCCTGGCCTTCCTGGCCAAGTACGCGGTCGACAACGCGCTGCTGCCGCCCGAGCTGCGCCTGGCCGGCATCGCGGCAGCAGGCATTGCATTGTTCGTCGCTGGCGTGCGGCTGCGTCGCAAGGGCGCCGACAAGCTGGCTTTTGCGCTGACGCTGCAAGGCGCTGGCGTGGCGGTGCTGTACCTGACGGTATTTGCCGCCTTCCGGCTGTACCAGTTCCTGCCACCCACGGCGGCCTTCGCGATGCTGGCGCTGGTGTGCGCGTTTTCCACCGTCATCGCGCTGGCGCAAAACGCCATGCCCATGGCATTCATCGGCTTTGCCGGTGCCTTCGCCGCACCGCTGTTGGTCAGCACCGGGTCGGACAACGCCACCGGCCTGTTCAGCTACTACCTGCTGCTGGGCGTGGCGATTGCGGCCATCGCCTGGCTGCGCGCCTGGCGGGCGCTGAACCTGTTGGGCTTCTTCGCCACCTTCGGCGTCGCCACGCTGTGGGGCGTGCTGAAGTACCAGCCCGAGGCCTTCGCCAGCACCGAGCCCTTTCTGATCGCCTTCTTCGCCGTCTACCTGGTGGCCAGCCTGCTGTACGCCCTGCGCCATTCGCTGGCGGCCAAACAGGCGGTAGACGCCACGCTGATCTTCGGCACACCGCTGGTGGCCTTTGGCCTGCAGATGGGTCTGGTGCGCGACATGCCCTATGCCGGCGCTTTCTCCGCATTGGCGTTGGGCGGCTTGTACCTGCTGCTGGCCAGCTGGCTGATCAAGCGCAGCAGCGCACAGCCCGAGGTGGCGCGCTGGCTGGCCGAGTGCTTCCTGGCGCTGGGCCTGGGCTTCATCACGCTGGCGGTGCCGCTGGCGCTGGACGCGCGCTGGACGTCCGCGGTGTGGGCCGCCGAGGGCGCCGGCGTGTACTGGATGGGCCGCCGGCAAGACCGCACGCTGGCGCGCCTGGCCGGCCTGGCGCTGCAAGGCATTGCCGCCATCGCCTACCTGGGCGATCTGGGCCGGGGGCCTGACGCACCCTTGCCCTTCGCCAACCCAGCGTTCCTGGGCGCGCTGCTGCTGGCCGGCTCAGCGCTGGCCATCGCGCGCTGGTCGCGACCGGCCGCACAGGTTGAAGGCGACGCGGCACCGCAAGGCTTCAAGCTGCTGGAGCAGCAGCTGTCGCCGCTGTTGTTCTGGGTCGCCTTCCTGTGGTGGCAACTGGCGCTGGGCCAGGAGATCACCCGCGCGCCACTGGACGGCGAAGGCGCACCGCACCATGTGGTGGAAGGCGCACTGCGGCTGCACCTGACGCTGCTGGCCTGGCTGGGCAGCGCCTTCGCCGCCTACCACCTGCTGGCCGCGCCACAACGCGCGCGGCCGTGGCCCATAGCCGCCACACCCGCCTGGTTCAACCTGCCATTGATGCTGGTCGCCGCACTGATGGGCATGGACGCCCTGCGCCATGTGTTCGAGCAAGGCGGCTGGCTGTGCTGGCCCATTGCCTTGCTGCTGCATGGCCTGCTGCTGAGCAAGCTGGATGCCGGGCTGCCGCAGCGCTGGTGGCCCTGGGTGCATGCCGGCGGCGTGTGGCTGCTGGTGCTGCTGAGCGGCAACCTGCTGGTGTTCGCCGTCGGCCGGGCCGAGCTGTGGCACACCGCGTGGGCCTCGGTGATCTTGCTGGTGTCGGGCATTGCGGTGCTGCTGCTGCTGTCGCGCCGCAAGTGGTACCCCACTGCAGACCATGAAGGCACCGCGCGCTGGCCGGTGAACCCCTTCGCCCGTGCCTACCTGTGGACGGCCGCCTTTCCGCTGGCTGTGGTCGTCGGGCTGGGCTGCCTGGTGGTGGCGGTGCATTCGGACGGCAACGCCCGCCCCCTGCCCTATGTGCCGCTGCTGAACCCCACCGACCTCACCGTGGCCCTGGGGTTGGTGGCCTGCGCCCAGTGGCTGCAACGGGTGCGCGCCAGCAACATGGCGCTGCCGGCCTGGGTGCACGGCACCAAGGCCTTCGTGCCACTGGCCGCCATCTCCTTCATCGCCATCAATTCGGTGTGGCTGCGGGTGGCGCACCACCTGGCCGGCGTACCGTGGGCCGCAGACCAGTTGTTCGATTCCTTCCTGGTGCAGGCCGGCTACTCCATCCTGTGGACACTGCTGGCGCTGGGCCTGATGGTGCTGGCGCACCGCCGGATGCAGCGCGGCCTGTGGATGCTGGGCGCCGGCCTGCTGGGCGCCACGGTGCTGAAGCTGCTGCTGATCGACCTGTCCAACCGGGGCGGCGGCGAGCGCATCGTGGTCTTCATTGCCGTCGGTGTGCTGATGCTGGTGGTGGGCTACTTCGCGCCCATGCCGCCAGCGGCCAAGGCGCTGGCTCAAGACACCCCCTTGCCCGACACCCTCCCCGATACGCCCGCGCCCGCAACCGATGGAAAGCAGCCATGAGCCACCCCCGCCTGCGCACGCTGGCCAGCTTGGTCACCTGGGCCGCGCTGCTGTTGACCTGCACCCTGGCACAGGCCGCCGACGCGCCCAAGCGCGAGGAGTTCGCCTGGCGCGCCACGCTGTCACTGCCCGCTGGCGCCAGCTTGGCCCGTGTCACGCTGCCGGCCGAAGCCCTGGGCCGGTTGCAAACGGCCGATGGCCGGGATGTGCGCGTGTTCAACGCCGATGGCGAAGCGGTGGCCTTCCACCTGGGCGCGCTGAACGCCAGCCCGGCGCAGTTGGCGCCGGTGCTGACGCCCAGCTACAAGTCCTATCCGCTGCAAGCCGCCCAGCAAGGCAAGCCACTGCCCAAGGGCGCCGTGCAGGTGCGCGTGGCCACCGGCAACGCACCGGCAGTGTGGGTGCAATTGAATGACACCACCACCACGGCGGGCAACAACAACGCGCTGAAATCCGCGCTGTTCACCACCCGCGAGGAGAAGCAACTCATCACCGCGCTGGTGGTGCAGGCCGAGCTGCCGGCCAATGTGCCGGTGCAGGTGACGGCCTCCGCGAGCACTGACTTGGCGCAGTGGCAGCCGGTGGCGCTGCGCGGCCGCCTGTACCGCTTCGACGGCGACGGTGCGCCGGCCAACACCACGCTGGAACTGGAGCAGCCACTGAGCCTGGAAGGCCGCTACCTGCGGCTGGACTGGGAGGGCTATGACGGCGTGCGCATCACCAGCCTGGCCGGCCAGGTGGCCCAGGACACACCGCGCCTGACCCGCCCCAGCCTGCCCTTGGCCAACGCCACCGCCCAAGGCAAGACCGCGCTGGAGTGGTCGCTGGACTTCGCCACACCCATCGCCGCGCTGGCCATCAGCACCACCCGCGCCAACACACTGGTGCCGGTACGCGTGCTGGGCCGCAACGACGCCGCCACACCCTGGCGGCAATTGGGCCAGGGCGTGGTCTACCGGCTGGGCGCCGAAGGCAGCGCGCAGGCGGTCAGCCCGGCCATCCTCTTGAACTACAGCCAGGTGCGCTGGCTGCGGGTCGAAGCCACAAATGGCATGGAACTGCCCGCCAACGGTCTGCAGGTCAGCGCCGAATTCCACCCGGCGCAAGCGGTGTTCCTGGCCTCAGGCAGTGGCCCGTTCGAACTGGCGGTGGGCCGGGCCAACACACCGGTCGCCGGCGTGCCGCTGGCCATGCTGACCGCCACCGTGGGCGGCAAGCTGGACAACGTGGCGCCAGCCAGTATTGCCAGTGTGTTGCCGGTCAACCCCGCAGGCACCGGAGTATCGTCAAGTGGGTGGATGTCACGCGGCACGATACTGTGGGGCGTGCTGCTGGTGGGCGTGCTGGTGCTGGGCGCCGTGGCCTTCAGCCTGCTGAAGCAACTCAAGTCGACCCCTGGGAATCAATAGCCCGCAAGCCCTTCACGCGAACCAGTTTGGGAAGGACCAGGCCGACACGGCACTCGGCTCCGCGGCTGTCCCCCCGGGCCTGCGGCCCTCCTCCTTGATGCCGCTGCGCCGAATGCCGCATCGACCTGATCCTGCGAACGTGGCTGGCGTTCAGGCTTTCTGGCGTGGCGTGCGCCAAGTGACCCGATGTCGCTGGGGCGTGTGGCGGAGCGAAATCAAGGAGGAGGGCCGCAGGCCCGGGGGACATTCGCGTAGCCACGCGCACCAGCGGCGTCGGCAGCAAACAAGCCAACCAGTCCTGCGTCGGCAACCGACAACAACTAGGACGTGGCAGCAGGCTGCAACAAGTCCCACTTGTTGCCATACAGGTCGGCAAACACGGCAACGGTAGCATAGGATTCCACACGCGGCTCTCCGAGAAACTGCACGCCGCGCTCACGCATGGCCGCATGGTCGCGCCAGAAGTCATCGGTCTGCAGGAACAGGCCCACGCGGCCACCGGTCTGGTCACCCACACGCGCCGTCTGCGCATCACCCTTGGCCTTGGCCAGCAGGATGGCGGTGCCCTGCGAACCGGGCGGCGCCACCCGCACCCAGCGCTGACCGCTGTTGCCCAAGGCGGTGTCTTCCAGCAGCGTGAAGCCCAAGGCGCCGGTGTACCAGGCGATGGCCTCGTCGTAGTCACGCACCAGCAGCGAGACGGCGGTGATGGTCTGTTGTGTCATGCGGAAATCAAAAGCGGCCTCAATGGTGGCCAATGGTGGCGCCAATGTCCGGCCAGCGCTTGTGCACGTACAGCCAGGCGAACAGGCCGATGAACATCATCAGCAACGAGGTGGCGGCCAGCGCCACGGTGGAGTGCATCACCAGCGGCGCCACCACGCCGGCCACGATGCCGTTGGCGGTGGAGGCCACGAAGGCTTGCAAGGAAGAGGCCATGCCGCGCCGCTCGGGGTACAGGTCCAGTACCAGCAGCGTCACCACCGGCACCATCATGGCCCAGCCAAAGGCGAAGATGGCGATGGGGAACAGTGCCCACCACACGTGCGCGGCAAACAGCACATTGGCCACCAGGTTGGCCAGCGCCACCAGCAGCATGATGACGAAGCCGTCGCGTATCTGGCGCTTGGGCGTCAACAGGCCGGCCTTGCGGCCGCTGATCCAGGCGCCGCTCATGATGCCGCTGATGGTCAGCACAAAGAACCAGAAGAACTGCGTGGGTTCCAGCCCCAGCAGCTCACCCAGGAACACCGGCGCCGACAGCACATACAAGAACATGCCGTTGAACGGGATGCCGCTGGCCAACGCCAGCAGCACGAAGCGCGGGTTGCGCCCCAGCGCCCAATAGCCGGCCAGCAGGTTGCGCACGCTGAACTCCTGCCGCTGGTCCACATGCAGCGTCTCGGGCAGGAAACGGTAGTTGGCGAGCCACAACACCACGCCCACGCCGGCCAGGAACCAGAAGATGCTGTGCCAGCCCATGTGTACGAACAGCCAGCCACCCACGATGGGCGCGATGGCCGGCGCGACACCGAAATAGATGGTGACCTGGCTCATCACCTTCTGCGCCTGCGACGGCGGGAACATGTCGCGTATCACCGCGCGCGACACCACGATGCCGGCGCCAGTGGACAGGCCCTGCATGGCGCGAAAGAAAATCAGCTGCCCCACCGACTGCGCCAGCGCGCAGCCCACCGAGGCTAGCGTGAAGGCCGTCAGCCCCCACAACACCACCGGCCGACGGCCCAGGCTGTCCGAGATGGCGCCGTGGAACAGGCTCATGAAGGCAAAGCCGAACAGGTAGGCCGACAGCGTCTGCTGCATCTCCACCGGCGAGGCCCCCAACGAGCGGGCAATGCCGGAGAAGGCCGGGATGTAGGTGTCTATGGAGAACGGCCCCAACATGCCCAACACGGCCAGCAGCACCGACAGCGCCCACATGGGCGCGCGCCAGACCTTGTGGGCGTCCGGGTTCATCCGGCGGCTGCCTTCATGCCCAGCAGCCAGGGACGCACCTGCACTGCCAGCAGGCCGAACTGCACGGCCGGGTCGGCCAGGGCAAAGGCAGTGATCTCGGCCTCCGTCAGGCCTGGCTGCGGCAGCATCATGCCGCCGCTGGCTTCATCCAAGAAAGGGCCCCCCATCAGCAGCCGGCCATCGGCCAGCAGCTGACGGAAGTGCGCGACGTGCTGGTCCAGCCCCGGATGCTCGAAGACGGGCACGCCCGGCTTCCAGTTTGGTCCGGGACTGTGCACCACCACGTAGCGCACATCCTGCATGGCTTACTTCACCGGGGCGTAATTGACCGGCACCCACACATAGCCGGTGCCCTCAGCGCGCAGACGGCCCAGGCCAGGGAAGGAGATGTGCGCCGCACCGGCAATGTAGCCGTCCTTGGCCACCATGGCGAAGATCTTGGCACGCTGCTCAGCGGCCACCTTGGAGTCGGTGTCAAAGGCAATGGTCACCGACGGGGTGGGGAACTGCACCACCGCCACGTGCATCAGGTCGCCCCACAGCACCAGCTTCTGGCCCTTGCTCTCCACCAGGTACACGCTGTGGCCAGCCGTGTGGCCATGGGTGACCGACGAACGCACGCCAGGCACCAGCTCGGTGTCGCCGCTGAAGGGCTTGAACTTGCCGGCCTGCACATACGGGTTCAGCGACGCCATGGCGCCGCGGAAGGCGCCCTTGAACTGGTCTGGCGCCTTGTCCATCACCGCCTGGCTGAGCCAGAAGTCGGCTTCCTTCTGCTCGGCGCGCACCACGGCGTTGGGGTAGGCCAGCTTTCCGTCCGCCATCAGGCCACCGACGTGGTCGCCGTGCATGTGGCTGATGTAGATCTCGTCCACCTGCTCGGGCTGGTAGCCCGAGGCCTTCAGGCTGGCCAGCACACGGCCGGCGGTGGGGCCGTTCAGGACACCCGAGCCGGCGTCCACCATCACCAGCTTGGTGCCGGTGTTGATCAGGAAGGCGTTGACCGAGGTCTGGGTGGGGATGGGCAGGAAGTTGCGCGCCATCGTGGCCTGCACCTGCTCGGGTGTGGTGTTGGTCAGCAGCTTGTCCACCGGCAGGCTCAAGGTGCCGTCGGACAGCGCGGTGACTTCAAAGTCACCCAACATCATGCGGTAGTAACCCGGTGCGGCCGTGGTCTGCATGGGGCCGGCGGCCAGGGCCGGCGCGGCGGCAAAACCCGCAGACAGGGCAAGGGCCAGCGACAGGCCGGCGCGAGACAGCAATCGTTTTGTCATCATCATGGGAGCTCTCCTGGTTGGGGCACAAAGTGTAGCCGGGCATGGCACACCGCGCTGGCGTCGTGGCTTACATCCGGTGACAGGGCGCTGTGGTAACTTGGCGCCATGCCTTTTTCGACCCAGGATGCACTGACCCCCGTATTGACGCAGCTGCGCGAAGGCCAGTTGCCGCCGCTGGCCGCCTTGACAGCGCTGGTGGACACCGTACGCCCCAACCACCCCGGCAACCGCCTGATGGCCGACGCCCGCGTCAACCAGCTGTGCCATGCGCTGGAGCAGGATGTCGTGCTGCGCGACGCCCTGCGCGCGCACCTGCTGGCGCTGCTGCGCGAGCGCAAGCTGACCAGCTTCTTCTGCGACAGCGGCATCCTGCCCAACACGGGCTTTTTCACCGAGCTGTGGCGCCGCCTGGTGCACAAGGTGCTGCCGCCGGTCTCAGACCAGGCCTATCTGCGGGACTGCGTGCGCGAGGTGTTCCACAAGCACGGCGACCACCTCTGGCTCAGCGCGCTGGACGACGACCTGAAGCGCCGCCTGCTGCAGGCCCTGAGCGTGGACGCCCAGCAGCCTGCCCTGCCCGAGCTGGCCGACATGCACGCGCAGATGCTGGACGCCGTCGACATCCTGGCCGCGCGCATCGCGGCCATGGGGCTGGAGCCGGAGCTGGTGCGGGTGTACCCGCGCATCGAAGAGCGCGACTCGCCCTTCCTGGCATTGGCACGCGAGGTGCACCAGCTGTCCACCGACTGGCGCGCGCAGCTGATGCAAGGCGGCCGGCCCGATGCCGCCAGCCACGCGCATTGGGGCGTGCTGGTGGCCCAGTGCCGCGACACCATGGCGCGGGTGGAGCGGCGCGCCGCGAGCATAGGCACCAGCCTGCCGCTGGCTTACCTGCTGCGCCGGCTGACGCAAAGCCTGCGCCGGTTGGAGTTGATCGTTCAACTGCTGCAAGGCGATACCGAGCGCCAGGCGCTGTGGCTGGAACTGCTGGACGAGGCCATTTCCGGCGAGGGCAGGCGCCAGAGCGTGCGCGTGCACCTGGAGCGCAGCACCGCCCTGCTGTCGCAGCGGGTGACCGAAAACGCCAGCCGCACCGGCGAGCACTACATCACCACCACGCGCGACGAGTACTTCGCCATGTGGCGCGCCGCCGCCGGCGCCGGCTTCATCGTCGGCTTCATGGCGCTGGTCAAGCTGTACCTGGGAAAACTGGCACTGGCGCCGCTGGGCTTCGCGCTGGCGTACAGCCTGAACTACGCCGGTGGCTTCCTGCTGATCTACGTGCTGCACTTCACCATCGCCACCAAGCAGCCGGCCATGACGGCGGCCACCATGGCGGCAGCCTTGAGCGACCTGAAGGGCAGCGCGCGCGACCTGGACAAGCTGGCCACGCTGGTGGTGGACACGCTGCGCACCCAGTTGGCGGCCGTTGCCGGCAATGTGGGCATCGCCCTGCCCACCGCGATGCTGATCGCTGCGCTGCTGGGCTGGGCCATGGGCCATCCTTTCATCGATGCGGCCAAGGCCCAGCACCTGCTGCAAGACATCTCGCCGGTGGACAGCCTGGCGCTGTTCCATGCGGCCATCGCCGGGGTGTGGCTGTTCATGGCCGGCCTGGTGTCGGGCTACTTTGACAACCTGGCGGCCTATGAGCGCGTGGGCGAGCGCATCCTGCATGCCCGCTGGCTGCGCGCCTGGCTGGGCGAAGCGCGCCAGCAGCGCTTTGCCGCCTACGCGCACGACAACCTGGGCGCACTGGCTGGCAACATCTTCTTCGGCTTCTGCCTAGGCTGCACCGGCCTGGTGGGCATGCTGACTGGCCTGCCGCTGGACATACGCCATGTCACCTTCGCCTCGGCCAACTTCGGCTTTGCGCTGGTGGCGCTGGATTTCTCGGTCAGCGGCTGGGTGGTGCTGAAGGCGCTGGCCGGCATCGGCCTGGTGGGGATGGTGAACCTCACCGTCAGCTTCACGCTGGCGCTGTGGCTGGCCTTGCGCGCCCGCGGCGCCGGTTTCAGCCAGACCGGCGCCCTGGCCGGCCTGCTGCGCCAGCGCTGGCGCGACAACCGGCGGCAGTTTTTTTGGCCACGCGGCTGAATTTTGGCCGTTTGGTTAAAAACGGCCGAAATACCTGCAACAGGTCAACAAAATGTCCTAGGCGCCTTGATTTGTCGGTCTTTTGGCTTTGGGACTACATTTGAGTCGCGAAATTTTGAAAAAAACAGGGCTAGGCCTGAAAAAAAGCCTTAATTACCCGCTAAATCTGCCGTTATGAAACCTACGTAACCGGGAAAAACCCACCCGAATCTTTGCCGCAGGTCGAACAAATGCAACTACCGTCCATCGCAACAACAAGTGTGCGCCCCTCCGGCGCAGACTTGGCGCTGCCTGCGGTGGCGGCGCCCACGATACCTGTGGCACCGGTGAACCCGGTCAATTCCGGCCCCGGCGTGGTCAGCCAGATCAGCCAGGACGGCAAGGCGATGGCCGCCAAAGCGGCCGAAGCCATCCATTCCAGCGTGTCCGACCCGGCGCAAAAGGGCTCCGAGGCGAACACGGCGCAAAAAGACTGGACCATCCACCGCCCGGTGGTGGAAAAGCAGGAAGTGCCGCCGCCCGAGCCCATCTCCAAGATGCTGCTGGAGTTCCTGCAAAGCATGTGGCGCGCCAGCGGCAGTGCGGTGGAAGCCTCGCTGGCCGAAAACCGGCTGCAGGCCCAGACGCAGAACGCCGCCAACCCGGTGACGTCGCCCGGTGACGTGGCCAAGGCCAACATCACCTACTCGCCGACCAAGATCACCAAGACCGAGGACATCTGAGTCCTGGGCTTTGGCGGCACCGCCGCCGAGCAGCTTTCCTTCCAATCTGCCCTACCATTAGCGCTGTATGCACACCAGCGCTCTCGTCCTGTTTTCCGGCGGTCAAGATTCCACCACCTGTCTGGCCAAGGCTTTGGCCCATTACCAGCGGGTGGAGACCATCGCCTTCGACTACCGCCAGCGCCATGTGGTGGAACTGCAGTCCCGCCTGTCGGTGCTGACCGAAATCCGCCGCCAATTCCCCGCCTGGGGCGCCAAGCTGGGTGAAGACCACCTGCTGGATCTGGCCGTGCTGGGCGAGGTGAGCGAAACCTCACTGACGCGCGACACCGCCTTCAAAATGGAGCAAAGCGGCCTGCCCAACACCTTCGTGCCCGGCCGCAACCTGCTGTTCCTGACACTGGCCGCCGCCCTGGCCTACCGGCGTGGGCTGGAAGTGATCGTCACCGGTGTCTGCGAAACCGATTTTTCCGGCTACCCCGACTGCCGCGACGACACCATGAAGGCCATGCAGTTGGCGCTGTCCCTGGGCATGGACAAGCGCTTCCTGATCGAGACGCCGCTGATGTGGATAGACAAGGCCCAGACCTGGCAGATGGCCCACGACCTGGGCGGCCAGCCGCTGGTGGACCTGATCGTGGAGCACACCCACACGTGCTACCTGGGTGACCGCGAGCACCGGCATGCCTGGGGCTATGGATGCGGCAGCTGCCCGGCGTGCGAGTTGCGGGCGCGGGGGTTTGAGCGGTACCGGGAGTCAGTGGGCGCGACGCGCTGAACGTTTGCGGTTGCCGATGCCGCTGCGGCATCAAGGGTTGGAGATGCCGCTCGCCACATGCCCCGACGGCACATGCTGCGCCGCCGACTCGATGTGCCCGGTCTGGTCGTCAAAGAAAAAGTCCGGCTCGAACTCGCGCAGAAACTCGCCCTTGGCCAGGCCACCCAGGAACATCGCCTCGTCCACTTCGATGTTCCAGTCCATCAGCGTGCGTATCGCGCGCTCATGCGCTGGCGCGCTGCGCGCCGTCACCAGCGCGGTGCGTATGCGCATGCGCGGCGTGCCCTCTTGCTGCAGCCGGTGCAGCGCCGCCAGCAGCGGCTTGAACGGGCCGGCCAACAGCGGCTGCGCCACGTGCTCGATCTCGTGTTTTTGAAAGGCGCGCAGGCCCTCGGCCTGGTACACGCGCTCGGCCTCGTCGCTGAACAGCACGGCGTCGCCGTCGAAGGCGATGCGCACCTCGGTGGGGTTGGCCTCGCTGGCGTGGGCCGAATGGGGGTAGACCTGGGCAGCGGGCACGCCGGCGTCCAGCGCCGCGCGCACGTCGCTCAGGTGTGTCGACAAGAACAGGTTGGCATGCAGCGGCTTCAGATAGCGCCATGGGGGCTGGCCGCGCGTGAAGCTGCCGCGCTGGATGTCCAGCCCGTAGTGCTTGGCCGAGCGGAACACCCGCATGCCCGACACCGGATCATTGCGCGACAGAATCACCACCTCGACCCGGCGCGTGGCCTCGTCGTTGAAAGCCAACAGCTTTTGCACCAGCGAAAAGGCCACGCCCGGCTTGGCGGGGATGTCCAGCCGCTGCAGCTGCAGTTCCATGTAGGCGCGGTCGTCGCTGCGCTCGAAGACCTGGTTTTCTTCCTCGAAGTCGAACAAGGCGCGCGACGAGATCGCGACCACCAGCTTGCCATCCAGTGTCAATGCCATGGTGTTTACCGGGCCAAATCGTTCAATTGGATGATGGGCAACAAGACAGCCAGCACGATCATCATCACCACCAGCCCCATCACCACGATCAGCAGCGGCTCTAGCACCGTGGCCAGTTGCACGGCGCGGCGCTGCACCTCACTGCTGAGCTGGCGCGCGGCGCGCTGCAGCATCAGCGGCAGTTGGCCAGTCTGCTCGCCCAGGCGGGCAAACATGCTGACCAGACCGGGAAAGCGTTTCTTCTGCGCCAGCGCAGAGGCCAGCGGCGCGCCCTCGCGCACCAGCACCAGCGCGTCCAGCGCGTCGTAGCGCATGGCGCGGTTGGACAGCGTGTCAGCCGCCGCCTGCAAGGCGCGCAATATTGGCACACCGGCGGCCGCCAGCATGGCCAGCGTGCTGGTGAAGCGGGCCGCGTTGTAGCCCCGGGCCAGCTTGCCCAACACCGGCAGGGTCAGGAACAGCGCATCAAAGCGGTCGCGGAAGGCGTCGCGCGTCCAGGCCAGGCGAAAGGTGACGCCAGCGGCCAGCAGCACCAGCAGCATCAGCCAGCCGTAGTTCTTCACCAGCGCACCCAATCCCAGCAGCAGCACGGTCAGCAGCGGCAGCGCGCGCTTGCTGCCGGCAAACACGGCGGCCATCTGCGGCACCACGTAGCCGACCAAAAAACCCACGATGGCAATGGCCACCAGGGTGACGATGGCGGGGTACAACGCGGCGCCTATCAGCTTGGCCTTCAGCGCCTGTTGCTCCTCCAGGTCGTCGGCCAGCCGCTCCAGCACCAGGCCCAGGTTGCCGCTTTGCTCGCCGGCGCCGATTACGGCGGCGAAGATGGCGGTGAACTCGCGCGGGTGCTGCCCCAGTGCCTTGGCGAAGCTGGCACCGGCGTTGACTTCGGCGCGCAGGCTGGCCACCAGGTTGCGCTGGGCTTCGTTCTGCGCGTCCTCGGTCAAGGCGGTGAGCGCTCGTTCCAGCGGCAGGCCGGAACCCACCAGGCCGGCCAGCTGGCGCGTCCAGATGGCCAGCTCGGCGGTGTTGAACACACGGCGCTTGAACACCGGCGTGTTCAGCGACAGGCCGCCGCCCTCGCCTTCGGCGTTCACCGCCACCACTTTCAGTGGCACCAAGGCCTGGGCACGCAGCATGCCGCGCGCGGACTTGGCGGTGTCGGCCTCCATCACGCCTTTTTGCGTGGCACCGTCGGCGGTCAGGGCTTCAAAAGAGTACGCGGGCATGGGCCAATGGTAACCGCTGGGGTATGTCATGCCGGGCCATCGGCTTTGCAAACACTGGCCTTGCTGCTAGCATGGCCCAACCCCATTTCCCGAGGCGACAACCATGGCTTTGAACGAGGAACGCAGCTGGCCCAATGTGCATCCGGAAAGCATTTCCGAGACCGCCAAGGTGAACCAGGCCTACCTGGGCTGCAAGGCAGAAAAAAAGCTGCTGAAGGCCGGCTTGCAGCTGTACAAGTTCAACACCAAGGGCCGCACGCTGATCTTCAACGGCGCCGCGTCGCCCTGGTGGTTCCCGGTCGAGCCCTTGGGCAACTTTGATGTCGGCCTGGAGAACGTGCTGAAGTTCGCCGCCACCGTGGGTGTGTCCAGCACCGAGTACGCGCGCCTGATCGCCGCCGTGACGGAAGAATGGAACGCCATGGACATCATCATGAAGATAGAGCTGAAGACCAACGTCTATGGCTTCTTCGGCCAATGCACCATGCAGGCGAAAAAGACCGGCTCCAAGATCAACCTGACCGGTCGCGCCTGGCAGCTGTACATTCCCGGCCTGACCGGCGACCACGTGCGCGAGGTGTCGGTGATCGCCGCCCCCTGAGGGGCGGAGCGCAAAACCCTGGTCAGTCGCGCGTCACGCGCACCAGCTCCTCGCGCGTGGTGATGCCATTGGCCACCAGCCGCTCACCGTCGTCCCGCATCAGCGTCATGCCGGTGGCCAGCGCGTTGGCGCGCAACTCGGCTTCGGACGCGCGGTTGTGGATCAGCGCGCGCATGGCATCGTCCACCGTCAGCAACTCGAACACGCCGGTGCGGCCCTGGTAGCCTGTATGGGCGCACACCGCGCAGCCCTTGCCCTGGCAGTGCGTGCACACCTTGCGCACCAGGCGCTGCGCCACCACGCCCAGCAGCGACGAGCTCAGCAAGAAGGGCTCTATGCCCATGTCGGTCATGCGGGTGACGGCGCTGGCGGCGTCGTTGGTGTGCAGCGTGGCCAGCACCAGGTGGCCGGTGAGGGACGCCTGGATGGCGATCTGCGCCGTCTCCAGGTCGCGGATTTCGCCGATCATGATGATGTCCGGGTCCTGGCGCAGGATGGCGCGCAACGCCTTGGCAAACGTCAGATCGATCTTGGCGTTGACCTGGGTCTGGCCGACGCCGGGCAGCTCGTACTCGATCGGGTCTTCCACCGTCATGATGTTGCCCTGCCGGGCGTCCAGCCGGCCCAGGGCGGCATACAGCGTGGTGGTCTTTCCCGAGCCGGTGGGGCCGGTGACCAGCACGATGCCGTGCGGCTGCGCGATCAGCTGCTCAAAGCGGCGCAACGCGTCGCCCTGCATGCCCACGGCTTCCAGGTCGATGCGGTTCTCGCTCTTGTCCAGCAGGCGCAGCACGGCGCGCTCACCATGCGCGCTGGGGATGGTGCTGACGCGCACGTCCACCGCGCGGGTGCCTATGCGCAGGCTGATGCGGCCGTCCTGCGGCAGGCGCTTCTCGGCAATGTCCAGCTCGGCCATGATCTTCAAGCGCGAGATCAGCGCCGCGTGCAGCGCCCGGTTGGGCTGCACCACCTCGCGCAGGTTGCCGTCGACGCGAAAACGCACGCTGGAATGGCGCTCATACGGCTCGATGTGGATGTCGCTGGCGCCGTCGCGCGCGGCCTGCGTCAGCAGCGCGTTGAGCATGCGGATGATGGGCGCGTCGTCGGACGTCTCCAGCAAATCCTCAATGGCCGGCAACTCCTGCATCATGCGCGACAGATCAGCGTCGCTCTCCACCTCGCTGACCACCGCCGCCGCGTTCGATTCGCCCTGCGCGTAGGCAGCGCTGATGCGCTGCACCAGTGTGTCGGCGGCCTGCGCCTGCACCTGGCGCACCGGGTACTTGCGCATCACCTCGCTGATGCCACCGGCATGCGAAGCGGCGTGCAGGCTCAGCGTGTAGGCGCCGCCCTCCTCCTCCAGCAGCAGCTGGTGGGTGCGGGCAAAGGCATAGGGCAAGGGGTAGCGCATGGCGGGCTTCAGCGCTGAACGGGGGCGGGTACGGAGGAACCGGCTGGCGCCGCGGGCACCGTGCCCGGCAACACCGGCAGCACCGGCGCGCTGTTGATGGGGATCATCACGCTGGATTCCGGCTGGCGCGCCATTTGTGATTCGCGCATCTGCTCGTAGCGCTCGCGCGCCACCGATTCGTTGTCACGTGCGTCGCGCAGCACCACCGGGCGCAGGAACACCATCAGGTTGGTCTTGTTGCGCGAACGCGCCTCGCTCTTGAACAGGTTGCCCAGCAGCGGGATGTCGCCCAGCAGCGGCACCTTGTCGGAGTTGCCGGCATAGGTGTCCTGCATCAGGCCGCCCAGCACGACGATGGTGCTGTCGTCCACCACCACGGTGGACTCGAACGAGCGCTTGTTGGTGGTGGGGCCGGTGGCGGCAGCCTCGGTGCCGGCCTTGACCGCCGAAGTCTCCAGGAACACCACCAGCTTGACGGTGCCGTTCTCGTTGATCTGCGGCTTGACCTTCAACGTCAGGCCGACGTCCTTGCGCTCAATGGTCTGGAACGGGTTGACGGTGCCGGTGGTGGCGCCGGTGTTGGTGAACTGGCCGGTGACGAAGGGCACGTTCTCGCCCACCACGCTCTTGGCCTCTTCGTTGTCCACCGTCAGCAAGGTGGGCATGGACAGCACGTTGCCGTCGCCGTTGGTCTGCAGGAAGTTGGCCAGCAGGCCCAGCACATAGGTGCCGCCGGTGTTGTGGAAGATGCCGATGTTGCCGCCGGCAGACGGCTTGACGGCGCTGGTGCCGGCGGCGCCGGCAGCCGTCAGCGCCTGGGTGATGATGTTGGTGGTGTTGGCGGTGGAGAAGTTGGTGCCCAGCAGGCCGATGTTGGCATTGCCGTTCTGCCCCAGCGCGCCCTGCCACTGCACGCCGAACTGCGCCGCCTTGTCGGCATTGACCTCCACGATCAAGCTTTCCACCAGCACCTGGGCGCGACGCTTGTCCAGCAGGTCGATGACGGCGCGGATCTGCCGGTACTGCGGCTCCGGCGCGGTGATGACCAGCGAGTTGGTCGACACGTCGGCCTGGATCTGCCCGCCGGTGGACGGCATGCTGCTGGCCGCACTGGCCAACGAGCTGGCGGCCCCAGCGCCGCCGGGCGGCGTGACGGTGGCGGCCACGGCCGCCGAGGGTGCGCTGCTGCCACCCGACAACGCCGCGCGCAACGTGGCGGCCAGCTTGGTGGCGTCGGCGTTCTTCAGCGGCACCACATAAATGTTGCCGGCCGCGCCATTGGGGCTGGGCGGCGCCGGCTGGTCCAGCTTGTCCACCAGCGCGCGCACCGTGGCCAGGCGGGCCCCATTGGCGGCGCGCACGATCAGCGCGTTGCTGCGCGGCTCGGCCACCACGGTGGTCTTGAACGAGGTGTCAGTCTGGCCGGGCGCAGCGCTGCCGCCGCCGGACTCCAGCATGCGGGTCACCAGCAGCACCATGTCAGCGGCGATGGCGTGCTTCAGCGGCAGCACCTCGACGTCGGTGGCGCTGGAGACATCCAGCGCGGCGATGATCTGGCCCAGGCGGCGCAGGTTGTCGGCGTAGTCGGTGATCACCAGCGAGTTGTTGCCGGGGTTGACGTTGACGGTGTTGTTCGGGCTGATCAGCGGGCGCAGCACCGTCAGCAGGTTGTTGGCGTTCTCATGGCTGAGCTTGAACACCTGCGTCTGTATCTGCCCGCCGGCAGCGCTCCTGCCGGCGCTCTCCACCGTCACCGAGCCGCCCTGCAGCTTGGCGTCGGCCTCGGGCACCACCTTGTCCAGGCCGGACACCGTGACCACGGTGAAGCCCTGCAGGCGCAGCGTGGCCAGGAACAGCTCGTAGGCCTGGGCCGGTGTGACCGGCTTGTCCGGCACCAGGCTGATGGTGCCCTTGACGCGCGGGTCCACCACCACATTGCGCCCGGTGATGACGGACATCAGCCGCGCCGCCTGCTCGATGTCGGTGTTGGGGAAGTTCACCGTCACCGGTTCGCCGGAGCGGCCCGAGCGGCCGGCCGGCTGTACCGAGCCCGGCTGGGCGGGTGCGGTTGAGGTGTTGGCGGGCAAGGCGGCGGGCGGCGCAACCGCCGCAGGCTGCGGCTGCGGCACCGCAAACGGCGGCACGCCGGGGCCGGGAGGTGGCGGCACCTGTGCCAGTGCCGCGCCCGCAGCCATGGCCAACAGCGCTGACAGCAGGGCCGGACGGCCCCGGGTGATGGCAACACGGCGGGCGCGGCGGTGAAGTTCAGGACGTTTCATGCGGATTCAACCCAGTTTGATGATGGAGCGCTCACCCTGGCGACGCCCAATGATATTGAGAAGATTGGACAGGGCGTCCAGCCGTTGCGGCGCCGCGCTGGCCTCGCCCTCGAAATGCAGGCGTGCGCCCACCCACTGGCCCTCGCCGCTGAGCAGCAGGCTGCCCTCCAGCGTCTCCAGGTGCACCCGGGCGACATCGCCGCCGCTGAGCACGAAGCGGTAGCTGCCCATGGGCTTCAAGGTCGACAGGCGCGAGGACATCTGCAGTGCATCCACCTGCGCGCGACCCACCACCGCCACGCGACCGGCGTCCCATTCCACGGACAGGCCCTGCGTGCCCACCGCCAGCTGGCCCTGCGGCTGCAGCGTGTTCCACGGCGTGCCCAGGCCCTTGAGCAGATCGGCCGGCCACTGTGAGCGGCTGTCGTCCACGCGCAGGCTCATGCCGCCCCAGCGCGCCAGCAACGCCACCTGGGTGGGCTGGGCCATGCAGCAGGCGGTCTGCACCTGCAGCGCCGCGCCCGGCCAGCGCGGGCGCAAGCGCCAGGTGACACGGCTGGGCAGCGCGGTGGCGTCGGTGCTGTCGGCACCACCGGACAGCACCAGCTGTGCCGAGCCGTCCCACACGGTGCCGCGCGCGTCCAGCAGGTTCAGCCGCCCCTGGGTGGCGCCGGCCAGGGCCGAGGCCAGCCAGTGGGCCGGGGCAAACGCCAGCAGCGCCAGCAAGGCGCCACAGACCATGCCACCCCCGGCCCACGCCCAGGGCGTGGCCGGTACGGCCACGGGCCGGCGGGAAGTGGTGAAGCGCAATGCAGCCATGTGGATGAAGAAATGCCGCTCAACGCTGCGGCAGGCTGAGCACCAGGCTGCCGTCCCACAGCACGCCGGCCTTGCCGCCGCTGCCGGGGTTGCGTACCAGCTTGGCTTCGCTGGGCACCGCGCGTGCATTGACGCGCGCCTGTGTCAGCCACTGCGCCAGCGCGTCGGCACTGACACCCTTCAGATTGACGGTGACGCGGTCACCCACCACGCTGAGCTGGGCCGCGCCGCCCAGGCGCTCCTTGACGGCGGCGTCCAGCGCGCGCAGCGCCTCGTCGCCACCCATCTTGGGCTGGTCCTGCAAGGCCTTGGCCTGCGCTTGCAAGCTCAGCATGCTGGAGAGCTGCGCGTCCAGCGCGGCATGGCGGGCCGGTGCCGCGCGCAGCACCGCCAGTGCCGGCGCCAGCGCCACCCACCACAGCAACGCCACCCCCACCACGACCGCAGCCAGCAGCAGCAGGCGGCGCTCGCGCTCGCCCAGCGCCTGCCAGCGCGCTGCCAGGTCATCACGGGTCTTCATGGCGCACCCCCGGGTTTGAGCACCAGGCCATCGGCCTCCACCTGGGCGGACATGCCGCGCTGCTGCAACTTGCTGACCAACGCCATGCCGTCGCCGCCGCTCACCGGCAGGCCGCGCACGCGCGCCTCGCCGCTGATGTATTCCACCGCCGTGGCGGCCTGGCCGGGCGGCACGGCCGCGCCCACCGCGCCCAGCATGCTCTCCAGGTCCTGGCCGGAAACGGCGCCGGTGGCCTGGCGCAGCCGGGCCACCTCGCGGGCCATCTGCAGCGGCGCATCCACCACCACCTTGACCTGCGGAAAGGCCTGCGTCAGCACCTGGCTGACCGCCGCCTGCTTGGCCTTCAGGCTGGCCTGCTGTTGCCAGGCCCAGGCGTTCAAGCCCAGCAGGTTGGCGCCCAGCAGCAAGCACACAGCCCAGCGGGCGGCGCGCCAGCGCGGCGCACGCCACAGGTCTTGCACCAGCGCGTTGGCTTTCTTCCAGAAACGGGTCTGGCCGGTGGCGATGAAATCCAGCTGCGCCAAGTCCCACGGTGTTTGCGCCGACTGCAGCCAGCGCTGGGCGGCCTGCTGCACGGCCACGGGGCGCTGCAGCAGTTGCTCGGCCAGCGCCGCCACGGCGGGCTCGGCCTGCACGGCGCCATCCGCCGGCCAGGCCAGCAGGGCCAATGCCGTGCCTGACAACGGCAGCCGCGTGATGCCCTGCGTGACGCCATCGCGCCCACTGGCCACCATCTGGGCGGATTCGGCATCTTCGCCCATCACATACAGGCAGGGCGGCTGGGCCTCGGGCGTGAACTCGGGCACGATGCGGGTGACGGGCCGGCCGGCGGCCTCCAGCGTCTGCAGCATGCCGCGCAGCCAGTCGCGCTCGCACACCGCCACCCACAGCGGGGCGTCGGCTCGCGCCTGCGGCGCCAGCGCGAAATGCAGCTGCGCGGTTTCGTCCAACAAGCGCTCTTCCAGCAGGCCTTCCAGCACCGCGCGCAGGCGCGGCACGGCGGCTTCGCCCAGCAGGCGCTTGTCCAGCGTGTTCTTGGGCAGCGTGACCTGGTGCCACGACAGCCTGGCCGCCGGCACCAGCGCCACCACCTCACCGCCGGTGCCGGCGGCGGGCAACAACGCAGCGGCGCAGCGCGAATGGCTGGTGACGTGCTGGCGGTCAGCCGACAGCACATGCTCAAAGGCTGTGGTCGGGCCGGCGGGGCCCGGCGGCAGGATGACGATCAGGATGCTCATGCGTGCGGTGAAGGGCGCTCGGGTAGGAAACACGCGCGGTGGCGCGGTTTCAGCGGTGAATCGTGGGCCATTGTAGAGAGGTGGTGTGAACTCATTTGGGCTGAGCCGCCAGGCCCAGCGCGCTGGGCAGATCGAACACGCCGCGTTCGCGCCACAGCACCTCGACCTTGGCCGGTTTGGTGCGCAACAACACCGAGCGCTCCTGCACCAGGTTTTGCTCCAGGCGCAGACGGCCCAGCACTTCGAACACCTGCGATTCGACGCTGAAGCGCGTGGTCACCGCCAGCTTGTCCTTCTGTGCCGGCACCACATCGCCGGCAGCACCCAGGTTCTTGAAGAAGCCCTGCTCGCGCGCCGTCACGAGCTTCTTGGCACCGGCCTTGTCCAGGCCATCCAGGGTAGCGTAAAGCACTTCTTCGGGTGCGGTGTTGATGTTGATCTTGGTGAAGCCCCCGGTGCCCACCGCAACCGTGCCTATCTTGTCCGGCGGCAGCACGCTGACAAAGGGCTCCAGCGCGGCAATGCTGACCGGCGACAACCCATACCAGGCCAGGTGGGCCAGCCGCCGGGGCAGCAGCGGCGCCTTGCCGGCGGACCGGTTGTCGGGGCTGTTGTCGGAAGCGAAGCGCAGGTTCTCGGTCAGCGCCGCCAGCTCGGCCTGCGGCAAGCCCAACAGGTCAAACAGCTTGGCGAAAGCCTTGTAGGCGGCCACCGTGTCTTCTGCCTTGGCCAGTGGCCGCAGGTCGTAGATGTTCATGCGCGACTGCAGGTCGGTGACGCGGCCCGACAGAAAGGCCTGCAAGGGGCGGTCGTCCGGATCGGCCACGCCGTCCTTGTCGGCCGACAGGAAGGTGGACAGGCGCGCCTCTTCCATAGGCACCGCCCAGGGCTCGGCCAGGTGGTCGGCCGAGCCGGCCAGCATGTCTTCGCGCAGTATCAGCCTCGCCCAGTCCAGCGCGCCGGTCAGCATCCAGGCGGATTGCACGCGCGCGCGCTCGGCGGTCTCCACCTGCACGCTGCGCCACTGCTGCCACAAGGCGGCCACCGCGAAAGCCGCCACCAGCGTGACGACCAGCATGGCCATCAGGATGGCGGCGCCGCGCTGCCGTGCCAGCCGCACAGCCGGTACACCCTGACGTATTGGCCGCCGCGTCATGACTTGTTGCCCGCCACATTGGGCCGCACCCAGTCGCGCACGATGCTGCCCGACAGCGTTTGCCCGGGTGGCAGCGTCAGCACCAGGCGTATGCCTTCGGGCACGGCATTGCCGGTCAGCACCGCGCCGACCTTGCCGGAGCCGCCGTCCGACAGCGGGTTGGTCCAGGCGTCGTTGCGGAAGTAGAAGATCTGCCACTGCGTCAGCGGCAGCACCGTGACCTCTTGCGGCCGGTCGGCCACGGCAGCGTTGCGGGCCCAGTTCTGCGCCTGCGTCCAGGCCAGGTCCAGCTCGCCACGGCTGCGCACCGGGGCCGATTGCCAGCGCTGCCATTGGCCCACCTCCTGGCCAATGCCGGCGCGCCGTGTCCAAGCCACCACCAGCACGCCGGCAGCGTCGTTGGCGCTGTTGCGCCGGGTCATGCGCAGCACCACACCGTCCCAGTCCATTTCCGGCACGCTGCTGAACTGGGTGATGGCGTCCAGGTCGGCGCCCCATTGGCCCAAGCCCGCCTGCAGGGCCGTCACCTGGTCGTCACGCGTGCGCATCTGCTCCTGCGTGCGCGCCATGCCGTCCAGGCCGCGCCAGCTCAGCAAGGCCATCAGGGCCAGGATGCCCAGCGCCACCAGCAACTCCACCAGCGTGAAGCCAGCATGGCGGGCGGGCGCGGTGCGGCGCCGCATCAGTAGCGCCCCACCACGGTGGACAAGCGCAGCACCGCCGCATCGGCGCGCAGCACCTGGGCATCCACGCGCAGGAAATTCGGATTGGGTGTGGGCAGCACCGACAGCGCCACGATGAAGCTCTGCCCGGCCTGCTCGCACGCCACGCTGCTGGTGCCCACGCCGGGCATCTGCCGGGCCAGGCGGATCTTGATCAGCTCGTTCTCAGCACACACGTGGGCCAGCAATGCATCACTCTGGCGCTGGGCGTCGCGCGTCAGCGTGCCGGTGGCCCGCAGGCCGGCCAGCAGCGCGATGCCCACGATGGCCAGCGCCACCAGCACCTCGATCAGCGTGAAGCCGCGCGCTAGAGCGCGCCGCACGGCAGGCCGCATGTTCATGGCGCCGCCACGTCCAACGGCCGCACCGCGAACGGCCGCACGCCATCGCTGACCACGCGCAAGCGCGCGCCGCCATCCTGGCCTAGGCTGGCCAATTCCACCGACTGCGCTCCGATGATGGGCTCAGGCCCCAACAGCAGCGGCCGGGCCGACACCGCCTGGGTGTCCGGGTTCAGCCAGCGCTCCGGCAGGCTGTCGGGTGAGTTGTCGGCGGGCAGACCTTCAAAGACAAAGCCCTCAGCCGTGGGACGCCAGCGCACCGGCACGCCCGAGGTGCGGGAGCGCGCGCGCGCTGCCTCCAGCAACGCCGCCAGGCGCTGGCCCTCGCGCTCCAGCCGGGTCTGCGACGAGTCGCGCAGCGCCAGGCTGACGGCGGCCGTGGCCATGGCCATGATGAACAGCACCACCATGATCTCCAGCAGCGTGAAGCCGGCAACGCGGCGCGCCGCGCCGGCCGGCCAGCGGGGATGTGAAGGCCGGTTACTGCCAGCTGCCGATGTCGGCATCTTTGCCTTCACCGCCCGGCTGGCCATCGGCGCCCAGCGACATCACATCCACCTCACCCTTGACGCCCGGGTTCACATACACATAGGGGCGGCCCCAGGGGTCGTTGGGCAGCTTGTCCAGGTAGGGCTTCCAGTTGATGGGGGCCGGGGCGGCGGTGGGCTTGGCCACCAGGGCCTGCAGGCCCTGCTCGGCGTTGGGGAAGCGCTGGTTGTCCAGCTTGTAAAGCTTCAGCGCCTGCATCAGGTTGTTGACGTCGGTGCGCGCGGCAGTGACGCGCGCGTCATCGGCGCGGCCCAGCACATTGGGGACGATGATGGCCATCAGCACGCCGATGATGACCACCACCACCATCACCTCCAACAGGGTGAAGCCAGACTGGTGCGCGCGCGGTTTGCGTGGGTGAGCGGATTGCGCCATGGGGTAGCCTGTGGTCAAAAGGGAAAGTTGGTAAGTCTTCAATGATAATCGCCTGGTATGTACGCCCATGCGCAAAGCATCTGGTGGCCGCGACTGGCCACCTTCGTCCTGTCCCTGCTGGCAGCGGGCAGCGTGGTCTATTGGGGCCTGAAACTGTCGGCAAGTTCCCGCCCGGTCAGCGTACAGCCGGCGCAGGCAGCTGGACCCATGCCGGTGGATGCCGGCGCGCTGGCGCGCCTGCTGGGTGGCGGGGCGCTGCCGACGACCGCCCCGGCACCCAGCGCGTCCAGCCGTTTCACGCTGGCTGGCATCGTCACCGAGGGTGCGCATGCCGGTGCCGCGCTGATCGCAGTGGACGGCAGGCCGGCCAAGCCATTTCGTGTCGGCGCCAGGGTGGACGACAACCTGGTGCTGCAAAGCGTGGCGCCGCGCAGCGTGAACCTGGGTGCAAGCACCGACGCGCCGGCCAGCATCACCTTGGAACTCCCGTTACGCAGATAACGGCTACTTCGGCCTGAACGCGTCAGGCCTGCAAAAACATCCGGTACACCGGGTTGTCGGTTTCCTCCACATACGGATACGCCAGCGTCGCCAAAAAGCGATCAAAGGCCTTCGCATCAGCCTTGGGCACCTGCAGGCCGACCAGGATGCGGCCGTAGTCGGCGCCCTGGTTGCGGTAGTGGAACAGGCTGATGTTCCAATTGGGCTGCATCAGGCTAAGGAACTTCAGCAAGGCGCCCGGCCGCTCGGGGAACACAAAGCGCAACAAGCGTTCGTCTTTCGCCAGCGCCGAGGCGCCGCCCACCATGTGGCGGATGTGTTCCTTGGCCAGTTCGTCGTGCGTCAGGTCCAGCGCCTTGAAGCCATGCTTGCCGAAATTGGCGGCGATGCGCGCGCTTTCGCCCTTGCCGTGCGCGGTCAGGCCCACGAACACGTGCGCCTGCGCGGCACTGCTGATGCGGTAGTTGAACTCGGTAACGTTGCGCGGCCCGCCGGGCAGGCTGCCAATCAGCTCGCAGAAGCGCCGGAAACTGCCGCGCTCCTCGGGGATGGTCACGGCCAACAGCGCTTCGCGCTCCTCACCCACCTCGGCACGCTCGGCGACGAAGCGCAGGCGGTCAAAATTCATGTTGGCGCCGCACAGGATGGCGCAATAGGTCTCGCCCTTGGTCTTCTCCGTCGCCACGTACTGCTTGATGGCCGCCACCGCCAGCGCGCCGGCCGGCTCGACGATGGAGCGGGTGTCGACAAAGATGTCCTTGATGGCGGCGCACACCGCGTCAGTGTCCACCGTCATGTACTCGTCCACCAGCTCGCGCGCCACGCGGAAGGTCTCCTCGCCCACCAGCTTGACGGCGGTGCCGTCGGAGAACAGGCCGACGTCGGACAGCGTCACACGCTTCTTCGCCGCCACGGACTGCATCATCGCGTCCGAGTCGTTCATTTGCACACCGATCACCTTGATCTCCGGGCGCACCGCCTTGATGTAATTGGCCACACCGGAAATCAGCCCGCCACCGCCAATGGCGACGAACACCGCGTCCAGCCGGCTGTTGCCCAGGGCCTGCAGCTGGCGCAGCACCTCCATGGCGATGGTGCCCTGGCCGGCGATGACGTCCGGGTCGTCAAACGGGTGCACGAAGGTGTAGCCGTGCTGCTTTTCCAGCGTGACGGCGTGCTGGTAGGCGTCGGAATAGCTGTCGCCATGCAGCACCACGTCGCCGCCCAGCGCTTTGACCGCGTCCACCTTCAGCTGCGGTGTGGTGGTGGGCATCACCACCACCGCGCGCGTGCCCAGCTTGTGCGCGGACAGCGCCACGCCTTGCGCATGGTTGCCGGCGGAGGCGCAGATCACGCCCTTCTTCAACTGCCCGGGGGTCAGATGGGCCATCTTGTTGTAGGCGCCGCGCAGCTTGAAGCTGAACACCGGCTGCTGGTCCTCGCGTTTAAGCAGCACCTTGTTGTGCAGGCGCTTGCTCAGTGCCTTGGCGGGCTCCAGCGCCGACTCCACCGCGACGTCGTAGACGCGGGCGGTGAGTATCTTTTTCAGGTAATCGGCGGGCTTCAGGGGCTTGGCGGGTTTCATCATCGGCGTGCGGTGGACGGAGCCAAGCATGATAAGCGGCGTCGGGCGCGATGCCCTTGCGCCGGCCAATTGATTCGCCGCCATGGCATCATTGCCAGCAAGCCAAACTCACTCGCGGAAGAACAAACATGGAATGCACAGTCAGCTGGACCGGCAACACCGGTGCGCGCTCGGGCATGGGCTTTGTCGCCGAAACCGGCAGCGGCCACGTGCTGATGATGGACGGCGCCCCCGACGCCGCCAAGCCCGAGCTGGGTGGACAGAACCTGGCCCCCCGGCCGATGGAAACGGTGCTGGCCGGCACCGGCGGCTGCACCGCCTATGACGTGGTGCTGATCCTCAAGCGCGGCCGCCACGATGTGCGCGGCTGTTCGGTCAAGCTGACGGCCGAGCGCGCCGCCACCGACCCCAAGGTGTTCACCGGCATCAACATGCATTTCACCGTCACCGGCAAGGGTGTGCCCGCCGAAGCGGTGGAGCGCGCCATCGCGCTGAGCCACGACAAGTACTGCTCAGCCAGCATCATGCTGGCCAAAACGGCGGAGATCACGACAAGTTTCGAGCTGATCGAGGCAGATTGACGCTAAATCCGGTGCGCCACGGTGGTCATCACCTTGGCCGCCGCGCGCATCAGGCCCTTCACCGGCACGCCCAGGTCCTGGGCGCCGGCCTGGGCCGCCTCGTCGGCATGCCGGGCCTCATCCTCACGCATTTGCGCCACGATGGCGCGTGAGGCGTGGTCGCCCTCGGGCAGGCGCTGCAAATGTCCGTCCAGATGGGCCTGCACCTGGCGTTCAGTCTCTTCCACAAAGCCCAGGCTGATGCGGTCACCCATTCGTCCGGCCAGCAGCCCCAGGCCAAAGGCACCGGCATACCACAGCGGGTTCAACAGCGAGGGGCGCGCGCCCAACTGGTCCAGGCGTTGGCGCGTCCAAGCCAGGTGGTCGGTCTCTTCCTCACTGGCGCGCTGGAAATGCTGGCGCAGCCCCTCGTCGCGGGTGGCCAGGGCCTGGGCGGTGTACAACGCCTGGGCACACACCTCACCCACGTGGTTGACCCGCATCAGCGCGCCAGACAAGGCTTTATCCCCGGCCGACAGCTCGGTGGGCCGGTCCGCCACCGTGGGGCAGGCGCGGCTGGGCTGCGCGGCCACGAACAGGGTGCGCAAGGCCTGGTCGGCCGCACTCAGCAGAGCATCCATCCCACGAGGTTCGGTAGAAGACACGGCCAGCAGTGTAAGCGGATGGCCCCAGCCGCTGCCTCAGCCGCAAATCCACAAGAGCCCAAATAGGGTTTTTCCCAGTCGCTACAAGGCATTGCAGGGGGTTTGGGAGTTGTTGCAGTGTTGCAACGGAACCGGGACTTTCTACACGTTTTGCCACCTATGTCTTTGCCAAAGGGGGCGGCATCTGATGCAATAGCCCCAACTTCCGGAAAAAGGAGGTTGGCCCGGGTATCCGGTGGGTGCATGGTCGTCCTTAATAAATGCCAGCATCCCAACGCTCCGAAGCCCCATGTTTAACCTTGGAGAACCTTGAAATGAAAAAAACCCTCGTTGCTTTGGCAGCCCTGGCCGTAGCCGGTGTTGCATCTGCACAGTCTTCGGTCACCCTGTTCGGTATTGCTGACGTCTCCTACACCAACCTGAATGCCAACGGCGCGGGCTCGGTGGGTCTTCTGACTGGTCAGGGCCGGAATGCCTCCAGCCGCCTCGGCTTTCGTGGCACGGAAGATCTGGGTGGCGGTCTGTCTGCCAGCTTCTGGCTGGAAGCCGGTGTGAACGTTGACAGCGGCTCCGGTGCCGCTACCACCACGATCAACACGGTGCAGGGCGACCGCGTGATTGTGGGTGGCGCCATCCCCGCTGGCACGTCGCTGAACGGCGCGCAAGGCCTGACCTTCAATCGCCGCTCCACCCTGAGCATCGCAGGCACCTGGGGCGAAATTCGCCTGGGCCGTGACTACACCCCGACTTTCTGGAACATGACCACCAAGGACCCGTTCGGTACCGTGGGCGTGGGCTCCTCCACCGTGGTGCAGCTGGGTACCCTGAATCCGTTCGGCACCGGCGCCGCCGCCGCCCAAGTCCGCACCTCCAACTCCATCCAGTACCTGGGCAACTTCGGTGCAGTCTACGTGCAAGTGATGGCTGGCCTGTCCGAAGTCCCGTCGGTTTGCGGTGCAGCTGGTGTGGCTGTGCAAGGCAATGCCTGCTTGGGCACCGACGGCGACGGCGAAGTGTGGAGCGGCCGTATTGGCTACGCCAGCGGTCCGTTCGACATCTCGTTTGCCTACACGCAAACCAAGTTCAACGACACGGCTGCCAATTCTGCTAACACCCCCAACCTGGGCCTGATCACCGGTGGCGTGGCTTCTGCTACCGGCACGGGTGCCACCAACCCCTTCAAGGGCACTTACTCTGTAACCCACCTGGCCGCCACCTACAACGCTGGCTTTGCCAAGTTCTGGGGTCAACTGGGTACGCAGGAAGTTGACCAGACCGGCGGCAGCAATGCCCAGGGCGGCAAGCTGACCCACTACATGCTGGCGGCCACCGTGCCGTTCGGCGCCACCGAGTTCAAGGCTGCTTACTCCTGGGGTGACTACAGCCGCAACGGCGTAGCCGCTCCGGCCGCTGGCGCCTGGGAAGATGGTTCCACCACCAAGCACCTGTCGCTGGGTCTGGTGTACAACTTCTCCAAGCGCACTGCTGTCTACGGCACCATCTCCACGCTGGACACCACCGGTCAGAACACCCGTGCCAACCTGCTGAGCGGCCTTTCGTCTGCTGCTGCCGTCGCCAAGGGTGACAGCAACAACTCGACCGGTATCGACATCGGTCTGCGTCACGCCTTCTAAGCAGGTGCTGGCCTAGCGCCAGTCTGCTGACAAAGCAAAAGCCGCCAGATGCGAATCTGGCGGCTTTTTTTATTATGCTTAAGGCACCCGCCGTTTGATTCGTGTTCCGCACCGGAGTCCCCATCGCATGCCCAGCCCCAGCCTGAAAGTCCATGGCCGCGCCTTTGCGCAGATCGCGCAGTTCCACCCCGAGTTGACCGCGCTGCGGCGCGACCTGCATGCCCACCCGGAGCTGGGTTTTGAAGAGTTCTACACGGCCAAGCGCGTCACCGAAGCGCTGAAAGTCTGCGGTGTCGACGAGCTGCACACCGGCATAGGCAAGACCGGCGTGGTGGCCGTAATCCAGGGCAAGGGCAAGTCAACCCACCGCCCGGATGGCGAGGTGGCCGCCGTGGGCCTGCGCGCTGACATGGACGCACTGCCCCTGACCGAGCACACCGAGGTTCCCTGGCGCTCCACCCAGCCTGGGCGCATGCACGGCTGCGGCCACGACGGCCACACCGCCATGCTGGTGGGCGCGGCGCGCTACCTGTGCGAGACGCGCAACTTCGACGGACGGGCGGTGCTGATCTTCCAACCCGGCGAAGAGGGCCACAACGGCGCCAAGGCGATGATCGACGACGGCCTGTTCGAGCGCTTCCCGCTGCGCTCGGTGTACGCCATGCACAACTGGCCGGCCATGCGCCCCGGCACCGTGGGCATCAACCCCGGGCCGATGATGGCCGCCTCCGACCGCCTGACCATCACCATCACCGGCCGTGGCGGCCACGGCGCCCACCCCTACAACGCGGTGGACCCGGTGCTGGTGGCCGGCCACATCATCACCGCGGTGCAGAGCATCGTCTCGCGCAACATCAAGGCGGTGGAGTCGGCGGTCATCAGCCTGTGCGCCATGCAGGCCGGCGACATGGGCGCGATGAGCGTGATCCCCGACACCGCCACGCTGGTGGGCACGGTGCGCAGCTTCAGCCCCGCCGTGCAGGACTTCGTGGAGCGCCGCCTGAACGAGCTGTGCCCGGCCATTGCCGTGGCCTTTGGCGCCACCGCCCAGGTGACCTACCAGCGCAGCTACCCGGCCACCGTCAACACGCCCAAAGAGGCGCATTTCGTCGCCGACGTGGCACAGGCGCTGCTGGGCAAGGAACGTGTGGTGCGCGACCTGGAGCCCAGCATGGGCTCGGAAGATTTCTCACACATGCTGATGGTCAAGCCCGGCGCCTACCTGCGCCTGGGCCAGGGCGAGGAGAACGGCGTTGGCAGCTGCTTCCTGCACAACAGCCGCTATGACTTCAATGACGATGTGCTGCCGCTGGGCGCGGCCTTGCATGCCAGCATTGTCGAGCACGCCTTGCCACTGGCGGCCGCCTGACAGCGCTCAGGCCAGCAGGCGGTCCAGCAGCGCCGCCACGTGCACCGCTTCGCGCTGCGCGCCGTCCTTGATCTGGTGGCGGCAGCTGGTGCCGTCGGCCACCACGATGGCCTGCGGCTGCTTGCGCACAGCGGGCAGCAGACTCAGCTCGGCCATCTGCAGGGATGTCGCGTGGTGCTCGGCTTCGTAGCCAAAGCTGCCGGCCATGCCGCAACACGAGCTGTCGATCAGCGCCGGCTCGGCGCCGGGAATCAGGCGCAGCACGTCCAGCACCGGCGGCATCAGCCCCATGGCCTTCTGATGGCAGTGGCCGTGCAACAGGATAGGGGCATCCGCACTTTTCAGCGCCAGCTTCAACCGGCCGGCACGCTGCTCGCGTGCCAGCAGCTCTTCGAACAGCAGCGCCTGGTCTGCCACGGTGCGCGCATCATCGCCCAGGCGCATCACCAGCGCCTCGTCGCGCAACGTCAGCAGGCAAGAGGGCTCCAAGCCCACGATGGGCACGCCGGCCTGTGCAAACGGCAGCAGCGCACGCACCAGCGCGCCGGCCTTGGCGCGCGCCTGCGCCACCATGCCGGTGGCCAGATACGTGCGGCCGCAGCAGTGGTGGCCACCGTCCTTCTGCACAGCATGCAGCGTGTAGCCGGCAGCCTTCAGCACACGCGCGGCGGCCCAGGCGTTGTCGGCCTCGAAGGTGCCGGTGAAGGTGTCGACGAACAACACCGCCGCCGGCTGGCCTGCGGCAGCAGCGGCCAGCACGGCGTCTTGCGGAGCGAACAAACCACTCGCGGCCTGGCCACGCCAGAAGGTGTCGCTGCGCCAGCGCGGCAGGCTGCGTTTGGCCGACAGGCCGAACAACTTTTCGCTCAGCCAGGCGGCGCCGGGCAGAGCATCGCGCAGGTTCAGCAGCCACGGCAGGCGGCTGGCATGGCGGGCGTAGTCGGGCAGGTGCGCCACCAGCCGGTCGCGCAGCGTGTGGCCGCGCTCGGCCTTGTAGTGGGCGGTGGCCTCCAGCTTGATGCGCGCCATGTCCACGCCGGTGGGGCAGTCACGCTTGCAGCCCTTGCAGCCCACGCACAGGTCCAGCGCCTCACGCACCTCGGCGCCGGCGAAGGCGCCCTCGCCCAGCTGGCCGCTCAGCGCCAGGCGCAGCGTGTTGGCGCGGCCACGCGTGACATGCTGCTCGTCACGCGTGACGCGGTAGCTGGGGCACATGGTGCCGGCGTCGAACTTGCGGCAGTGGCCGTTGTTGTTGCACATCTCCACCGCCTTGGCCAGGCCGTGGGTGCTGTCGCCACCGGTACCGGGTGCCGTGGTGACCTCGGTCACCGGGTCGGCCTGCACGTCCCAGGCCGACCAGTCCAGCACCGGCTTCAACACGATGCGCTTGTAGGGGTGCGGTGCCGATGGCGGCGGGAAGCGGAACAGCGCGCCCTCGTCCATGCGCGGCGGGTCGATGATCTTGCCGGGGTTGAACAAGCCGATCGGGTCCAGCTGCAGCTTGATGGCGCGCAGCGCCTCGTTCAGCACCGGGCCAAACTGCCAGGCCACCCACTCGCCGCGGCACAGGCCGTCGCCATGCTCGCCGCTGTAGGCGCCCTTGTACTTGCGCACCAGCACGGCGGCTTCTTCGGCAATGGCGCGCATCTTGCCCGCGCCGTCGGTGCGCATGTCCAGGATGGGCCGCACATGCAACGTGCCCACTGAGGCGTGCGCATACCAGGTGCCGCGCGTGCCGTGGCGGGCAAACACCTCGGTCAGCGCGTCGGTGTAGTCGGCCAGGTGCTCCAAGGGCACCGCGCAGTCCTCGATGAAGCTGACCGGCTTGCCGTCGCCCTTCAGGCTCATCATGATGTTCAGGCCGGCCTTGCGCACCTCCCAAAGGTTCTTTTGCGGCGCGTCCTCGGTCATCTGCACCACGCTGTCGGGCAAGCCCAGGTCGCCCATCAGCGCCACCAGGTCGCGCAGGCGGGTCAGCAGCGGTGTCTTGTCGCTGCCCGAGAACTCGACCAGCAAAATCGCCTCGGGCTTGCCCAGCAGCGCGCTGGCCATGGTGGGCTTGAAGGCCGGGTTGGCCAGCGCCAGCTCGACCATTGTGCGGTCCACCAGCTCCACCGCCGTGGGGCCCAGCTTGACGATGTGCTGCGCCGCTTCCATGGCGGCGCGAAAGGTCGGAAAGTTCACCACCCCCAGCACCTTGGCGCGCGGCAGCTCGGCCAGTTGCAAGGTCAGCTCGCGCGTGTACGCCAGCGTGCCCTCGGCGCCCACCAGCAGATGCGCCAGGTTGACGCTGCCGTCCGTGGTGTACGGGCGCTCGTTCTGGTTGTGGAAGATGTCCAGGTTGTAGCCGGCCACGCGGCGCAGCACCTTGGGCCAGTGCTGCTCGATCTGCGCACGGTGCTGCTCGGCCAGGCCGCGCACGAAGGCAGCGATCTGCGCCGCCCGCCCCGTGGCCCGCGCCTCGGGGCCAAAGTCCACCAGTTCGCCATTGGACAACCAGGCCTGCATGCCCAGCACGTTGTGCACCATGTTGCCATAGGCGATGGAACGCGACCCGCAGGAGTTGTTGCCGGCCATGCCACCCAGCGTGGCCTGGGCGCTGGTGGACACATCCACCGGGTACCACAGGCCCGAGGGCTTCAGGTGCGCGTTCAAATGGTCCAGCACCATGCCGGGCTCGACGCGGGCGGTGCGGTTGTCCACGTCCACCTGCAGCAGGCGACGCAGGTATTTGCTGTTGTCGATCACCAGCGCCGCGCCCGTGGTCTGGCCGCACTGGCTGGTGCCGGCGCCGCGCGGCAGCACCGGCACTTTCAACTCGCGCGCGATGTCCAGCGCGGTGGCCACATCCTCAGGGCTGCGCGGCACCAGCACGCCCACCGGCATGATCTGGTAGATGGAGGCGTCGGTGGCGTAGCGGCCGCGCGAGGGGGCGTCGAACAGCACCTCGCCATCGGTCTCGGCGCGCAGCGCACGCTCCAGCGCCAGGCTGACGTCGTTGTGCTGGGCCAGCGCGCTCATGGCTGCATGGAGCGCACAGGCCCCTGCCCGTCGCGCAGCAGCTCCATCACCGCGTCGCACTTGTGCTGCAGGTGCTGCACCAGCAGCGCGCGCAGGCCGGCACCGTCGCGCGCATCCAGCGCGGCCACCATGGCCTCGTGCTCCTTCACTGCACGCAGCCACTTGGTGGCGTTCTGGTTGGTGGAAAAGCGCAGCGACTGCACGCGCGCATTGATCTGCCGGTAGCTGCGCGTCAAGACCGGATTGCGCGCAGCGGCGTTGATGGCGTTGTGGATGGCGGCGTTGAGCCGGTAGTAGCCCGACAGGTCGCCACGCGCGTGGCAGGCCAGCATCTCGTAGTGCAGCGCACGCAGCTCGGCACGCTCAGGCTCGGTGATGCGCTGCGCCGCCAGCTCGCCGGACTGGCCCTCCAACCCGGCCAGCACCTCGAAGGTGTTGAGCACGTCGGCCTCGGTCAGCTGCACCGCCACCGCGCCGCGGTTGGGCAGCAGGTCCACCAAGCCTTCGGCGGCCAGCATCTTGATGGCCTCGCGCAGCGGCGTGCGCGACAGGCGCAACTGCTCGCTCAACTCGCGCTCATTGAGCTTGGCGCCGGGGCGAATCTGCCCTTCCACCAGCATGGTGCGCAGCCGCGCGGCGGCCTGCTCATGCAGAGAGGTGGCGCCGGCGAGGGGGATGACTTGGGCCATGACAAGCCGCAGTTTAAACACTTTGCATGCAAAAACCCAAGGGCTTTACCCCTTGCTACGTGATTTCCCTAGTGCATTTGCAGGGTTTGCATGCAAAATTGCCAGCAGCCACCGAAAGCCCGTCATGCTCAGCCTGGACCACCACCCCACCGGCCGCCACTTCCTGCAGATCCCCGGCCCCAGCCCGGTACCCGACCGCGTGCTGCGTGCCATGAGCCTGCCCACCATCGACCACCGGGGGCCAGAGTTCGGCGTGCTGGGCCGCCAGGTGCTGGCCGGCATGGCGCAGATCTTCCAGACGAAACACCCGGTGGTGATCTACCCCGCCTCGGGCACCGGTGCCTGGGAGGCCGCATTGAGCAACACGCTGAGCCCGGGCGACCACGTGCTGATGTTTGAGACCGGCCACTTCGCCGCGCTGTGGGCCAAGATGGCCACCCGCCTGGGCCTGCAGCCCGAGGTGTTGCGCTACGAAGGCACCGACCCGCTGCTGCCCGAGGCCCCTGGCTGGCGCCAGGGCGTGCAGGCCGACATCATCGCTGCGCGCTTGCGCCAGGACAGCGCCCACACCATCAAGGCGGTGTGCGTGGTGCACAACGAAACCTCCACCGGCGCCACCTCCGACATCGCCGCCGTGCGCCGCGCCATCGATTCCGAGAAGCACCCCGCGCTGCTGCTGGTGGACAGCATCTCCGGCCTGGCCTGCGCCGACTACCGGCATGACGACTGGGGCGTGGACGTGACGGTCAGCGGCTCGCAAAAGGGGCTGATGCTGCCGCCCGGCATCAGCTTCAATGCGCTGTCACCGCGCGCACTGGAAGTGGCCAAGACCGCCAAGCTGCCCAAGGCCTTCTGGGCCTGGGACGAGATCGTCGCGATGGGCAAGGACGGCTACTGGCCCTACACACCCAACACCAACCTGCTGTACGGTCTGTCCGAGGCGCTGGACATGCTGCTGCTTGAGGGCCTGCCCAACGTGTTTGCCCGGCACCAGCGCTGGGCCGCTGGCGTGCGTGCGGCGGTGAACGCCTGGGGCTTGCCCATCCAGTGCGCCGACCCGGCTGTGTATTCGCCGGTGCTGACCGGCGTCATCACCCCACCCGGCGTGGACGCTGACGCGCTGCGCAAGCTGATCCACACCCGCTTCGACCTGTCGCTGGGCACCGGCCTGGGCAAGGTCAAGGGCCGCATGTTCCGCATGGGCCATCTGGGCGACAGCAATGATTTGACGCTGCTGGCCATGCTCAGCGGCGTGGAGATGGGCCTGAAGCTGACCGGCATACCGATTGCCAGCAGCGGCGTGCAGGCCGCGATGGACCATTTCAGCAGCCAGCTGGCGCCAGCCCAGGCAGCAGCCAAACCGCTATAACCCCGAGACACCAGGAGACAAACCCATGATGCAACGCAGAACCTTTTGCACCGGCGTGGCCGCCACGCTGGCCGCACCACTGGTGCGCGCGCAAAACCTGCCCAGTGGCACGATACGCATCATTGTGGGTTTCCCGCCGGGTGGCGGCACCGACGCGCTGGCGCGCGTGGTGGGCCAGAAGCTGACCACCATGTGGAACCAGACCGTGCTGGTGGAAAGCAAGGCCGGCGCAGCCGGCGTGATTGCCGCCGACTACGTGGCCCACCAGCCGGGCGACGGCAACACCCTGCTGATGGCGCACATCAACAGCCATGCCATCGCCCCGGCACTGAACCCGAAGCTGAACTACAACGTGGACCACGACTTCGTGCCCATCATGCTGGTGGGCGTGACGCCCAACCTGCTGATCAGCAACCAGGACCAGCCCGCCAAGACAGTGAAGGACATTGTGGCGCTGTGCAAGAAAAACCCCGGCAAGATCAGCTTCGCCTCGGCCGGCGGCGGCTCGGCTCAGCACCTGGCGCTGGAGATGTTCAAGCTGCGTGCCGGCATTGACGCGCTGCACGTGCCCTACAAGGGCTCGGCACCGGCCATCACCGACCTGCTGGGCGGCCAGGTGAACTATTGCTTCGAGACCATGACGGCCGCCACCCCGCACGTGAAGGGTGGCAAGGCGCTGGCCATTGCGCAGACGCGGCCCACGCGCTCCAGGGCCTACCCCAATGTGCCCACCATGGCCGAAGAGGGCTTTGCCGATTTCGACGCCACCACCTGGTACGGCCTGGTCGGCCCCGGCACGATGCCGCTGGCCATGGCCAAGCGCATCAACGAGGACGCCAACAAGGTGATGGCCATGCCCGACGTGATTGAGCGCCTGGCGCAGTACGGCGCCGAGGACGGCGGCGGCAGCCAGGAAAAATTCAAGAACTTCATGCAAAGCGAGCGCGTCAAGTGGGCCAAGGTGGTGAAAGACGCTAAAGTATCGGCCGATGCATGAAACACTGACCCAAGCCCTGGTGCGCGCACGGCGCACCCACACGCTGCTGAACGCGCCCGACTGGGTGGGCTCAGTCACCAGCGCCGAAGAAGCCTACGTTGTCCAGGACCAGGTGGCGCAAGCCATGGGCTGGTTTGGCGGCGCCATGCCGAAGCACTGGAAATCCGGCGGCAATTCGCGCGAGGTGACGCTGACGCACGCCGGCCTGCCGCCCGAGGGCGTGCGCGCCTCACCGGCGGACTTCCGCGATTTCCCCTTCTTTGCCTATGCCTACGAGGGCGAAATCGCGCTGCGCCTGGGCCAGGACGTGACACCCGCGCAAGCCGCCAAGCTGACGCAGGCCGACGTCAACGGCCTGGTGGACGCGCTGTGCGTGTCCATCGAGCTGGTGGACTGGCGATGGAAAGAGCAGGTGCAAGCGCCTGCCTTGCTGCGGCTGGCCGACGTGCAGTCCAACGGTGGCCTGGTGCTGGGCGAATGGTTGCCCTATGCCCCCTTCGCCGCGCACGACTGGGCGCAACAAAAGTGCGACGCCTACGTCAACGGTGAGCCAGTGCGCACAGGCACCGGCACCCACCCGCTGGGTACGCCCCAATGGCTGCTGCCGTGCTGGTTGCGGCACTGCACACGGCGCGGCGCCACAGTCCCGGCTGGCACTGTGGTGACAACTGGGACCTGGGTTGGCTTGCTGTCTGCCAAGGCTGGTGACCTTGTGCGCGTGAGCTTTGATGGCATCGGTTCCGCTGAGGTGCAGCTCTAACAGCCGGCACTTGGCGGGCTGCCGACGCCACTGGGGCGCGTGGCTACGCGGATGTCCCCCGGGCCTGCGGCCCTCCTCCTTGATTCCGCTCCGCCACGCGCCCCAGCGGCATCGGACTCGTTGGCTTTCGCGGCGCCAATACGCCAGCTAAGCTGTGGCAATCAAACCGTTTCGTCAAACATCCTCGGCTTGCGATGGATACACATGATTGCAAAACCGCCACTCGTGCACTGGCTGATCATCGATGTAAGTCGTCGGTTTCGGCAAGAAGCCTTCGAAGCAATCAACAATGCCGAGCTCAGCTGCTGTTGTCTTGCAGTATTCAGCACCGCCAGAGGTACAAAGCAGCTCCCTCTGACTTCAACCGCTTCACCTGTGCAATGACGTTGGGCATTGGGATGCGCTTGACACCGACGGATCGAACCATCGTGTCATCGATATCTACAAAGATGATTTGTTGGGACATGGATGCTTTTCCTACGCTCATCAGTCTAAGCGGTACCGCTGCATTCACCAATCCCACAAATGGAGGGGATGCCATGTGACGACGTAAACGCGGGCGCGCCAGCAACAACGGCAAGATCAGGTCGTCATGGCACTCTGCGCAGCGGCATCAAGGAGGAGGGCCGAAGGCCCGGGGGACAGCCGCGGAGCGGAGTGCCGTGGCGGCCTGATCACACCAGAAGCATTGGCACGACATAGCACCGCGCGCACGAGCGTAGCCTTTGCGCAGCGTTATCGACTTGTAGAATGACAGCCTTCTCCAGCTCTAAGACAGACCTCACGTGACCAAGCCCGCCTACAAACCCTTCGTGATCGGCGTGGCAGGCGGCAGCGGCAGTGGCAAGTCCACGGTTACGCGCCAGGTGCTAGCCTCCATCGGGCCGCAGATGGCGGCGGTGGTGATGCAGGACGACTACTACCGCGACCAGACCCACCTGTCGCCCGACGAGCGGCGCGAGGAAAACTACGACCACCCCGATGCGTTTGACTGGCCGCTGCTGGTGCAGCATGTGCGCGCACTGCGCCGAGGCGAGCCGATTGAGATGCCGGTGTATGACTTCACCGAATACAACCGCTCCAGCAAGACCATCGCGGTGCAACCGGCGCCGGTGATCGTGATCGAGGGCCTGTTTGCGCTGTACGACGCCAAGCTGCGCGACATGATGTCGCTGAAGGTGTATGTGGACACGGCGTCCGATGTGCGTTTCATCCGCCGCCTGCAGCGCGACATCAGCGAACGCGGGCGCAGCACCGACAACGTGATCAAGCAGTACATGGACACCGTGCGCCCCATGCACAAGCAGTTCATCGAGCCGACCAAACGCAATGCCGATGTGATCCTTCCGCACGGCGCCAACGGCCCGGCCGTCGACATCATCACCACCAAGGTGGTCAGCCTGGTGAGCGAACTGGAACGGCGCTGATCTACAGGGCCGGCTTGCCCGGCCCGTACACCACCAACTCACGCGTAGCGCTTGCTGCGCAGGTTGTTCTTCATTTCCTTCAGCAACGGCAGCAGCTTGTCTGAGCCTATGCGCAGCGCCACGCAGGTGGTCAGGACGTCGATCACCATCAGGTGCAGCAGGCGCGACACCATGGGGCTGTAACGGTCATAGCCTTCGGGGTGGTCGGCCGCCAGATGGATGTGGCCGGCAGCGGCCAGGGGTGAGCCACTGGCCGTGATGACGATGGTCGTCGCGCCACGGCGCCGCGCGATGTCGCAGGCATCCATCAAGTCTCTTGTGCGGCCCGAGTTGGAGACGATCACCACGCAGTCACCCGGCCCCAGCACCGAGGCGCTCATCACCTGCATGTGGCCATCGCTGTACGAGATGGTGTTCATGCCCAGGCGGAAGAACTTGTGCTGCGCGTCCTGCGCCACCACGCCCGAGTTGCCAACGCCAAAAAACTCCAGCCGCTTGCCCGCCTTGTAGGTGTCGACGATGGCGTTGGCGGCGCGGTCGATCAGCGCGGCGCTGGCGTCGTTACGGTATTTCAGAAAGGCCGCCACCGTGTTGTCGATCACCTTGACCATCACATCGGCGGTCTTGTCGTCGGCGTCCACGCTGCGGTGGATGAAGGGCACGCCCTCGCTGACGCTGCCCGCCAGCTTCAGCTTGAAGTCGGCCAGGCCGTCGTAGCCCATGCTGCGGCAAAAGCGCACCACGGTGGGCTTGCTGACGTGCGAGCGGTCGGCCAGCTCGCTGATGGGCAGGGAGGCAAAGGCGCGCGGGTCGGCCAGCACCAGCTTGCCTACCCGCTGTTCGGCGGGTGCGAGCGAACTCAGCGAAGCCTTTATTCGGTCTAGCATGGCGTACTTGAGGTCACGCCTCTTCAGCCCAGCAATAGCCGTCGCGCGCGATCATGGCGCTCGACGCGCTGGGGCCCCAGGTGCCGGCGTTGTACAAACGCGGCCCCTGGGCGTCGGCCTTCCAGTGCTGCAAGATGGGTTCCACCCAGCGCCAGGCTTCTTCCTGCTCGTCGCTGCGCACGAACAGGTTCAAGCGCCCGTCGATCACGTCCAACAGCAGCCGCTCGTAGGCGCCCACGCGCTCGGAGCCGAAGCGCTTGTCAAAGTCCAGGTCCAGCTGCACCGGCACCAGCGACTGCGCGGCCGACTTGCTGCTGGCGCGGTTGGCCGCGCCCTGGGCCAGCAGGTGCAGCTCCAGCCCGTCCTTGGGCTGCAGGTTGATCACCAGGCGGTTGGCCTGGTCCACCGGTGAATTGAAGATGGGGTGCGGCGTGGGCCGGAAGTTGACCACAATGCGCGCGTCCCGCCCCGCCAGCCGCTTGCCGGTGCGCAGGTAGAAGGGCACGCCGGCCCAACGCCAGTTGGAGATCTCTGTGCGCAGCGCCACAAAGGTCTCGGTGTGGCTTTGCGGGTTGACGCCCGTTTCTTCCCGGTAGGCGGGCACCTGCGCGCCACCTACGTTGCCAGCGGCGTATTGGCCGCGAATCACATCGTGCATCAGCGTGTCACCGGCCCAGGGTTTCAGCGAACGCAACACCTTCAACTTCTCGTCGCGTATGGCGTCGGCATGGGCGTTGATGGGCGGCTCCATGGCGATGGCGCACAGCAGCTGCAGCGCGTGGTTCTGCACCATGTCTCGCAAGGCGCCGGTGTTCTCGTAGAACGCACCGCGCTTTTCCACACCCAGCTCTTCGGCAATGGTGATCTGGATGTTGGCGATGTGCTCGCGCCGCCACAACGGCTCGAACAGCGAATTGCCAAAGCGCATGGCAAACAGGTTTTGCACCGCCGGCTTGCCCAGGTAGTGGTCGATGCGGAACACCTGCTTTTCGGCGAAGTGCTGGCGCACCGTGTGGTTGATGCTGCGGTTGCTGGCCAGGTCATGGCCCAGCGGTTTTTCCAGCACCACGCGGGTGTGTGGCGTGTTCAGGCCCACCACCGCCAACTGCTCGCACACGGTGGTGAACAAGGCCGGCGCGGTGGCCAGGTACATCACCACGGTGTCCGCGCTGCGCGCCTTCAGCACCTCGGCCAGGCGCACGTAGTCGGCCGGTTTGGACAAGTCCATGCGGACGAAATTCAGCAGAGCGGCGAAGCGGGTGAACTCCTCGTCGCTGGGGCGCTTGGCCAGCTCCACACCGTCAAAGCGCGACTTGATCAGCGCGCGGTAGGCGTCGTCGCTCAGGTCATCCCGGCCCACGCCGATGATGCGCCCGTCCTGCGGCAGCGTGCCGTGGCGGAAGGCCTGGAACAGGGCCGGCATCAGCTTGCGCCAGGCCAGATCACCGGTGCCGCCAAACAAGACAAGGTCGAAAGACATATAGTTGCGAGTTACATGAAAAAGAACTCGTAATGTAACTTTGTTTCATCGATAATTCAAGCGACAGCGGCTGCCCCGCTCTGGCGGAAGCCCTTTGGCTGCCTTTTTCGGACCTTTGTGATGAACCAACTCGACGCCCTCAAACAGTACACCACCGTGGTTGCCGACACCGGCGACTTCAAGCAACTGGCGGGTTTCCGCCCCACCGACGCCACCACCAACCCGTCGCTGATCCTGAAGGCGGTGCAAAAGGCCGACTACACGCCGCTGCTGAAAGACACGGTGGCCAAATTCCGCGGCAAACCGCTGGACGAGGTGATGGACCGGCTGCTGGTGCGCTTTGGCTGCGAAATCCTCAGCCTGATCCCCGGTCGCGTCTCCACCGAGGTGGACGCACGCCTGAGCTTCGACACCAACGCCACCTTCACGCGCGGCGAGCGCATTGTGGAGCTGTACCAGGCCGAGGGCATCCATGTGGACCGCATCCTGATCAAGGTGGCCTCCACCTGGGAGGGCATTCAGGCCGCCGAGAAGCTGGAACAGCGCGGCATCCACACCAACCTGACGCTGCTGTTCTCCTTCGCGCAGGCGGTGGCCTGCGGCCAGGCCAAGGTGCAGTTGATCTCGCCCTTCGTGGGCCGCATCTACGACTGGTACAAGAAGAACGCCGGTGCCGCCTGGGATGAGGCCGCCAGCGCGGGCGCCAACGACCCCGGCGTGAAATCGGTCAAGCAGATCTACAACCACTACAAGAAGTTCGGCATCCAAACCGAGGTGATGGGTGCGAGCTTTCGCAACGTGGGCCAGATCACCGCGCTGGCCGGCTGCGACCTGCTGACCATCTCACCCGAACTGCTGGCCACACTGGCCGCCACCGAAGCACCGCTGACCAAGGCGCTGGACGCCGAGGCTGCGCACGCATTGGACCTGCCCGCCGTCAACTACGACGAAGCCCAGTTCCGTTTTGCGCTGAACGAAGACGCCATGGCCACCGAAAAACTGGCCGAAGGCATACGCGCCTTCTGCGCCGACGCCGTAAAGCTTGAACAGTTGATGAAGACTTCGTGAGACTTTGCGGGACAGACCGCAGCGAAGCGGCGCTCTGTCCTCAACATTTTTGGGAATTTCATGACCCGTATTCGCTGCGACCGCGCGCCCGCCTGGGGCCAACTGCAAGCCGCCTACGACACGCAGGGCAAGGCCTTCGACCTGCGCACCGCCTTTGCGCAGGACGGCGAAGCGCGCTTTGCGCATTTCAGCCAACAAGCACCCCATGTGTTCGCCGACCTGTCGAAGAACCTGTGGGACGCCAACACCGAGGCGCTGCTGCTGACGCTGGCCCGCGAATGCGGCCTGGAGGCCCACCGCGACGCCATGTTTGCCGGCGAGGCCATCAACACCACCGAGCAACGCGCCGTGCTGCACACGCTGTTGCGCTGCCCGGCCGACTACACACCGCCATCCGGCGCGCAACCGGTGGTGGCTGAAGGTTTGAAAGACGTGCACACCACGCTGGCTGCCATGCTGGCCTATGCGGAACAGGTACGCGGGGATGACGCCATCACTGACGTGGTCAACATCGGCATCGGCGGCTCCGACCTGGGGCCGCAGATGGCGGTGCTGGCGCTGCAGGCGTTTGCCGCGCCGGGCAAGCAGTTGCATTTCGTCTCCAATGTGGACGGCCACGAGCTGGCCGCCGTGCTGCAGCGCGTGAAGCCCGCCAGCACGCTGTTCCTGATCGCGTCGAAAACCTTCACCACGGTGGAGACCATGACCAACGCACGGTCCGCCAAGCAGTGGTTCGAGGCCCAGGGCGGCACCGACATTGCGCGCCACTTTGCCGCGCTGACCACCAACGTGGCGGCGGCCAAGGCCTTTGGCATTGACACCACCTTCGGCTTCTGGGACTGGGTGGGCGGGCGCTATTCCATGTGGTCGGCCATCGGCCTGCCGATCGCCATCGCCATCGGTGCACAGGGCTTTCGCGAATTTCTGGCCGGCGCGCACGCGATGGACGAGCACTTCCGCAGCGCGCCGCTGGCGCAGAACCTGCCGGTGCGCCTGGGCCTGCTGGATGTGTGGTACCGCAACTTCCATGGCTTCAGCAGCCGCTCCATCGCGCCCTACCATGCGGCGCTGAAGCGCCTGCCCGCCTACTTGCAACAGCTGGAGATGGAGAGCAACGGCAAGCAGGTGGACATGGCAGGCCAGCCGCTGGCCTATGGCACCTCGCCCGTGCTGTGGGGCGAGCCCGGCACCAATGGCCAGCATGCCTACTTTCAGATGCTGCACCAGGGCACGGACGTGGTGCCGGTGGAGTTCATCGCGGTCAAGAAAGCGCGTCACAACCTGAGCGGCCACCAGGACATGCTGCTGGCCAACGTGCTGGCGCAGGCGCAGGCGCTGATGCAAGGCAAAGCCGATGCAGGCGGCCACAAGAATTTCCCCGGCAACCGGCCCAGCACGTTCCTGCTGCTGGAGGACCTGGCACCGGCCACGCTGGGCGCGCTGGTTGCGCTGCAGGAGCACCGCGTGTTCACCAGCGGCGCGCTGTGGGGCATCAACAGCTTTGACCAGTGGGGCGTGGAGCTGGGCAAGGTGCTGGCCAAGGACATCGAGTCACGCCTGCGCAGCGGCCACGCCAGCGGGCTGGACGCCTCCACCACGGGCTTGTTGAAAAAGCTGCAAAACGGCTGACCGGCAACCCACCGGGCGTGCCGCTAACATGGCGGCCATGCCGCGCAAAGCCCACACCGACCTGAGCCTGACCCAGGCCCGCAACCTGCACCTGGCCGCGCAAGGCCTGCTGACCGCGCCCACGCGCCCCGCCACGCCGCTGGCGCTGCGCCGCTGCATAGAGCGCATGCAGTTGCTGCAGATCGACACCATCCACGTGGTGGCGCGCAGCCCCTACCTGGTGCTGCATTCGCGCCTGGGGCACTATCCCATGCACTGGCTGGAGCAGACGCTGGCCAAGACACACATCTTCGAGAGCTGGGCGCACGAGGCCTGCTTTGTGCCGCTGCAGGACTGGCATCTGCACCGTGCCTACAACCAGGAACTGCGCCGCCACTGGGGCATAGAGCGCGGCAAGAACGACCATGCGCAGCAGCGCAAGCACCTGGATAAGCTGTTGGCCCACATCCGCGACGCAGGCCCGGTGAAGTCGTCTGACTTCGAGCGGCCAGACGAGCACAAAGGCAAGGGCGGCGGCTGGTGGGGCTGGAAAGAAGAGAAGCGCTGGCTGGAGGCGCTGTTCGCACGCGGCGAGCTGATGGTGGCGCGGCGGGAAAATTTCCACCGCGTCTACGACCTGCCCGAACGCGTGGTGCCGCACCTGATGGAAGCCACGCTGCCCGCGGCCGAGGCCGTGCACCAGGCCTTCATCGAGAAAGCCATTCTGGCGCTGGGCATCACCCAGGCGCGCTGGGTGCATGACTACTTCCGCATCAAGCCCCGGCTGAAGGACGCCGATCTGGACGATCTGGTGGCCCAGGGCCGCGTGCTGCGCGTGCCGGTGGACGGCTGGGACCAGGCGGGCTATGTGCATGTCGACAACGCCAAGTTGCTGCGTCAGGCGCTGGCCGGCCAGTTGCAAGCCACGCACAGCGCCTTGCTGTCCCCCTTTGACCCGGTGGTGTGGGACCGCGAACGCGCCAGCGCGATGTTCGACTTCGACTACACGATAGAGTGCTACACCCCCGAGCACAAACGCCAGTATGGCTATTTCGTGCTGCCCATCCTGCGCCGGGGCGAGCTGGTGGGCCGGCTGGACGCCAAGGCGCACCGCGCCGACGGTGTGTTCGAGGTCAAGGCGCTGTACCTGCAAGACGGTGTGCGGCTGGACGATGCCGGCCTGCACGATGTGGCGCACGCCGTGCAAACCAGCGCCAGCTGGCACGGCACACCGCAGGTGCAACTGACGCGCAGCAGCCCGGCCAAACTTCGCGTGCCGCTGAACAAGGCGCTGCGCGCGCTGCAACACGCATGAACAACCCCACATCACCCCCGATCGCCAACATCGTCTTTGACTTTGGTGCCGTGCTGTTCAAGTGGGAACCCGCGCGCCTGGTGGCCAGCCACTTCCCCGAGCAAGCCAGCTCGGCCCAGAGTGCGCTGCAACTGGCGCATGCCATGTTCCACCACGCCGACTGGCTGGCCTTCGACAGCGGCACGATGGCCCAGGACGATGTCGCCACGCGCATGGCCGAGCGCCTGGCGCTCCCACTGGCCACGGTGCGGCAGATGGTGTCATCCATAGCCGACCACCTGACGCCCCTGCCCGGCACGCTGGCCGTGCTGACCAGGCTGCACCAGGCCCGCTCAGCGGGCGGCGAAGGACCGCGTCTCTATTACCTGTCCAACATGTCGCAGCCTTTTGCGCGCATGCTGGAGAGCCGTTATGAATTCCTGAGCTGGTTTGACGGCGGCGTGTTCTCCGGCGATGTGCAACTGATCAAGCCAGAGCCAGCGATCTACGCACACCTGGAAAATCAATACGGGCTCCAGCCAGCGCAGACACTGTTCATCGATGACCTGGCGGGCAATATCGAAGCCGCGCGGGCGCGCGGCTGGCAAGGCGTGCGCTTCGAATCAGCAACTCAACTGGTGAAGGACTTGCAGGCCAGGGGCATCCGCGCCGGCTAGCGGCGCCGCCACAGCGCAATGTGGCCCGGCACCGGGCGACCGCGGTCCAGCCGGAGGGGGGTGGCCTGCGTCTGCAGCACCTCGAAACCATGCCGCTGCGCCAACAGGTCCATGTAAGCCAGGCTGTGCGCGTACCGGCCCGAGGCGCACAACACGTAACCCGGAGGTTCTGCACCTGGCGCACCGGGCTGCGCCGCCACCTCCTGCGATTCCAGTGAAAAGCTGAACAAGCCGCCGGGCCGCACCACCCTGCCAACCTGCGGCACCAGATCGTCGAGCTTGCCGACGTAGATGAAGACATCGGCCGCCGTCACCACGTCAAAGCTGTCGTCCGCCTCGGCCACAAGCGCCGCATGCACGTCCATGTGCTGCAGGCGGTGGTACAGGTTCAAGTCCCTGGCCTTGGCCAGCATACCGGTGGACAGGTCCACACCCACCAGCTGCGACGCCCATGGCTGCAATGCCTTGCCCACCAGACCCGTGCCGCAACCCAGGTCCAGCACGCGCCAGGGTGGCGGCACAGCCACCGCCTGCGCCTGCAGCAGCGCAGCCAACTTGGTCGGGATGTCGTAGCGCAGCGATGCCACCAGATGGGCCTCGAAGCCCTCGGCATAGCCGTCAAACAGCTGCGCCACATAGTCGCTGGGCGGGTGGTCCGGCGCCTGCCCCGACAGCGCCGCCACCAGGTGGCTGACCGGGTTGTCCGGCTGCAGGCGGACCACCTGTTTGAAGCTCTCCAGCGCATCGTCAGCCGCGCCCAGGCGCAGCAGGGTGTTGCCCACATGCTGGTGCGCGGCGGCATCTTGTGGCGACAGCACCGTGATGCGCCGGAAGCAAACCAGCGCGTCCGCAAACCGGCCCAGCTTTTGCAGCACCAGCCCCAGACGGAGCTGCACAGTCGGGTTGTCGGGCGCCAATTGCGCCGCCTGCCGATAAGTGTCGCGGGCCTGCTTCAGCTGTCCGGTCCTCTCCAGCAACTCGCCCAGGGCGCTGTGTGCCACCACGGCATCAGGCTGCAGCTGCAGCGCCTGCTGGTAACAGGCGATGGCCTGTTCATAGGCCTGTTCCTGTGCCAACGCGGTGGCAAAGTAGAACTGGAATTCCGCGGCTTGAGGAAACGCGGCCACGGCCCGCTGCGCGGCCAGTTTGGCTTGTGCGGTATCGCCCGCCTGGAACAGCAGGTCAATCAGGTCCCGGTGGGCAAACTCCAGTTCGGGCTTGGCCACCAATGCGCGCTCAAGGTGCTCCATGGCGGCCCGCCGGTCACCTTGCCGCGTCGCAAGGGTTGCCAGGATGTAGTGCGCGTCCGCCATACCAGGGGCGGCCGACAGTGCCAGCAGCAGTTGCGTCTGGGCCTCGGCGTGCTGACCCAGTTCCGCCAGCGCAAACCCGAGGGCCACCTGGGTGTCGACATGCCCAGGCTCAAGCACCAGGGCCTGCTTGTAGAAGCTGGCAGCCTCATCCAGCCTGCCTTGTCGCAGGCATTCGTCCCCGCGCTGCTTCAGGTGCACAGGCTGCTCCACCGGCGCGGCCGCCTTGGCTTTCAGCAGCGACCTCAGTCTGGCAAACATGGCATGCGTCGGTACCCGGCGAGATGGTGTGCGTGTTCCCGGTCCCGCTCAATGGACCCCGGGCTGGGAGGTGTTCGGGCCGAAGGCGATCCCCGTCAGCAAGGCCGTGACCTCCGACTGCCGGGTGCAGCCCATTTTCTCCAGCACCTGCTGCAATTGGGTGCGCACGGTGTTGCGGCTGACGTCGCCGGCGGTGGCGATCTCGTCCAGGGTGGCGCCACCCGCCAGGCCGCGCGCCACGCGGGCTTCTGACGGGGTGAGGTCGAACAAGGAGCGCAGCAGTTCCACCGGCGGCGCCTTGCGCGCCGTCAGCGGCGTGACGATCAGCAGCGCATACGAGCGGCCAAAGATGTCCTGCGCCGCCCGCTTGAGCGGCACCAGGTGCGCCACCATCTCAGCCAGCCCGGTGGCGCCACGCAACGCGAACGAATGCACGGGCAGCTCCGCCACGCCGGCGCTGGCCCCCATGGCAGGCAGCGACGCCAGCAGCAAGGCGTTGGCACGCTGGTCCGCCAAAGCGATGCGTCGCTGGACTTGCCACTGCACCTGGCCGGGCAAGCTGTCCATCAGCGCATTGGCCTCGATGACCACGCCGCTCTCGTCCAGCACCAGTGCCGGCAGACCCAGCGCGGCCAGCACGTCGCCGGCGCCCTTGGCGTTTTTCAGGTTCAGGCGTGAGGAGATCAGCGCCGCCCGCGCCAGGTGCGGCCGCAGGCCGTTGAGCATGTCGACCTGCGCCCTCTCCACCGGCCCCTGGTCGAATGCCCGCTCCACGCTGAAAACGATGTTGTCCCCCGTGGGCATCATCAAACCGGTGCCGGCCGACCAGCCCAGCCCCTTGGGGCGAAAAAAATCGCGGTAAATGGGGTTCTCATCCAATTGGGCAGGGGTCCAGAAATCGTGCTCCACCAGAAAACTCGGCGTGTTCTGGCTGAACAGGCAGTCCCGGCGCGAGCAGCGGGCAAACCAGCCGTCCTGCACATAGGTTTGGAAAACCTCGCTCAGCACGCCCGAGGAGGTCCAGTTCAGCACCTTGTCGCGCACCGCGAACAACAGGCCGCCGCTGGCGCCGGCCAGGCCGGCCAGCTCATCCAGCACGTCGGGCCACAGCTCGGGCAGCACGGCGCACTCGTAAATGCGGTCTATCAGATCGGCTTGCGTGGCAGCGGTCATCGTGTACGGCGTGGCAACAGGGGGTGAATTGATTATGACCCGGCTTCATGCGTTTGCATGATGCGCCAGCAAGCGCAGCACGACACCATGCTCAGCAGTTCACCAAAAGCTGTTTCATGTTCGCTGCCATCCACCGCAAATTCCTCGTTCCCCGCGCCCGCCTCAGGGCTGTGGCAGGCCTGGCCCTGTTGAGCCTGGTTACCCTGCCAGCGAGGCCGCTGGAGTTGCAACCGCATGACCCGCCGCAGGCCGCGGCTGGCAACAGCGTGCCATCAGATCGAATGGCCTCGCAGCAGACATGGCGGCACAGCGTGGCGGCGCTGGATGCGTCCGATGCACTGTGAACGGCCGACCAGCCGATCAGACCATCAGCCTTTGTCGCTGTATGACAGTTTGGGGTACCAGTCCGTGCCCCGCCCGCCCGGCGTCAGGTCCAGGATATTCCACAGCGGCGTGGGGTCGGGCGCACCGCGCGCGTCCTGACCCGGGTCTTCGGTGCCGCCCATTTCGCCGGCCCAGAAGTGGTGCACCTTGCCGTCGCGCTTGACCCACACGTCCAGCGCCGGCCATTCGTCCACACCGTTGGGTGCCAGGCCGCGGTAATCGCGCGCGAAGTCATCGCCCACCGTCATGTAGAACTTCAGGTTGCGCCAGCCACGCTCTCGCGCGAAGGCCAGTTGGCGCGCCACCGGCGAACGCCCCAGCACCGCGAAGGCCACGCGCTGCGTGATGTCCGCCACCGGGATGTCCAGCGCACCCAGCAGTGCCGTGCACATGGGGCAGGGCCGCGGGCGCTTGGGGCCATACATCCAGAAATAGGTGACCAGCGTGTCGTGCGGGCCAAACATGTCCGCCAGCCGCACCGTCTTGCCGTCCTCGTCTTCGAAGGCGTAATCGCCCGCTTCGCCGCCCAGCGGCAAGGCCCGGCGCTGGGCCGCCACACGCTCGATGTGGCGGCGCAGTTCGATCTCTTCGGCCAGCAGCGCCGTGCGTGCCTGGTGGTAGTCGGCGCTGTCGTTGGGGTAGGGTTTGCGAAACTTGGCGGCCAGTTCGGGGGCGGCCGTCAGGGGGTTGTCTGCCATGGCGTTCTCCTTGGCGCGCTGAGGTAGCGCGGCTCAGGCAAGGCACTGTACGCCGATGAGGCCAGGCGCTACGTGCGCTGGCTCACGCAAGCAAAGAAAAACCCGCAGGGCTCGCGCACTGCGGGTTTTTGTGTCGTCGGCCAATCGCGCTGCTACAAGCTCAGCGCGAACGGTGGTGACGGAAGGACAATTACATGTCCATGCCACCCATGCCGCCCATGCCACCCATGCCACCCATGCCGCCGCCGCCCATGCCGCCAGCGCCGGACTCTTCCTTGGGAGCCTCGGCCACCATGGCTTCGGTCGTCAGCATCAGCGAGGCCACGGAGGCTGCGTTTTGCAGCGCGGTGCGGGTCACCTTGGTCGGGTCCAGGATACCCATGTCGATCATGTCGCCATAGGTGTCGTTGGCGGCGTTGAAGCCGTAGTTGCCCTTGCCGGCCAGCACGGCGTTCACCACCACAGAGGCTTCGCCGCCTGCGTTGTAAACGATTTCGCGCAGGGGGGCTTCGATGGCGCGCAGCACCAGCTTGATGCCAGCTTCCTGGTCGGCATTGTCACCCTTGATGGTGCCAGCCGCTTGCTTGGCGCGCAGCAGGGCCACGCCGCCGCCGGCCACGATGCCTTCTTCCACGGCAGCGCGGGTGGCGTGCAGCGCGTCTTCCACGCGGGCCTTCTTTTCCTTCATTTCGACTTCGGTGGCAGCGCCAACCTTGATCACGGCCACACCGCCGGCCAGCTTGGCCACGCGTTCTTGCAGCTTTTCGCGGTCGTAGTCGGACGTGGCTTCTTCGATCTGCACGCGCACTTGCTTGACGCGGGCTTCGATGTCAGCAGCGGCGCCGGCGCCGTCGATGATGATGGTGTTTTCCTTGCCCACTTCGATGCGCTTGGCTTGGCCCAGATCGGCCAGCGTGACCTTCTCCAGCGTCAGGCCGACTTCTTCAGCGATGACCTTGCCGCCCGTCAGGATGGCGATGTCTTCCAGCATGGCCTTGCGGCGATCGCCGAAGCCAGGCGCCTTGACAGCCACCACCTTCAGGATGCCGCGGATGGTGTTGACCACCAGCGTCGCCAGGGCTTCGCCCTCGACTTCTTCGGCAATGATCAGCAGCGGACGGCCGGCCTTGGCCACTTGCTCCAGCGTGGGCAGCAGGTCGCGGATGTTGCTGATCTTCTTGTCGAACAGCAGCACGAAGGGGTTGTCCAGCAAAGCGGATTGCTTTTCCGGGTTGTTGATGAAGTAGGGCGACAGGTAGCCGCGGTCGAACTGCATGCCTTCGACGACGTCCAGTTCGCTTTCCAGCGACTTGCCGTCTTCCACGGTGATCACGCCTTCCTTGCCGACCTTGTCCATCGCGTCAGCAATGATCTTGCCGATGGTTTCATCGGAGTTGGCGGAAATGGAGCCGACTTGGGCGATTTCCTTCGACGTGGTGGTGGGCTTGGAAGCCTTCTTCAGCTCTTCCACCAGGGCCGACACGGCCTTGTCGATGCCGCGTTTCAGGTCCATCGGGTTCATGCCGGCGGCCACGTACTTCATGCCTTCGCGCACGATGGCTTGGGCCAGCACGGTGGCGGTGGTGGTGCCGTCGCCAGCGATGTCAGAGGTCTTGGAAGCAACTTCCTTGACCATCTGCGCGCCCATGTTCTGGAGCTTGTCCTTCAGTTCGATTTCCTTGGCCACGGACACACCGTCCTTGGTCACGGTGGGGGCGCCGAAGGAGCGCTCCAGCACCACGTTGCGGCCCTTGGGGCCCAGGGTCACCTTGACCGCATTGGCCAGGATGTTCACGCCTTCAACCATGCGTGCGCGGGCTTCGCCGCCGAAAATGACGTCTTTAGCTGCCATGTGTATTCTCCGGATTCAGTAAATTGAGTAAATGAAAGAGCGTGTTTGTGCGGGAGAAGAATTACTTCTCAACCACTGCAAACAGGTCGTCTTCCTTCATGACCAGCAGTTCGTCGCCATCGACCTTGACGGTCTGGCCGCTGTACTTGCCGAACAACACGCGGTCGCCGACCTTGACGGACATGGGGCTCAGGTCACCCTTGTCGGTCTTCTTGCCGGGGCCCACGGCCAGCACTTCGCCCTGATCGGGCTTCTCTGCGGCGTTGTCCGGGATCACGATGCCGGAGGCGGTCTTGGTTTCGCTTTCAACGCGCTTGACGATCACGCGATCGTGCAGGGGACGAAGTTTCATTGGATCTCCTTGGGGATGAATCAATTGGGGTTGGGATTGGAGTAAGGCTTCACTTATGAAAGTGAGCACTCATTCACTTTGAAGAGAGGCATTGTTAGCACTCGTCTCCAATGAGTGCTAATGATAAGGCCTTTTTGGCTGAAATCAAGCGCTACGGGGTTTATCAACCCACAGATTTGATGGTGCTGGGCATGTTCAGCGCCTCAATGCGTTGACGCACGTGCGCCGTCAGCGCGCGGGCGGTGGCTGAAATGCTGGAGCGGTGCGGGTAGACCACACGCGGCACCCATTCCTCACCCAGCAGTTGAGGCAGCAGCTGCACCAGCCGGCCAGCGCGCAGGTCCGCATGCACGTCGAGCGCCGACTTGTAGGCAATGCCCTGGCCCCCCAGCGCCCAGGCGTGGACGATCGCGCCGTCATCGCTCATATGGTCACCAAACACCTTCAGCGAGACGGCCTTGCGACCCTGCTTGAAGCGCCACACGTTGAAGGCGATGGATTCGAGGCTGTGGATCAGGCAGTTGTGCGACGCCAGGTCCTCCAGCGTCCTGGGCGTGCCATGGCGCGCCAGGTAGGCGGGCGAGGCCACCACAATACGGCGGTTGGGGCCCAGGCTTTGCGTCACATACGACGAATCGGCCAGGCGCCCATGGCGGAACATCATGTCAAACGGGTCCTGGAACACGTCCACAAAGTGGTCCGAGCACTGCAGGTTGATCTTCAGGCCCGGGTGCAATGACTGGAACTCGCTGACCCACGGCAACAGCACATTGCGCCCCAGATCCGATGGCGCGGAGATGCGCAGCAGGCCAGCCATCTTGCCGCTGTTGTCCGCCACGGCCGCCACCCCCTGGTCCAGCAGTGCCAGCCCCTCCTGGCAATAGCGCAAGAAGCGTTCGCCCTGCGGCGTCAGCCGCATGCTGCGGGGTGAACGCTCGAACATGCGCGCGCCCAGCACGCCCTCCAGCCGCTTCAGGCTGGCGCTGGCGGTGGCCGTCAGCAATCCCAGGCTGTGCGCCGCCCTGGTGAGCCCTCCCAACTGGGCGGTGTGGACAAAGATGCGCAGTTCCTGGTCGGTGAACATCGTCAAACAGCTTTTGATAAAGAATCAAATGTGACAGGGTTTTTCTTTGACGGCAAGTTCAGCACAATTGGCACCTTTCAAGACTTCCCGCTGGAGAACTGCTGTGTTGATGCAAGCCGTTGGGCTGACCCACTACCCCGCCATGGACAACCCCGACTCACTGGCGGATTTCCAATTGCCGGTGCCGCAAGCCACCGGGCATGACATCCGGGTCGCCGTCAAAGCCGTGGCCGTCAACCCGGTGGACAACCGGGTCCGCACACCCAAGAACCGGGTGGAGCCCACGCCGCGCGTGCTCGGCTGGGACGCGGCGGGCGTGGTCGATGCGGTAGGCCCCGGTGTGACGCTGTTCAAGCCCGGCGACAAGGTTTACTATGCCGGCGAAATCGGCCGGCCGGGCAGCTACAGCGAATACCACCTGGTGGACGAGCGCCTGGTCGGCGCCATGCCGGCGTCGCTGGCTTTCGAGGCCGCTGCCAGCCTGCCGTTTGCCAGCATCACCGCCTGGGAGGCGCTATTTCACCGCATGCGCCTGCCGATGGACGGGCAGGCTACCGGCCAGTCCCTGTTGATCATCGGCGCGGCCGGCGGCGTGGGCTCCATGGCCGTGCAGCTGGCGGCCCGGCTGGCCGGGCTGGAGGTGATTGCCACCGCCTCGCGTCCCGAATCGCAGGCCTGGGTGCTGCAACTGGGCGCCCGCCACGCCATCAACCACCACCAGGACATTGCCGCCCAGTTACGCGCGCTGGGCTACCCGCAGGTGGACCATGTGCTGATCATGAGCGACCTGGACCGCTACTTCCCGGTGGCCGCCGAGGTGGTAGCCCCACAGGGCACGGTGGGCTCCATCGTGCCCTCCAGCGCGCCGGTGGATCTGAACCTGCTGTGGGACAAGAGCGCCCATTTCGCCTGGGAGATGATCTTTACCCGCACCGACTTCCGCACCGCGGATATGGCGCAGCACGGGCAGTTGCTGAACGCGCTGGCCGCACACATCGACAGGGGTGCAATCGTCGCGCCGGTCAATGAGATACTGTCGCCCATCAACAAGGCCAACATCCACGCGGCGCTGACCAGGCTGCACAGGGGGCACACACTGGGCAAGATCGTGCTGCAGGGTTTCAGGCCCCGCCCGGCCTGAATGGTGCGGACCATGAGTGGACTTCCGTTATCCTACGTCGGTCCCTTGTTGTCCCCGCCACCCATGACCTCTACTCTCTCCTCCCTGCGCGCCAAGCTCGCCCTGCTGCTGGCCCTGTGCGCCTTCAGCACCCCGTTGCTGGCCAAGCCCTATGCCTGCCTGCAAACCAATGTGGGTGAGTTCTGCATGGAGCTGTTCCCCGACAAAGCGCCCGTCACCGTGGCCAACTTCCTCAGCTACATTGCCGACGGCACGTTCACTGACAGCATGGTCCACCGCAGCGTGCCGGGCTTCGTCGTCCAGGGTGGCGGCTACCGCGTGTACAGCAACCTGCTGGCCACACTGGCGGTGCACGCACCCATCGTCAACGAATACAACCAGTCCAACCTGCGCGGCACCGTGGCCATGGCGCGCATCGGCGGCCAGCCCAACAGCGCCACCAGCCAGTGGTTCGTCAACCTGGCCGACAACACCTCGCTGAACACCGTGGACGGCGGCTTCACCGTGTTCGGCAAGATCGTCAAGGGCATGGACGTGGTGGACAGCATCGCCGCGCTGAACCGGCTGGACCTGAGCACGACCTACGGCGGCGCCTTCAGCACTGTGCCCAGTACCGTGCCCGCTGGCGGCAGCCTGACGGACAACACGCAGCTGATCCGCGTGGTGCGCGCCTACCGCAGCGACACGCTGCCCGGCCTGCTGCCCTACCAGTGCTCACTGACCAGCCCGGGCGACACGCTGACCGAGTTCTGCGGCAGCAGCATGAGCTTCCCGGTGGCGGTGGGCGGCACACTGTTCGAGGTGACGCTGAACTACGTGCCCGGCAAGGCCGGCTTCGTGTTCGCACTGGACCCGACGCTGCTGAAGGTGCTGACCGACAGCGGTCAGGCGCGCGCCACGTTTGACGGCGCGGGGGTCAACATCCCGTCGGTGCGCGTGGCCACCAGCGCGTTTGCCAATGTGCACCTGAAGCTGACCAACCCCGCCACGTTCGAATTCACGCTGGACGGCGCCACGCCGCGCTAGGGGAATCGCCCGCAGAGAGCGCAATGACCCGACCGGTCCTGGACCTTGTCAGGCGCTGCCCGCGTCGTCCCAGCCGGGCCAGCACGACAGGTCCACGCTGAGGCAGCGCGAGCGCTGCACCATGCGCGAGCACCAGTGGGTCAGCTCCTCCATCTGCTGCGGCGACAGCGACTGCAGCTTGCGCCGTGCATAGGTATTGCGCGGCGGCATCACCAGGCTTTGGCCGGTGACGTTGCCCGCGCGGTCATGCTGGCGCATCAGGAAGGCGGCCATGCCGCGCTCGGTGTGCGACCGCTTGCGCTCGGCAGTCTCGTTCGGCTGCCAGGATGTGGCAAACACGCCCAGCAACTGCAGCAGCAGGCTGAGGAGCAGCTGGTCGGCCATGGCCGCAGCGGCGCCGCCCAGCCAGCCCAGCAAGCCCAGCGCGATCAGGCCCTTGTGGCGTTGGCCGGACCAGAACAGCAGCGCCCAGGCGCCCAGCAGGTCGACCAGCACATTCACCAGCGTGACCAGGGTCAGCGTGTCAAATTGGAAATCCGTGATCCAGTTCATCGTTGTCGCGGCGCAAAAAAGTCAACTTCTCACGCTGGCGAGAATAGCCGCCGGCGACAGGCCGCGAAGCCGGAAGAGCGCCGGGAAATCGTCGCTTTTCCGGCGTTCAGTCAGCAGCGGCTCAAGCGCCGGTCAGACGAACTGCCAGCCGCTCTGGGCGTAGCCCGCCAGGTTCACGTGCGCCTGGTTGGTGGTGGAAGCGGCCAGCTCGGCCATCCACTGCGCCTGGGTGGTGGTTTGGTTGTTCAACGGCGCCAACAGGCTGGCCAGCGTGGCGGCGTCCGGCGCCTGGCCGTAGACATTGGCGTAGACGAACTTGACGAAGCTGGTGTTGTCCCCACCGCCGGCAAAGGCCGCCATGATGCCCGAATCGACCAGCAGGTTGGTGCCATCCATTAGGCTGGCGCCGCTGTCGAAGTAGCTGAGGAAGATGCCGGCCCAATCTGTGCGGGTGGGGAAGGCACTGCCCAGCGTGGCCGCCATGGCCAGCACCGCCTTGCCGGCTGCCTGGGTGGGGCCCAGGTCCAGCGCCAGCTTGACGTCCGAAAACTGCAGGCGTTCCACATTGCTCAGGCTGTCGCTGCCCTCGCCACCCGCACCCGCTGCGCGGTTGTCAACGACCGTGGGGGTGCTGCCCAGCGTCAGTTTGTAGTCCGTCAGCTTGCCACTGTACTGGGCGGTGTCGGTGCCGGCACCCCCATCCAGCGTGTCGTTGCCAGCCTTGCCGCTCAGCAGGTTGTTGCCCTCGTTGCCGGTCAGCACGTTGTTCAGCTCGTTGCCGGTGCCGATCAGGTTTCCGGAGCCACCGGACAACGCGAGGTTTTCCACGAAGCTGGTCAGCGTGTAGTTGATAGAAGCGATCACCTTGTCCACCGTGCGGCCCACGTCGGGCTGCGGGCCACCGGCTGCCAGTTGCGCCGCGTTGGCCTGCAATTCCTGCACCTGGTCGCCGGCGTCGTCGACGTAATACAGGTCGCCGCCGTCGCCACCCAGCAGGGTGTCGGCGCCCGCGCCGCCGATCAGGATGTCGCTGCCAGCACCGCCCACGAGCTTGTCGTTGCCGGTGCCGCCATCCAGCACGTCGTCGCCAGCGCCGCCATTCAGCGTGTCGTTGCCGGCCAGGCCCTGCAACGTGTCGCCATTGGGTGACGCAGTGAGCACGTTGTCGGTGTTGTCCCCGACCTGCACGCCGCCGTTGCCCACCGTGGTGAAGTCGTAGCTGCCGTTGGCCGCCAGGTAGTTGCCGGCCAGGTCGCGCACCGCGTCGCCAGCAATGTAGATGCTGTAACTGCTGCTGGGCGACAGCGTGCTGCCGAAGCGCACGGTCAACTGGCTGCCGCTGACCGTCAGGTTGGCTGTGTTGGCCACCGTGTAGCTGGCCAGCACCGTGCCGTCGGAGTTGCGCAGCTGCACGCTGCCGCTGCCCAGCGCAATGGCCTCGCTGAACGTGAAGGTGACGGCGCTGGTCAACGCCACGCCGGTGCTGCCGTCAAGCGGGCTAACGCTGGCGATGGTCGGCGCCGTGGTGTCGATCACCACCACTTCGCGCAACTGCGCGGCGCTGAAGGTACCGTCGGCAAACTTGAAGTTCTCCACGTTGACCACCTGGTCGGCGCCGTCGCGGTTGGCTGTCTTGTCGGTGATGGTGAAGGTGGACGTGCTGCTGTTGTAGGCCACCACATAGTCGGCGCGGTTGCCGGTGTAGTTCATGGTGTCGATGCCGGCGCCGCCGTCGATGACGTCGTTGCCGCCATAGGCGACAAAGTTGTTGCCCTTGTCATCGCCCAGCAGCGAGTCGTTGTACTGCGAGGCGTAGATGTCGCGGATGTTGACCAGCACGTCGAAACCGTCGCCACCGCTGGACTTGCCGGTGACCAGGTTGACGGTGACAGCGCCAGGGGAATGGTAGTAGCTGACGGCGTCAAAGCCGCCGCCGCCGTCCAGCGTGTCGTCACCGGCCATGCCTTCCAGGATGTTGTAACCGCTGTCGCCGGTGAGGCTGTCGTTATAGACCGAGCCGCCGACGTTCTCGAAGTTGTGGAAGTCGTCGTTGCCGGCGCCGCCGCTGGACTTGCCGGTGGCCATGTTGACGGTGACGGCCGAGGGCGCGGCGAGGTAGCCGAGGTAGTCGACGCCGCCGCCACCGTCCAGCTCGTCGCTGCCGCCGCCGCCTTCGATGAAGTCGTTGGCGTTGCCGCCCACCAGCGTGTCACCGGCGGCCGAGCCCACCACGCCCTCGAAGTTGCTGAACTGGTCGAGGCCATCCGGCCCATTGGCCTGGCCGGTGCCCAGGTTCACATAGACGCCGGAGCCGGTGGCCTGGTCGTAGCGCACGTAATCCAGCGTGCCGGCGCCACCGTCCATGGTGTCGTTGCCAGGGCCACCGAAAATCTGGTCATTGCCGTCGCCGCCCGACAAGGAATCGTTGCCGGCCAGGCCGTAGAGGGCGTCGTCACCGGCGGTGCCGGTCAGGGTGTCGTTGCCGGTGGTGCCGTTGTAGGTGGGCATGAGGGGTATCCTTTCTAGCGGGTCTTGGCACATTCTTGCGCAAGTCCGGCCGCCCAAAGAGCTCATTTGCACAACGCCTGTCGCGTTGTGGGGGGATCACCCGAGGTTGCCCCTAGGGTTTCGTGTAGGACACCAGCGTGCGGCCGGCACCGTTTCCGGGCGCCGCGCGCAACTGGCCCATGGCCGCCCAAACAGCCTCCACATAGGCCGCCTCGCGGCGCTGGAAATCACGGTTGAAGCCCAGGAAGCTGGGCGAAGACAGCAGCGGCTGCGGCAGCACCTCCACCGCATCGCGGAATTCGGGCAAGGCCAGCTCCTGCTGCACGAAGCCGGCCGGCAGCACCGCCACCTCAGCGCGCCCCGCCACCAGCTTGCGCAGGATGGACTGTGCATGGGGCGTGGTGGCATCTTCCGCAGCGCCCAGCACACGCAGCTTGTCGCGCGCAATGGCCTGGCCGGGCAACGCCATCACGGGGGTGCGCAAGTTGGCAAAGGCCACGCCGTCCCAGCGCACCGGTGTGCCGGTGCGGCGCAGCACCCGCACGGTGAAGTCGCCCACACCGCGTCCGGCATCCAGCGCGCCGGTCTTGACCGGAAAGGCGAAGTCTTCCAGGTTCTGGATGGCGGGTGCCAAAGGCAGGGCGCCATCGTAGTCGCCATTCTTCAGCCCCATGCGGCAGCGCATCCAGGGCGCGGTGACGAACTGCACACTGTCACCCTGCAGCGCCACGGCGCGGCGCACCAGCGTCTGGGCCGTGCCGTCGCGGTCCGGGTAGGTCAGCGGCGGCACGGGGTTCTGCGACACACAGACCGTCAGAGTGCGCGCCTGCACCAGCGCAGCGCCCAGCAGAGCTGTGCCCATCGCGAAGTGGCGCACCCAGCGCAGCCAGCGAAGTGATCGCCGAGCGACGGGCAAACATTCCTGCAGGCGTGGGGCGTGTTGTGTATTCATGGCGAGTGGGAGAACATAGCATGAGGGTTAACCCTTAGTAGATCAAGGGCTGTTCATGCAATACATCCTTTCGTCAAGCGAAAGGATGGACGGTCAGACCGCTTGCGCGCGGTCAGGCCACAGGGGCGATGCGCGCCGACCAGCCCGGCACAACACCTCAGCTTTGCAGACGGTAGCCTTGCAACAGGCCATCGGCCAGCCAGCCCTGCAGCTGGGCGATCACCGCGGCGGCGACCTGTGCCTCCCCCAACTCACCCTGCGCGGCTGCGCACAGGTCGGCAAAAGCCGCGCCTTGCAGCATGCCCTGCAGCAGCAGCAGCGGCAAGCCTTCCAGCGCGCGCCAACGCGTCTCCAGCCCCTGGCGCCAAACCTGCAGGCCATGGTCCACAGGCTGCGGCTCGGGCAGCTGCGGCTCTTCGTCGGTCTGTGGGTCAAATTGCTTGAAGGCGCGCCACGCCGGCTCCACGTTCCATTGCAGGGCCAGCAACAGCAGGCTGGGCACGGGCGTGAACACCAGACGCGGCCACTGCTCGGGCGCCACCTGGGCCAGCGCCTGCGCGGGCATGGGCTCGGCATCGGCGGCGTCGAAGGCCGCGCGCAAGCCCCACTCCATGCGCGCCAGATCGACGAAGGCCGGGTGCGGCACCAGGTCAGCGCGCAGCGTCATGAATTCCGGCAAGCGGTCGCCAAACCAACGTATCGACGGCTGGCGCGACGGACAGGCCTGGATGTAGGCCTGCGCCAGCGCATCGAAGGCCTCGTCGCCCATGATCTGCGGCAGCACGCCGTAGTTGTCGCGCAAGGCTTCGGCCAGGCGGCTGGCATAGGCGTGCTGGTAGATGCGCAGCAGCGGCGCGCCATCGGCGCGCCCTCTCAACAGGCCGCCAACCAGGTCGCTGCCGGGCGGGTCGGCCGCCTGGCCCTGCACGATGGCCTGGCGCAAGGCGCTTTGCTGTTGGGCCAACGCCACGTTCACCGGGCTACCCTCCGCCCTGCGGGCTGCGGGTGCGAGCGTCTTGGGAACGACCCGGCGACGCTCATACCGCTTGCTCCTCACGGCGCGGCGCCAGCGCGGCGGCTGCCACCGCACGCGCCACGTCCAGCTCGGCCACCAGGTCTGGCAGCGGCGGGATGTGGTCGTCGCGCTCGATCATCGTCGGCACCTCGCCCAGGCGATTCATCGTGTGGTGGTACAGGTCCCACACCGGCTGGCTCACCGGGTGGTCGTGGGTGTCTATCTTGTAGTGGCCATGGTCCTCATGGCCGGCCAGGTGGATCTGCCGCACGCGGGCTGCGGGCATCGCGTCGATGAACACGCGCGCGTCGAAACCGTGGTTGACGCTGCTGACATAGACATTGTTGACGTCCAGCAGCAGTTCGCAGTCGGCGCGCTGCGCCAGCTCGGCAATGAACTGCCACTCGCTCATCTCGTCGGCCTCGAAGGCCACGTAGCTGGACACGTTCTCCAGCAGCAGGCGCCGCCCCAGCACATCCTGCACCTGCGACACGCGGGCGGTCAGGTGGCGCAGCGCCGCTTCGGTGTAAGGCATAGGCAGGAGGTCGTGCAGGTTGTGGTGGTCCACGCCGGTCCAGCACAGGTGGTCGGACACCCAGGCCGGCTGCACACGGTCGATCAAGGCCTTCAGATCGCCCAGGTAGTCCAGGTTCAGCGGGTCGCTGCTGCCTATGGACAATGACACGCCATGCATCACCATGGGGTAGTCCCGTCGGATGCGGTCCAGGAAGTGCAGCGGCTTGCCGCCGGGCACCATGTAGTTCTCGGAGACCACCTCCAGCCAGTCCACCGCCTGCGGCGCAGCGACGAAGTCCGCATAGTGCTCGGTGCGCAGGCCCAGGCCGAAGCCCTTGACGGTGCTCATGGGTGTATTGTGGTCAACGGTGCGCGCATGTCAAAAAACAGACTGGGCGGTAACCCGCCCAGTCTGAAACTTCCCTCATCGCTGCAAGAGAAGACAGGAGTCCCTGCTTATTTGGTCACGACCTTGCCGCCGGCGGTGGTGCACTCGGCGGCGTCTTTCTTGGTGACCCAGCCCTGGCCCTTGCAGCCGTTGTGGCCCTTGCAATCGGACTTGGCGGTCTTGCACTCGGACGTGCCCTTGCAGGTGTTGACGCCGGCGCACTTGACGCCGCCATCGGCAGCCTGGGCCGGCACGGTCACCGCGGTACCCAGTGCGAACAGCGCGGCGGCAGCGGAAGCAACGGCTACGCCGGATTTGAAGTTGTTGAACATGTTGGACTCCTGAGGATGGTTGGGTTGACGAAGGGTGTGCAGGCCGGGCCGCGCGACGCGCAAACCCTGTGCTTGCCTTGTTGAGTCGGCCGGCACGATGACTTCTTACACGCCGGCGCAAAATTTTTCAAGAAATTTGGGACGAACCCACCGTTCAGTGCCGCGCCACGCGAGCCATCACCTGGCCACCGCCAGCCTGTTCGTGACCCAACAGCTGGCGCCGCAGCATGGGCGCCAGGAAATGGTCCACCGACCAAGCCCCCGGTCCCCACAACAGCAAAGCTGCCAGCAAGCTGCCCCAGAACTGATGCTGCTGCAACGCAGCATCGGCCACGTCCATCAAGCTCAGTACCGCCACCCCGTTCAGGACGAACAGGCCGGCCGCCGCAAATCGCCCGGCCAGCCCAAACAGCAGCAATGCCGGCAACACGAGTTCGGCGCCGGTGCCCATCCACGCGGCCAGCACCGGGTTCAACACCGGCACATGGTATTCATTGGCAAACAGGGCCAGCGTGCTGTCCCAGTCGTGGATTTTGGTCAGGCCGGAGCGGAAAAACACACCGGCCAGGTACCAGCGCGCGCCCAACTGGGCCGCCGGCTGCAGCCGTTCCAGCAGGGCGATGCCGCCCTCGGCCAGACGCCACAGCCTGGCCAGGAGTGTGTTGGTGGATTTCATGCGCATGGTTGTCGACTCCGGTTCTTGAATGGGCATCAGTCGCGCTGTGGGCTCCTTTCTTACACATATTTTTGAAAAATGAAAGCCTACAATCGCCGCACCGTGCCGCTGGCGCCACCGCGAAACCAGCGCAGGAGACAGGAGACTGAGCCATGGACACTTCCATAGAGGCCCTTCGCAGCGAGCGAATCAACGCGGTACTGGCCCTGGCGGCCAGCCGCGTGCCCGAAGAGCAGCGCGCGCTGCTGGACACCTTCGGTCGCGAGCACCTGCGTCAACTCGACGCCGACGATCTGGAAACCCGTTCCCCCGAAGACCTGCTGGGCGCCTTGCTGTCGAACTGGCAGGCGGGTGCCAGACGCGAGCCCGGCAAGGTCACGGTGCGCGTCATCAGCCCCAATGTGGCCGACCACGGCTGGGCCTCGCGCCACTCGGTGATCGACATCGTCAACGACGACATGCCCTTCCTGGTGGACAGCGTCACCATGGAGATCAACCGCCAGGGCCTGACGCTGCACCTGATCACCCACCCCATCTTCGCCGTCAAGCGTGACGCGAACAGCCAACTGCAGGCGCTGCGCCTGCGCGCCGACGCACCGGACGCACCACGCGAATCGTGGATGCACATCGAGGTGGACCGGCTGGTGGACCCGCAGCAGCGCGCCGAGCTGGCCGCCGGGCTGGAGCGTGTGCTGGGCGACGTGCGCGCCGCGGTGGAAGACTGGAAACCCATGGTGGCCTACCTGCACGAGGCCATCCATGAACTCGGCCGGGTGCCTGGCACCGTGCCGGACGCGGTGCGCGATGAGAGCCGTGCCTTTGTGCAATGGTTGGCCGACGACCACATCACGCTGCTGGGCTACCGCCAGCATGACCTGGTGACCGAGCAAGGCCAGGACGCGCTGCGCCTGGTGCCCGGCACCGGTCTGGGCATACTGCGCGAACGTGCGGAAGAAAAACTCTCGGCCAGCTTCTCGGCGCTGCCCGAGCAGGCGCGCGCGCTGGCGCATGCGCCATCGCCGCCGCTGGTGGTGACCAAAGCCAACACCCGTGCCACCGTGCACCGCAGCGGCTATTCCGACTACGTCGGCGTGAAGCGCTACAACGCTGCCGGCGAAGTGATCGGCGAGCACCGTTTCATCGGCCTGTTCACCTCCAGCGCCTACGCCGCCCGCGTGGCCGAGACGCCACTGCTGCGCGGCAAGGTGGAGGCCATCATCAGCCGCGCCGGCCTGCCGGCCGGCGGGCACCGGGCCAAGTCGCTGGTGCACATCCTGGAGACCTACCCGCGCGACGACCTGTTCCAGATCTCCGACGACGAGCTGTACGACACGGCCCTGGGCATCCTGGCGCTGGGCGAGCGCCAGCGGTTGCGCCTGTTCACGCGCAAGGACCCGTTCGACAGGTATTTCTCCTGCCTGGTGTACGTGCCGCGCGAGACCTATTCCACCGACCTGCGCATCAAGTTCCAGCGCATCCTGATGGCGGTCTTCGATGGCCAGAGCGCCGAGTTCGACGTCACGCTGTCGGACGCGGTGCTGGCACGCATCCACTTCACGATACGCACCACGCCGGGCCAGGTGCCGGCCATTGACCGCCGCGAACTGGAAGCCAAGCTGGCCGCTGCCGCCCGCCGCTGGGAAGACGACTTGCGCGACACGCTGATCGACGCCGAGGGCGAGGCGCGCGGCATGGCGCTGTACAAGCAATGGGGCGGCGCACTGCCGCTGGCCTACCGCGAGCGCATGAGCGCGCGCGCGGCGGTGCCCGATGTGCGCAAACTGGCCGCGCTGACCACCGAGACGCCGCTGGCGCTGGCCTTGTACCGGCCGCTGGGCGCGGGGCCGGGCACGCTGGGCTTCAAGGTCTACCGGCTGGGCGACCCCATCGTGCTGTCCGACAGCCTGCCCATGCTGGAACACATGGGCGTGCGGGTGTTTGGCGAATCCAGCTACCGGCTGAATGCCGAGCAGGCTGGCCTGGGCCTGTCGCTGCACGACTTCGAGTTGCAGGCCCAGGTGGCCGAAGACATAGAGCCCGAGACGCTGGCGCGGCTCTTCGAGGACTGCTTCGCCAAGGTCTTCACCGGCGAGGTGGAAAACGACGACTTCAACCGCCTGGTGCTGCTGGCCGGCCTGTCAGCGCAAGAGATTGTGGTGCTGCGCGCCTACGCCAAGTATTTGAAGCAGATCGGCTTTGCGCTGTCGCAGCAGACCATAGAGACCACGTTGACGCGCCACCCGCGCATCGCACGCATGCTGGTGGGCCTGTTCAAGCTGCGCTTCGACCCTGTTGCGCACGATGCCGAGGGGGCCACGGCACAGGTCAACGGCATCGAGCAGGCGCTGGAGAAGGTCAGCAACCTGTCGGAAGACCGGGTGCTGCGCCAGCTGCTGGCGCTGATACAGGCCACGCTGCGCACCAACTTCTGGCGCACCGGTGTCGGTCATTCCGGCGCCGAAGGACCGCGCCGCAGTTTCCTGAGCTTCAAGTTCGATTCGGCCAAGGTGCCAGGCCTGCCCGAGCCGCGGCCGTTGTATGAGATTTCGGTCTATGCACCGCGCTTCGAAGGCATCCACCTGCGCGGTGGCCGGGTGGCGCGTGGCGGCCTGCGCTGGTCAGACCGGCCGGAAGACTTCCGCACCGAGGTGCTGGGCCTGGTGAAGGCGCAGATGGTGAAGAACACGGTGATCGTGCCGGTGGGCTCCAAGGGTGGCTTTGTGCTGAAGAAGGCCCCGCCGAGCAGCGATCGCGAGGCCTTCATGAAGGAGGGCGTGGCCTGCTACCAAAACTACCTGCGTGGCCTGCTGGACCTGACCGACAACCTGGTGGCCGGCAAGGTGGTGCCCCCGCCGCAGGTGGTGCGCATGGATGGCGACGACACCTACCTGGTGGTGGCGGCCGACAAGGGCACTGCCACCTTCTCCGACTACGCCAACGCCATCAGCGCCGAGTACGGCCATTGGCTGGGCGACGCCTTTGCCTCCGGCGGCAGCGTGGGCTATGACCACAAGGGCATGGGCATCACCGCGCGCGGCGCCTGGGAGAGCGTGAAGCGCCACTTCCGCGAAATGGGTGTGGACACGCAGAACACCGACTTCACCGTGGTGGGCGTGGGCGACATGTCGGGCGACGTGTTCGGCAACGGCATGCTGTTGTCGCACCACATCAAGCTGCTGGCAGCGTTCGACCACCGCCACATCTTCATCGACCCCAGCCCAGACCCGGCAACCTCGTTTGCCGAACGCGAACGCCTGTTCAAGCTGCCGCGCTCCTCCTGGGTGGACTACGACGCCAAGCTGATCTCCGAGGGCGGCGGTGTGTGGGCACGCTCGGAAAAGAGCATCCCGCTGTCGCCGCAGACGCGTGCCGCGCTGGGCATTGAAGCCGACAAGCTGACCCCCACCGAGCTGCTCTCGGCCATTTTGAAGGCGCCGGTGGACCTGCTGTACAACGGCGGCATTGGCACCTACATCAAGGCCAGCAGCGAGACGCATGCCGACGTGGGGGACCGCGCCAACGACGCGTTGCGCATCAACGGTGGCGAGCTGCGCTGCAAGGTGGTGGCCGAAGGCGGCAACCTAGGGGCAACCCAGCGCGGGCGCATCGAGGCGGCACTGGCCGGCGTGCGGCTGAACACCGACGCCATCGACAACTCGGCCGGCGTGGACACCTCGGACCACGAGGTCAACATCAAGATCTTGCTCGGCCTGGCCATCAGCGACGGCGAGATGACGGAAAAGCAGCGCAACACGCTGCTGCCGCAGATGACCGACGACGTGGCCGCGCTGGTGCTGCGCGACAACTACTTCCAGACCCAGTCCCTGTCCATCGCCGGCCGGCAGTCGCTGCGGCTGGTGGACCAGCAGGCCCGCTTCATCCGCTACCTGGAAAAGCGCGGCCAATTGAACCGCGCCATCGAGTTCCTGCCCAGCGACGACGCGTTGGCTGAGCGCAAGGCCAAGGGCCTGGGCCTGACCACACCGGAGCGGGCGGTGCTGCTGGCCTATAGCAAGATGTGGCTGTCCGACGAGCTGCTGGCCTCCGACCTGCCGGAAGACCCGTGGGTGGGCACGGCGCTGGCGCGCTATTTCCCGGCGCTGCTGCGCGAGCAGTTCGCCGCCTACATTCCGCGCCATCCCTTGCGCCGCGAGATCATCGTCACGCATGTGCTCAACAGCATGGTGAACCGGGTCGGCGCCACCTTTGTGCACCGGCTGACCGAGACCACCGGCGCCACGGCGCCGCAGATCGTGCGCGCCTACCTCGCCACGCGCGAGGTGTTCGGCTACGTGCCGCTGTGGCAGCGCATCGAAGCGCTGGACAGCCAGGTCAGCGATCAGGTGCAGGCCGAGATGGTGATGGACCTGGGCCGGCTGATCACCCGCGCCACCACCTGGTTCCTGCGCTCCAAGCGGCTGGAGGAACCGATGGAGCAACTGGTGAACCGTTTCATCCCTGCGGTGGACGTGCTGTGCAAGCGCTTGGTGCCCGAAGCGCGCGCCTCCGAGCGCGTGGCCGGCTGGACACGTGCCGGCGTGCCGGCCGAACTGGCGCAGCGCGTGGGCATTTCCGATGGCCTGTTCACCGCACTGGACGTGGCCGAAATTGCCGAGACCGCCAAGCGCGCGCTGGAAGAAACCGCCGAGGTGCATTTCGAGCTGGGCAACCGCCTGTCGTTAGCCAAGCTGCGCCAGCAGATCAATGCCCTGACCACCGACAGCTACTGGCAAAGCATGGCCAAGGTGGCCCTGGCCGACGACCTGGCCGGGCTGCAGCGCAGCATCACGCTGGACGTGATGAACCGCGGCAGCGGCGAACCCGCCCAACGCCTGGCCGCCTGGGAAACCCGCAACCGCGTTGAGCTGGAACGGGCGCAGCGGCTGTTGTCGGAACTGGCTGACGCGAAGAGTGCGGACTTGGCGATGCTGTCGGTGGCGCTGCGGGAGCTGCGCAACCTGGTTTGAGTCCGTTCGGGCTGAGCCTGTCGAAGCCCTTCACTCGCAGATGGTTTGCCGAGATCAGGCCGCCACGGCACTCCGCTCCGCGGCTGTCCCCCGGGCCTTCGGCCCTCCTCCTTGATGCCGCTGCGCAGCGTGCCATGACGTCCTGATCCTGCCTACGCGGCTGGCATGCGGCTGTTGGCATGCCAGCGTCACGCATGTCAATTGACCCGACGTCGCTGGGGCGTGTGGCGGAGCGAAATCAAGGAGGAGGGCCGCAGGCCCGGGGGACATTCGCGTAGCCACGCGCACCAGCGGCGTCGGCAGCCGCAAATCTGCAGCCTCAGCTATCCACAGCCAACAAACAAACCCGCTCCATCTGCGAAGCCCACGCCCGGCTCTGAGCAGCATCCAGCCCAAGCAGCAGTCCATAGCGCCGAGCACCCCACACGGCCAGATGCAGCGACAGCACGGTATCCGGTGAGGGACGTCGCGGCAAATCTTTGCAGGCCTCGAACACGCGTTGCCACACCGCCAGCAATTCGTCGTGCACGCGCCGGTGATGCTTGGGCTCGGCGATGCGGTCTTCCAGTGACAGCATGCCGGGGGCGAACCAGGGCAACTCGGGGGTGTCCACGCCGCAGTTCAGACGCACCAAATGGTGCAGGCGCTGCCGCCAGGGCAGGTCTTTCGGTTGCACGGCCTGCTGGTCTATGGCTTGCAGCAGTGCTTCCATGCAATGACGCACATAGCCGGATAGCAGGGCCTCCTTGCTGGGGAAATAGTCATACAGCGTGCCCACCGACACGCCGGCCTCCAGCGCCACGGCGCGGGTGGAGACGCCGGCCCAGCCCTTTTTGCCGGCTTCTTCGCGCTGCCAAATCCGAACAAAGGCGTCGAAGATGGCCTGCACGGTGAAGCGGGCACGGGCTTGTGAGGGGCGCTTCAGCGGCTTGGCGATGGGTGTGCTGGCGGCTGGCACAGCGCGCTTGGCCGTTTTCCTGGCCGACGGCGTGGTGGCCTTGTCGGCGGCCTGCGGTTTTCCGAACCCACTGGGCCCATCGCGCCGGTACAGTGCTTGCATCACCATTGCAATGCCGTTGCACGAAAGCCTGCCATGACCACTTCCACCTCCACGCTGACGCGGCTGCTGACCCGCAAAAATGCATTGGACCACAGCCGCATTGACGCCCAGCCGCTGGCGCCGCTGGCCGATGGCGAGGCGCTGCTGAAGATCAACAAGGTGGCACTGACCACCAACAACATCACCTACGCGGCCTTTGGCGACGCGATGAACTATTGGGGCTTCTTCCCCACCGGAGACGCCGACTACGGCCACATGCCGGTGTGGGGCTTTGCCGATGTGCTGGCCTCCACCGTGGAAGGGGTGGCAGCCGGCGAGCGCTTCTATGGCTACTTTCCCATCGCCAGCCACCTGCGTGTGCAGGCAGAGCGGGTGACGCCGCGCGGCTTTTACGACGGCACGCCGCACCGCCAGGCGCTGACCTCGGCCTACAACCAGTACACCCGCTGCAGCCAGGACCCGGCCTACCGCGCCGCGCAGGAAGACCTGCAGATGCTGCTGCGCCCGCTGTTCATCACCTCGTTCATGCTGGCGGACTTTTTGCAGGACAACAACTTCTTCGGTGCGCAACAGCTGGTGGTCTCCAGCGCCTCCAGCAAGACTGCGTTTGGCACCGCCTTTGCGCTGGAGGAATACGCCGGCCGGGGCGTGAAGACGGTGGCACTGACCTCGCAGCGCCATGTGGATTTCGTGGAGGGCTTGGGCTGCTACGAGCAGGTGCTGGCCTATGGCGAACTGGGCGCAGCCGACGCCTCGGTGCCCACGCTGTACGTGGATTTCTCCGGCAGCGAGGAACTGCGGGTGGACGTGCATAGGCACTTCGGCAACCGGTTGGTGTACGACTGCTACGCCGGCTCGGCGCAGAACACCGATTTCTTGCGCGCCGATGCCAGCCTGCCCGGGCCGGCGCCACAGTTTTACTTTGCGCCGGTGCAGATCAAGAAGCGCAATGCCGACTGGGGCCATGCGGTGGTGAACCAGCGCTTCAATGCAGCGCAGCTGGCCTTCATGGACCGCGTCAGCGACGCGGAGCAGCCGTGGCTGCGCGTGCAGCGGCACGCCGGCATGGCCAGTGCACAGGGCTTGATTGCCGACCTGTTCCACGGCCGCGCCGACCCGCTGGCCGGTCATGTGGTGGAGATGGACAGTGGTGCTTGACTGAGGCGGTGCTTGGTGTAGGCTTGTGCGCATGAGCACCGGCCACTCCCATCCCCACGATCATCCGCACGACCACGATCACGACCACCCGCACGCCACCGACTGGAAGCACGACGGCGTGCGCGTGGTCCCCGGCAACCAGCTGGACGGCAACACCGCGCAGACGCCGGGCATGGACCGCAAGGCGGCCATCAACTTCGCCCGCGTGGGGGCGCAAAAACTGTGGGCCGGCACGGTGACCATCCATGCCAATGCCAAGACCGGCGCGCACCACCATGGCCATCTGGAAAGCGTGATCTACGTGGTGCGTGGGCGCGCCCGCATGCGCTGGGGCGAACAGCTGGAGTTCTGCGCCGAGGCCGGACCAGGCGACTTCATCTACGTGCCGCCTTATGTGCCGCACCAGGAGATCAACGCCAGCCCCACCGAAGCGCTGGAATGCGTGCTGTGCCGCAGCGACGGCCAGGCCGTGGCCATCAACCTCGATATTGCACCAGTGGAAAAACCGGAAACCGTGCTGTGGGTGGACCCCACGCACCCCAACGGGGGCGTCTGAACGCTGCCCCGTGCGGCGGGGTTCTGGAAAGGGATACGGTCAGGCCGTTGGCGCCGAGCCGGCACCCGCCTTCACCATGTCGCGCAGCAGATTCATCGCCAGCACCTCGGCGGACACGCCGCCCAGTTGGCGCGAGCATTCCATGCCGCCATAGACGACGGTGACGATGCGGCTCTGGATGCTGTAGCTGGCGCTGTAGTCCTTGCCGTCCACCTCCACGCGAACGGGGTAGCTGCGCTGTGGGGCGGAGGACATGGCAATGCGCCTGACTGAAAAAGCCTAGGCCGCCACGTCCAGCAGCTGGCCCTTCATCTTGTTGTCGGTCTTGAACACGGCCAGGTTGGCCAGGAAGGCATTTTTGCCCTGCAGCTGTGCCACCACATCGCTTTCCAGGTCGGAGCCAGCTTGCGCGGCACGCTTCACCTGCGCGGTCACGCCGCCTTGCGGCTGCTCGGTCTGCGCCACCTCTTGACGGTGGTAGCCCTCGGTGTTGACGTTGGCAATGTTGTTGGCTGACGCGTCCAGTTGGGTGCGCGCGGCCTGCATGCCTGACAAGGCGACGGAAGACAAGGAATTGATGGCCATGGTGGATTGCTGCTCTGTCCTTCATTGAAGCACAAAGCCGCGCTGCTTTCAATTGGACGGCGCCGCCAGCCGGCCCGGATCATCGCCAAACCGTGAACTATTGCCGCGCCTTGATGCTGCCGGCCAGTGCGTTGGCCGGATAGTGGCGCTGAAAGGCCTTCCACACGGTGCCGGAACTGGCCGCGCGCTCCAGCAGCTCGCGCAGCGCGTCGCGGTCCGCTGCGCTGAGGCTGGACTTGACCGATATGTAGGCGCCACTGTCGCCCCAGGGCAGCTCATCGATGGGCTCGTAACGCAGCCGGTCGACCAGGCCCGCTGTCTTGGGCTCGCCCTGCAACGCGCCCAACAGAATGGAGGGCGCCATGATGGTCATGTCCGCCGAGCCGGCCTGCAACAGCCGCGCCACCGAGGGCACATCCGTATCCAACACCACGCGGCCCTGCTGCGTCAGCGCTTTCACCAGCCGCATGTAGGCCGGGCCAAAGTCAAAGCCGCGCACCAGCGCCAGGCGGATGTCCTTGCGCTCCAGCAATTCCTGGGCGCTGCGCACCGGCGGCCGGTCCGAGGCCAGTGAAATCAGCATGCTGCGGCTGTACACCAGCGGCACGAACAGGCCGTGCTGGTCGCGCCGCGGCGAGCGCGAGGCGGGGATCAGCAGGTCGGCCCTGCCAGCCTCGTACATCACGTCCAACCGGGCGCGCGGCACCGCCGAAAACTCAAAGGTGCACCCGTCCTTGCTGGCCAGGCCACGCAACACCTCGGGGTAGACGCCCAGCACCGCGTTGTCGGCACTGACCACCACGCTCTGCCCTACGGGAGCGATGGGCACCTGGATGACGCGCGAACAACCGGCACGGGCCGGGCTGCTGGCCAGGCCCAAACACGCCATGACCACGGCCCCAACCCAGAACCACATCGTGCCAAATCGCCAGTGTTGCATGTTTTATGTCGGGCAAAAGCGCCTCGTTGCGCCCTGACCTTACCAGCGCTACATTGTGGCAGCTTTACACACGCCGAGCCGGCTGGGGTATGCCCGGACGTGACAATACCGCCCATTCCTGAACACAATCGAGCTTCAGCCCGTCCGCCTGCCGGCGCCATTCACACTTACCGCCATGAGATCTTTCAGCAAGCTCCTTTTCTCCCTGTGCGCACTGGCCACCGCCGCGCTGGTGAGCAGTTGCAGCAGCCCGCCGCCCACCGCAGCCGTGTCGGCGGCGGGCCCCAAACTGCTGGTCTTCATGGTGGTGGATGGCCTGCCGCAGCGCCAGGTGGTGGACTACCGCGACCAATTGGCCCCGGATGGCCTGGCGCGCTTTCTGGACCGTGGCGCCTGGTTCTCCAACGCGCACTACGGCCACGCCTACACCGTCACCGCCGCCGGCCATGCCACCATGCTGACCGGCGCCTACCCGCACCGCAGCGGCATCATCGGCAACGAGTGGTACGACCCCGCCACCGGCAAGCCCATGTACAACACCGGCGACACCTCGGCCACCTATCTGGGCGGCAACACCACCGAGCCGCTGGACGGCACCAGCCCGAAGAACCTGCTGGCGCCCACCGTGGGCGACATGTTGCGCGCGCAGAGTCCGGCCTCGAAGGTGATAGGCATCTCGGGCAAGGACCGCGGCGCCATCCTGCCGGCCGGCAAGACCGGCACCGCCTACATGTACATGCGTGACAACGGCGGCTTCGCCTCCAGCAGCTTCTACATGAAGGAGCACCCGGCCTGGGTCAACGCCTTCAACGCCGAGAAGCGCGCCGACCGCTACTTCAAGAAGGCTTGGGAGCCGCTGCTGGCCGACGCCGCCTATGCGCGTTCGGTGCCGGACAACCAGCCCTGGTACAACGCCGGCGGCAAACTACCCATGGTGATGGGCGAGAAGGAAGACAAGCCCAACCGCAAGTTCTACGAAGACGGCCTGTTGCGCAGCCCTTTCGCCGACACGCTGGCACTGGAATTTGCCCGCGCGGCCATCGATGGCGAAGGCCTGGGCCAGGGCGAGCGCACCGACATCCTGACCATCAGCCTGTCGGGCCACGACTACGTGAACCACGCCTTCGGCGCCGAGTCGCGCCTGTCACACGACCACCTGCTGCAGCTGGACCGCTTGTTCCAGGCCTTCTTCCGCGACCTGGATGCCAAGGTGGGCAAGGACAACTACATCGTCACCCTCACCGCCGACCACGGCTTCATGCCGGCGCCCGAATACAGCAAGACCTTGGGGCGTGACGCCGGCCGCATCGCCAGCGCCGCGCTGCTGGCCACCGTGAACCAGGGGCTGGAGCAGCGTTTTGGCGCCGGGAAGTGGGCCACCCGCGTGTCATCCTCGGCGGTGCTGCTGGACCGCGCGCTGATGGCGCAAAAACAGGTGGACGTGGTGGCCATGCGCGAGGAGGCGCGCCGCCTGGTGCTGACCGTGCCCGGCATCGCCGTGGCCTACACCTGGAACGAGCTGGACAGCGGCAGCCGCGCCGACGCGCCGTTCTTCGGCGCTATGCAGAACTCGTTCAACAAGCTGTGGTCGGGCGACGTGCAGTTTGCCGTCAAACCCTACTGGATGCTGAGCAACAGCAAGACGGGCACCACCCATGGTTCACCCTACGAGTACGACACCAACATCCCCATGATGTTATACGGCCCGCGCTGGATCAAGCCCGGCCGGGTGGATGCCCGGGTCGAGGAAGCCGATTTCGCACCCACGCTGGCCGCGCTGCTGCGCGTGCCCCGGCCCACGCTGGCTGAGGGCAAACCTTTGCCCCTGCCTTGATACCGGTGGGCCGGCCTTGATGGCAAACCGTGGGGTGGCCGCGACGGATTGCGCGCCAACGCCGCAGAGCAGCTGGCGCGGCTTGTCACCAGCAGGGGCTTGGGCTACCATTTTCCGGCGCATCCCCGCCGGGGCGCAAACCGACCCGCACTGAAGGCGCATGCCCTCCCTCCCACAGAACAACCCGCCGCCCGCCAACAGCATCACCGCGCTGTACCAGGCGTTGGTGGGCCCCTTGAGCCAGCCCTACTACCTGGCGCGCTTCACCCGTTTTGACGACATCGGCCGCAGCTTTCCAACCTGGAACTGGGCCGGTGGCATGCTGACGCTGAACTGGCTGCTGTTTCGCGGCCTGTGGGGCTGGGCGCTGGCCTATGCCGGCGCGGCGCTGGGCGCGGCGCTGGCGGTGTTCGGTGTGGGCAAGCTGGTGCTGGGCTTCACCGACGATACGCTGCATGCGCTATTAGGCGTGTGCCTGGCGGCGGCTTTCCTGGTGCCTGGCATGTATGCCAATGCCTGGTACCACCAGCGCAGCAAGCGCCAGCTGGCCGAAGCGATACTCGCCACCAACGACAACCAGCAGGCCGCGCAGCGGCTGGCCAGCCTGGCCCCCTCGCCCAAGCGCCTGGGCCTGCTGGCGCTGGGCAATGCCGTGGTGCTGGCGCCGCTGGTGGCGCTGTTCACCCTGTCCTGGCAACTGCCGCACGACGGCAAGCTGCCGGCCTTTGCCACGCCCACCGTCGCCGCCAAGGCATCAGCCCCGGCCGCGCCAGCCAGCATGGCCTTGCGACCTGCTTCAGCCACCTTGGCGGCAACAGCCGCCGCCGTCGCCTCGGCCCCTTTGGCTGCTCCTTCGGCGCCGGCCAGTGCCACCGCCACTGGCACCACGGGCCGCAGCGATGGTGGCAGCATTGCGTTGGCGCCTGAACCAGCGGCTTCGACGGCCCCACATTCCGCCCCAAATCCGGCCCCGGCCGCCTCCAAGGCGCTGGCCAGCACAGCAGCACCGCTGGCCATGCCGGCAGTGGCGCCCGCCGCGCGGGCCAGCTTGCCGGCCGTTGCGCCAACCCCTGCCGCAGTCAATTCCGGCAAAGCATCCCCTGCGCCGGTACCCGCAACGGCAACGCCACGCCCGCGGCCGGCCGAAAAAGCCCGCGCACAGCAGTTCTTCGTTGATGCCGGCATCTATGCGCAAGCCGGCAATGCCAAGCGGGCCATCGACAGCCTGCGCGAAGCACAATTGCCGGTGCTGGCGGACGAGCTGGACATGGTCCGTGGCGTGCGCACGCGTGTGCGCGTCGGGCCCTACACCAACCGCGCCGACGCCGAGCAGGCGGCACAGAAGGTCAAAGGCCTGGGGCTGCCGGCGCTGGTGGAAGCACGAGCCAGCAACGCGCCCTGATCTGTCCCCTGACCCCTTTGCAAGCACCATGGCCCTCCCTACCGCCTCCCAGCCCCTGACCGTGGCCGAAAGCAGCGGCTACAGCCGCACCTCGCTGCATGCGGACGTGCTACATTTCATCGACGCGCTGCGCGCACTGGGCGACCCGCGCCTGCATGTGGGCAGCTTTGGTGCCACGCCCGAGGGGCGCGCGCTGCCGCTGCTGGTGCTGTCCGAGCAGCAGCACTTCACGCCCGAGGCCGCCGCAGCCAGCGGCCTGCCGGTGGTGCTGGTGATCTGCGGCATCCATGCCGGCGAGGTGGAGGGCAAGGAAGCCGGCCTGATGCTGGCGCGCGACCTTCTGGCCGGCCACCATGGCGACCTGTTGAGCCAGCTGACGCTGGTGCTGGTGCCGCTGTTCAACGCCGACGGCAACGACCGCATTAGCACCGCCAACCGCCAGCTGAACCTGGCCAAGTTCGAAGGCCAGATCGGCCCCGAGGGCGGCGTGGGCACGCGCAACAACGCCGCCGGCATCAACCTGAACCGCGACTACATGCGCCAGCAGGCCGCCGAGATGCGCCTGTTGCAAACCCGCGTGTGCCAGCCCTGGAACGCCCATCTGGTGATCGACTGCCACGCCACCAACGGCTCCATCCACCGCTTCGCGCTCAGCTACGACATTCCGCACACGGTGCAAAGCGGACGGCGCGAGCCGATCGACTACATGCGCCAGCAGATGATGCCGGCGGTGCAGGCTGCAGTGAAGGCCAGCGAGGGGCTGGACACCTTCTGGTACGGCAACTTCCTGCGCGACGAGGGCGGCGAGGGCAGCGGCTGGATGACCTACACCCACCACCCGCGTTTTGGCGGCAACTACCGTGGCCTGACCAACCGGCTGGACCTGCTGCTGGAGACCTACGCCTACCAGCCGTTTGAAGCCCGTGTCCTGGCCACCTATGTGTTTGTGCGCGAGGCGCTGCGCTACGTGGCCGCCCACGGCGCCGACATCCAGCAATTGTTGGCGGCCTGCCAATTGCCACCGGATCAGGTGGCGGTGCGCTATGCGTTGCAGGCATTCCCTGACACCCAGGTGGACATCCTGACCCGCGCGCCCTACACGCTGCAAGGCCAGCCCATCGTTGCCCGCGTGCCGCACTTTGCCCATTTCGTGGCCGAAGAGCTGGTGCGCCGTCCACCGGCCTACGCCGTGCCGCCCGAGGTGGCCGAGCGCCTGCAAGGCCATGGCCTGAAGCTGCTGCAGGCCGCCCCTGGCACTCTGTTGCAAGTCGAGGTGGCCCGTGTGGGCGCCTTGATCTCCACCGCCGGGCGCGAAATCCTGGAGGCCAATGCCTCGTCCTACCTGCAGGCCAGCTACCAGGCTGAAACGCGGACCGTACCCTCGGGCTGGTGCCTGGTGCCCACGGAACAACAGCACGGCGCCATCGCCGTCTACCTGTGCGAGGCCGGCAGCGATGACGGCCTGGTCGCCTGCGGATGGGTGCCGCAACCCGCCCCGGGCGAGGAATTCCCGGCCTGGCGGGTCTGGTCACCGGTCTGACAACGGGGGCTGTTGGCCCACTTACAGCCGGTTACATCTGAAATCTGGCATACATACCTGTGGGTAGTCGCCGATGGCATCATGCCTCGGTCACACATGCTTTACAGAATTTTTACGAGGTCTAGACTGACCTGAAACATCGCCCACCCGGGTGTAGGCGATGCTTGAAGCTGAATTCGATCTGACCCCTATGGATATCCGCTCAGCCCACCAGATACCCACCTCCATCCCGCTGGGGACGCAACCCCGCTCGGTGTTGGACGGTTTTCTGCTGCGCATGGCAAACCGGGCCATCGTGCCTCACCTGAAGCAAGCCGTGGGCACCACCCCTGTGCCAGAGTATGTCGCGCGCAAGGGCACGGTGCGCTTGAGCTGGCGGGCGTTGCGGCGCGAACTGATCTACCGCCTGTCGGGCCAGACCACACTGCAAAGCCAGGCCGTTGCACCGCACTGGAAACGCGGCCTGTTCCTCTACTTCGGCGCCGAACAAATCGGCGACGCGTTGATGGACCTGGCGCCGCGCAGCCTGTTGCAGCAGGCCGGCCTGCGCATGGACCTGCTGACCAGCCCTGGCATTGCCAGCCTGTTCCAGGGCGACCCCTGGTTTGAACAGGTGGCCAGCGACCCCAGGGCGTTGGCGGACAGTGGTGACTATGACTTCGTCATCACCCTGAGCAACAAACGCCGCGCGCTGTTGCCCAAGCGCCGCCACTTCACCCATCTGCCCTGGTTGTCGCTGCACGAAAGTTTCTGCGGCCCCGACTTCGACCGTGGCGGTTTCGCCGCCCAGCGTCTGGCTGATGTGCTGGGCCTGCAATTGAGCCGCAACGCCTTTGATTTCCATGCTCGGCAAAAACTCCTGCCCCTGGAGGCGCCAGTCATCCAGGCCACGGCAGCGGCCCCGGTGGCCATCTGCGTCGGCGGCGTAGACCCCAGGCGCACCTACCAGCAGTGGCAGGCCGTGGTCGCACGCCTGGTCGCACAGGGCGTGCGCGATTTCCTGCTGGTGGGCAGCAACAACGGCGTGGCCAGCGCCCAGCAGTTGGCGGACCAATTCGCAGGCAGCGCCAGCATCAACAACCAGGTGGGGGCCACCACACTGGCCCAGACACGCGCGCTGCTGCAGCATGCCTCGGTGCTGGCCTGCACCGACGGTGGCCTGATGCACGTGGCCGCCGCCGATGACCAGGTCCCCATGGTGGCGCTGTTTTGCAGCACCATACGGCCGGAGTGGCGGCTGCGCCCGCAGGCCAGAGCGCTGGCCACGTTGAGTTCCGACACGGCGGACGTCAACGCCATCACGCCGGATCTGGTGGCCGACCATGTCTTGTCGCTGCACGCCTCGCGCACCACCATCGCCGCACTGCACGGTTGATGCTCCAGGGCGCCCCGCGTCGCCCGACAATTGGTTACACCGCCGCGGGGTACGGCCACTACACTGGCTGCCACCGTCCGCACGGATCACCTCATGAAGTCACGACATTCCCGGCCTCATCCAGGCCAAGCCCGGCACCGGTGTGCGCGCCTGCTGCAGGCCGGCACCGTGCTGCTGGCCCTGGCAAGCGGCCTGCCCACCGCGGCGGCCACGTTGAGCGTGGGGCCAGGAAAGCCCTATGCGGCGCCTTGCGGGGCATTGAAGGTGGCGGCCCATGGCGACACAGTGGAAATTGATGGCAGCAAGACCTACAGCGGTGACGTCTGCACCATCAGCGCCAGCAATCTGACCATACGCGGTGTCAACGGCCGCCCGAAGATCGACGCCGCCGGCCAGTACGCTGCCGGCAAGGGCATCTGGGTGGTGGCCGGCAACAACACCACGATAGAGAACGTGGAGATGTACAACGCCAAGGTGCCCGACCGCAATGGCGCCGCGCTGCGCGTGGACGGCCAGCACCTGACACTGCGCAACAGCTACCTGCACGACAACGAGAACGGCATACTGACCAGCAACGACGGCGTGTCCAATATCGTCATTGAAGGCTGCGAATTCGCGCACAACGGCTATGGCGACGGCTTCTCGCACAACCTGTACGTGGGCAAGGTGGCCAGCCTGGTGTTCCGCTACAACTACACGCACGACGCCGTGGTGGGTCACAACCTGAAGTCGCGCGCCGCCACCAACACCATCCTGTACAACCGTTTCTCCAGCTCACCCGCCGGCAGCGCCGGCGCCGGCCAGCCCAGCTATGAGATCGACCTGCCCAACGCCGGCACGTCCTACATCATCGGCAACGTGATCCAGCAACCGGCCAACAATGGCAACCCCGGCATGGTGACTTTCGGCGTCGAGGGTGCGACCAACCCCGGCAAGGATTTGTACGTGGTGAACAACACCTTCATCAATGACGACCCGTCGCGTGGCACATTCCTGTTCATAGGTGGCGACGTGACCACGCCGGTGCTGGCGCAGAACAACATTTTCGTCGGCTTGGGCACGGTGTCCACACAAGCAGGCACGCTGGACAGGAACAACCTGAAGGTCTCCGGCACGCAATCCCCGATGTTTGTGGACCGCGCCAACTACGACCTGCGCCCCGCCCCTGGCTCGCCGGCCATCGACGCCGGTGCCGACGCCGGCAGTGCCGCCAGCGGCATGGCACTGGCTGCCACCGAGGAGTACGTGCACACAGGGCGGCACCGCAGCCGAAGCGTCAGCGGCAAGTTGGACATAGGCGCCTACGAGGCCGCCAGCAACCAGGCTGTGGCCGACAACCGCATCGACTGCCTGTTCAACTGGGCCGAGAGCACACTCACCGCGCTGCTGACGCCCACCACCCCATCACAGATCGCAGCACCGTTCCGCTTCCGCTACTACGCCCAGGCCAACACCTACCTGGCAGCGTCCACGCTGGACAGCCATGTCTATGCCCTGGTCAATGGCCAGTTGACGGACCTTGGCCCGCAGCAGCCACTGCTGGCGGCCAGCGGTTGTGCCTGAGCGCAACGGCGGCGCCTTGCCCGCCTAACGCTGCGTCTTGTCCTTGGCGTTCTGCGCCTCGATGCGCTCGCGCGCCATTTGCCAGTCGGCGTCGCTCCACTCGCGCAGCTCGTAAAAATTGCCGCCCGTGGCCAGCGCGTTGCCACCGTCCATCATGATGGCCTGGCCGGTCAGCCAGTCGCACTGGCCCGGCGACATCAGGAAGCTGGCCAGGTTCTGCAACTCGCTCATCTGGCCGGTGCGCGCCATCGGGTTGTGGCGGCGGCTGCGCTCGCCGGGCTGTTCGCCCGGGTTCAGCCGCTTGCTCATGCCCTCGGTGGGGATCTCGCCCGGCCCCACCGCATTCAGCCGCACGCCATAGCGCGCCCACTCGATGGCCAGCGACTTCGTCATCACCTCGATGCCGGCCTTGCTCATGGCCGACGGCACCACGTAAGGCGAGCCGTTGTCCACCCAGGTGACGATGATGCTCATCACGTTGCGAAACGGCTGGCCGGCCTGCCAGCGCCCGTCCTTGGCCTCGGCCACCCAATGCTTGCCGACCGCCTGCGTGACGTAGAAGGTACCGTGGAACACGATGTTGGCAATGGCATCGAAGCCCCGCGGCGACAGCGCCTCGGTGGGCGAGACGAAATTGCCCGCCGCGTTGTTGACCAGCCCGGTCAGCCCGCCGCCGGCCCAGATTTCGTCCACCATCTCCTGCACCGCCGGTGCCACGCGGATGTCAACGCCAAAGGTGTCGATGCGCCGACCAGGAAATTTCTCACGCCAGACGGCGGCCGTGTCGTCGCACACGCTCTTGCGCCGGCCGCAGATGGCAATGTCCGCGCCCAGGCTCAGGAAGCGCTCCGCCATGGCCTGGCCCAGTCCGGTGCCACCGCCGGTGACCAGGATGCGTTGGCCTTGCATCAAATTGCTTGTGTACATGGTGTGTCTCCTTGTGGTCTGTCTATGTGATCGCTCAGGGCATTCTAGGCAGGCCCGTCACCATGCGTTGGGCTCTCTGTCTTCTGCGTGACCGTTTGGTATCCAAAGCCATGGTGCTTGGTTTGAGGATCAGGCCAGCTTGTTTGGCGTCCAGCATTCAACGTCGCGCAAGACAATGGACCCGATGTCGCTGGGGCGCGTGGCGGAGCGGAATCAAGGAGGAGGCCCGCAGGGCCGGGGGACATCCGCGTAGCCACGCGCACCAGCGGCGTCGGCAGCCAGCAGCTTTCTCCCCTCAAAGAGGACATATGGTCGCGCACAAGACAGCCCAGCACCCCGCAAACAGCAGCCCGTGCCTAAAATTCCCGCGAGTCCCGAACACAACCCAACAGGAGTGCAGCCATGGCCGCCCAAAAAGAATTCGACATCGTCGTGCACGGCGCCACCGGTTTCACCGGCCGGCTGGTGGTGGAGTACCTGATGGCGCGCTACCCCGCTGGCAGCGGCTTGCGCTGGGCCATGGGCGGGCGCAGCGCAGAGAAACTCGCCGCAGTGCGTGACGAGATCGGCGCACCGGCCAACACGCCGCTGGTGGTGACCGAAGGCACCGACCCGGCCAGCCTGAAGGCGTTGACCGACCGCACCCGCCTGGTGCTGACCACGGTCGGCCCCTACCAGCTGTATGGCAACGAGCTGGTGGCCGCCTGCGCGGCCAGTGGCACCGACTACGTGGACCTGTGTGGCGAGCCGGCCTGGATGCGCAAGATGATTGACGCGCATGAAGCACAGGCCAAGGCCAGCGGCGCGCGCATCGTGTTCTCCTGCGGCTTTGACTCCATCCCGTTTGATCTGGGCGTGTTCATGCTGCAAAACGAGATGAAGGCGAAATTTGGCCACCCGGCCAGCCGGGTGCGCGGCCGCGTGCGCCGCATGAAAGGCACCTTCTCCGGCGGCACCGCCGCCAGCCTGAAGGCCACCATGGCCGCCGCGATGAAAGACCCCGCAGTGCTGGAGCTGTTGCGCAGCCCGTTTTCGCTGACGCCCGGCTTCACGGGTCCGAAACAACCGTCAGGCAGCAAGCCAATGCTGGAGGAAGACCTGGGCACCTGGTCGGCACCATTCGTGATGGCGGCCATCAACACGCGCAACGTGCACCGCTCCAACTTGCTGCTCGGCCATGCCTACGGCACCGACTTCGTCTACGACGAGATGCTGTTCACCGGCCCCGGTGAAAAGGGCGAAGCCCTGGCCAATGCCGTGGCCAACGACAAGTCGATGAACTCAGACACCGGCCCCAAGCCCGGCGAGGGCCCGTCGAAGGAAGAGCGCGAGACCGGCTACTACGACGCGCTGTTCATCGGCCAGGACGCGCAGGGCAACATGGCGCGCGTCAGCGTGGCCGGTGACCGCGACCCCGGCTACGGCTCCACCTCCAAGATGATCGCCGAGTCCGCCGCCTGCCTGCTGCAGGATGTTGCCGGTGCAAAAGGGGGCATCTGGACACCTGGGGCCGTGATGGGCGATGCGCTGATCAAGCGGCTGGCCGCCAATGCCGGGCTGACCTTCAAGGTGGAATAGGCGGGCGCCGGCCTCATTCCCATTTCTTGAGAATGCGCGTCAGCTCGCCGCTGGCCTCCAGCTGCGCCAGCGCATGCCGCAGCTGGGCCTGGGTCGTGGGCTGGACATGTTGGCCCACCACCAGGTAGAGCCGCGAGCTGTACAAGCTGACCGGCAGGACCTTGAGCTTGTCCTGCAAGCCGGCAGCACGAATCACTGCCTGCAGCCCGAGCGCGCGGGTGAAGTAAAAGCGCCCGCGCCCCGCAGCCAGCTTGATCAGGTTGGCTTCGGGCGTGCTGGCGCCAGCGTCCATGCGCATGCCGCCACGCGCTTCCAGCACCTTGATGGTGGGAAATCCCTGGTTCACCAGTACCGTGTTGTCGGGTGCCAGCTGGCGCACGTCCTCCCAACTGCGAATGACCGCCGTGTCGTCATGGCGCGCCACCAGCACGAAGTTGATGGCCAGCATGGGCGGCTCGATGAAGATGAATCGTGCATCCCGCTCCTTGGTGTGCGACAGCGCGCAGGCGGCATCCTGCAGACCGGCGGCCAGTTCGGCCTCGACCCGGGCCAGCGGCACCCAGCGCTGATCGCCCACAAACCGCAACTCCGGCGCCAGCCGCTCAATGGCCCGCAACATGTCTATGCACAAGCCAACAATGGCCGCCGGCTGGCCTGCCGAAGCGCTGACAAACTTGGGTTCGGTCCCCTTCTGGGCCGCCACCTTGATCTCAGTCACCGCCTGTGCCGGCACCGCCACGCTGCACAACGCCGCGGCCACGGCGATGCGCCAACGGCTGACAAGCCAACGACCCCATGGCGACATCCCGGCTCCCAGGTTTACTGAACAGAAATTCAGACGCTGAACGACACAGTAACATCCCTTGGCCGGCACCGCAGCCCGTCACCGGAGTTTTCATCCATGCGCCTTCCCAGCCTGTTCAATTCGTCACGCGGCCGCATGGCCGCGTTCTTCCTGCTGTACATGACCGAGGGCATCCCTTTGGGCTTTGCCGCCACGGCGGTGGCCACCCAGTTGCGCCGCCAGGGCGTGGGGCCGGCGGAAATCGGCGCCTTCGTGGGCTCGTTCTACCTGCCCTGGGCTTTCAAATGGGCGGCCGGGCCGTTCGTGGATTCGATCTACTCACGCCGCCTGGGCCGGCGGCGCGGCTGGATACTGGTGATGCAGGTGCTGATGGCCGCCACGCTGCTGTCCACCATGGCGCTGTCGCTGCCGCAGCAGCTGGGCCTGTTCACCATCATCCTGCTGGTGCACAACAGCTTTGCCGCCATGCAGGACGTGGCCATCGACGCGCTGGCCGTCAACACCTTGGCCGAGAACGAGCGCGCCACCGCCAACGGCTTCATGTTCGCCGGTGCCAACATCGGCCAGATGGTGGGCGGCGCCGGCTCGCTGTTCCTGGCCGGCTACCTGGGCTTCCAGTCCACCTTCGTGTTCGTGGCGGCGTCCATCCTGGCCGTCACGGTGTTCGTGGTGCTGCCTCTGAAGGAGCCCGCCAGCCTGGTGCCTGAGGCGCCGCCGCAGGATTCGGCCATTCGCACCGCGTTGCGCGATATGCGCCAGTTCGCCCTCACAGCCTTCCGTTCCTTCGTCGGCACGCGCGGCGCCTTCGCCGCCCTGTTCATGGCCATGCTGCCGCCCGGTGCCATGTGTCTGGGCCTGGCGCTGCAAAGCAATCTGGCGGTGGAGCTGGGCATGAACGACGACCAGGTGGCCTGGCTCAGCCTGGGCAGCTCGGTGCTGGGCGCTTTAGGCTGCGTGGTGGGCGGACGCATTGCCGACCGCATCGACCGCCGCAAGGCGCTGAACGTCTACATCGGCCTGATGACGCTGCCGGTGCTGGCCATGGCCGCGGTGCTGTGGCAATACCACTGGATCATGCCGGTGGCCGAAGGCGCCAAGCGCCCCGACGTGGCGCCGCTGCTGCTGGCAGCGTTCTGGGTCGCCACCATGTTCTACGGCTTTGCCCAGGGCCTGATGTACAGCGCCGCCAACGCCAACCTGATGGATGTGACCAACCCGGTGGTGGCGGCCACCCAGTTCACCGCCTACATGGCGCTGGCCAACCTGGCCATCTCATACAGCGCCACCTGGCAGGGCATCGCCATCGAAGCCTGGGGCTACCCCGGCACCATGGTGCTGGACGCCCTGCTCGGCCTGGCCTACCTGCTGGTGCTGCCGCTGACACGGCGCCGGCAGGCCGACCCGCCGGGTTTCAACGACACGCGCGGTGCCGACCGGGCGCGCGCGTTTGCCCGTGCATTGGCGCTGCTGTGCCTGGCCTGGCTGCCGGTGTATGCGGTGCAGGACAGCCTGGGCAGCGCGCAGCCTATCGCCCACACGCTGTTCTCGCTGGTGTTCATTGCCAGCGCCCTGTTCCTGCTGGCCGGTGGCATGGTGCTGGGCGATACGGCGGCCAGCCCCATCGCCACCTGGGCCAAGCGGTTCGCACCGTTGCTGCTGCTGATGCTGGCCCGCACACACCTGGAAGGCCTGGCCCATCTGCTGTCGCCGCTGGTCACACTGCAGCAGTTGCAGAGCATCGGCCCGTGGCTGTTCTGCAGCCTGCCGGTGCTTGCCGCCGTGCTGCTGTGGCAGATGGCCGGTCAGCCCTGGCGGGGCCTGCACCAGCAGACCGCCGAGCCGCAGGCCGAAGGCACAGCGGCCTGACAGGTTGGCTCGCGCCCGCCCCGCCGCTCTTTCTCGCTCAACTCGGGTCCGGCACGAAACCGGGGAAGGGCTCGGGCGCGCCGCGCCGCCACGGCAGCGGTTGCGGGCGCGCAATGACGCCGCTGGCCAGCAGGTTCGGGTAGCTGTCGTAACGCAGCTTCACCACCTCGGCCGGCGTGTCGCTGGCGCGCTCGAACTCCGTGCGCGTCACCGGTGCGTATTCGCGCTCACCATGGCCCGTACCCAAGCGATCCAGCCGTTCCTGGCGCATCAGCGGCGCCGCCGCCATGCCCTTGGCGGCCGGTGCCGCCGGCGCGGCCTCGGCAGGGGCAGCATTGCTGGCCCCGCCGGCGCTTCTTGCGCTGTCGGCCGGGCTGTCCGCCCGGCGCGACGACAGCTCTGCCTCGCCCCAAACCGGCTGCGGGTAGCGTACGCGTTCGCGAAACACCGCTGCGCCGATCACGCCCACGTTGTCCGGCCGGCCGGTGCGCGCGGCGTACGAATCCGGCAGCGCGGTGAAGTAGAAGGCGGCGGCCTCCTGCCAGCTCTTGCGCCAGCCGGTGATCTCGGCGCTGGCATACGGTGCCAGCACGTAGCCCTGTTGCCCGGTGGCAGCGGTTTCGCCGCTGACGGCATTGACACCGTCCACCGACAACACCACCAGCACGCGCCCACCGCTGCGGTTGGTCAGGCGCACCGCATAGCGGTTGCCGGGGCGCCCGGCGATGTAGGACGCGCCCCGATGCTGATAGGCTGGCAGGGTCTCACCCTGGCTGCGGTCCACCACCGCCATGTCCACCAGCGCGCCCAGGCTCCAGGCCGGTGTGGCCAGGGTGGTGCACGCGGCAGCAGCGGCGGCCAGCAGCAGGAAACGGCGGCGGGAGGGTGTGGGCATGGTGTTTCTCCATCAAAAAGTTGCGATGGAGACTTGCACGGCGGAACACCGGCGGCGGGGTTAAGCCCATGAAAAGAAATTTGCCAAGCCGCAAAACCCCTGGCTTTGCCAACACCGCCTTCCCATCGATACTCGACCCAGAGCCGCGCGCAACCACAAGGAGAACCATGCCCTTCGAGCGATCCCCCATATTCCGGCACGCGATGGTTGCCGCGCTGCTGGCCTGCGCCGCCGCCGCCCAGGCCGACACCGGCAAACTGCTGCTGACCGGTGGCGTCAGCACCATCGATGGCGCCGCCGGTGGCGGCCTGACGCCTTGGGCGGTGATTGGCAGCAATGCCACCGATGGCGAAATCGGCTTCTCCGCCAACCTGACGCGCGTCAACACCACCGACTATGGGCTGACCACCTACGGCGCCGCCCTGGGCTTTTACAACCGCTTTGAGTTGTCGCTGGCGCACCAGGACATAGACACCGGCATCACCGGCGTGGGCCTGGGCGTGCCGGGTCTGCACCTGAAGCAGAGCATCCTGGGCCTGAAGGTGCGCGTGGCGGGCGAAGCCATCCTGGCCAGCGACAGCGCCATGCCGCAGATCGCCATCGGGCTGGAATTCAAGCAGCTGGCGTCCAGCGGCCTGGACGGCACGCTGAAGGCGCTGGGCGCCGACAAGACCGGCACGGATTTCTACGTCAGCGCCACCAAGCTGCTGCTGGCCCAGGGCATCTTGCTGAACGGCACGCTGCGCGCCACCAAGGCCAACCAGAACGGCCTGCTGGGCTTTGGCGGCACGCTGGGCTCGCCGCACGACAGCTACCAGCTGCGCCCGGAGTTCTCGGTGGCCTGGCTGCCGAACCGCCACATCGCCATCGGCGCTGAGTACCGCGCGATGACCAATAACCTGCAGGACGCCGGCCGCGCCGCCGGCCTGGGCGAAGGCCTGCGGGCTAGCGACTGGAAAGACCTGTTTATCGCCTGGGCACCGAACAAAAACTTCTCGCTCACGCTGGCCTATGTCGACCTGGGGCTGATTGCGCCGGCCACCACCGGTAACCGCCGGCAGACTGGTGGCTACCTGTCGGGGCAGTTCGCTTTTTAGTTCGCTCGCGGCTCCTGCTGGGTTGAAGTCAGCCGCGGAGCAGAGTGCCGTGGCGGCCTGATCCTCGCTACAAACGTTGGCGCGGATTCAGTTCTGCGGCGCGTCGACCAAGATGGCCCGGAAGTCGTTGACGTTGGTCAGCGTCGGCCCGGTGACGACCGAGTCGCCCAGCGCCTGGAAAAAGCCGTGGCCGTCGTTGTTGTCCAGGCTGGCGCGCGGATTGATGCCTTGCGCCCAGGCTCGGGCCAGGGTATCGGGGCCGGCCATGGCGCCGGCTATCTCTTCGGCGCCGTCCACGCCGTCGGTGTCGCCCGCCATCGCGTAGACGCCGGGCAGGCCATCCAGACCTACGGCCAGCGACAGCAGGAATTCCACGTTGCGTCCGCCTCGGCCTCTACCTTTCAGCGTCACGGTGGTTTCGCCGCCGGACAGCAGCACGCAGGGCGTGGTGAACGGCTGACCCTTGGTGGCCACTTGGCGTGCGATGCCGGCCAGGGTCTTGCCCAGATCCTTGGCTTCACCTTCCAGGCTGTCGCCCAGGATGTAGGGCGTGTAGCCGGCGCGGCGTGCCACCTCGGCGGCTGCCTCCAGCGCGATCTGCGGCGCGGTGGTCATGCGGGTTTCGGCACGGATCAGCCGCGCGTCGCCGGGCTTCACGGTCTCACCCCGGCCGCTTTGCAGCAGTGTGCGCACAGCTTCGGGCACGGTGATGCGGTAGCGGTCGATCACCGCCAGCGCATCGGCGCAGCTGGTGCTGTCGCCCACCGTGGGGCCAGAGGCAATGTCCATCGGTGAATCGCCCGGCACGTCTGAGATCAGCAGCGTCACCAACTGTGCCGGGTGGCAGGCGGCGGCCAGGCGCCCGCCCTTGATACCCGACAGGTGCCGGCGCACACAGTTCATCTCGCTGATGGTGGCGCCGCTGGCCAGCAGAGCGCTGTTGACGGCTTGCTTGTCGGCCAGCGTCAGGCCCTCGCCCGGTTCGATCAGCAAGGCCGAGCCACCGCCGGAGATCAGCGCGATCACCAAGTCGTCCTGCGTCAAGCCGTTGACCATGGCGCGTATGCGCTGCGCCGCCAGCTGGCTGTTGGCGTCGGGCACCGGGTGCGCCGCCTGCATGATCTCAATGCGCTGGCAGGGCACCTCGTAACCGTAGCGGGTGACCACCAGGCCCTCCAGCGGGCCAGGCCAATGGTCTTCCAGCGCACGCGCCATCGCGGCCGACGCTTTGCCGGCGCCGATGACGATGGTGCGGCCCTTGGGCGGCGGCGGCAGGTGCGGTGGCAGGCACAGCTGCGGCTGCGCGGCGGCCACGGCGGCATCGAACATGCCGCGCAGCAGTTGCTGCTTGTCGTCGGGAATCACGTTGCGCTGTTGTTTTATGCGGCCTTGGCCACCTCGTGGCCGGCCATCAGTTCCAGCGCCTTGACCAGCGCTGAATGGTCCTGCTCCGCCAAGCCGTTGGCCGCGCACACCTGCATCAGCTGCGCTGCATTAGCAGTCTGCGGCAGCGCCACGCCCAGTTCGCGCGCACCGGCCAGCGCCAGGCCCAGGTCCTTCTGGTGCAGCTTGATGCGAAAGCCCGGGTTGAAGGTGCGCTTGATCATGCGCTCGCCATGCACTTCCAGGATGCGGCTGGCCGCAAAGCCGCCCATCAGCGCCTGGCGCACCTTGGCCGGGTCGGCACCAGCCTTGCTGGCAAACACCAGTGCCTCGCTAACAGCAGCAATGTTCAGCGCCACGATGATCTGGTTCGCCACCTTGGTGGTCTGGCCGTCGCCGTTGCCACCCACCAGCGTGATGTTCTTGCCCATCTTTTCGAACAGCGGCTTGACCTTCTCGAAGGCCGCTTCCGGCCCGCCGACCATGATGGTGAGGCTGGCGGCCTTGGCGCCCACCTCGCCACCGGAGACCGGGGCGTCCAGGTAATCGGCACCCAGCGCGTTGACCTTGGCGGCAAAGCGCTTGGTCTCCATCGGCGAGATGGAGCTCATGTCCACCACCGTCTTGCCCTTGGACAGGCCCTCGGCCACGCCGTCCTTGCCAAACAGCACGGCTTCGACGTCGGGCGTGTCGGGCAGCATCAGGAACACCACGTCGGCGGCACGCGCCACGTCAGCGGGAGAGGCGCAGGCGGTGGCGGCGGCCAGCGCCTCAGGCACCTTGCTGCGGGTGCGCACGAACAACTCGTTGCCGGCGGCCAGCAAATGGCCAGCCATCGGGGCACCCATGATGCCCAAGCCTATGAAACCAATCTTCATGATGTCTTCGTCCTCGTTCAAAAAATGTCAGTAGGTGCCGCCGTCGGCCTTGGGCGCGGCGGCGCGCATCTTCGCTATCACCTGCTGGGCGCCAGCCGCCATCAGGCGCGCGTCGGAGCTGATGGTGGTGAACTGGAAGCCCTTGGCGATGCGCTTCAGCGCCGCCTCCGGCGTGCCGTTGTGGATGCCGGCCACCACGCCGTGCGCCTTGGCGCGCGCCAGGATGTGGTCCACCGCCTCGGCGGCTTTCGGGTCCAGGTCATCAAAGGTGGGGTTGCAGCCCAGCGCCAGAGACAGGTCCGAGGGGCCGATGTAGATCGCGTCCAGCCCCTCCACGCTCAAGATGCTGTCCAGGTTGTCCAGTGCTTTCGCCGTCTCGATCATCGCGAAGGTGACGATGGTCTCATTGGCGTGCTTCGGGTAATCGGCACCGCCATACAGCAGCGCGCGTATCGGGCCAAAGCTGCGTGTGCCCATGGGCGCGTAGTGGGTGTATGCCACCAGGTTCTGCGCGTCCTCGCGGGTGTTCACCATCGGGCAGATGACGCCATAGGCGCCGGCGTCCAGCGTCTTCATCAGGATGCCGGGCTCCAGCCAGGGCACGCGCACCACCGGCACGGTGTTGGTGGTGGAGATGGCTTGCAGCATGGGCACCATGGCCTGGTAGTCCACCACGCCGTGCTGCAGGTCGATGGTCAGCGAGTCCCAGCCCTGGTGGGCCATGGTCTCGGCGGAAAAGCTGCTGGGCACGGCCAACCAGCCGTTGACGACGGCGCCACCGGCCTTCCAGATGCTGCGCAAGCGGTTTTCTCTCATGAGTTGCTCCTGTTGGTGAGGGATGCCTGGCGCCTTCAGCGCACCAGGCAGGGTTTCTTGGGGTCGAACTTCCAATTCGGGATCAGGTACTGCATGGCCACCGCGTCGTCGCGCGCACCCAGGCCGTGCTGCAGGTACAGCTGGTGGGCTTGCTCCACCTTCGCCATGTCCAGCGTCACGCCCAGGCCCGGGGTCTTGGGCACCTGCACATGGCCGTTGATGATCTGCGGCGGCTGTTGCGTCAGCCCATGGCCGTCCTGCCAGATCCAGTGGGTGTCTATGGCCGTCACCTTGCCGGGTGCGGCGGCGGCCACCTGCGTGAACATGGCCAGCGACACATCGAAATGGTTGTTGGAATGCGAGCCCCAGGTCAGCCCCCAGTCGCGGCAGGTCTGGGCTACACGCACCGAGCCGGCCATGGTCCAGAAATGCGGGTCGGCCAGCGGAATATCCACGCTTTGCAAGGAGAGCGCATGCACCAGCTGGCGCCAGTCGGTGGCCACCATGTTGGTGGCGGTGGGCAGACCGGTGGCGCGGCGGAACTCGGCCATCACCTCGCGGCCGGAGTAACCATTCTCGGCGCCGCAAGGGTCTTCGGCATAGGCCATCACGCCATGCAGGTCGCGCGTCAGGCGCACCGCCTCATTCAACGACCAGGCGCCATTCGGGTCCAGCGTGACGCGGGCCTGCGGAAAGCGCGCATGCAGCGCGCGTATGGCTTCCACCTCGGCCTCACCGGCCAGCGCGCCGCCCTTCAGCTTGAAGTCGTTGAAGCCATAGCGGGCGTGTGCGGCCTCGGCCAGGCGCACCACCGCTTCGGGTGTCAGTGCCACCTCATTGCGCAGGCGGAACCAGTCGTTGTCCGCACCGGGCTCTGTCCGGTAACCAAGGTCGGTTTTGGTGCGGTCGCCGATGTAGAACAAATAGCCCAGCATCTCCACCGCATCGCGCTGCTGCCCCTCGCCCAGCAGTGCTGCCACCGGCACACCCAGGTGCTGGCCCAGCAGGTCCAGCAGCGCCGACTCGACGGCGGTGACGGCGTGGATGGTGGTGCGCAAATCAAAGGTCTGCAGGCCGCGCCCGCCGCTGTCGCGGTCGGCAAAGCGCTGGCGCATCGTGGCCAGCAGCGCATGCATGTTGGCGATGGGCTGGCCCACCACGATGGCGGCGGCGTCTTCCAACGTGGTGCGTATCTTTTCACCGCCGGGCACCTCACCGATGCCGGTGTGGCCGGCACTGTCGGTCAGCATCAGCAGGTTGCGCGTGAAGTACGGGCCATGCGCACCGGACAGGTTCAGCAGCATGCTGTCCTGCCCGGCCACCGGAATGGCGCGCAGCGACGTGATGGTGGGGGTGCTGGATGGGTTCATGTCAGTAGCGAATCATAGCATGGTAGCGGTACCAAGTTGCATCAATTTGGCGGCTGGCGGCCGCTTGTCCCCAGTATCACGCACTGCCCCGCTCCACGATGGCAAAGCCCACGTCCACGATGCGCTCTTGCACCGCATGGCCTTCGGCGCGGGCAATCAGGTATTGCGCGGCCTTGAGGCCGATCTCTGGGCCGTTGATGCGCACGGTGGTCAGGGCAGGCAGCGCGTCGGCTGCCAGCGGCATGTCGCCAAAGCCGACGATGGACAGGCGCCCGGGCACCGCCATGCCCCGCGCGCCGGCCTCGGTCATCACCCCCAGCGCCAGCAGGTCGGAGCTGCAGAACACCGCATCCACCTGGGGCAACTGGGCCAGCATCTGCCCCAGTGCCTCGCGCCCGCTGCCCAGCGAGCGCGACGCGCCCACGTTGATCACCAGCGCCGGTGCCAGCTTGTGGCGCGCCAGCTCGTCCTGGAAGGCCTGGGCGCGGCGCACGGCGCGCTCGTCGTCGGCACGCACCAGCGCAAAGCGCTTGCGGCCTTTCTTGATCAGGTACTGCGCCACCTCGCGGCCAATGTCGGCGTGCGAAAAGCCCACCAGCATGTCGATCGGGGTGGGCGTCAAATCCCAGGTCTCCACCACCGGGATGCCCGAGGCCAGCAGCCGCGTGCGCCCCTTTTGTGACAGCATGATGCCGGTGAGGAAGATGCCGTCGGGCCGGCGGCCGATGATGGCCTCCAACAGCGCCTCCTCGCGCTGCTGCGAATAGCCGCTCTGGCCCAGCATCAGCTGATAGCCGGCCTCAAACAGGTGGTTGTTCAGCGACTCGATGGTCTCCAGGAACACCGACATCACCATGCTGGGCACGACCGCCGCGATCAATCGGCTGCGCGATGAGGCCAGGCCGCCGGCCATGCGGTTGGGCACGTAGCCGGTGCGCTCTATCGCCTCCAGCACGCGCTGGCGTATCTCGGGCGACACCTGCGCCGGCGTGTTGATGGTGCGCGAGGCGGTGATGGGCGCCACGCCGGCCAGCTTGGCGACGTCGCGCAGCGTGATGGCGCCGCTGCCGCGGCGGCTGCGCTTGGCCGTGCTGGGGGGGTCCTTGTCAGGCATGGCGGCATGATAACTCGGGTACCGCTACCAAACAACATCATCGCCCGCAGCATCGGCCTCAGCCAAACGTGAACGCAAACACCCTCGCCCCCGGCGCCAGGAAGCGGATTTCAACCGTGCGGTCTTTCACCGCGCCCTGCTGGCGCACCAGCTGGTACAGCCGTTCGCCGCTCACTTGGCCACGGCCGCTGGCATCCACATCCACCCCCTTGTCGACACCCGGCGGCTGGCCATCCAGCGTCAGCACGAAGGGCACCGGCTTGCCGTCCGCTGACGGCCCCATCACCAGGTGCAGGTCGCGCGCGTGAAAGCGCAGCACCAGCGCACCGTTGCCACCGGCCAGCTCGGTGTGTTCGGGCTTGGCCAGCCAGTCACCCGACAGGCCCCAGGCATTGAGCCGCAGGTCTTTGCCCATGCGGTAATCGTGGCGGCGCTCCGGCACGAAGCCGCCCACCGGCGAGGCACCGGCCTTGCGGTAGCCCAGGTAGGTTTCCGGCGTGCGCAGGTTGTCCGGGTCCGGCGCCAGGCCCACGCCCATCTGCTGAACTGGCAGCACAGGTGCATGCACGGTCGCACCAGGCACCGCCGCGCCGGCCTCGGCCAGCAGTTGCTGAAGGGCCCGCTCGGACTGCTCGTGCCCGCCCTCGCCGAACTGGCGGTGCCGCAGCCGGCCCTGCGCGTCGATGAAGTACAGCGCCGGCCAGTACTGGTTGTCAAAGCCGCGCCAGATGGCGAAGTCATTGTCCAGTGCGACGGGGTAACCCAACTGCAAATCCATCACCGCGCGCCGCACGTTGGCGGGAATCTTCTCGAACGCAAACTCTGGTGCGTGCACGCCCACAACGACCAGGCCCTGGCTGGCGTAGCGCTCGTTCCATGCCCGCAGGTAGGGCAAGGTGCGCAGGCAGTTGATGCAGGAATAGGTCCAGAAATTCACCAGCACGACCTTGCCGCGCAGCGCGGCCATGTCCAGTGGCGGACTGTTCAGCCACTGCGTGGCGCCATCCAGCCGCGGCTGCAGGGGCAACACAGGCAAGCGGGGAAGTTGCAGGCCGGCGGCCGCGGGCCTGCCGGCGACAGAGGGCGGCTGCACGCGGTCCAGCAAGCGTTGCTCCAACGCCGTGGTGTTGTCGGCGGACAGCTGCGCCAACGCGCCGGTGTCCACGCCCAAGGCCATGGCCGCGACGCTGACCAGCGCCACGCCACCGGCAAACTTCCTGAACCACTCACCCAGCGGCAGCGCACCCTTCAACCAGGCCAGCAAGCGCCTGCCCGCCAGCAGCGCGACCGCCAATGAGGTTGCGGCACCCGCCGCATAGGCCAGCAACAACGCGCCGCGCGTGCCGGGCCCACCCAGCGCCGCGCCCGTCAGCACCAGGCCCAGCACGGGGCCGGCGCAGGGCGTCCACAGCAGGCCGGTGGCCATGCCCACGACCAGTGACGACTGCAGAGAGGAAGCCTGCTGCATGCCTGCCTTACGCGCCAGCAGCCTGTCGCCCACCGACACCAGGGGTTGCATCAGCGCTTGCGCCAGACCCGGCAACAGCAGGCTCAACGCGAACACCGCCAGCAGCGCCAATGCCGCCGCACGGCCATATTGGCTGACCTGCACCAGCCAGCCACCACTCAGGCTTGTCAGCGCGGCAGCGACGGCGAAACTCAGCGCCAACCCGACCAGCAGCGGCAGGCCGCTGCGTAGAAAAGGTCTGTCCGCACGCGCAAGCACGAACGGCAGCACCGGCAGTATGCAGGGGCTGATGATGGTCAGCACCCCGGCCAGAAAGGCGATGATCACCAGCGTCATGGCGGCGTCCATCACCATTGCGCCACGTCCAGCACCGCCTGGGCGAAAGCGGTGGGCGCCTCTTGCGGCAGGTTGTGGCCGATGCCACCGCCCAACTGGCGGTGCTGGTACTTGCCGGTGAAGCGCTTCGCATACGCGGCGGCCGGCGGGTGCGGCGCGGCATTGGCGTCGCCCTCCAGCGTGATGCTGGGCAGGACCAGGCTCTGCACACCTGCCAGCCGGTTTTCCAGTTCCGCGTAGTCGGTTTGGCCATCGGCCAGGCCCAGGCGCCAGCGGTAGTTGTGCACCACGATGGCCACGTGGTCCGGGTTGTCCAGCGCCAGCGCGCTGCGCTCGAAAGTGGCGTCGTCGAAGCGCCATTGCGGCGAGGCCTGGTTCCAGATCAGACGGGCGAAGTCCTTGCGGTTCTTGTCATAGCCCAGACGGCCGCGCTCGGTGGTGAGGTAAAACTGGTACCACCAGGCCAGTTCGTCGCTTGGGGCCAGCGGCTGGCCACCGGCAGCGCGGTTGGTCACCAGGTAGCCGCTGACTGACACCAGCGCTTTCACGCGCTGCGGCCACAGCGCCGCCATCACGCAGGCGGTGCGCGCGCCCCAGTCGCAGCCGGCCACCACCGCCTGCTCTATGCCCAGTGCGTCCAGCAGCGCGATGGCGTCGGCGGCGAAGGCTGTCTGCTGTGCGTTGCGCACGGCGCCCTGTTGCAGGAAGCGCGTGCTGCCATAGCCGCGCAGATGGGGCACCAGCACGCGAAAGCCAGCGTTCGCCAGCTGCGGTGCCACGTCCACATACGTATGGATGTCATAGGGCCAGCCGTGCAGCAGCAGCACGGCCGGGCCGTTGGCCGGGCCCAGCTCGGCGTAGCCGATGTTCAACGGGCCGGCGTTGATCTGGCGCAGCTTGCCGGCAAAGCTGTTGGCAGCGGCAGGCTGCGCCGGCAACGCGGCCGCCACCGATGGGCGGGCCAGCGCCAGTTGCGCGCCGGTCAGGGCGGCGAGAGAGAGAAAACTTCTGCGGCTGGAGTGGTTGGTCATGGCAAGTCTATGGATCCGAAGTGGAAGAAATGAAAAAGAAAAAGAAGGAAGAGCAACTGGTGAATTCGTTGCCGCAAATTATATTTGACCGATCAGTCAAAAATCAACTAGAATTTGCTCACCATGCCAAGACCCTCTGAATTTGACCGTGACGAAGTCCTCCACCGCGCGATGGAGGTGTTCTGGTGCCAGGGCTATGAAGCCACCGGCCTGCCCGACCTGGTGGAAGCCATGGGCATAGGCCGGCAAAGCCTGTACAACACCTTCGAGAGCAAGCGCGGCCTGTTCCTGCAGGCGCTGCAGGTCTACCAGGCTGAGCGTGCTGAGTCGCTGATGAAGACTGTTCACGAAGCGCCATCCCCCCTGCGCGGCATCGAAGCGCTGCTGCTGTCCATCGCCTGCCAGACCGGCGTGGCGCGCACGCGTGGCTGCCTGTCGGTGAACACCGCCTCCGAAATCGGCGTCAGCGATGCCGAGGTGGCCGAGCTGCTGCGCCAGGGCGGCAACCGCTCCAAGACTGACCTGGCTGCGGCGCTGAAGCAGGCCAAGGTGCTGGGCGAACTACCGACTGAACTGGACGAGAAAGCCGGCGCCGAATTCATCCTCACCGTGATGCGCGGCCTGCGCGTCACCGGCAAAGCCGGCGCCCCCGTGGCCGAATCGCGCAACGTGGTGCGCATGGCCATGACCGCACTGACTCATTTCCGCCCTGCCGAAGAAGACGGCGCGGCCTGACCCACACCACCAACGGAGAACACACCATGTTGCGCACGATAGAAAAACCGCTGTACACCGCCCACACCCACACCACCGGCGGGCGCGACGGCACCGGCAAATCCAGCGACGGTCAACTCAACGTCAAGCTCAGCCCACCCGGCCTGGGCAAGCCCGGCACCAACCCCGAGCAACTGCTGGCGGTGGGCTGGTCGGCCTGCTTCATGGGCGCGATGCGCCGCGCCGGCGCACCGCTGGGCCTGCGCCTGCCCGACGATGCGTCCATAGACGCCGAAGTCATGCTGGGCAACACCGCTGACCAGGGCTTTGCGCTGGCGATGAAGATGACAGTGCACCTGCCGGGCCTGGCGCCCGAGCAAAAGCGCCAGTTGGTGGACGGCGCCCACCAGTTGTGCCCTTACTCGCTGGCCACGCGCGGCAACATCGCGGTGGAGTTCGTGATTCCCTGACGCGCGTGGCCGCGCGCGTCACACCTTGACGCGCTTGGCCGCTCGGGCTGGCCCGGTCTTGTGGCCCAGCAAGAATTCCACAAACGTGCGCACCCGCAGCGGCACGTAGCGCAGGTGCGGGTACAGCAGGTTGTAGGGGCGCGAGCGGCCGCCCAGCGGCTTCAGCAATTCCATCAGCCGGCCCTGGCGCAGGTCTTCCTCCACCACGAACCTGTAGGCCTGAAAGATGCCCGCGCCATGCCGCGCCAGCGTCACGCCGGCCAGCACATCGTCTGAGCAGGCGTAGCCGCCCGTGGTCAGCAACTCCACGTCCTTGCTGTCCTGGCGGAACAGCCACGGGATGGTACGGCCACTGCTGGGCAGCTCAAACTGGATGCAGTCATGCCGCTGCAAATCGCCCAGCGTCTTGGGCTCACCACGGCGGCGCAGGTAGTCCGGCGCGGCCACCAGCACCAGTTCCGCATCTTCCAGGTGACGCGCGATCAGCGTGGAGTCGCCCGGGTCACGCACGCGCACGGCCAGGTCATAGCCTTCGGCAGCGAAATCGATGTTGCGGTTGCTGACGTGCACCTCCACGCGGATGTCGGGGTAGCTTGCGCGGAACGCCGGCAACAGCGGCAGCAAACGGTAGTGCCCGTAGGTGGTGGGCACGCTGATGCGCAGCAACCCGCTGGGCGTGGCTTGGCGGCCGCTGACATCACGCTCGGCCTCCAGCAACTGGTTCAGCGCGTGGCGACATTGCTCGTAATACGCCTGGCCGGCTTCGGTCAGGCGTATCTGCCGCGTGGTGCGCACGAACAGCCGCACACCAAAGCGTTCTTCCAGCCGGGCCACCGTGCGGCTGACGGCAGCCGGCGTCACGCCGGTGGCCGTGGCGGCGGCCGTGAAGCCGTGCAGCTCGGCCGCCGCACAAAACAGCTCCAGGCTGCCCAACATCAAATCATCGAACTGGCGGTTCATGGATTAATTACATGGTGTAAGCAGTGAAGTGATTTATAGCCTATTTATTTATGCCGGTGGAATAAATAGATTACGTCTTACGGGCTGCGGCATGGCTGCCAAGCCCGGCAAACACTGCAACAACCCTTGAAAGGACCTGATCATGAGCAACAACACACCCAAGACCGTCGTCATCACCGGCGCCTCCAGCGGCATCGGCCTGGCACTGGCCCGCGCCTTCCTGCAACGCGGCGACAACGTGGTCGGCAATGCCCGCACCGAGGAACGCTTGAAACAGGCAGCCACCAGCCTGGGGAACCCCGACAACTTCCTGGCCGTGGCCGGCGACGTGGCGGACCCGAGCGTGGGCACCCAGCTGATCGCGCGCGCTGTGCAGCGCTTCGGCCAGGTCGACGTGCTGGTCAACAACGCCGGTGTCTTCATCGCCAAGCCGCTGACCGACTACACGCCGGACGATCTGGAGGCGATGGTCAACACCAACCTGAAGGGCTTCGTCTACCCGTCGCAAGCCGCCGCCCGCCACATGGTGCCGCGCAAGGCCGGGCGCATCATCAACATCACCGCCAGCCTGGGCTCGCAACCGATGCAGGCCGTGCCGGCACTGCTGCCGGTGCTGATCAAAGGCGGCATCAACCAGGCCACCAAGGCGCTGGCGCTGGAACTCGCGCCGCACAACATCCAGGTCAACGCGGTGGCGCCTGGCATCGTGGACACGCCCATGCACCCCGCCGTCAACCATGGCTTCCTGAGCGGGCTGTCGCCGGCCAACCGCATCGCCAGCACGCAGGAGATCGCCGACGCCGTGCTGTACCTGGCCGATGCCGGCTTCACCAGCGGCGTGGTGCTGCCGGTGGATGGCGGCGCAAACGCGGGCAAGTGGTGATGGAAGCGCCGCTGATGAACAGCGACCGCGAAACCCTGATGGCCCTGGTGCAGCGCTATTTTGACGCCCTGCACCAGGGCGATGCCGAGGCGCTGCGCGCCGTGTTCCACCCGCAGGCCCGCCTGTTTGGCGAGGTCAAGGGCGAGATCGTGTTGCGCGAGCTGGAGCCCTACCTGCGCCTGGTGGCCGGTCGCACCAGCCCGCAACAAAAGGGCGAGTCGCAGCAGATGAAGCTGCTGGCGCTGCAGATCCACGGCGCCACTGCCGTGGCCACCACGCAGTGCCCGATGCTGGGCCTGAACTACCTGGACCAGCTCAGCCTGCTGAAGCAGGACGGCCAGTGGCGTATCGTCAACAAGCTGTACACCCACCTGGACAACTGACCGCCCGCCCTCTTCAACACCCCGGAGAACACCATGCCCTACATCCGCATAGAAATCACCCGCGAAGGCGTCACGCTGGCGCAGAAGCAGCAACTAATCACCGAGGCCACCAACATGATGGTGCGCGTGCTCAACAAGGACCCGGCCGCCACCTTCGTCGTCATCGACGAGGTGGACACCGACAACTGGGGCTGGAAGGGCCGCACCGTCACCGAGCTGCGGCGCGAAGAGGCGGCGGCCAAGGCTGGCCGCTGAGCTTGCCGCCCGGTCGCTCGTCGTCCCAAGCCATGGCGCTGATGCGCCAACCCTGCGGCCCGTGTACGAACTGCGTGCTGATGACACCGTGCTCCACAAAGCCCCGGCCCCGGTAGACGCCGCTCTTGCGGTAGCGGCTGAAGCGCTGCGCCACGTGGCCGAACACCTGCGTGTGTTCGCTGAGCTCCCATTCGTGAAACTGGGTCAGCGTGCCAGCCTCCACCTCGGCATGCCGCCCTTTGGCGAACTGCTCCACGGTCTGCACGTGCGGCACCACCTCGGTGCCGCGCACCAGCAGGCCGCCGGGAACGAACAGCGCGCGCACTTGCCCATAACGCGGGTAAGTGCCGGCGGCGAACGACACCAGGTAGAAGAAATCCGCCATCAGCGCGGCCAGTGCGCGGCGGGTGGCGGCTTCGCCCTCCGGCAGCTGGTGGGGTGAACCATCCGGCGGGTCGGCCGTGCCGGCGGGCGGCTCGGCCAGGTGCAGCTCGGCGCAGCCCATCATGCGGCCTCCGCCAGCGGCTCAGGCTGCGGGTTCAGGTCGTCCCAGGGCAGCACCATGCGCGTCAGCGCGGCGCGGGCACGCTCGGCAAAGGCCTGCGGCAGCACGGCCGAGCGGCGGAGCTCGCGGTCGAAGTGCACGGCCACAAAGTGGGCAATGGCGCAGACCTCACCGGTGCTGGCGTCCACCAGCTCATGGGCAAAGCGCAGCGCCTTGGCACGCACCTCCAGCACGCCGCTGCGCACATACACCACGTCGCCGGCATGCAGCTCGCGCTGGTAGCTGGTGCGCTGGTCCATGGACACCATGCCGAGGCCGGTATCGCGCATCCAGCCCGGTGTGATGCCCAGCGTGGCCAGCAATTGCCACGAAGCCTGCTCGAACATGCTGGTGTAGAACATCACATTCATGTGACCCATGTGGTCGCAATGCCACTGGGGCACCACGCCGCGGTAGGTTTCGGTCAGGGGCCGCGTCATGCCAGTGCCCCTTCCCGTGCGGCCAACCGCGGCGCGGCAATTGCCCGGCGCTGCAGCCTGGCCTGCCGCAGCCGCGCGCGCAAGTGGTCGAGCCGGTCAGGCCCCCAGAACAATTCGCCGCCGAAAATGAACGACGGCACGCCAAACACGCCTTCGCATTCGGCCTGCTCGCGCACCTCGGCCAGTTCCTGCGGCCCCAGCACGGCGGCATAGCCCCGAAAACCGGCCACGTCCAGCCCGGCGGCCTGCAGACAGCGCTCCACCTGTTCCGCGTTGTCGATTTCCATGTGGTGGCTCCAGAACTGGTCCAGCAGCGGATCCTGGAAGGCGCGCAGCGCGCCACAGCGCTTGGCGTACAGCATGGCCAGGCTGACCAGCGTGGGGTCGTAGATCTTGCGCGTGCCCTTGACCAGCATGCCGCGCTCGGTGGCCTGGCGGCGCACGTCGCCATACAGGTAGCGCAGCTTGCGCCATTCGCGCTCATTGCGCGTGGCCACCGCGCCGTAGACGCCCTCCAGGTCCACCGCGTAGGGGTACCAGTCGAGCAGCACGTGAAAGTCGTGCTCCAGCTGGTAGGCGCCGGCCATGGCCAGGTAGGCATAGGGGCTGCGGCAATCGGTGTAGACGCGCACCCGGGTAGGGATGGTGGTGTTCATGATGTTTCCTCCTTGAAAGATGGCTGTGGGCATGGCTGTGGGTGTGGGCCGGCCTCAGCTCTGGCAGTCCGCCGGCGCGCGTGGCGCCAGCTTCTTGTCGCCGGCGTATTTGGCGGCTGCCGCCTTCACCAGCGGTTTGATGATTTGCTCGTCGGCCTGTAGCCAATCGCTGGTGAACTGCCATCGGCGGCCATCCCAGCTGGTCATGCGCGTCCAGGCGGCGCCCATGTGGTCGGCGCACGAGGTGGAGATGGGGCGCAGCACGCCGGAGAAGCCCAGTGCGTCCAGCTTGGCCTGCGTCAGGTTCAGGTTCTCCAGGCCCCAGCGCACCTGCTCGCCGCTGACCACCCGGCCCCTGCCGAAGCGCTCCTGCGCGGCGCGCACGCCCTCCACGCCCAGCATGGCGCTCATGGCGCCGCGCATGTACAGCACCTGCCCCACCTCGTCGCGCGCTCCGGTGCCCTGGCCCTTGTCGTGCACCAGCGCCAGCATGTCCTTGACCAGGCGCGACTGCGGCTCGGCGCCATGCTGCAGGGCCACGGCGTTGTAGCCCTTGGCCCCCTCGGCCACGTCCTTCACATCGGGCTCGGCACCGGCCCACCACACGCCATACATCTTCTCGCGCGGGTAGCCGGTGGCCTGGGCCTCCTTGATGGCGGTGGAATTCATCACGCCCCAGCCCCACAGCAGCACGTAGTCCGGCCTGGCCTGGCGGATCTGCAACCAGATGGATTTCTGCTCCAGCCCGGGCGCCGCCACCGGCAGCAGTTGCAACGCAAAGCCGTTCAGGTGGGCGCGCTCCTGCAGCAGCGCAATCGGCTCCTTGCCATAAGGACTGTCGTGATAGACCAGCGTGATCTTCTTGCCCTTGAGCTTGTCAAAGCCGCCTTCCTTCCTGGCGATGACCTGCAGCATGGTGTCGGCCGCCACCCAGTAGGTGCCGGCGATGGGGAAATTCCACTTGAACACCATGCCGTCAGCGCTCTCGCTGCGGCCATAGCCCAGCGTCAGCAGCGGGATCTTGTCCACCGGCGCCTTTTCAGAAATGGCGAAGGTGGCACCGGTGGACAGCGGCTGCACCACCGTGCCGCCACCGTGCCTGGCCTTCAGGCGCTCATAGCACTCCACGCTGCGCGCGGTGTCGTAGCCGGTCTCGCATTCCTCGAAGGATATCTTGACGCCGTTGATGCCGCCACGCGCGTTGACCAGCTTCAGGTAGTCCACGTAGCCATTGGCCCAGGGTGTGCCGTTGGGCGCGTAAGGCCCGGTGCGGTACGACAGCACGGGGAAGAACTGGGTCTTGGCCGCCTCCGTGGCGCTGGGCGCCGTGGCGGCCAGGCTGGCGCAGGACAGCGCGCCGGACAAAACCAGACAAAGGGGAGTGAGTGCTTTCAGCATGGTGGTTCCTGACATGAGGTGTGCGGGCGTGAGCAGCGTGGTCGCCCGCAGAAAAGTGGTTTTTTCTGCTCCCTGTGAGAATGAAATGAATCCATGTTCACAATGAAATGAATTCTAGTTCACACCTACGAAATCAGGCCAGCGCAGCGCTGTATCAGATGTGTCGTGCCGGCAGCAGTTTGTATCGTTTGTATTGGCGTTGGCGCTTGCGGCATCAATGTTATGAACCTGTGTTCATAACTTCATGACACAATGGCATCGAAGACTGCCGTCCATCCCCACACACCATGGTCTACCACCGCACCGAGAACGTCGAAAACCAATTGGCGCAAAACCGCGCCCGCATCCTGGAGGCCGCCCACCGGCTGATCAGCGAAGGCGGTTGGCAGGAGGGCCAGGTGGCCAACATCGCCGCCGCGGCCGGCCTGGCCACCGGCACCGTGTACCGCTATTTCCCGTCCAAGGTGGAGCTGTTCACCGAGGTGCTGGAGCTGGTCAGCCACCACGAGCAGGTGGTGATGGGCGAGGTGATAGACGGCGACGGCACGCCGGCCGAGCGCCTGCACGACGTGGTGCGCACCTTCGTGATGCGCGCCATGCGCAACCGCCGCATGGCCTATGCGTTGATCGCCGAACCCTGCGACCGCGAGATCGACGAGGCGCGGCTCAAATCCCGCTACGCCATTGGCCAGCAGATCGTGCGCCTGCTGAAGGAAGGCCAGAAGAGCGGCGAATTCCGCAAGGACTTGCGGGCCGACCTAGCCGCCGCCATCATCGTCGGCGGCTTCATGGAGGCGCTGGTGGGGCCGCTGTCACCGCTGGCGGCCAACCTGAAGGCCGAGTCGGCGGCGGCGGCGGAAGTGGCAGAAGAGATTGCGGGGCTTTGCTGTGCGGCGGTGCTGGCGGCGCCAACACCCAAGGCCGCGCGACGCTGAAGCTGCGGCTGCGGCAGCTGGCCTGGAGCCAACTCACTCCCGCAAACGCGTGTAACGGCTGAGCCAATTCACCTCCCAGGTCTGGCCGCCATCCACCGAGAAGGCCCGCTCCGACTGCGCCGTGTCGGCACCGGTGGGCCAGATGGCAAAGCGCACCAGCACGGCGCGACCGTTGATGGTCTCCTGGTCATAGAACACGCCACGGCCATTGCTGAACCCGCCGACACTGGGTACCCCCAGCGTGCCCACGCCGGGGTTGGCGACATTCAGGTTCCACTGGCCGCTGGAAGGGTTGTACAAGCGCAGCGACAGCAGTTCCACCGCGCCCGCCGGGCCCATGGCCTTGAACTCGGCCAAGTTGGCGCGGCCACCCCAGATGGGCTTGACCACGGTGACGCCCGCCATCTCCGCCCAAGTGGTGGAACCGGTCAACGGCTTGAGCAGGCGGGAAGACTGCGTGCGCCAGGTGCCGATGTTGAAATCAAAGTCATGCGCACCATCACGCACCGCGGCCGCTTGCTTGGCTGGTGCATCTGGCGGCGCTGGTTGGATCTGCGCCGTGGGGCCAAGGCGGGTGTCGTCGGCAATCCAGTTCAGCTCCCAGGTCTTGCCGCCATCGTCCGAAAAGGCCTGCTCGAAATGCACCGAGTCCGGCGTGACCTCGGAGATCACAAAACGCACCCACACCATGCGGCCGTTGAACTCCTCAAAATTGTAGAACTCGCCGCGTCCGTTGCGAAAGGCGCCGACGGTCGGTGGCAGCGACACCTCGCCCACCCGGCGGTTGGCAAAGTTCAGGCTCCATTGCCTTGCCGCCGGGTTGTACAACCGCAAGGAGAGAGCGCCGATGTGGCCGGCGGGGCCGTCCACCTCCAGCTCCACCAGATTGGCGGCGCCGTTCCATACCTTGCGGACCACGGTGGTGCCCTGGTAATCGGCCCATTCCTGGCTGCCTGACAGCGGACGCAGCAGGCGCTTGAGCCGGGTCTGCCAGGCGCCGATTTCGAAGTCGAAATCGTGGGTGCCATCGCGCGGCGCTGCAGCCGGCGTGGGCGCGGCGGCCTGTGCAGGCACGGTGACCGTTTGCGCCGCTGCGGGCACGGTCAGGCAGGCCAGCGCCAGCGCGGCGCCAAAACCCCGGAAAAACTTCATCTGCATGGCGCTCCACAACCGGTTGGGATGGCTGCGAATACTATGTGCGCTGGGCGCTACGCAAAAGGGCCATTTGGGCGAAAAACAGCTGGGCCACTTACCGCCCGGCAGGCTGAACAGAGGCGGCATGGACACCTTGTTTGAAATCGGCTTGGATTTGGCGGCAATGGGGTCGCGCGTTTCCGCGCGCAGCCTGCACCAGCAACTGAAGGCGGCCATCCTGGACGGCCGCCTGGCGCCGGACAGCCAGTTGCCGCCCACACGCACGGCAGGCGCGGTGTTCCGGGTGTCGCGCAACACCGTGGCCGAGGTGTATGAGCGGCTGCTGCACGAAGGGCTGGTGCGCACCCGCCAGGGCGCAGGCACCTACGTGGCGGCCAAAGAAGCGGTCAAGCGCCCACGGGTGGGCCCAAGCGCCGGCGCGGCCAAGCCACGGCTGCCCGACCCGCGCCTGAACCCCTTCTGGTTGCGCCTCGATGTCACCCGTGCCATGGGCTTCTGGCATGCGCAAGATCCGGTGGCGCAGCCTCAGCCCGACCCCCAAGCCCCGGTGATCGACTTCCGCCCCGCGCTGGTGGACGCCACGCTCTTCCCGCACGACGTGTTCCGCCGTGTCAGCGCCGGACAATTGCGCGCTCTGGAGCGCCAGCCCGCCAACCTGAAAAGCCCGCAAGGCAACCAGGGCAACCCCGCTTTGCGCGACGCCGTCAGCCGGCACATCGCGCTGACGCGCGCGGTGGTGTGCGCCGCGGACGACATCATCGTCACCTCGGGCGCACAACAGGCGTTCGACCTGCTGGCGCGCGTGCTGGTCAGGCCTGATGAGACCGTGGTGGCGGTAGAAGACCCCGGTTACCCGCCGTTGCGCGTGGCCTTCGCGGCGGCAGGCGCCCGGTTGGTACCGGTGCCGGTGGACAACGAAGGCCTGATGGTGGCGCAGTTGCCACCGGGCGTGGGCGTGATCTGCGTGACGCCGTCACACCAATTTCCGCTGGGTGTGGCCATGTCGACGCGAAGGCGCAAGGAATTGCTGGCCTACGCGCGCCGCCAAGGCGCCGTCATCGTGGAAGACGACTACGACGGCGAGTACCGCTTTGACGGCGGCCCGTTGGAGGCCCTGCGCCCCCGTGAATCTGCCGACACCGTGTTCTATGTCGGCACCTTCTCCAAATGCATGCTGCCGGCCCTGCGCCTGGGCTTCGTGGTCGCCCCGGCTTGGGCCATGCCCACGCTGATCACCGCCAAGAACGCGCTGGACTGGCACTGCCCCACGCCGCTGCAACTGGGCGTGGCCGCTTTCATCGAGGCCGGCCACCTGACGCAGCACGTGCGCAAGATGCGCCAGGCCTACCAGCGGCGCCGCCAGCTGCTGATGGAACTGCTACACAAGGAGCTGGGCCAATGGCTGCATGTGCTGCCATCGAGCTACGGCATGCACATGACCGCCGTGGCGCGCGACGACGTCACGGTCGACCTGGACGCGGCGGCGCAGGCGCTGCTGGCGCACAACGTGAAGCTGCATTCGCTGCGGCGGTATGACCTGGGGCCGGCTGCGCGGCAAGGGCTGGTGTTGGGTTACGGCGCGGTGGACCTGCCGGAGATTCGCCGCGGCGTGGCGCTGCTGCGTGGGGTGTTGCAAGGATGAGCCGCCCGTGTGGCCGCCCCCGGCTCAGGCACCGACCGCCGAAAAGCGCGCCAGGATGCCTGCGTGGCGCTGTGGCCAGTCGGACAGCGCATGCGCGTCACCACCCAGCACGGCGCTGACAAAGGCCGTTGCCAAAGCCCGCGTGGCCTCTTTCACCTGCGGGTTGAGGGCGGCGCCGCCGCTGCCACCCCGGTCTGTGAACACGCTGTGCGAGCCGCCGTCAAACACCGCCAGCCATTTGCGCGCGCTGCCAGTGGCGTCAAACACTGCCAGACGATCCTCGGCACCACTGTAGTAGCCGGGGACGCGGATGACGTCCTCGGTGCAAGTGACGTGCAGGCTGGGCACGGCCACGGCCTGCAGGATCTTGCGCGGCTCGGCTTCGCCATAAAAGGGCGGCGCCGAGATGACGATGGCAGCGCGCACCCGGTCGTCACGCAGCTCAAGGGCGCGGCCTTCGCGTTCGACATGGGCGCCGCTGACCAGCAGCGTGGTGTTGGCGCCGTAGCTGTGGCCGGCAGCAACGATGCGGCTGGCGTCAAGGCGCGGCGCCAGCTCGCCCATCAGCAGCGTGTCGAGCGCAAAGCGCACGTCCTGCGTGCGGGCAATGGCCTCGCTGGCCTGCGCCGCGGCCTGCAGGCGCCCAGGCAGGCCGAAGATACTGCCCGCCCACAATTGGTTGTCGCTGCCCACGTGCTGCAGATGCAGGCTGGCGATGCCGTGGCGCGCAAAGTGCTGGCCCAGCCAGCTGTAACCCCGGCGCGAGCCCCCGATGCCGTGCGAAAACACCACCACCGGCACCGGCTGCGGGGCCTGCGGCAGGTACAGCCGAACCGGCACCCCGCGCTGGCGGCGGGCGTCGGCCCATTCCAGTTCCAGCGTGTCGAAAGGCGTGGCTTCGTCGGTGGCGGCGGCACCAAACGCGCGCAATGGCAAGGCACCCGCCAGGGCCAATGCAGCGCCCATGCGCAGCCAGCTGCGGCGTTGTTGGTTCATGCAATGCCCCTTCAAAAGCGCAACAGCGAGTTTGCCACCAAGCCTACCTTACTCCACCGTCACACTCTTGGCCAGATTGCGCGGCTTGTCCACATCCGTCCCCCGCGCGCACGCCGTGTGGTAGGCCAGCAACTGCAGCGGCACCACATGCAATAGCGGTGACAGCGGGCCGTAATGCTCGGGCATTCGTATCACCTGCACGCCCTCGTCGCTCTCAATGCGGGTGTCGGTGTCGGCCAACACGTACAGGCGCCCGCCGCGGGCGCGCACCTCTTGCATGTTGCTCTTCAGCTTTTCCAGCAGCTGGTCGTTGGGCGCCACGGTGACCACCGGCATGGCGCTGGTCACCAGGGCCAGTGGGCCATGCTTCAACTCGCCGGCCGGGTAGGCCTCGGCATGGATGTAGCTGATTTCCTTCAATTTGAGCGCGCCTTCCAGCGCGATGGGGTAGTGCAGACCCCGACCCAGGAACAGCGCATTTTCCATCTTGGCAAAGTCTTCCGACCAGCTGATCAGCTGTGGCTCCAGCGCCAGCACCGCCTGCAGGGCGGACGGCAGGTGGCGCAGCGCCTTCAGGTGCGTGGCCTCTGCTTCGTCGCTCAGCCGCCCCTTGGCCTGGGCCAACGCCAGTGTCAGCAAAAACAGGCCGGCCAGCTGGGTGGTGAAGGCCTTGGTGGACGCCACGCCCACTTCCACGCCGGCACGGGTGATGTAGGCCAGTTTGCATTCCCGCACCATGGCGCTGGTGGCGACGTTGCAGATGGTCAGCGTGTTCGTCATGCCCAAGGACTGCGCGTGGCGCAGCGCCGCCAGCGTGTCGGCCGTCTCGCCGGACTGCGTGATGGTGACAATCAGCGTGCGCGGGTTGGGCACCGAATCGCGGTAGCGGTATTCGCTGGCCACTTCCACCTGGGTCGGCATCTTGGCGATGCTCTCCAGCCAATACTTGGCGGTGCAGCCGCTGTAGTAGCTGGTGCCGCAGGCCAGGATCAGCACATTGTCAATCTCCTGAAACACGCGGTGTGCGCCATCGCCAAACAGCTCGGGCACGATGCCCGCCACGCCTTCCAGCGTGTCGGACAGCGCACGCGGCTGCTCGAAAATTTCCTTTTGCATGTAGTGGCGGTAAGGCCCCAGTTCGGCCGCGCCACTATGCGCCTGCACCGTCTTCACCGGGCGCTGCACCGGCTGCAAGGGCTTGTGCTGCTTGTCCACCACCCAGTACTTGCCGAGCTGGATGTCCACCACGTCGCCCTCGTCCAGGTAGACGATCTGGTCTGTCACGCCGGCCAGGGCCATGGCGTCGCTGGCCAGGAAGTGTTCGCTGCCGTCCTTACCCACGCCCAGGATCAGCGGCGAGCCGGCGCGCGCGCCGATCAGCCGGTGCGGCTCGTCCTTGCAGAACACCGCAATGGCATAGGCGCCGTGCAGGTGACCCACGGCGGCCTTCACGGCGTCGAACAGGTCACCCTCGTACAGGCTGTCCACCAGGTGGGCAATGACCTCGGTGTCGGTCTGGCTGGCAAACACATAGCCCTTGGCCTTCAGGCTGGCACGCAGCTCGTCGTGGTTTTCGATGATGCCGTTGTGCACCAGTGCCACGCGGCCGGGGCGGGCACCGTCCGCGCCGGCCTCGGCGCCGGGGCCGTGGCTGAAGTGCGGGTGGGCGTTGTGCACCGCCGGCACGCCATGGGTGGCCCAACGGGTGTGGGCGATTCCGGTGGCGCCGGTGATGTGGCCGCTGGCCACCTGCTCGGCCAGCTCGGCCACCCGTGAGGTGCTGCGCGCACGCTGCAGGCCGTCGGCATACACCGCCACGCCGCAGGAGTCATATCCCCGGTATTCCAGCCGTTGCAGGCCCTGGACCAGGATGGGGACGATGTTGCGGGTGGAAACTGAGCCGACGATGCCACACATGGGATTTGCTCCGTGTTTTGTTGCGAGGTGATGGGATGCTATGGCAAGCCGAATGAAATAAGCAGTCTTTTTTTCTCGATTTGTTTCGTTTTATTTCCTGATTTCCAAAACTATTATTTTTATTCCATAATCCATTCAATCATGGAAGAAATGACGCTCGACGCGGTAGATCACAGGCTGCTGGAGTTGCTGCAAAGAGACAGCAGCCTGAGCAACCAGGCGCTGTCCGAACGCATCGCCACCTCGCCGCCCACCTGCCTGCGCCGGGTCAAGCGGCTGCGCGAGCTCGGGCTGATCGAGCGCGAGATCGCCGTGCTCAGCCCGGACAAGCTGGCCCAGGCCTATGGCCATGGGTTGTGCGCCATCGTGGAGATCACGCTGGACCGGCAGGGCAACGAGGCGCAAGAGACCTTTGAGCAGCGCGTGGCCGGCATGGACGCGGTGCAACAGTGCTACCGCGTGTCGCCGGGGCCGGACTTCGTGCTGGTGGTGCACGCGCGCGACATGCCGGACTATCTGGCGCTGGCGCAGCAGCTGTTTACGGCGGATGCCAATGTGCGCAATGTGAAGGCCTTCTTCAGCATCAAGCGCAGCAAGTTCGGCGCCCGCCTGCCGCTGCCCGCGCCGGGTACCGCCGGCATGTTGGCCTAGGGCAGCACCCAGCTGACACGGCAGCCGGCGTCCACGCCGTCACTGTGCACCACCATGCTGCCGCCATGGCGCGCAACGATGCGCCGCACCAGTGCAAGCCCCAGGCCAAGCCCCTCGTAATCACTGGCACTGTGCAGCCGGGCAAACACCTGGCCCAGCTTGCCAGCGTGCTGCGGGTTGAAGCCACAGCCGTTGTCCTGCACATGCCATTGCACCCGACCACCAGGCAGCGTGGTGGCCCCCACTTCCACCACAGCGGCTTCGCGCCGCGCGGTGAATTTGACCGCGTTGGCCAACACCTGGCGCCACAGCTCGCGCGCCAGTTGCGGGTCCGCCTGCATGGGGGGCAAGGCTTCGGCCACGCGCCATTCCACATGGCGCCCCTGCCACTGCGGCGCCAGGCTGGCGCGCACTTCGGCGACCAGCGCTGCGGTGTCAAGCGCCGCCGGTTGCAAGGCCACCCGACCCAGCCGCGACAGCTCCATCAACCCGTCCACCATCTGCCCCATGCGCTGGGCCGACCCGGTGATGGTGCCCAGGTAGCCAGCGGCGTCGGTGTTCAGCGTGTCGCCCAGCTCCTCGTGCAACAGCGCGGCATAGGCGGTGATGTGGCGCAGCGGCGCGCGCAGGTCGTGGCCTATGCAGTGGGCCACGTCGTCCAGCTCACGTTTGAGCGCAGCCAGCTCCTGCTGAAGCTGCGCTATCTGCGCTTGCGGCGAAGACGGCTCCTGGGTCATCGTGGCCTGTCGCTGGCTACTTGTTCTTCTTCGGCCGCGTCCAGCCGGTGATGGTGGCCTGCTTGCCGCGCGCCACCGTCAGCACACCGGCTGGCGTGTCCTTGGTGACGGTGGAGCCACCCCCCACGGTGCCGCCGGCACCCAGTGTGATGGGTGCCACCAGCACGCAGTTGCTGCCCACATGCACATCGGCCTCGATCACCGTGCGGTGCTTGTTGGCGCCATCGTAGTTGGCGGTGATGCTACCGGCGCCATAGTTGACGCGCTCGCCCACCGTGGCGTCGCCCAGGTAGGCCAGGTGGTTGGCCTTGGCCCCCTTGGCCAGGCTGGAATTCTTGACTTCGACGAAGTTGCCGATGTGCACCTCTTCGCCCAGTTGCGCGCCGGGACGCAGGCGGGCAAATGGGCCGATCAGCGCGCCGGCGCCCACGCGCACCGCGTCCTTGGGCGAAGCGCCGCCTTCGATGTGGGTGAACGGGTGGATGACGGCGCCAGCGTCAACGACCACATTGCTGATGACGCAGTTGGCGCCGATGCGCACGCCATCGCCAAGGCTGACCTGGCCGGCGAACACACAGTTGACGTCGATCTCCACGTCCTGCCCGCACTGCAGCGTGCCGCGCACGTCAAAGCGCGCCGGGTCGGCCAGGCGCACGCCGGCCTCCATCAGCTGCCGCGCCAGCCGCTGCTGGTAGGAGCGCTCCAGCTCGGCCAATTGCACCGGGCTGTTGACGCCCGCCACCTGCGGGGCATCGTCAATCAGCTGGCCCACCACCGGCACGCCATCGGCGACGGCGAACTTGACGATGTCGGTCAGGTAGTACTCGCCCTGGGCGTTCTTGTTGTCCAGGCGCGCCAGCCAGGCCTTCAACTGCCTGGCGGGCACGGCCATGATGCCGCTGTAAATCTCGCGTATCTGCCGCTGCTCGGGCGAGGCATCCTTGTGCTCCACGATGGCCTGCACGCTGCCGCCCGCGCTGTTGCGCACGATGCGGCCGTAGCCCGTGGGGTCGGCAAACTCAATCGTCAGCAGCGCCAGTTTGTCGCCGCCACTGGCCGCGATCAGTTTGGCCAGTGTGTCGGCTTGCGTCAGCGGCACATCGCCCGACAGCACCACCACGATGCCATCGTCCGGCAACTGCGGCACCGCCTGCTGCACCGCGTGGCCGGTGCCCAGCTGGGGCTCCTGGCGCACGAATTTCATGTCCAGCCGGGCGCTCTCGGGTGCCTTGCCCAGCGCCGCCTCCACCTGCTCGGCGCCGTGGCCGGTGATGACCACCGCGCGGCGCGCGTGCAACTGCGCCGCCGTGTCCACCACATGCACCAACAGGGCGCGCCCGCCAATCTGGTGCAGCACCTTGGGCAATGCGCTTTTCATGCGCGTGCCCTTGCCGGCGGCCATGATGACCACGTCCACCGCCGGGCCGCCTGCTGCTGTCTTTGCGTCTGCGCTCATGTCTGAAGTCCGCCATGCCTGAGGTTGCTATGGATAACCATTATCAACGCTAGAGCCAGCCCCCTAAGCCTGCGCTGAAAGAATGGCCAGGATGCAGGATACTGTGGGGAAGACTCATTTCTCACCGCATGCGCATTCTGCTGGTCGACGACCACCAACTGTTTGTCCAGGGCCTGAAGTTCCTGCTGACCGAGCTGGACGAACGGCTGGAATGCATTTCCGCCGCCAGCCTGGAGCAGGCCGAGCAGCAACCCGGCCCGTTTGACCTCGTGCTGCTGGACCTGCGCATGCCCGGCATCGGCGGCGGCGCCGGGCTGGCGCGCATCAAGCAGACCTTCGAAGGCGTGCCGGTGGTCATCGTATCCGGCGAGGAGCAGCCGCACCTCATCCACCACCTGATCAACGATGGCGCCGCCGGCTTCATCCCCAAGTCGTCCTCGCCCAACCTGCTGGTGGCGGCACTGCGCCTGGTGCTGCATGGCGGCATCTACCTGCCGCCGCAGGCGCTGGTGGGCATCAACGTGGAATTGCCCGCGCCAGAGGCCACCAACCCCATCGAATCCCTGGGTCTGACACTGCGCCAGACCGAGGTGATGCTGAAAATGGTGCAGGGCAAGACCAACAAGATGATTGCCCGCGAACTGGAGCTGTCCGAAGCCACGGTCAAGCAACACGTGGCTACCGCGTTTCGCGCGCTGAAGGTCAACAGCCGGGTAGAAGCCCTGTACAAGGCCGCCCGCCTGGGGTTGACGCAAGACCCGGCTGAGTAATTTGCGTCCTTGAGAGTCCGCAGGCCAATCGGTTGGCAAGATCAGGCCGGCGTCACCAACGGGGCCGGGCTGGTCACCGCCTGGGCCGCATCACGCACCGCCTGGGCCGCCATCAGCTCGCGCCGCAATTGCTCCAGCCGCACGGGTTTGTGCAGCAGGTTGATGCCGGCGGCCTGGGCCTCGCGCAGCCGGTCGGGCGCGGTGTCACCGCTGACCAGCACCGCGCTGACACCGGGCCAGCGGCTCTGCACCGCGCGTATGGTGGCAATGCCGTTGTCACCCTCGCGCAGGCGGAAATCGGCCAGCACCAGGTCGGGCCGGGTCTGCTGCACCATACGCATGGCCTCCAGGGTGTCGGCCGCTTCCAGGCAACTGCAGCCCAACTCCTCCAGCAGCAGGCGCACGCTGACCCGCACCGAGGGCTCGTCATCCACCAGCAGCACCTGCAAGGCATAGCGCTGGTCGCCATCGGGCGCGCGGGCGGGGCCATCGTGTGCCATGGCGGGCGCAGGCACCACCGGCAACAGCAGCTCGAAGCAGGTGCCCTGCCCCGGCTGCGAGCGCATGCGCATGCGCAGGTCCAGCAGGCTCACCAGCCGCTGCACGATGGCCAGGCCCAGCCCCAGACCCTTGGAGCGGTCGCGCTGGGTGTTGCCCACCTGGTAGAACTCCTGGAACACCTTCTGCTGCTCGGCCTGCGCAATGCCCACGCCGGTGTCGCTGACGCGTATGCAGGCCATGCCCTCCAGGCGCCCCACCTCCACCGCGATGTGGCCGCCGGGCGTGAACTTCAGCGCGTTGCCCGTCAGGTTGCCCAGCACGCGCAGCAGCAGGTTGACGTCGCTGCGCACCCAATCGTCGCCCTCGAAGCTGAAGCGCGCCGCCAGCCCCTTTTGCTGGATCGCGGCCTCAATCTCCTGGCAGTGCTGGCGCACCACCTGATTCAACTGGAAGGTCTGCCAATTGGGGGCAACGATGCCGGCGTCCAGCTTGGAGACGTCCAGCAGGCCGTCAAGCTGGCTGGCCAAGGCTTCGGTGGACTGGCGCAGCAACTCCACGATCTGCGCGCTGCGCTTGTCCAGCGGACGCATGGACAGCGTGGTGGCCAGCAAGGAGAGCGAGTGCAGCGGCTGGCGCAGGTCATGGCTGGCGGCGGCCAGAAAGCGCGTCTTGGCCGAGCTGGCCTCGCGCGCCTGCACCAGCGCGTGGTGCAGCTTCTCGTTCATCTCGTGCTCATGCAGCCGTATGCGCCAGGAGTCGATGAAGGTCTTCTCGGTTTCCTGGGCAAAGCGCAGCAGCAGCCAGGCATAGATGGCGATGATCAGCGCCAGTGAACGTTCCGTCCACGACGGAGTTTCCACCCACGGCACCAGCGCCCACACCGCCACCAGCGTGCCCATCAACGGCAGCAGATGGGCCAGCAGCGTGGGCCGGTCGCCGCCCAGGAAACCCACCGCCGCCGTGCCCAGGCCCAGCAGCATCAGCGTGAACAGGAAGCGCTCGGGCTCGGACAGCACCGGAAAGAACGTCAGGCTGAGCGCATGCACCACGCCGCTGATGCCCGACAGCCACATCACCACCCGCAGCTTGCCCGCCACGTCCAGGTCGGCCCGTGCCGGCAGGCGGCTCAGCGCCCGATAGCGGAAGAACAGCACCGCAAACTCCAGCAGCACCCAGCCGGCCACCTGCCAAGCCGGTGCCCGGTTGGCCGCCACCACCGCCATGAAGACCACCACCGAGGCCAGCGGTATCGGCATCGACAACGCGTGGTTGGCGATGAACTCCACCAGGCGCTCGCCCGATTGCAGCCGTTGCGCGTCTACCGTCTTCATGCTGCCAGCCCGTGGGTGTGAAGGGTGCGGTGCGCGGTCAGGCCTGCAGCATCTGCCACATTTCCTGGTCGCGCTGCGCGGTCCAGATACGCGGGTGCTTGATGCCCTTGGCCTCGTCAAACGCGCGGCTGACGTCAAACGGCAGGCAGTGCTCGTAAATGAACACATGGCCGAAGAGGGGGTCCATGCTGGCGCGGGTGTGGGCCATGGCGGCCTTCAGGTCCATGCCCTTGGCGGCGGCTTCACGGCCGCAGCGGTACAGCGTTTCCACCCAGCGCTTGGTGTAATCCAGCGCCTTGTTGACGTTGTCATTGCCGCGCATGGCCTCGCCGCGCCCTGGCACCAGTGCCTCGGCCTTCAGCGCGCGCAGCGCCTCCAAAGTCGCGGGCCACTCTTCCAGCTGCGCGTCACCGGTGTAGACGCCCGCTTCAAACTCCACCAGGTCGCCAGAGAACAGCACCTTCTCCTGCGGCACCCAGGCGATGGTGTCACCCTTGGTGTGGCCGGGGCCGGGGTGCCAGATGTGCACCTGCACGCCACCCAGGTCCAACGCCAACCGGCCCTCCACCGCCAGCGTGGGCCAGGTCAGGCCGGGCACCGATTCTGCGTTGCGAAACAACCGGGGAAAGCGCTCCATCTCGCTGCGCATGTCCTGCGCGCCGCGCTCGGCGATCAGCTCCAGCGTGCCGCGGCTGGCGATGACTTCGGTGGCGCCCTCGGCCGCAAAGGCGCTGGCACCCAGCACGCGCACCGCGTGGTAGTGCGTCAGCAACACGTACTTGATGGGTTTGTCACTGACCTGGCGTATGCGCGCAATCAGGTCTTGCGCCATGGCTGGCGTGGCAGTGGCGTCGCTGACCAGGATGGCCTTGTCGCCAATGATGACGCCCGAATTCGGGTCGCCCTCGGTGGTGTAGGCCCAGCAATGCGCGCTGAGTTGTTCGAACGTGATCTTTTTCTCTTCCAGATCAGCCTGGCTGGCGAAGGCTTTGGACATGCCGGTGGTCTCCTGAGGGGAGGTCAAGTTTACGGCAAGGGCGCTGGCCGCGCGCGCCTGTTTTCTCCACCGGCCCGTCCACGGTGCTAGACTGCCGCCGCGTGGATCCGCCACAAGTGGGCCCCGCTCTTCACACGGGTCCTACATCCATGGCCATCAGCGTCTTCGATTTGTTCAAGGTGGGCATTGGCCCCAGCAGCTCACATACCGTGGGGCCGATGCGCGCGGCGCGCATGTTCGCCCAGGCCCTGCAGCGCGACGGCCTGCTGGAGACCACCGCCGGCGTCAAAGCCGAGCTGTATGGCTCGCTGGGCGCCACCGGCAAGGGCCACGGCTCCGACATCGCGGTGATGCTGGGCCTGATGGGCCACACGCCCGATGGCGTGGACGTGGACGCGGTGCCCGCCCTGGTGGAGGAAGCCCGCACCAGCAAGACAGTGCGCTTGCTGGGCACACACCCGGTGGCCTTCCGCGAAAAAGAGCATCTGCTGATGTACCAGCGCCAGGCCATGGCGGAGCACCCCAACGGCATGAAGTTCAGCGCCTATGGCGCCGACGAGCAACTGCTGAAAGAGAGCAAATACCTCAGCGTGGGCGGCGGCTTTGTGGTGACGGCCGGTGCGCCCAACCAGCAGGTGCTGACCGCTTACCAAAGCGTGCCCCACCCCTTCAAGTCCGGCGACGAATTGCTGGCGCTGTGCAAGCAGCACTCCTTAAGCATTGCGCAGCTGATGTGGGTCAACGAGCGCACGTGGCGCAGCGACGAAGAGATACGCCAGGGCCTGGCCACCATCTGGCGCACCATGCGCGAGTGCGTGCAGCGGGGCCTGAGCCGCAGCGGCACGCTGCCCGGCCCGTTCAAGGTGCAGCGGCGCGCGCCGGTGCTGGCGGCACAACTGCGCGAGCGCGCCGAGCGCGCGCTGGCCGATCCGCTGTCGGTGCTGGATTGGGTCAACGTCTACGCCTTCGCCGTCAACGAGGAAAACGCCTCCGGCGGCCGGGTGGTGACAGCCCCCACCAACGGCGCGGCCGGCGTGATACCGGCGGTGCTGCACTACTACGACCGCTTTGTGGCCAGCGCCAGCGAGGACGGCATCAACGATTTCCTGATGACGGCGGCGGCCATCGGCATCCTGTACAAGATCAACGCCTCCATCAGCGGCGCCGAGGTGGGCTGCCAGGGCGAGGTGGGCGTGGCCTGCTCGATGGCGGCGGCCGGCCTGGCGGCGGTGCAGGGCGGCACGCCCGAGCAGATTGAGAACGCCGCCGAGATCGGCATGGAACACAACCTGGGCCTGACCTGCGACCCCATAGGCGGCCTGGTGCAGGTGCCGTGCATAGAGCGCAACGCCATGGGCGCGGTGAAGGCCCTGAACGCCGCCCGCATGGCGCTGCAGGGCGATGGCCAACACGTGGTGTCGCTGGACAATGTGATCAAGACCATGTGGGAGACGGGCGCGGACATGAAGACGAAGTACAAGGAGACTTCGCGCGGGGGCTTGGCGGTCAATATCGTGGAGTGCTGAAACTTCCTCGCGATCTGTCGACGCCGCTGGGGCGCGTGGCTACGCGGATGTCCCCCGGGCCTACGGCCCTCCTCCTTGATTCCGCTCCGCCACACGCCCCAGCGACATCGGGTCAATTGGCAAACGTGACGCCATACAGCAGCAAGGCGCCAAATGCGAATGCACCCGCGCCGTACAGCCTGAGGCGGCGCACCACCACGGGCAGCATGTGCTGTCCCAACCGGTGATGCCACTGCCAAGGAAGGCAGATCAACACCGCTGAGCTGACGACGATCGCCCAACCGATAAGCCAGAACAGGCTCGGTTGCCACATGACCGGCGAGCGCACAATCAGCGCCGCTCCGACCAGCAACCGACATGCCTGCTCTGTGTAATGCGTTCGCGCAGAACTCGCGAAACGCAGCAAGAAACGTTTGGCTCCCTCAGGCTTCGCGAAAGCCATCGCCGCGAAGACGATGAAAAGAACGCCACAGGCGATGACCACGAATGCGGCCAAAAAGACTGGCATTGAACTGAGCGTAAGTTAGTCGATAGATTCCAAGCTGGCCGCGTAATACCGGAGCGCATAGGGTTTTTCTTCTGGCTTGCCAGCAGGGAAAGCGTCGCCAAAGAATGCCACGTAGGTGTCGGCATCGCCAACATCGTCCGGCCACACCCACACGACCACACCAACCTCACCGGTGTGTCTCAGTCTTACCCGCTGACCAATATACAACGGCATCTGTGTCAAGCCAGCCCACGCTCCAGCATGGCAACCACCTCTTCAGCAAAAGCCGCGTAGCTGATCGGCCCATCCGGCCGCAGCCAGGTGAAGGTCCAGTTGATCATGCCGAACAGCATCATGGTGACGGCGGTCTGGTTGGCGGCGTTCAGGCGCTTGGGGTAAGCCCGGCTCAAGAAGCGGGTGACCACCGCCACCAGGTCACGCTGCCGGTCCAGGATCAGTTCGCGCTGCGTCTCGCCCAGAAACTTGGTGTCGCCCAGCAGCGCCACATGCCGCGTGGCCGAGGTTTCGTACTCCGCAAGGAACTGGCGCACCAGCTCATGCAGCGCCGCGCGGTCGTCCAACGCGCGGCGTTGGGCTGTCGCCTCCACCTGGCCGACGATCAGCAGCAGGCGCTGGGTGTAGCGGTCCAGCAGGTCGAACAGGATGGCTTCCTTGGCGTCGTAGTAGTGGTACAGCCGCGCCTTGGACGTGCCCAACGCCGCCGCGATGTCGTTCATGCTGGTGGCCGGGTAGCTCTGCGCCGCGAAGCAACGGGCGGCGGTGTCCAGGATTTCTTCGCGCTTGAGGTCGTGCGCGGCGGATTTGGGGCGGGCCATGGATGGGCATTATTGACCAGCGCAGGATGGACGCCGGTGCGATACTGCCGCCAGCTTCACACCCTGCACCACCCAAGGAGCACCACCATGCCCTCCTCCAACCAGGACTTCGCCCTGTACTGCTGCGACCTGCTGGCCAGCGTGGGCCGCTGCGTGGCCAAACGCATGTTCGGCGGCTGGGGTATCAGCAGCGACGGCCTCACCTTCGCGCTGATGACGGACCTGGGCAAGGGCGACACGCTGTGGCTGAAGGCCGACGAGGACACCAAGACCCAGTTCCAGCAAGCGGGCTGCGAGCAGTTCATGTACCCGGTCAAGGGCGAGCTCAAAGGCATGAACTACTTTGCGCCGCCCGCCGACGCCATGGAGTCCCCCGCGCTGATGGCGCCGTGGGCGCGCATGGCCTTCCAGTCCGCGCTGAAGGCGCAAAACGCCAAGCTGGCCAAGGCGCCGAAGCGGGCCGCGAAAAAGACGCCGGCGGCCAAGAAGAAGGTTGCTGCTCCTGTGGCTGCCAAGAAGCCTGCTGCGAAGAAGGCCGCGGTGAAAGCGGTCGTGGCGAAAAAAGTGCCGGCAAAAAAGGCAGCAGCCAAGAAAGCCGCCAAGGCCAAGTAAGCCGCGTTGATGATGTGTCTGGGCGCGCCAGCTTCCCTGTTGATCAAGGAAGAAGCGCAGGCGTGAGGCCACTCCCTCCCCCACCGGTTTGGCGGTCGTTGCTCCCTCCGCGCGAAAGCTTTCGAATGCTGCAAGCGCTGGGCGTGCGGCGCGGCGGCGGGTGRTYGGCKGAAGGGYCCCCTGTGAGCAGYYGAGGAGCGCAGCCCCAGACGGATCAGAAAGCGTGCTGTTTGAGCGACCGAAGGGAGCGAGTTTGCACGCTTTCCCGGCTGGGGCGAGCACCGCAAGGCAGTCCGCGCAGCGGACCTGCTCACCGGGGAAGGAGCCAAACACCCGCCACCGCGCCGCACGCCCAGCGCGTCTCAGCCGAAGAAAGTCCTACAGAACGACCGAAGAAAAGACCGCTAAACCGGCCACACCACCCCGTTGTCGTTGAGGATGGCGTCCAACGCCTCGTCATGCGGCTCCGGCTCAAAGTCCGGCAAGAAACCGTCGGTAAAGCCGAGTCCTACAGTGAACGGTTTCGGCTGCAGCGTGGCCAGCGTGCGGTCATAAAACCCGCCGCCATACCCCAGGCGATAGCCCCCCGGCCCGTAGCCCACGCAGGGCACGAACAGCAGCGTGGGCACGATCACTTCGGTGTCCTTGGGCTTGGGGATGTGGTAGGCGTCCTCTTCCATCGGGCAGCCGGGGTACCAGGCGTGAAAGACCAGGGTTTTATGCACCTTGTCCACCACCGGCAGGCCGATGCGGCGCAACTGCGGCTGGTCCAGCAGCTCGCCGTCCTCTTTCCAGCGGTGCAGAGCCGGCAGTGGGTCGAATTCGCGCTTGATGGGCCAATAGGCGCCTATCACCGCGTCGGGCCGGCCCACCAGCCAGATGCGCATCACCTGTTGTAACAGTTCAGCCTTCTGTCGCCAATCCGGCATGCTGAAACGTTGTTCCACCAACGCTTTGCGCAGGATCTTCTTTTCCTGGTGCCGCCTGTCCTCTGAATTGTCCATAATGCCCACATGCAGTTTTCCTCTGCCATTCTGACACTGTTCCTGGTGTTGTGCGGCGTGCTCAGCCCCAGCGCCGATGCCGCGCCCAAGACCCCGAAGAAGGCCCCCAAGGCCGTCAAACCCGCCAAACCGGCCAGCGCCGCCGACGCCCCGGCCACCAGTAAGGCCGACGGCGTCATCCTGGACATGGCCCAGGCCTTCAAGGCTGGCGACCGCAAGCGCCTCACCGCGCTGCTGCCCCAGGCCAAGGGCCATCTGCTGGAGCCCTGGGCCGCCTACTGGGAGCTGCGCGCCCGCCTGGGCGACAGCGCCGGCCCCAGTGAGGTGCAGGAGTTTTTCCGCCGCTACGCCGGTACCTACCAGGAAGACCGGCTTCGTAACGACTGGCTGCAGGTGCTGGGCCAGCGGCGTGACTGGGCCGGTTTCAACGCCGAGCACGCCCACTACCGCATGGCTGACGACCGCGAAGTGGCCTGCTACGCCATGGCGGCCAACAGCACCACGCTGCAGTTGGCCACTTTCAAGCAGACCTGGTACAGCCAACGCGAAGCCGATGACGGCTGCTACTACCTGGCCACCCAGTTGTTCGAGTCCAAGAAGCTGACCGAGCTGGACGTCTGGCGCAAGGCCCGGCTGGCGATGGAGGCCAACAAGCCGCGCATGACCCGCATGGCGGCCGAGATCATCTCCGGCAAGGCGGCCACCCAGGTGGACGAGATCAACACCAGCGTGGGCAAGTACTTGGCTGGCCGTCAACAGGCCGGTTCCCATGCCAGCAAGGAATACATCGTGCTGGCCTTGCTGAAGCTGGCCTCCACCGACCCGGAGCAAACCGCCGCGGCCATGACCAAGACCTGGGACGCTCAACTCACTTCCGAGCAGCGCTCCTGGGTCTGGGGTGCCGTCGGCAAGTTTGCCGGCCAGCGCTTCACCGGCACGCCCATGGCCTACTTCGCCAACGCCAAGGATGACGAGATGACCGACGAGCACTTGGCCTGGAAGGTGCGCGCGGCGCTGAAGGCCGGCAAGTGGAAGGACGTGCTGGCCGCCATCAAGGCCATGAGCCCGGAGGCCCAGCAAGACCCGTCCTGGATTTATTGGCGCGCGCGCGGCCTGCTGGCGTTGGCGCAGCCGCCCAAGCCGAGCGCCAGCGGTCCGGCAGGCCAGGGCGAGATCGACCGCGCCGAGGGCGTGCGCCTGTTGGAGAGCATCGCCAGCCCGCGTGGTTTCTACGAACAACTGGCCATGGAAGAGCTGGGCCAGCGCATCCCGCCGGCGCAGGCGATTGAACCGGCGTTGACCGAGACCGAGAAACAGGAAGCGCGCAAGAACCCCGGCCTGCAGCGCGCGCTGTATGCCATCAACCTGGGGCTGCGGTCCGAGGGCGTGCGCGAGTGGAACTACACCACCAACCTGCACACCAAAGGCGGCATGGACGACCGCACGTTGCTGGCCGCCGCCGCCTACGCCTGCGAGCGCGAGGTGTGGGACCGCTGCATCAACACCAGCGAGCGCACCCGCACGTTGCTGGACATGGGCCAGCGCTACCCCATGCCATTCAAGACCGCCGTGGTGGCGCAGGCGAAGCAGATCGGCCTGGATGCCGCCTACGCCTATGGCGTGATGCGCCAGGAAAGCCGCTTCATCATGGACGCGCGCTCAGGCGTGGGCGCCAGCGGCCTGATGCAGGTGATGCCGGCCACCGCCAAGTGGACAGCCAAGAAGATCGGCCTGAATGACTTTCAGCCGGCGCAGTTGAAGGAGATGTCGGTCAACATCGTGCTGGGCACCAACTACCTGAAGATGGTGCTGGACAACTTCGGCGGCTCCATGCCGCTGGCCGCCGCCGCCTACAACGCCGGGCCGGGCCGGCCGCGCAACTGGCGCGGCCAGGCCGGCGCGCCGACCATGGAGGCGGCCATTTGGGCCGAATCCGTGCCTTTCACCGAGACGCGCGACTACGTGAAGAAGGTGCTGGCCAACACCACGGTGTACGCGGCGCTGCTGTCGGGCCAGTCGCAGTCGCTGAAGGCGCGGCTGGGCACGGTGGGGCCGCTGGGCGCCGGCAAGACCGACGTCGACCCTGAGTTGCCCTGAGCAGACCGCAGCCGCTTGACGCACAATCGGGGGCCAAATTCCCCCGCGGAGGCGCTCAAGTGGCATTGCAACTCTACATTGGCAACAAGAATTACTCGTCCTGGTCCATGCGGCCCTGGGTGCTGCTGAAGCAGGCCGGCATCCCGTTTGAAGAGGTCAAGGTGCGCTTTGACTCGTTCGAGGCCAATTCGACCTTCAAGGCAACCGTCGGCGCACTGTCCCCCGCCGGCAAGGTGCCTATCCTGAAAGACGGCGAGCTGGTGGTGTGGGACACACTGGCCATCGCCGAATACATCGCCGAGCAATACCCGGACCGGCAGCTGTGGCCGGCAGACAAGGCACAGCGCGCCCGCGCGCGCAGCATCTGCGCCGAAATGCATTCCGGCTTCACCGCCCTGCGCGGCAACTGCCCGATGAACATCGAGGCCGACCTGGCCGCCACCGGCGCACTGATCTGGCGCGACAAGCCGGCCGTGCGTACCGACGTGGCCCGCATCAGCGCCATGTGGACCGAACTGCTGCAAGCAAACAGCGCGGACAAGTTCCTGTTTGGCAGCTTCGGCGTCGCCGACGCCTACTTTGCGCCGGTGTGCATGCGCCTGAAAACCTATGCATTGCCTGTGCCGCCCGTCGTGGCCGCCTATGTGCAGCGCATCTGCGCAGCCCCGGGCATTCAGGCCTGGATGGTTGAAGCGCTGGCGGAACAGGATTTCCTCGACTTCGAAGAGCCCTATCGCCTGGGGCGCTGAGCGGAGCCGCTGTTGTGGTGATGCAAACCTACCTGGTCGGCGGCGCGGTGCGCGACGCGTTGCTGGCGCTGCCGGTGAAGGACCACGACTGGGTGGTGGTGGGCGCCAGCCCCGACGACATGCTGCGCCAGGGCTATGTCAGCGTGGGCAAGGATTTCCCGGTGTTCCTGCACCCGCAGACCAAAGAGGAATACGCGCTGGCCCGCACCGAGCGCAAGACCGGCCCCGGCTACAAGGGCTTTGCCGTGCATGCGGCGCCCGACGTGACGTTGGAGCAGGACCTGGCACGGCGTGACCTGACGATCAACGCCATGGCGGTGCCAGCGGCAGACCTGCACGCCGACGGCAGTTTCGACGCAGCCACGGTGGTCGACCCGTACCACGGCCAGCAAGACCTGCAAGGCAAAGTGCTGCGCCACGTGACCGACGCCTTCCGCGAAGACCCGGTGCGCATCCTGCGCGTGGCGCGCTTTGCGGCCCGCTTCTCGGACTTTTCGGTAGCCACTGAGACCAACGCGTTGATGCGCGCCATGGTGGACGCCGGCGAGGCCGACGCGCTGGTCAGCGAACGCGTGTGGCAGGAACTGAGCCGCGGGCTGATGGAAGCGCGCCCCTCACGCATGCTGGAGGTACTGCGCGGCGCTAACGCGCTGGCCAGGTTGCTGCCCGAGGTGGAGGCCCTGTACGGCGTGCCACAGCCCGCCGCCCACCACCCCGAGGTGGACACCGGTGTGCACCTGCAGATGGTGCTGGACATGGCGGCGCGACTGAATGCACCCCTGGCAGTGCGCACCGCCTGCCTGATGCACGACCTGGGCAAGGCCACCACACCGGCCGATGCGCTGCCGCGCCACCTGGGCCACGAGGCTCGCAGCGCCAGGCTGCTGAAACAGGTGTGCGAGCGCCTGCGCGTGCCGGTGGACTGCCGCGAACTGGCCGACGTGGTGGCACGCGAGCACGGCAACATCCACCGCAGTGGCGACCTGGGCGCCGCCGCGCTGGTGCGGCTGCTGGAGCGCTGCGACGCCTTTCGCAAGCCGCAGCGCTTTGACGACATCCTGCTGGCCTGCGAATGCGACGCCCGGGGGCGCGGGGGCCTGAGCGAATCGCCTTACCCGCAGCGCGCGCGCTTGCGCGCTGCCTTGGAAACGGCTCAGCAGGTGGCCACCGACCAGGTGGCGGCCCAGGCGCAGGCGCGCGGCGCCAGCGGCAAAGCCATTGGCGACGCGATACAGCAGGCGCGCGTGGCGCAGCTGGTGGCCGCCGGGCTGTGACTGCGGCTTGGCTGGCTGCTCTGCTGGCTACTGGCTGTGTGACGTCATCGGCAGCAGCGCCGCCGCCGTGCTGACACCGGGCGCGGCACGCCGGGCGCTGGGTGAGGGCGGCGGCCGTGCCTCTTCGTCCAAGGCCACGCTGGCTTCCTTGCCCAATTGCGGCAGGCTGTGCTCGCCGCGCCGCATGGTCACGCCCACCACCAGGATGTCCACCATCAGCAGGTGCAGGATGCGGCTGATCATAGGCACGTGGGTGGCCACGTCCTCCACATGGTCCACGATCAGCGCCAGGTCGGCCTTGCGCGCCAGCGGCGACTGGCTGGCGGTGATGGCGACCACCGCCGCGCCACGCTCGCGCGCCTTGTCGGCCACCTGCAGCAATTCGGCGATGCACCCGCTGCTGCTGATCAGCACCGCCACCGCCTGCGGATTCAGCAGGTTGGCCGCCAGCAGTTGCAGGCGCGGGTCGGTGTAGGCCGCCGAGGCCACGCCCACGCGCAGGAACTTGAACTGTGCGTCGTCGGCCACCACGCCGTAGTGGCCCACGGCATAGAACTCCACCCGCTGGGCCTGGGTGATCAGGCGCACCGCGCGGTCTATGCTGTCGCGGTTCAACCGGTCGCGCACCTGCAGAATCGCCGAAGCGGTGTTGCCCAACACCTTGGCGCCCAGCTCCACCATGGAGTCGGCGCGCGTCACCTGCGTGTGGGTGATGGGGATGGTGCCAGTCAGGCCCGAGGCCAGGCGCAGCTTGAAGTCCGACAGGCCTTCGCAGCCCAGCGAGCGGCAAAAGCGTATCACCGTGGGCTGGCTGACGTCGGCGGCGCGGGCGATCTGCGCGATGGGGTCGTTCAGCACCGTGCGCGGCTGCGCCAGCACGTGGTCGGCGACGCGCTGCTCGGCCGGCGACAGGCCGGTGCGGGCGCGGCGCACCTGCTCCAGGATGGCCAGGTTGCCGGTGGCCTCGTGCTCGCGCAGTTGCGCCGCCAAAACCAGCGAGGTGCCCACCAGCGTGCTGTCAGTGGCGGTGATGACGAAAGTGGGGATGCCCCGCATGTAGTCACTCAACCGCCCCTTGTCCTCGAAGCGTTGGCGAAACGGTGACTGGTCGAAATAGGCGCCCAACCGGGGCACGATGGCGCCGCCGATGTAAACGCCGCCCAGGGCGCCTTGTGTCACCGCCAGGTTGGCGGCGGCGGTGCCGAGGATGGCGCAGAAGGCATCCAGCGTCTGCACGCACAGCACGTCCTGGGCCGCCAGCGCCCGGCGGATGATCTCGGCGGCGTCCAGCGGCTGCACCGTCTCACCGGCCAGCTCGCCCAGCGCACGGTGCATCAGCACCAGGCCGGGCGCCGACAGCAGGCGCTCGAACGACACATGGCCCAGCTCCCGCCGGGCCAGTTGCAAAATGGCCACCTCGCGCTCGTCGCAGGGCGAGAAACTGGCGTGGCCGCCCTCGGTGCCCAGCGCAATCCAGCCGCTGCCGGCCGGAATCAGCCCCGACACGCCCAGCCCATTGCCCGCGCCTATCAGCCCCACCACGCTGCGCGGCACCGCGGTGCCGCCGCCAACCTGGCGGCGCTGGTTGGGCAGCAGGCCGGGCAGGGCCATGGCCAGCGCGGTGAAGTCGTTGACCACCACCAGCTTGTCCAGGCCCAGGCGCTCGCGCATCTGCTCGATGGAGAAATGCCAGTGGTAGTTGGTCATGCGCACGTCGTCGCCCGCCACCGGGTTGGCGATGGCCACGGCGGCATGCCGTATGCCGCTGACCGCCACCCCTTTCAGCCCAGCCAGGTAGGCACTCACAGCGGCATGAAAATCCGCATACTCGGCGCAGCGCAGCGCCGTGGTGTGGGCAAACTCGCCCGGCGCCACTTCCAGCGTGAAGCGCGCATGCGCGCCGTCGATGTCGGCCAGCAGGCGTGGCGGGTCGAAGATGTCAAATGGCATGCAACAGGGCTCCAGGGTCAAACAGCTTGCCGGCGGTGGCAGGCCAGGGCGCCGCCGGGGGGACGAAGCTTACATGAAGTGCAGCGCCGCACTTCAGGCCTCCAGCACGTCCAGCGCGCGCGAGGCACCCAGCAGCGCCGGCGCGGGTGCGGTGATCAGCCAGCTGGGGATGGCCGCCAGGTAGCCGCGGTAGCGGCCCTTGTCCTCAAAGCGCTGGCGAAACAGTGCAGTGTCAAATGCATCGCCCAGCCGCGGCACGATGCCACCGCCCAGGTACAGGCCACCGAAAGCGCCCAGCGTCAGCGCCAGGTTGCCCGCCACCGTGCCCAGGAAGGCGGTGAACAACCGCAGCGTCTCCACGCACAGCGCATCGCTGCCGGCCAGCGCGGCGTCGGTGATCTGCGCCGGCGTCAGCTCCGGCGCAGCCGCACCGCGCACCTGGCACAGCGCGCGGTGCAGGTTTTGCAGGCCCGGGCCAGATACCACCCGCTCGGCGCTGACGTGGCCAAAGCGCTGGCGCAGCGCATCCAGCACGGCGGCCTCCGGCGCGTCGTAGGCGGCCAGCGTCACATGGCCGCCCTCGCCGCCCAGCGCCACCCAGCGGTCGCCGCCGGCCGGCAGCAGGCCCGACACGCCCAACCCGGTACCCGGCCCCAGCAAGGCCAGCGGCTTGCCCGCCTGGGCCACGCCCGCGCCGAAGCGGCGCAGGTCACTGGGTCCCAGCGAAGGCAGGCTGTAGGCCAGGGCGGTGAAGTCATTGATGACCAGGCAGCGCGCCACGCCCAGCTGCCGCTTCAGAGCGCTGATGGAAAAAACCCAGCTGTGGTTGGTCATGCGCACCTCGTCGCCGGTCAGCGGGGTGGCGATGCCCATGCCAGCCCAGGCCGGCTGCCCATGGCCGCTGGCGGCCAGGTAGGCCGCGGCCGACTCGGCCGGCGACGCGTGGTCGCGGCACGACAGCACCACCACGTCCTGGGGCGGCGCACCTGCGGCCGGCTGCCAGGCCCAGCGGGCGTTGGTGCCGCCGATGTCACCCAGCAAGCGGGGGTAGCCCTGCTCCATGCTCCGTCTCCTTCTCTGTCGCGCATGTAGTCAAACAACGCGGCCAAGTCTATACGAGGGTTTATGGCGCCATGCCCGCGCATCATGGTTTTGAAACAGAACTGTTGTAAATCTGAAAAACTGTCGGCGAGGCGTCATTTGCGGCCACCTCTGTGGCATGGCAGGCTCCGTCCCGACGGCCTCAACGCGCTAGCCAAAGCCTGGCGCGCAGCCTCGCCAAACTGCGTATCAAAACTACCTACAATTCCGACCGCACCCATGCAAGCGCCAGCGCCCCGCCCCCGTTTGATCGCCCTCACCTGGCCGCTGCTGGCGGAGCTGGTGCTGGGCCTGGGCGTGGGTTTCCTGGGGCTGTGGCTGGCCTCGCGGGAGTCCGACACGGCCTCGGCCGCCTTTGCGCTGGCCAACCATGTGCAAGTCGCCTTCTTCCTGCTGTTTCGCATCATCAGCATGGGGGTGAGCGTGGTCATCACCCACAACCTGGGTGCCGGCAACCGCGACGCCGCCGACCACACCGCCCGCGCCGCTTTAGGCGCCAGCACCTGGATAGGCCTGGCCACCGCGCTGGTGGTGTTGCTGGGCGCACCCATGCTGCTGGCGCTGCTGAACGCACCAGCGCCCGTCGAGACACTGGCCACGCCCTACCTGCGCGCGCTGTCGCTGGCGCTGCTGCTGGACGCCTACAACGCCAGCATGGCCGCCGTGGTGCGCGCCCACATGCGCACGCGCGAGATCATGTACAACGTGCTGGCCATGCACAGCCTGCACCTGCTGCTGTGCCTGCCGCTGATGCTGGGCTGGGGCCCGCTGCCGGCGCTGGGCCTGCCCGGCTTCGCACTGGCCATGGCGCTGAGCCGCGCCTTCGGGCTGGGGGTGCACCTGCTGCTGTGGCACTGGGTGCTGCGCCTGCGCCCGCTGTTGCGCGACTGGTGGGCGCTGCCCATGGCACGGCTGCGCCCGGTGCTGCACATCGGCCTGCCGGGCGCGGCCGAGAACATTGCCTACCGGCTGGCCATGCTGGCCTCGGTCAGCGTGGTGGCCACGCTGGGCGCCGGCGAGATCGCCGTCCAGAGCTATGTGATGCAGATCATGAACGTCACCGTGCTGTTCAGCCTGGCCATCAGCTTCGGCTGCGAAATCCTGGTCGGCCACATGGTGGGCGCCGGCCACCTGCACCAGGCCAACCGGCTGCTGCGCAAATGCCTGTTCTGGGGCCTGGGTGTGTCGCTGGCGGTGGCGCTGCTGGCAGCCATCACGGCGCCGTGGACGCTCAAGCTGTTCACGCAGGACGCGGGCATCATCGCCAGCGCCACCACGCTGCTGTGGATCACCGTGCTGCTGGAGCCGGGGCGCACCTGCAATGTGGTCATCATCAATGCACTGCGCGCCACCGGCGACGCCCGCTTTCCGGTGCTGGCCGGCGCGGCCTCCATGCTGTTCGTCATGGCCGGCGGCGCCTGGCTGCTGGGGCTGCATTTCAAGCTCGGGCTGGTGGGCGTGTGGATCGCCTACACCGCCGACGAATGGCTGCGCGGCCTGACCATGGCGGCACGCTGGTTCCGCCACGGCTGGCTGCCCTCGGCCAAGGCCACGCGCAAACGCGTATTGCGGCTGCGCCGGGCCTGACGCAGGGACCTGACGCGCAGGCCCGAACCACGGCCTGGGCGCCCATTGTGGAGATGGCCTTCACAAAGCCGCCAGACCACCGGCCTAGAATCCCGCTCAACATGGAACTGCTGCTGTACCAATGGAGCACCAGCGCGCAGATCACCTCCGACCTGCTGGTGGCGATCTTTTTCGTGGTGCTGACACGCACCACGAAGCGGCTGGAGTTGCGCCCCTGGCTGTATGCCTGGCTGGCCAACCTGGGAGCCTTGGCGGTGACGGTGGCGTATTGGCTGCTGCAGCCCGAATCGCCCTGGGCGTTTCTCGCCATCCGCACCGCCTACAGCTTCCTGAAGACGCTGTTCGTGCTGCAGCTGATCGTCGGCGCCTGGAGCTTTGCCGCCGGGCCGGCGCCGCTGGCCGTGCGCCGCCGCGCCATGGTGGGTGCCACGGCGGTGGCCTTGGCCGTGGCGCTGCTGGCCACTTCCATCAACCGACTGGGCTTCATCCAGTCCAGCGTCATCTGCCTGTGTTTCACCGCCGGCGCCCTGTTGGCGGCACGCTGGCAGGGACCGGCCTGGGCCTGGCTGGCAGCGGCCTTTGGCCTGCGCGCTGCCTTCGCGGCCGTGGAGAGCCTGGCCTACGGCTCGCAACTGACCCAGCTGCCCTGGTCGAGTTCGCCCTCGGTGGCGCTGTTCCTGGCCGCACACTCGTCGTTCGACATGGGGGTGGAGTGGATGATTGCGCTGGGTTGCGTGCTGACCCTGCACCGCACCGTGGCCAAGGAGCTGATGCACGCCAACGCCGAACTGATCGCCGCCAAGGAAAGCCTGCAGACGCTGGTGGACCGCGACGCGCTGACCGGCCTGTCCAACCGGCGCTCACTGCGCGCCATCATGGAGCAGGCACGCGCCGGCGGCGCCACCATCCTGTTCTTTGACCTGAACGATTTCAAGCGCATCAATGACCGTTATGGCCACCAGGCCGGCGACGACTGCCTGAAACGCTTTGCCCGCGTGTTGCAGACCAGCTTTCGCCCCAGCGACCACGTGGTGCGCTATGCGGGGGATGAGTTCGTGGTGGTGGTGCAGGGGCTGACACCCGAGCACGTGGCCGAGCGCATCGCCGCCGCCCGGCACCAACTGGCGCACGAGATGGAAACCGGCCCAACCATACGCTTCTCGGTCGGCCAGTCCTACCTGGCGCCGGGCGGCGAGCCGGACCAGGCGCTGCATGCGGCCGATGCGGCCATGTACGCAGAAAAAGAGGCGTTGTAACCGCTGCGCGGCAATACAACGCTGTGCGCAGGGAGGATGATGCAGCGCAACACACGGCCTGGCGACCCTGCGACAATGCACCCCATGGCCGAAGAAAGACCGCAAACCCTGGGCGAGGAAATCGCCAACAGCGTCAGCCACGGCGTGGCGCTGCTGGCCGCGCTGGCGGCCGTGCCCTTCCTGCTGACATCGGCCTGGCAGCTGAACCTGGCCAGCTTCGTCGGCGCCACCGTGTTCGGCGCCACCATGGTGCTGCTGTACCTGGCCTCCACGCTGTACCACGCGCTGCCGCCCGGCCGCGCCAAGCGCGTGTTCCTGAAGCTGGACCACGGCGCCATCTACCTGTTCATTGCCGGCAGCTACACGCCCTTCGCGCTGGGCGCTTTGGGCGGCCCCTGGGGCTGGACGCTGTTCGGCCTGGTCTGGTCCATGGCGGCTTTAGGCATCACGCTGAAGATGTTCGACCGGCTGACCCACCCCTGGCTGTCCACCGGCCTGTACCTGGCCATGGGCTGGCTGGTGCTGATCGCCGTGGTGCCGCTGGTGCGCCATGTGCCGACGGCCGGCGTGGCGCTGCTGGTGGCCGGCGGCCTGGCCTACACCGCCGGTGTGGCGTTCTTCCTGCTGGACTCGCGCTGGCGCTATGCGCACGCGGTGTGGCACGGTTTCGTGGTGGCCGGCACCGCCTGCCACTTCTTCGCGGTGATGGATTACGCTGCTTAGCGTCAAGCTCGCGGACCCCGAACCGCATCCCTCTGGTCAAGGAGTACGCAGGATGCACAACACCCTCACCCGAATGGCCGCCTGGCTGGCCGCCGGCTGCGCCGGCATGGCCATGGCCAGCGCCCATGCCGCCGAGCCGCAACTCGACAAGATCAAGCTGCCGCCGGGCTTCAGCATCGAGCTGTGGGCCAAGGTGGAGAACGCGCGCCAGATGGCGCTGGGCCAGGCGGACGCCAAGGGCGGCACGCTGTTTGTCGGCTCGATGAAGGCCGGCAAGGTGCACGCAGTGAAATTCGACGCCGCCTACAAAGCCCAGGCGGCCACAGTGCTGGCCAGCGGCCTGCAGTTGCCGGTGGGCGTGGCCTACAAGGACGGCAAGCTGTACGTGTCGGCCGTCAGCCGCATCCTGCGCATCGACAATGTGGACCAGCAGCCCAGTGGCACCTCGGCCACGCCGGTGGTGGTGACCGACAAGCTGCCCACCGAGACGCACCATGGCTGGAAATTCATCGCCTTCGGGCCGGACGGCAAGCTGTACGTGCCGGTGGGTGCGCCCTGCAACATCTGCGAGCCCGACGCCCAGCGCTACGCCAACATCCTGCGCATGAACGCTGATGGCAGCGGCGTGGAGACCTTCGCCAAGGGCGTGCGCAACACCGTGGGCTTTGACTGGCAGCCGGGTACCCGCGAGCTGTGGTTTACCGACAATGGCCGCGACATGCTGGGCGACGACAGCCCGCCCGATGAGCTGAACCACGCGCCGCGCGCGGGCATGCACTTCGGCTACCCGTACTGCCACGGCGGCGACATCGCCGACCCGGAATTCGGCGCCAAACAAGCCTGCAAGGACTTCACGCCGCCGGTGCAAAAGCTCGGGCCCCATGTGGCCTCGCTGGGCATGCGGTTCTACACCGGCAGCATGTTCCCGCCAGCCTACCGCAACCAGGTTTTCATCGCCGAGCACGGCTCGTGGAACCGCTCGAAAAAGATCGGCTACCGCATCAGCCTGGTGCGGCTGCAGGGCGGCAAGGCGGTGGCTTACGAGACCTTTGCCAGCGGCTGGCTGCAGGGCGAAACCGCCTGGGGCCGCCCGGCCGACGTGCTGGTGCTGCCCGACGGCTCGCTGCTGGTGGCCGACGACGCGGGCGACGCCATCTACCGCATCACCTACAAGGGCTGAACCGGCACTGGAGCGTCTCTGATTGACACGGTTTTGACGGCCGTGTGACCGGCCGCTTGACAGGCGGCGGCCAGCCCGCGACAGTTCACTCCTGCAAAGGAGGGACACACCATGAGCATGACTTTCACCCCGGGCTGGAACGCGCCCAAACTCAATCCCGTGCCGGTGCTGGGGCCCAACCCCAGCAACAAGCAGGTCAAGAACAAGACCTACATCGAGAACAACAACCAGAAGCGCCTGGACGGCGCGATCTTCCTGACGTTGTTCAACGAGACCGATGTGCGCAGCGCGGTGCAGAAGGCCAGCACCCGCTTCAAGAAAGAGCCGGCCATCAACACCCTGCTCAACGACATGATTGGCGTGCCGGTGGCCATCGTGGTGGACCAGGGCACGCACCAGGAAGAAGACCGCAGCACGGGCGGCTTCATGCTGCACTTTGACGCCCGCCGCCCCGACAACAAGTGCTTCCACCTGTACGTGGGGCAGGACAACAGCGGCGCGCTGGACATCATCGAGATCTCCTACATGGACCCGGCCAAGGGACGGGTGGAGGAGTTTCCCGCCTGAGGCGTGCTGGCGCGCGCTAGGTTTTGCCGCCGGGCCGCCCCAAGGCAAAACGCGTCCCCCTCGGGGGGCAGGGAGCTACACGAAGTGAGCGACCGTGGGGGCGCTTCAAAACTCCAGCGCGTCCACGATGGCCTTCAGGCCCGCCACGGCGCAGGCATCGTCAGCCTCGCCACCAGGCGCGCCAGACACCCCCAGACCGCCCAGCACGCTGCCGCCGGCTTCCACTGGCCGGCCACCCGCCACCGCCAGCACATGCGGCAACTTGCGCAGGCCGCTCATGGGTTTGCCAGCCTGGGTTTCTTGCCCCAGCGTGCCACTGTCGATGCGGAAGCTTGCCGCCGTCCAGGCCTTGTTGGTGGCCGCGTCCACCGTGTGCGGGCCGGCGAAGCGGTCGCGCAGCAGCACCTGCAGCACGCCCGAGCGGTCCACCACCGCCACGCTGACCTGAAAGCCGGCCTTGCGGCAATGCGCCAGCGCCGCCTGCGCCGCGGCCAGTGCGGTCTCGGGGGTCAGCAGCTTGACGCTGTGGCTGCCTGCTGCCGGTTGCGCCTGCTGCGCCTGTGCGGCTTGCATGGCCAGCAACAAGGCTGGGCCGCACAGGGCAGCCATCCTCCAGGTTTTGCGCACTGTGTTGGTCATGGCTGCTCCTCAATAGGGCTCGAACTGGATGTTGTTCTTGCTCAGCATGCTGCTGATGTAGGCCTTCCAGGTGCCGCGTGGCGACCACACCTTGGCCACCGCCTCATACGCCTGGGCCGGGTCCACATGCTGCGTGATGGCGCGGTGCAGAAACACCATACTGGAGCCGCGCATGTTGACCTGGCAGTGCACCAGCACCTTGCGGTTGGCCAGGCCGACCAAGGCCGCGCTGAACACCTTGAAATCCTGTTCGGTGGGATGGTCCCACTGCATGGGCACGTTGACGAACACCAGGCCCTGGCGGGCCACGATGAAGGCCTCGTCCTTCACTGCGTCGTCCACCGTGGGCGGCGCCAGGTAGACCACCGCCTCGAAGCCCTGCGCGCCCAAGCCCGCCAAGGCCTGGGCCGTGGGCTGGCCCGATGTGAACAACAGCGGCGTGATCTGCACGATGTTGGGCGCCGCGCCCGGCGCCATTTGCGCCGCCAGCGGCAGCGCCACGCACAGCGCAGCCAGGGCCAAGCCCGCGCAGGCCAGCCAGCGCGCTGCCGCGCGCCCTGTTGAACAAGCCATACCGTCTCCTCGCTGTACGCCGCCACCGCAGCCTCGCAAGCATTATGTCCTTCGCCACCGCCGGGTGAGGTGGCCGGGGACCTCACAGCGTGTGCGAGCGATCCCCTTGGGCGAAACCCATGGGCAACCACGGTTCACCAGCGCCCACGGCGATGACCTTGAACAGCTCGCCCATCTCATGCTCCATCAGCAGCTTTTGCGCATGCACGCGCTCGCGCAGCCCGGCACTCTCCAACAGCGGCAGCAAACCGCTGTTCAGCAGGAAACGCGCCTGCGTGGTGTAGCCCAGCACGTTCAGGCCCGCCTCTTGCGCCGCCAGCGCGATGCCGGTGAAGTTCACGTGCGCGGTGATGTCTTTCAAGCCCACGGCGGCCAGCGGGTCGCCATCGGCCTGGTGGCCCTGGTGGCACATCACCGTGCCCATGTGGCGCTGCGGGTGGTAGTACTCTGCTTCAGGAAAGCCATAGTCGATCAGCAAGGCCGCGCCACGCGCCAGCCGCTGCGCCAGCGTGCGCATGAAGCCCTCGGCCTGCGGGTGGATCTCGGTCACATAGTCGTGCTCGCCGGCAATCTCCAGCGGCGGGCGCAATTCTGTGGGCCGGTCTGCCCAGCCCAGGCCATCAGCGGTCACCACCACACCGCGCTCGTGCCAGGTGCCGCCGATGCGTGCCAGCAGCTTCACCGGCATGGCGTCCAGCACCTCGTTGCCGACCACCACGCCTTCTATCTTGTCTGGCAACGTGTCCACCCATTGCACCTTGCCAGCGAAGGCCTGCAGGCGCTGCTGCTGACGCTCGCGCAGGCTGCTGGACAGGTCCACGATGGTGTAGCGGCGCACCTGGTCACCGAGTGCTTGCAACAACTGCTCGGCCAGCGCACCGGAGCCGGCGCCGAACTCCCACACCTCCGTGGTCCCCGTGGCCTGCAGCGCCTGCGCCACCTGGCGCGCCAGCGTCTGGCCAAACAAGGGGGTCATCTCCGGCGCGGTGACAAAGTCGCTGCCTGCCTGGCGCTGGCCGCCCCGCACCACATAGGGCAGGGGACCGAACTTGGCGCTGTCGTTGGCGTAGTAGCCCAGGCCGGGCGTGTACAGCGCCAGCGCCATGAAGGCGTCAAAGCCCAGCCAGCCACCGGCCGCACCGATGGCGGCCTGAATGTGGTCCAGCAGGGGGCTGGGCGAGTTCTGCCGGGCTTCCATGGGTAAACTGTGGTCTGCGCTTGTCGCGGGTGGTGTGATCATGCTCATCGCCGTCAAGCCAATATTGTCCCGCAATGCCACGCAAGCCAACCAATCCCCCCGCTTCCCCAGTGCCCCCCACCGTGCTGGTCACCGGTGCGGCCAAACGCCTGGGCCGTGAAATCGCACTGGCACTGGCCGCTGCCGGCTGGCGCGTGGCTGTGCACTACCGCAACTCGGCCGAGGAAGCCCGCCAGACCGTGGCCGACTGCGCCCGCCTGGGCCAAGACAGCGCCGCCTTCCGCGCCAACCTGGGTAGCGAGGCCGCGGTGCGCAAGCTGCTGCCCGCCGTGGTGCGCCGCTTTGGCCAGGTGGATGCGGTGGTCAACAGCGCCTCCACCTTCGAGCATGACGACGCCACCAGCTTCTGCTTCGCCGCCATGGACAAGCACCTGCACAGCAACACCGGTGCCGCCATCGTGCTGGCCCAGGCGCTGCACGATCACCTGAGCCAGCGCGCCAAAGGCAAACAGCCGGCGCGCGGCGTGGTGGTCAATCTGCTGGACCAGAAGCTGTGGAACCAGAACCCCGATTTCCTCAGCTACACCTTGTCCAAGGCTGCGCTGGAAGCCGCCAACACCATGCTGGCGCTGGCGCTGGCGCCGCAGGTGCGCGTGGTGGGTGTGGCCCCGGGGCTGACACTGACCAGCCACCTGCTGGACAACGCCAAGTTCAAGCGCCTGCACAAGCTGTCACCGCTGGGCCGCTCGTCGGCGCCGGCCGATGTGGCTGCTGCCGTGCGCTTTGCAGTGGAAAACCCATCCATCACCGGCACCACGCTGTTGGTGGACGGCGGCCAGCACCTGATGAAATTCGAGCGCGATTTTTCGCTGATGTAAGCACCCGCCCACACCCTGCGGCCCAACTGACGGAAAACACCATGTCCCAGCAGCCCACCACCGGCAACCAGACCCTGACCCTCACCGGCCTGCGCTTTGACGCCAACCTGGGCATCCTGGCCTCCGAGATCGGCAACCCGCAGCCCATCCAGGTGGACGCCGAACTGCGCCTGGGCGCGCAGCCGCTGCTGCCGCGCGACGACGACATCACCCATGTGCTGGACTACCGCAAGGTGCGCCAGATCATCATCAACGAATGCACCGCCGAGCATGTGAACCTGCTGGAAAGCCTGATCGGCAAGCTGGCTCACCGGCTGATGCAACTGCCCGGCGTGCTGGGCGTGCGGGTGAAGATCGCCAAGCTGGAAATCTTCGAGGACTGCGAGGTGGCGATACGGGTGGAGACGGGGCAGTGGTGAGGCTCTTTGACGATGGATGTCACCTGGCCACCGATGTCAGGACAGCAACCCCTCGGACTTCAGAAAATTGGATGGCATCGAAGGCAGCAAGTGTTCCACCAGATCAACGGTCATCATCACATCAGCCATGGCGCGGTGGCCCTTTCTGACCTTGTCGGGCAGCAAGTCTTCGACCAGTGACCCCAGCCCCCCTTGCTTGCGGCCGGTCACCTGCCTGGCAAGCGTCATGGCGTCGAGCTGCCAGGTGAACTCGGGGCGTTTCAAACCGAAACGCTGGTGCTCGTACTGGATGATGGGAATGTCGTTTTGACGGCTGCTGAAACCTATCCAGACGCAATCTTGCCTGTCCAGGACGAAGTCAGCGGCCTCATCGTGCCAGGCCGGTGCGTTGGCCACGGTCTTTTGCGTGATCCCCGTCTTCCTGCTGGCAAACGGATTGAAATAGACACCCCGCCCGGGATTGATGTATGAATTCAATCCTGGGTAGGCGCATGAATCCGCAATCACCAGGCAGGCGAACTCCGTGATGCCCCGTTCCTCCGCTTTGCTGCCCGTGTGCTCAATGTCGAAAACAACGAGGGGGCGCGCCAGTTGCCGCGACAGATTGAAAAGGTGTGGGGTGTGCATGGCGCCTTGTGCGCCTGGAAAGCGTGTTGCTCTGCCGGGCGGGTGGTGCTGCATTTTAGGGGCCACGCCACATGGCGGGCAGAAGAGTCCCTCCCCCACCCAAAACCCCAATCTGGCGGGACAATAGGGGGTTAGCCGGAAAATCCGGCCCCGAAACCCCCTGGCAGAAGCTGCCACCGGAGAGAGCAATGAGCGCAGTGTGGATAGACGACGAGGTGGTACCCCTCCAAAAGGACCAGCAGCTGAAGATAGAGCGCGAAACCCACAAGCTGGAAAAGCGCCTGTGCCGTCAGGTTGGCCAGGCCATCATGGACTTCAACATGATTGAGGAGGGCGACAAGGTGATGGTGTGTGTGTCCGGCGGCAAGGACAGCTATGCCATGCTGGACATCCTGTTGAAGATGCAACAACGCGCACCCATCAGCTTCGAATTGGTGGCAGTGAACCTCGACCAGAAGCAACCCGGCTTTCCGGACCACATCCTGCCCGAGTACCTGAAGCAGATTGGTGTGCCCTTTCACATCGAGACGCAGGATACCTACAGCATCGTCAAAAAAGTCATCCCCGAGGGCAAGACCATGTGCAGCCTGTGCAGCCGGCTGCGCCGCGGCATTTTGTACAAGGTGGCGGGCGAACTGGGCTGCAACAAGCTGGCGCTGGGTCACCACCGCGACGACATGCTGCAAACCTTCTTCCTGAACATGTTCTTTGGCGGCAAGCTCAAAGGCATGCCGCCCAAGCTGATCAGCGACAACGGCGACTACGTGGTGATTCGCCCGCTGGCCTATGTGGCCGAAAAAGACCTGGTGCGCTGGGCCGCACACCGACAGTTCCCCATCATCCCCTGCACGCTGTGCGGCAGCCAGGAGAACCTGCAACGCAAGCAGGTCGGCAACATGCTGCGCGAATGGGAGAAGCAACACCCGGGCCGCATCGAGAGCATGTTCACCGCGCTGCAAAACGTGGTGCCTTCGCACCTGATGGACGGAACTCGGCACGACTTCAAGGGTCTGAAAGCCACCGGCGTGCCTGATGCCGATGGTGACGTGGCGTTTGACGAGGTGGAACTGCCCGGCCCCGTCACCACGCTGCCTGGTTTGCAGGTGGTGCAACTGTAAAGTTGCCCGCTGCACAGATGGCACCGCGCCACCGATGGTAAGGTGGCGCAACCGGCAGAACAACCGGAGCGCCACGAGGAGACCGCACCATGAACCACATCGCATTGACACGCACTTTCGCCCTCGGCGCGGCGCTGACCGCCACGCTGCTGGCCGGCTGTTCCACCATCGTGCCGGTGGACAGCGAAGTGAAGAGCTACCTGGGCCAGGCCGGCGCACCGGTCAAGGGCGGCAGCTTCCGGTTTGAGCGCCTGCCCTCGCAGCAGGTGGACGCGGCGCAGGCCAACAAGATGGAAGCCATGGCCCAGCCGGCGCTGGAGAAGGCGGGCTTCCGCCGTGACGACGCCAACGCCCAGTACAGCGTGCAGCTGGGCGCGTATTCGGCGCAGCAGATCGACCTGCCGGCCTCTTTCAACGGACCCTGGCCGCGCTATGTCTACCCGGCCTACTATGGCCGCTTCTTCTACTACCACCGCCCGTTGGGCTACCGCACGACGGTGCCGCTGGACCCGATGTATGTGTCGGCCGTCACCGTGGTGGTGCGCGAAATGGGCACCGGCCGCGTGGTGTACGAGACCAACGCCACCAACGAGCAGCGCTGGTTCGACCCCGACAAGGTGTTCCCGCCCATGTTCGAGGCGGCGATGAAGGACTACCCCAACGCGCCGACAGCCCCGCGCACCATCACCATCAGCGTCGACACCGCAAAGAAGTAAGGCCCCCACGGCCGCTCACTTCGTGTAGCTCCCTGCCCCCCAAGGGGGCCGCAAATTCCCTTGGGGCGGCCCGGCGGGAATTTAGCCCCCACGGTCGCTCACTTCGTGTAGCTCCCTGCCCCCCAAGGGGGCCGCAAATTCCCTTGGGGCGGCCCGGCGGGAATTTGGCCTTCACATCGCCACAGGGTCGCCTCCCTAAAACGCATCAGGGTTGATGCCGTGGCCTGGCGGCCGGGCCATGTCAGACAATGCCGCCATGAGTCCGTTCCAAGTCATCGTCCTGGCGACGCCGGTGTTTTTCCTGGCGATGGGCATCGAGTTCATCTATGGCTACGTGCGCCAGCGCCGGGGCACCGGCCGCAACACCTACCGGCTGAACGACGCCCTCAACAGCGTCAGCCTGGGCGTGCTCAGCCAGTTGAGCGAGGTGTTCAGCAAGGTGCTGTTCGTCGCCGCCTATGCCGCCATCTACAACCATATGGCGCTGTTCCCCAATGAGGCGTTCTGGCTCACCTGGTACGGCGCACTGCTGGCGCTGCTGCTGTACGACTTCTGCTATTACTGGCTGCACCGCGCCGGCCACGAAGTGGCGGTGATGTGGGCCGCCCACGTGGTGCACCACCAGAGCCAGGACTACAACCTCAGCACCGCGCTGCGCCAAACCAGCAGCGGTGTGTTCCTGAGCTGGATCTTCTACGCGCCGCTGGCCATCCTGGGCGTGCCGCCGCTGATCCTGGGCATCGTGGCACTGGTGGACCTGCTGTACCAGTTCTGGGTGCACACCGAGCACGTGCCCAAGCTGGGCTGGTTCGACCGGGTGTTCGTGTCGCCCAGCAACCACCGCGTGCACCACGCCGTCAACGACCGCTACCTGGACCGCAACTACGGCGGCATCCTGATCCTGTGGGACCGGCTGTTTGGCAGCTTCAAGGAGGAAGACGAAAAGTGCGTCTACGGCACGCGCGGCCAGCTCAACAGTTGGGACCCGCTGTGGGCCAACCTGGAGGTGTACGCTGACCTGGCAAGAACCAGCTGGCGCGCCCGCAACTGGGGCGACAAGCTCAAGGTGTGGTTCAAGCCGCCCGGCTGGCTGCCGGCCGACGTGGCGGCGCGCTACCCCAAGCCGGCGTTTGAGCTGGCCACGGTGCAGGTGTTCAACCCGCCCATGAGCCGCGCCACGCAATGGTTTGTGGGCCTGCAGTTCCTGTTGCTGCTGCAGGGCGTCACCGCCATCCTGTGGAACGCGCACCGCATGCCGGTGCTGGACTGCGCGCTGTGGAGCGCCGCACTGGTCATCGCCTACTGGACGATGGGCGCGGTGGCGCAGGGGCGCCTGTCGATACCGCGCGCGCTGGCGGTGGAGTTCGCCGCACTCGCGCTCGCTGGTGGCACCTTAGGCCTGCACGCGCTGTAAAAGCTGCTGTCAGCCCGCGGCGCTGGCGTAGCGCGCGGCCAGACCGGCATACAGCTGGTCGCGGAAGTTCGGCGCGGCCGGGTCCACGGCAGCCAGCACCTCCACCAGGTGCTCGTTGTCCTCGCGGCCTTGCCACAGCTTCAGATACGTCCCTTGCTTGTAGCCGTGGTCCTGGCGAAAGAAGTTCAGCACGTTCTTGCCCACGTACTGCTTATACAGGTCATCCCAGCTCAGCTTGCAATCGGCCAGCAGCGCTGCAAACAGCGGCACGGCAAAGCGACGCGCCGCCGCCAGGCCCACCAGCAACTCAATCTTTTCCAGCGTGTCCAGTTTCTCGATCAGGTAGGTTTCGCCGTCGAACACCACCTTGTCCTCGGCTTCGACAAGGAGTTGGGCCAGCTGATGCGCCGCCAACGGGATGTCGCCCTGGGCGGCGATGATCAGGTCCGACAACGCGAAGTGCCAGATGTCCACCAGCTCCATCTGCAGTTGGGGCAGATCCAGCTGCTGCGCCTTCCACCATTTCCAGCCGTGGTGCTCCATGGCCTCGGCGCCTTCAATCACGGCGGCGCGCAAAAAGGGGTAGCCCGCGCCCAGCCACTGCGGATTGACCTTGGCGTTCATGCCCGCCTGCAGGTTGAGCATGGATTCGATCTGGGCGGTGCTGAGCATGGGGCGTGTGTCGATAAAAGGAGGTTCAAGAAAAGTCCCCCATGATAGTGGGACTGCCGCAGCGCAGCATGACCATCCTCGCGCGAACGAACTAGCATGGTGCCATGCTGACGCCCACCGACCCGTTCGACCTGCAGCGCTTCATCGACGCCCAAACGCCGGTGTATGCGCGGGTGTGTGCGGAGCTGGCCGCCGGCCGCAAGGCCAGCCACTGGATGTGGTTCATCTTTCCGCAGCTGCGCGGCCTGGGGCGCAGCAACACGGCGCGGCACTACGGCATCAGCGGCCTGGCGGAGGCCCAGGCCTATTGGCGCCACCCACTGCTGGGCGCGCGCCTGCGCGAGTGTGTGGCGCTGTTGCAGGCGGTCAACGGCAAGACGGCGCTGCAGATCATGGGGCAGCCGGACGACCTGAAGCTGCGCTCCTGCCTGAGCCTGTTCAGCATGGCGACCCCTGAAGAACCCCTGTTTCGCCAGGCACTGGCCAAGTATTTTGCCGGCGAACCGGACGCGCAAACGTTGGCCTTGTTGGCCTCGCCTTGAAACATTGATTTGCAACTTTTTGGTTGCGTATTTCGACTCACCTGGACATAATGCAATCAGGAGGTTGCATTTATGTCATCCACGGACCGCATCGAGAAACAGATTCTGCTGAAGGCAACGCGGCAGCGCGTGTGGCAGGCGCTGGCCAATGCCGAGGAGTTCGGCAACTGGTTCGGCGTCAAGCTGCAGGGCAAGACCTTTGTGGTGGGCGCGCACACCAGCGGCTACATCACCTACCCTGGTTACGAACACGTGCTGTTCGATGTGCTGGTGGTCGCGCTGACCCCGCCGCAGGCAATGTCGCTGCGCTGGCACCCTTATGCGGTGGACCCGGCCAAGGATTATTCCGGCGAGCCCACCACACTGATCGAGTTCACGCTGACCGAGGTGCAAGGCGGCACACTGCTGAAGGTGGTGGAATCGGGCTTTGACGCTATTCCCCAGGAACGCCGCCTGGAAGCCTTGCGCATGAACACCGGCGGTTGGGAAGGTCAGATGGCCAACATCGAAAAACATCTCAATGCCAACGCCTGACGCCCCAGTGCTGGCCGGCCACGCGCCGGTCTTCGCCGCGCTGGGCGATGCCACGCGGCTGCGACTGGTGGCGGTGCTGTGCGCCGGTGGCATGTTGTCCATCGCGCAGTTGACCGCCGGCACCGCCATCACCCGCCAGGCCGTGACCAAGCACTTGCAGGTGCTGGCCCATGCCGGCCTGGTGCACGACACCAAGGTGGGCCGCGAACGCCTGTGGGCGCTGAACCCCGAACCGCTGAAGCAGGCGCGCAGCTCGCTGGACCACATGGCCCAGCATTGGGACAGCGCGTTACAACGGCTGAAGCTGGCGGTGGAGGGCTAGCCCTCAAACAACGGGGCGTTGTCCTTTGGCGGCACCACACCCAGGTGGCGATAAGCTGCCAGCGTGGCAATGCGCCCGCGCGGCGTGCGCTGCAAGAAGCCCTGCTGTATCAGGTAGGGCTCGATCACGTCCTCGATGGTGTCGCGCTCCTCGCCTATGCTGGCGGCGATGTTGTCCAGCCCCACCGGGCCACCGTCGAAACGGTGGATCACCGCTTCCAGCAGCTTGCGGTCCATGATGTCAAAGCCCTGCGGGTCCACGTCCAGCATGGCCAGCGCCTTGTTGGCAATGTCCAGCGTGATGGCGCCGCTGCCCTTGACCTCGGCATAGTCGCGCACCCGGCGCAGCAGCCGGTTGGCGATACGCGGCGTGCCGCGCGAACGGCGCGCAATCTCAAAACCGCCCTGCTCGTCCATCGGCACCTTCAACAGGCCGGCGCTGCGGCGCACAATGCGCGCCAGCTCTTCCGAGGTGTAAAACTCCAGCCGCGAGACGATGCCAAAGCGGTCGCGCAACGGGTTGGTCAGCATGCCGGCGCGGGTGGTGGCGCCCACCAGCGTGAAGGGTTGCAACTCCAGCTTGATGGAGCGCGCCGCCGGGCCTTCGCCGATCATGATGTCGATCTGGTAGTCCTCCAGCGCCGGGTAGAGAATTTCCTCCACCACCGGCGACAGGCGGTGGATCTCGTCGATGAACAGCACGTCGTTCTTTTCCAGCCCGGTCAGCAACGCGGCGAGGTCCTTGGGCTTTTCCAGCACCGGCCCGCTGGTCTGGCGCAGGTTGACGCCCAGCTCGTGCGCGATGATGTGCGACAGCGTGGTCTTGCCCAGCCCCGGCGGGCCGAACAACAGCACATGGTCCATCGCCTCGGCCCGCTTTTTGGCCGCACCAATGAAAATCTCCAACTGCTCGCGCACCTTGACCTGACCCACGTACTCGTCCAGCAGCTTGGGACGCAACGCGCGCTCTATCGCCTCCTCATTGGGCGAAACGGGTGCGGCAGACACCACCCGGCGGGCTGGTGGGGCGGCAAAATCGTCGGTTTGTATGCTCACAGGACAGTTTTCAGCGGCAGCGCCCACGCGCGCTCTGACCCGGACTATAGCCCTTGCAGGCAGGCCTTAGCAGCCCCGCCGGCTCAAGACAGGCCCGGCAACTGCCGATACCATCCATAAACCGCCGAAAATTGTTGGTCCCGGCGGCCCTGTTGCCGTGCCCGCTCCGAACATCGCCCGCCCATGACCTTGCCCACCCGTTCTCGCCGCCTCCCTTTCCGCCCACTGGCATGGCTGGCCATGATGGCGCTGGGCCAGGGCGGTGCCGTGATGGCAGCCGACCCGCACGACACCGCGCCAACCAAGAAGATCACCGAGGCCGCGCCGGCTCCCGCATCAGCCCCCACCCCCGTCACGGCGAAGGAAGTGGGTGCCCAGGTGCGCGAATCGCTGGCGGCCGGGGACGCGAAGAAAAAGAACCTGACGCTGATGGTCGGCGTCAAGGACAAGCAACTCAGCATGCCAGTGCCAGCCGCAGCCGGCGGCCATGGCGCGGCAGAGGCCGACAAGCCAACCGCCACCAAGGCCACGGCCCGCGCAGCCGCACCCCGAGTGGCCGCGCACAGTCAGTACGAGCGTGCCCGCGCGATCGCCCATGGTGTGGCGGTGCCTGCGGACAAGAAAGGCATGGCTGCTGCCGCAGCGCATGGCGGCGAAGTGCACTGGGACTACGAGGGCGACAACGGCCCGCAAAACTGGGGCACGCTGAAGCCCGAGTTTGCCACCTGCGCCACCGGCAAGCGACAGTCGCCCATCAACATCGAGAGCAATGCCACGCTGCAAGGCCCGGCCGAGCCGCTGCAATTGAATTACCAACCCAGTTCCGGTTCGGTGGTCAACAACGGCCACACCATCCAGGTGGACGTGAACGGCGACAACACCATGACGGTGCGCGGCTCCACTTACAAGCTGCTGCAGTTCCACTTCCACAACCCGTCGGAAGAGCGCGTCAACTACAAGTCCTATGCCATGGTGGCGCACCTGGTGCACCGCAACAACGAAGGCCAGCTGGCGGTGCTGGGCGTGCTATTGGACCCGGGCGCTGCCAACACGCTGATCAACAAGGTGTGGACCTACATGCCGCTGGACAGCGGGGACCGCGTGCGCATGCCCGACGGCATCCTGAACCTGAACGAATTGCTGCCCAAAGACCAGCGCTATTACCAGTTCATGGGTTCGCTGACCACGCCGCCGTGCAGCGAAGGCGTGCTGTGGATGGTGTTGAAGCAGCCGGTGCCGGTCAGCAAGGAGCAGCTGAAGCTGTTCGGCCAGTTGTTCCCCAACAATGCCCGGCCGGTGCAGCCGCTCAACGGCCGCGCCGTGCGCGACGCGCAGTAGTTAGCCCCCACGGTCGCTCACTTCGTGTAGCTCCCTGCCCCCCGGGGGGGCCGCAAATTCCCTTGGGGCGGCCCGGCGGGAATTTGATAGCCTCTGCAGTCGCTTACTGTGTTTTGCTCTTCTCGGCGGCCGCTGCAGCGGCCGACGCCATGGCTTCCATGCGCTTGGCGAACTCTTCCATGTTCTTGGCGTCCAGCTTCACTTCGCCGTCGGGTGTCTTGATGGTGACCGCCGCGTTGCCGGATTGCGCCGTGGCGGCACCCGGCGTGGCCGACAGCTTCACCTCGCCCTGGGGCGTGCTGATGCTGATGCCGTTCGACGCATCGCCCACCATGCTGCCCATGCGACCCACCGGCGACGGCGTGAAGATGGCGCCGATGGCACTGATCACCACCATGCAGACGATGCCCACCACCACCACCACCGCCATGTAGGGGACGGATTTCTCCGGTGGGTTCTTCATCAGCACCGGCAGGCCGAGGTAGATCACGTACAGCCCGTACAGCGAGCCCACCAGGGCCAGGATGCTCAATGTGCCCGGCAGCACATGGAACACGCCCGCGACCATGCCGGGCGTGCTGCCGTAGATGGTGAGCTTCAGTGCATTCAGCAGGTTGGCCTGCCCGCCGAAGGTGCCGGCCAGCGCGTTGACCAGCCAGGCCCAGACGAAGACCATCACCAGCGTCAGCACGTACTGCGTGATCATCATGCCCAGACCGCTGATGATGGGCAGGCGGATGGAAAAGCCGAAGCCACCCATGCCGACCAGGCTCATGCCGATGAAGGTGGCCACCGCGGGGATGGCTGCCAGGATCACCATGTAAGGCACATACAGCGCCTGCGGATTGGCCACCGGCTCCTGCTCAATGACCTGCCAGGTAGGCCCCGGGTTGATGATGATGCTGCGCGCGCGTTCCACGATATCCATGACAAACACCCTTTCGCGGTTGTAGTTGACCTGGCCGAGCCCGGCGAGGCACAGTCTACTGGAATTGGGCTGTTTGCCCTAATTGGGTGGTGCCTGCCCGCGTCTACTTGGCCAACGCCTTCAAGGCCTGCTTGATGCCCTCGCTGACGCCGATGTCGGCCGGCAGGGCCTTCAGCGCGGCGGCGGCCTCCTTGTCGCTGTAACCCAGGGCCAGCAGCGCCTGCAGGATGTCGGCCTGGGCATCGTTGGCCACGGCCGCGTGGGCGCCCAGCTCGGCGCCCAGCTTGCCCTTGAGTTCCAGCAACAGCCGCTCGGCCGTCTTCTTGCCAATACCGGGCACCTTGACCAGGCGGCCGGCCTCCTGCAGCGACACCGCCTGCGACAGCTCGGTCACGCTCATGCCCGACAACACCGACAACGCGGTGCGCGGGCCCACGCCCGAGATCTTGATCAACTGGCGAAATGCCTCGCGTTCCATGGGGGTGGCAAAGCCGTACAACAGCTGCGCATCCTCACGCACCACGAAATGCGTCAGCAGGCTGACCTGAGAACCGCTGGCCGGCAGGTTGTAGTAGGTGCTCATAGGCACCTGCACCTCGTAGCCCACGCCGTGGCAGTCCAGCAGCACCTGGGGGGGGTTCTTGTCGCTCAGCGTGCCCGTCAATTTGCCTATCATCGCCAGCCTGTGGTTTGTTGCCTATCATGGAGGGCCGCGCCCGCAGCCCACCCTTTGACGGAATTATCAGCTTGATTGTCAGACACCTCTTTACGCCGCCCAACAACAACCGCCTGTCTCACCTGTGCGGCCCGCTGGACGAGCACCTGCGCGCCATCGAGGTGGCGCTGAACGTCAAGATCGCGCACCGGCACGAGCAGTTCAAGGTGGACGGCCCCAAAGTCCAGGCCAAGCGGGCCATGGAGGTGCTGCAGGCGCTGTACGAGCAGGCCGCCCGGCCGATCGACAAGCGCACCGTGCAGCTGATGCTGGCTGGCGACTCGGCCCACGGCGAGGGCGACGCCGAGGTGCTGCAGACCAAGCGCAGCGACCTGCGCGCACGCACGCTGAACCAGGCCAACTACCTGGACAGCATTGCCAGCCACGACATCACCTTCGGCATCGGCCCGGCCGGCACCGGCAAGACCTACCTGGCGGTAGCCAGCGCGGTGGATGCGCTGGAGCGCAGCGCTGTGCAACGCATCATCCTGACCCGCCCGGCGGTCGAGGCCGGCGAGCGCCTGGGCTTTCTGCCCGGCGACCTGACACAGAAGATCGACCCCTACCTGCGCCCGCTGTACGACGCGCTGTATGACCTGATGGGCGTGGAGCGGGTGCTGAAGGCGTTCGAACGCCAGGCGATAGAAATCGCGCCGCTGGCCTTCATGCGCGGGCGCACGCTGAACAGCTCCTTCGTCATTCTGGACGAGGCCCAGAACACCACCTCCGAGCAGATGAAGATGTTCCTGACGCGCATAGGCTTTGCCTCCAAGGCGGTGATCAACGGCGACATCAGCCAGATCGACCTGCCCCAGCACGAGCTCAGCGGCCTGGTGGAGGCCGAACAGGTGCTCAAAGGCGTGCCAGGCATCGCCACCTGCCATTTCAACAGCGGCGATGTGGTGCGCCACCCGCTGGTGGCGCGCATCGTGGACGCCTATGACGCCAAGGGCAAAGTGCGCAAAACACAGGTGGGCCAACCCAGCCCGCCGCCGGCGCGCAGCCGGAAGAAGGCGGCGTGACGCCATGCTGAAGGATTTGTCGCTGTCATTGCAATTCGGCAAGCTCGCCGACGCCGCCAGACACCGCGCCGCACTGCCGCGCCACAAGGTGGCGCGCTGGATACGCCATGCACTGGACACGGATGCCGAAATTACCGTGCGCATCGTTGACACCGAGGAAGGCCGCGCGCTGAACCGCGAGTACCGCAAAAAGGACTACGCCACCAATGTGCTGACTTTTGACTACACACAGCAGCCGGTGGTGACCGCCGATCTGGTGCTGTGTGCACCCGTGATCGCCAAGGAAGCCAAGGCGCAGCGCAAGACCTTGCAGGCCCACTACACCCACCTGCTGGTGCACGGCGCGCTGCACGCCCAGGGTTGGGACCACGAGACCAGCGAGGCGGACGCCCAGGCCATGGAGGCGCGCGAGATCGCCATCCTGGCGGGGCTGGGGGTCAAGAACCCGTACTGATTTGGATGTATCCTGTGGCCTGTCGGCCGCGCTGCGCCCCACGACCGCATGAAGCGTGAACGCTGAGCAAGGAGGAAGCAACGGCATAGGCGGTGCATCGCCAACCCCGGGTCACCCATGAAACATGCATACTTGGCTACGGACTGCATAGCGAATTCAAGCACTTACAGCTTGATCAACAGTGTCGCCTTTCATCCGTCCGAGAATGTTTTTTGCGCCACGTTTTCGACCCGGTCCATGCTCATTGTCTATGCCATCGACGATGAGGGTCGCGCAAAAGCCCTTCAGAAAATCTCCGGCTCGAAAGCAGGATTGTCAAATCCGCAGCATGCCATTTTTTCACGGGATGGCGAGAGGATCATCACTTCCGATTGGAGTGAAGAAACTTTCACCATCCATGCGCGCCTGCACGACGGATCGTATGAGCCCATCCCGGCCAACATCATTCCTTTCCCCGAACGATTGGCCGGCTACAAACCCCACGGCATGGAGATGTCCCCATCGGGGCAGTTCATCGCTGCGGCGTTTGGCGCTTCTGCCAAGAGACCGCAAGCGATTGCCAGTTTCCGCTACGAGCAGTCCTCCAACAGCATGACACTCATCACGGTCGTGGAAGGAGCCGGCCTCGCGGGGATTCCGAAAGGAATTTGCTTTTCACCGGACGGGACGCATCTGCTGGTGACGTTTTCAGATGCGCATTCGAACTGCATCAGTCTCTACAGCTTTGGGGCCGTTGACGGAAGCATCAGCGAAAGCCCATGCCAATCGGTTCAGGGCTCACTGTCAAGTTTGAGCAGGCCTGAAGACATCAAGGTTTCTCACGAAGGCAATCAGCTGATTGTCAGCAACAGCGGTACCAACGCCATCGCCTTCTATCGATTCAGTGGGCTTGAGAATCGAATTGTCCAGCCGGTTCCCGAAGCGGTCATGGATAAAAATTCATCCGGCCTTGAGTTTCCGCACGGCCTCGCTGTTTCGCCCTGCGGCAGTTACTTGGTCGCTTCCCAGTTTGGACCTCTTGAAGTCACTGCGGATGAAGACATTCTCTTTGGAGGGAGGACGCCCACGCGGCAAGCCAAGATTTGGGTTTTCAGACGATCTGACAACGGGCTTCAGCAACGGCCGCGCACCCACTGGCCATGGACCCCATGGCTCTGGCAACTGCGCGACCGGCTGGAAAAGCGGTCTTAGAGAATGTGGTCCGTCTTGCAATTTGCACTTTTACGAATTCTTGTCTTTCTGCGCGGCTTGACAGTCCGTTGGCGTGGTCTTTCAAAAGCCGGGGGGACGCCGGTATTGAAAATTTTGGATTTTGGGTACAAATCCGCCCGCGGCCACCATCATGCGTTGAACCAACTGATCGTGCGCGCGGTGACCGCGCGCGGCTATTCCGTCCATGTGCTCGCGTCCAGGTATCTGGATCCCGCACTCAGGACGGAGATCACCATACCGACCTTTCGTTCGTTGGTTTATGAGCCTGCCAATGATGCCGAATCGCTTCAGCGCAAGGCCAGTCAAACCCTGATCAAAACCGCTCAGGATTTATTGCTTCAACGGCTTGGATTCCTGCGCAACCCACGCGCTTGCATCCTTGTTCACACCGCAACACCTTGGCATATCCAGTCACTTCTGCAAGTCATGGCAGCCTGCCGGTGCAACTGTCTGGTGAATATTTTCCTGATGCTGCCCCCAGACTTTGAGGTAACTCCGGAGTTGGAAGCCGAGCAGGTTGCGGCCTATGTGCAAGCTTGGCATTTGGCAAGGCGCGCCAACATGCGCGTGTGCTTTTGGGCGGAAAACCGGTTGCTTGCTGAAAGATACAGAAAAATTGGCTTTGATGACCTGAAGCTCCTTTGGTTACCCATGGCTCTTCCGGTGTCTGCATTGCGCCCGAAGCCAGTGCCTTCTGAAGGCACGCGGCTCAGATTTCTTTTCATCGGTGGGCCGAGGTCCGACAAGGGTTTTCGGCTCGTGCTTGAAGCGCTTGAACTGGCACATGCAAGCTCACTGAATTTCGAGTTTTGCCTTCGCTTGACATTCATGGATGAAACACAACGAAGCGTGCTTGAGCGGTTCCGCGGACCACTGCTTGATCTTCTCGTGCAGCCTTTTTATTCGGATGAAGCCTATTTTGGTGAGTTGGCAACGGCCCACGCCGTGCTGCTGCCCTATGACCCGGATGCTTATCGCATCAAGAATTCCAATATCGTTTCGGAATCACTGGCTTGCGGCACCCCAGTGATTGTGTCGAATGGGGCCAATAGCTTGCATGAGTTTGTGGAAAGCTTCTCCGCACCCTGCTATGTGGCCATGCCTTCCTACACAGCGCAAGGCCTGCTGGAAGCCATGAATTTGTGCGCCGCGAATTTTGGAACTCTGGCGGCGGCAGCGAAAACAGTGGCGCCCCAGGTCAGGAAATTGCGCGCACCCGAAGTCTTTGTCGACCAACTCTTTTCACAATCCGAAGCCGAACCCGGCAGCGCGGTGTGAAATCCAACCGTTTTGGGTTTTCCAGCCATTGGCGCCCAGGAACCCCTCTCACATGGCGGACGTCTGCATGGGTATGGTGACCGGCCCATCGTTGACCAGGTGCACCTGCATGTCGGCGGCGAACTGGCCGTTCGCCACCGTAGCGTGCTGAGCGCGCGCCTGGCTGACGAAGTACTCGTACAGACGCCGGCCCTCGTCGGGTGGGGCGGCGTTGGTGAAGCTGGGACGGTTGCCGCCGGCGGTGTCGGCCGCCAGCGTGAACTGGCTGACCACCAGCAGGCCACCGGCCACGTCCTGCACGCTCAGGTTCATCTTGCCGGCCTCGTCGCTGAAGATGCGCAGTTTCAGGATCTTGGCCAGCAGCTTGTCGGCCACGGCGTCGCTGTCGCCCCGCTCGGCGCACAGCAGCACCAACAGGCCCTGGCCGATGGCGCCCACGGTCTGACCGGCGATGTCCACCCGGGCTTCGCTGACCCGCTGCAACACGACTTTCATCTAGATCAGGTCTTTCTCGTCGTCGAAATGCGCTTCCACATCGGTGGGCAGCAACTGGATGGTGGCGCGCAGCCCCGGCACGGCGCTCATCAGCGCCTGCTCCACGCTGGCGCGCACGGCAGCGGCGCGACCCAGCGACCATGAGGCGGGCATGTGCATGTGCATGTCCACAAAGCGGCGCTGGCCGGAGCGGCGAGTGGACACATGGTCAAAGCGTATCGTCGGGTGGGCAAACTCGGCCAGCGTGCGCTGGATCTGGGCCACCACCTCGGGCTCCAGCGCCTCGTCCATCAAGCCCTGCGACGAACGCCACATCAGGTGGCCGCCCTCCCACAGGATGTTGAGGGCCACGCCAATCGCCACCACCGCGTCCAGCCACAGCCAGCCGGTCAGCACCACCGCGCCGAGGCCCACCACCACACCCACCGAGGTCCACACATCGGTGACCAGGTGCTTGGCGTCGGCCTCCAGTGCGATGGATCGGTAGGCCTTGGCCGAGCGGAACATCACCCAGGCCAGCCCGCCATTGAGCACCGAACTGACCACCGACAAGGCCAGGCCCCAACCCACCGCCTGCAAGGGTTGCGGGTCCATCCAGCGGTGCACGGCGGCCCAGATGATGCCCGCCGCGGCGCCAAAGATCAGCAAGCCTTCAAAACCGGACGAAAAATATTCCGCCTTGTGGTGACCATAAGGGTGGTCCTCGTCCGCCGGACGCTGTGCAATGGTCACCATCATCAAGCCAAACATGGCGCTGGCCAGGTTGACGAAGGATTCCATGGCGTCCGACAGCAGGCCCACGGAGTCCGTGATGTACCAGGCAGCCGTCTTCATCACGATGGTGATGATGGCCACGCCTATGGACACCCACATCAGCGCGTGCGCCGACGGCAGGCGCGCGGCGGCGGCGGGCTTGTGCGCGGCGCCGGTCATGCGTTCTCCATGGCGTGCTGCGGCCAGTACACGATCACTCCAGGGTGACACGCGCAAACTTGCGCTTGCCCACCTGCAACACATAGGTGCCGGCGCCCAGCTTCAGGCCCTTGTCGCTGACCACGGCGGAATCCACCCGCACGCCGCCGCCGTCGATCAGCCGGTTGCCCTCGCCGCCGGAGGCGGCGAGGCCAGCCTGCTTCAGCAGCGCGGCAATACCCAACGGCGCTCCGCCCTCGCCCAGCGGCAGCGACAGCTCGGTGATCTCGTCGGGCACGCCACCCTTGCTGCGGTTGATGAAATCCTGCTCGGCGGCCTCGGCGGCGGCCGCACTGTGGAAACGCGCGGTGATCTCCTTGGCCAGCGCCACCTTGGCGTCCTTCGGGTTACGCCCACCGTCCACCTCGGCCTTCAGCGCGGCAATGTAGTCCAGGCTCTTGAAGCTCAGCAAGGTGTACCAGCGCCACATCAGCTCATCGGAAATGCTCAGCACCTTGGCAAACATGGTGTTGGCGTCTTCCGAGATGCCGATGTAGTTGTTCTTGCTCTTGGACATCTTGTCCACGCCGTCCAGGCCCTCCAGCAGCGGCATGGTCAGGATGCACTGCGGCTCCTGGCCGTATTCCACCTGCAGGTGGCGGCCCACCAGCAGGTTGAACTTCTGGTCGGTGCCGCCCAGCTCCAGGTCGCTCTTCAGCGCCACCGAGTCATAGCCCTGCATCAGCGGGTAGAGGAACTCATGCACGCTGATGGACTGGCCGGCCTTGAAGCGGTCATGAAAATCATTGCGCTCCATCATGCGCGCCACCGTGTAGCGCGACGCCAGCTGGATCATGCCGCGCGCGCCCAGCGGGTCACTCCACTCGCTGTTGTAGCGGATCTCGGTCTTGTCCGGATCCAGCACCAGGCTGGCCTGCTTGTAATAGGTCTGGGCGTTGGTGTCGATCTGCTCTTTGGTCAGCGGCGGGCGGGTGCTGTTGCGGCCGGACGGGTCGCCGATCATGCTGGTGAAGTCGCCAATCAGGAAGATCACCCGGTGACCCAGGTCCTGCAACTGGCGCATCTTGTTCAGCACCACGGTGTGGCCCAGGTGGATGTCTGGCGCGGTCGGGTCCAACCCCAGTTTGATGCGCAGCGGCTGGCCGGTGTTTTCAGCCCGTACCAGTTTTTTTATCCAGTCTTCCTGCGGAATCAGCTCCTCGCAACCCCGCAAGGTGACCGCCAAAGCCTCCGAAACACGGTCCGACACGGGTAAAGTTGATGCTGAGGCTTGATTCATAAGGGTTTTTAGGGGTATTTTGGCACTCACCCAGGCTATACTTGGCCGCTTTCATGGCTGTGCCGCCGGTTGATTTTAAGTGGCGCAGACCAGGGGCATCAGACCCCATCGTTTCGCTTCTGCTCATTTGGGATTCCATTGATGAACGGTTTGATTGCCGGCGGAAAAGAGTTGCTTGCTTTTCTGCAGCACGCGGTGGAACATCACCCGAAGCGCGTGATGGCCGCCGTGGCGGCCCTGACCCTGACGGCCGGTGGCGGCGCCTATGCGGTGGCCTCACTGGCCCCCGACGCCGCCAACCTGCCGGTGCGCCAGATCATCCAGGACGTGCAACCCCTGCCGCTCATGTCTCAGCAAGAGCTGCTGGACGTGCACGACTTCAACCTGTTTCGCTCCGACGTCACCCGCAGCAATGACACCGCCGAGGCGCTGCTGCGCCGACTGGGCGTGGACGACGCCGCAGCCGCCGCATTCCTGCGCAGCGACACCAACAGCCGCCAGGTGTTGCTGGGCCGTGCTAACCGCAATGTGACGGCCGAAGCCAGCGATGGCAATTCGCTGCTGAAGCTGGTGGCACGCTGGAGCCCGGACGATGACGGCAGCTTCAAGCGCCTGGTGGTGGAAAAGACCGCCAAGGGCTTTGCCTCCCGCGTGGAGGTTGCCCCCATGACCGCTTCGGTGCGGCTGGCCAGCGGCACCATTCGCAGTTCGCTGTTCGCCGCCACCGACGAGGCCAAGCTGCCCGACGCCATCGCGATCCAGATCGCCGAAATCTTCTCCGGCGACATCGACTTCCACCGTGCGCTGCGCAAGGGTGACCGTTTCTCCATCGTCTACGAAACGCTGGAAGGCGACGGCGAACCGATGCGCGTGGGCCGGGTGCTGAGCGCCGAATTCGTCAATGCCGGCAAGACCTTCCAGGCCATGTGGTTCGGCGAGGGCAGCCAGGCCGAAGGGCAGGCCAGCGGCAAGGGCGGCTACTACACCATGGACGGCCAGAGCCTGCGCCACGCCTTCCTGGCCTCGCCGCTGGAATTCTCGCGCGTGACCAGCGGTTTCAAGATGCGCTTCCACCCCATCCTGCAGACCTGGCGCGCCCACCTGGGCGTGGACTATGGCGCGCCCACCGGCACGGCAGTGCGCAGCGTGGGTGACGGCGTGGTGGACTTTGCCGGCGTGCAAAACGGCTTCGGCAATGTGGTGATGGTGAAGCACCGCAACAACAGCACCACCGTCTACGCCCACTTGAGCAAGATCAACGTCAAGAAGGGCCAGTCCGTGAACCAGGGCCAGAACGTCGGCGCCGTGGGTTCCACCGGCTGGGCCACCGGGCCGCACCTGCACTTCGAGTTCCGCGTCAACGGCCAGCAGCAAGACCCCGTGATGGTGGCGCGCCAGAGCGAGTCCATCCCCATCACCGCCGCCGCCAAGCCGGCCTTCATGCGCACCGCTGCGGCCACCCGCACGCAGCTGGCCGCAGCGGCCACCATGATGCAGATCGGCGCGCAGTAAGCGCTGCCCAAAGCGCCACACCGTGGCTGAACACTACATTGGCCTGATGTCCGGCACCTCGCTGGACGGGGTGGACGGGGTGCTGGTGGATGCCGGCGAGGGCCGCTTCCAGGTCACCCACCACGCCTACGCACCCTTCGAGCCGGCCTTTGCCGCCGAATTGCTGGCGCTGAACACGCCGCAGGGCACCGACGAACTGCACCGCGCCGCGCTGGCGGCCAACCAGCTGGTGCACACCTATGCCGGCGTGGTGCGCCAACTGCTGGCCGACTCGGGCCGGTCAGCCGCCCAGGTAATGGCCCTGGGCGCACATGGCCAAACCGTGCGCCACCGGCCGCAGGAATTCGACGCCACCGGCTACACGCTGCAATTGAACAACCCGGCTCTGCTGGCCGAGTTGACAGGGATCTCCGTGGTGGCGGACTTCCGCAGCCGCGACGTCGCCGCCGGCGGCCAGGGTGCGCCACTGGCCTCGGGCTTCCACCAGGGCGTGTTCAGCCAGCCAGGCGCCCAGACGGGCGTGCTGAACCTGGGTGGCATTTCCAACCTCACGGTGTTGCCGGCAGACGGCGGTCCGGATGTGATCGGCTTTGACTGTGGCCCCGCCAATGCGTTGATGGACGGCTGGTGTCTTCGCCATATCGGACAGCCGTATGACAAAGACGGCGCCTGGGCCGCCAGCGGCCAGGTGCATGCCACGTTGCTGCAGGCCCTGCTGGCCGAGCCCTACTTTGCCAAACCGGTGCCCAAAAGCACCGGGCGGGACTTGTTCCATACCGAGTGGCTTGCCAGCAGGTTGGCCGCGTTCCCGGGTCTGCCGCCGGTGGCGGTGCAGGCCACGCTGGCCGAACTGACGGCCGCCAGTTGCGCCGCCGAGGTGCGCCGCTACGCGCCCGAAGCGCGCCGGCTGGTGGTGTGCGGCGGTGGCGCGCTGAACGGCCACCTGATGACCCGGCTGCAAGCGCTGTTGCCGGGGGTGCAGGTGGTGTCTTCGCAGGTGCTGGGCCTGCCACCTCTGCAGGTGGAGGCCGCCGCCTTTGCCTGGCTGGCGCGGCGCACACTGCGCGGTGAGCCGGGCAACCTGCAAAAAGTAACGGGCGCCCAAGGCGCCCGCGTGCTGGGGGCAATTTACCCCGTTTGATCAGGTCGAGAAGGAAGAACCGCAGCCGCAAGTAGAAGTGGCGTTGGGGTTCTTGATGACGAACTGCGCGCCCTGCAGGTCTTCCTTGTAGTCGATCTCGGCGCCCACCAGGTACTGATAGCTCATGGCGTCGATCAGCAGCGACACGCCATTCTTGGTCATGGTGGTGTCGTCTTCGTTGGTGATTTCGTCGAAGGTGAAACCGTACTGGAAGCCGGAACAGCCGCCGCCCTGCACGAACACGCGCAGCTTCAGGTCGGGGTTGCCTTCCTCGGCAATCAGATCGGCCACCTTGGCCGCAGCACTGTCGGTGAACAGGATGGGCTCAGGCATCTGGGTCTGGATGTTTTCGGCAACGGCGCTCATGGGATTCCTTTACATGCGGTCTGGGCAGGCAGCTAATTTGCAAGTGCGCCCATCAGCCCGGATTTCAATGGAACAATACTACAGTAATTCGCTCAGGCTTTCAGTCAGCCGTTGTTTGCCGCCAGTTTCAGTGTGGGCTTTTCCTCGCCGTCCAGCAGCGGGCGCAGTTGGCCGGCGATCAGCGCGCCCTGGTGCATTTCCAGCGCCTTGTACTGCACGTCACCGTCGATGCGGGCCTTGGGCTGCAGCTCCAGCATGCGGGTGGCGTACACCGGGCCGCGCACGCGGCCGTTGATGATGATGTGGTCGGCATGGATCTCGCCGGTCACGCTGGCAGTCTCGGAAATCACCAGGATGCTGGGCTGGTCGTCATGGGCGCGCACGTCGCCCACCACGGTGCCGTCCACGCGCAGGCCATCGGTGAACACATAGTTGCCGGTGATCTGGCTGCCGTCGGCGATCAGGCTCTTGATCGGAGGCTGTTTTTGCTTGTTGAACATCTGCGCGAATCCCCACGAATAAGAAGAATTATTACAACTTGATGGACTGCTGGGCCCGGGTACTGGTTCCATCCAGCACCTTGGCCGTGACACCTTTCAACACGGTTTGCGGTGGCAGGTCCATCATGCCCTCCACACGCCCATACTGCCTCAGGCGGATCGGCTGCGCGCCCTCCGGCAACGCCGCTGTCCAAGGCTTGCCGGCCTGCAAGCCGGTAAAACTCAACTCCACCCGGCCATTGAACTCGGCCGCGTTCTTCTGCGGCTGAATGACCAGAACCTGCCATTTTACCTGACGGCCATTGACGATATCGGCCTGCAAACCGCGTATGGCAATGCCTTCCGCGCCACTGGCCGGTATCAGCTTTTCAAAGAATCCCAGGTCGTCGCGCAGGCTGCGGTTGTCGGCGTCCAGCTGCTTGTTCTGCGCCATCAGGCGCTCCTGTGCCACCCGCTCGGTGGTCAGTTGGGTGCCCGCCGTGTTGGCGATCAGCTGGGCCTTGTCGCGCTCGTCCTTCACCCGGGCCAGCTCGGTCTTCAGCGCCGACACCTCGTTGCGCAAGGTCAGGAAGTCTTCCTTGGAGTATTGCTCCAGGCCTGCGATTTCCTTGCCAAACTCAAAGGCCCACAAGCCGATGGCGGCACAGAAACCTGCCACGATGGCCAGCACCGCCCAGCGAAACGGCCACGGCAGCGCGCTGCGAACCGCCATGCGCGGTGCGCTGATGGTGAGGCGGCGGCGTAGCAGTTTGAAACGCATGGAGGGGCGAGTTTAGGGCCAGTTGGCCCCATGTCAAACCCAATAAAGGTAAAGCCTGGAAACAAAAAACCGCCCAAACCAGAGGTCGGGGCGGTTCTTTGCGGAGCGGTACCCTTGCTTAACGCTTGGAGAACTGCTTGCGGCGGCGTGCGGAATGCAGGCCGACCTTCTTACGTTCCACTTCGCGGGCATCGCGGGTCACGAAACCGGCCTTGCTCAGCTCGGGCTTCAGCGACGCGTCGTAGTCGATCAGCGCGCGGGTGATGCCGTGGCGCACAGCGCCAGCCTGGCCGGACTCACCGCCACCGGCCACGTTGACCATGATGTCAAACGTTTCGGCGTGGTTGGTCAGCAGCAGGGGCTGCTTGCAGATCATGATGGAGGTCTGGCGGCCGAAGAACTTTTCAATGTCCTTGCCGTTGACGACGATCTGACCGGAGCCTTTTTTCAGAAACACGCGGGCGACGCTGGATTTGCGACGGCCGGTGCCATTGTTCCATTCACCAATCATAGAAGCTCCTTACAGTTCCAAGACTTTGGGTTGCTGGGCAGTGTGCGGGTGCTCAGCACCACCGTACACCTTGAGCTTCTTGATCATGGCGTAGCCCAGGGGACCCTTGGGCAGCATGCCCTTGACGGCCTTTTCCAAGGCGCGGCCGGGGTGCTTGGCTTGCATGTCGCGGAAGTTGGTCGCAGAGATACCGCCCGGATAACCGGAATGGCGGTAGTAAATCTTGTCCAGCGGCTTGGCGCCGGTGACACGAAGTTGTGCTGCGTTGATGATGACGATGAAATCACCGGTATCGACGTGAGGCGTGTAAATGGCCTTGTGTTTGCCGCGCAAACGGAGAGCAACTTCGCTGGCTACTCGTCCGAGGACCTTGTCGGTCGCGTCAATCACAAACCACTCGTGCGTCACGTCAGCGGGTTTGGCGCTGAACGTTTTGGTCATGAGTTTCTCTTTGAAAGAAGGTTTGGCGGGCCCTTTTCCACGGTCGGCGTTCCTCTAATGGGAATCTCTTAGGTGGGATTAGCCACAGCGCCGAAACGCTGCAAGCTGCTTCGCCGCGGGACCACAAAATCGCTGCGAAGCCTTCGATTATACAAAAAATGACCTGTTGGGTGGTGAATTTTGGCAGCTCAGCCCATATCGGGGCGACGGGCGGCCCGATAATGGGGCCATGTTCAGCTACCGCCACGCCTTCCATGCGGGCAACCATGCCGATGTGCTGAAGCACACCACGCTGGTTGCCATCCTCAAGCACCTGATTGAAAAGGACACGGTGCTGACGGTGCTGGACACCCATGCCGGTGCCGGCCTGTACCGGCTGGACGGCGATTACGCCGAAACCAGCGGCGAGGCGGCCAACGGCTTCGTGCGCCTGTTGGCGGCGGGCGATACGCTGGAAGGCGGCCTGGCGCCGGCGCTGCAGGACTATGTGGACCTGGTGGCCAGCTTCAACAACAAGGGCAGCCACCGCGTCTACCCCGGCTCGCCCTTCATCACGCAGCGCCTGCTGCGTGAGCGGGACAAGCTCAAACTGTTCGAACTGCACCCCACCGATGCCAAGACGCTGGCCGCCAACATCGCCCAACTGGACGCCGGCCGTCAGGTGGCGGTGCTGCGCGAGGATGGCTTTGAGGGGGTGAAAAAGTTCTTGCCGCCACCGGTGCGCCGGGCGCTGCTGCTGTGCGACCCCAGTTTTGAGATCAAGAGCGACTACCCCCGCGTGGTGGAGATGGTGACCGATGCGCTGAAGCGCTTTGCCACCGGCACTTACGTGGTCTGGTACCCCATCATCCCGCGTCCGGAAGCGCACGACCTGCCACGCAAACTGAAAACCCTGGCCGTCAAAAGCGGCAAGAAGTGGCTGAATGCGCAGCTGACCGTCAAGTCCAGCAAACTCACCACCGACACCCAGGGCGAGACCGTGCGCCCCGGCCTGCCCGCCAGCGGCATGTTTGTCGTCAACCCGCCGCACACGTTGAAGGCTGCCCTGCAGGCTGCCCTGCCACAGATGGTGCAAGTCTTGGCGCAGGACAAGCATGGTAGCTTTTCGTTGGAAGCAGGCGGATAGAATAAAAGTCAGCGTTCACTTCCAAGCGCTAAACAATTAACCAACCGATCGGTCGGTTAATTCGCTATACTTGCCATCCTGGCCCTGCCGATCGGGCCGTAAGGGAATGGCATGTACACCCAGGCACTCGATCTACCTGCGTCCAAAACCGGCGAAGCCGCTGCGTCCACCGTCGCCGTGGTGCTGAACGCTGCGCAAGCGCACGCCCAGCAAGGCTTTGAGGCCAAGATGGACGCAGACGCCAAGATCGAGCCGCAGGACTGGATGCCCGAGGCCTACCGCAAGACGCTGGTGCGCCAGATCAGCCAGCACGCGCACAGCGAGATCGTGGGCATGCTGCCCGAGGGCAACTGGATTTCCCGCGCCCCTTCGTTGAAACGCAAGGCCATCCTGCTGGCCAAGGTGCAGGACGAGGGCGGCCATGGCCTGTACCTGTACAGCGCGGCCGAGACGCTGGGCACCTCGCGCGACCAGATGCTGGATGCGCTGCACAGCGGCCGCGCCAAATACAGCTCCATCTTCAACTACCCCACGCTGACCTGGGCCGATGTGGGCGTGATCGGCTGGCTGGTGGATGGCGCCGCCATCATGAACCAGATCCCGCTGTGCCGCTGCTCCTATGGCCCCTATGCGCGGGCCATGATTCGCATCTGCAAGGAAGAGTCCTTCCATCAACGCCAGGGCTATGAGAGCCTGCTGACCATGGTGCAGGGTACTGACGCCCAGCGCGCCATGGTGCAGGACGCGGTGAACCGCTGGTGGTGGCCGGTGCTGGCCATGTTCGGCCCGCCAGATGCCGACAGCCCCAACAGCGCCCAGGGCATGCGCTGGGGCATCAAGCGCATCAGCAACGACGAACTGCGCCAGCGTTTTGTGGACGCCACCGTGCCGCAGGCCAAGGTGCTGGGCGTGACGCTGCCTGACCCCGACCTGAAATGGAACGATGCGCGGCAGCAGCACGACTACGGCGCCATCGACTGGGACGAATTCTGGGCCACCGTCAATGGCAACGGCCCCTGCAACAAGGAACGCCTGGCCACCCGTGTGAAGGCGCACGAGGACGGCAAATGGGTGCGTGACGCCGCCGTGGCGCACGCACGCAAGCAACAAGCCCGCGCACTGAAGGAGGCCGCATGAGCACCACAGACCACAGCCAGGCATGGCCACTTTGGGAAGTCTTTGTGCGCTCCAAGCAAGGCCTGGAACACAAGCACTGCGGCAGCCTGCACGCGACCGACGCCGCCCAGGCGCTGCAGATGGCGCGCGATGTGTACACGCGCCGGCAAGAGGGCGTCAGCATCTGGGTGGTGCCGTCCAGCCAGATCACCGCCAGCGCGCCGCAGGACAAGGGCGAGCTGTTCGACCCGGCGGCAGACAAGATTTACCGCCACCCCACCTTCTACAGCATCCCCGACGAAGTGGGCCACATGTGATGGCGGCCGCCGACACCACCGTCCCGCAACTCGACTACCTGCTGCACCTGGCCGACAACGCGCTGGTGCTGGGCCAGCGCAACGCCGAATGGTGCGGCCACGGCCCGGTACTGGAGGAGGACATCGCGATGGCCAACATCAGCCTGGACCTGATAGGCCAGGCGCGGCTGTTGTACCAGCACGCAGCGGCCCTGCAAGGCGACGGCGCCAGCGAGGACGCCCTGGCCTATTTCCGCGACCCCGGCCAGTTTCGCAACTACACGCTGCTGGAGTTACCGCACCATGGCCCGCTGGCTGGCACGGCAGCGGCCGAGCGTGACTACGCCACCACCATCGCCCGCAATTTCCTCTACAGCGCCTGGATGGTGCTGGTGTGGGAGGCGCTGCACGCCTCCAGCGACGCCCAACTGGCCGGCATCGCCCAGCGGGCATTGAAAGAGACGCGGTACCACCTGCGGCACAGCCGCGACTGGCTGGTGCGTCTGGGCGACGGCACTGACGCGTCGCACCAGCGCATGCAATCCGCCGTGGAGCACCTGCTGCCCTACACCCAGGAGTTCTGGCTGGACAGCGCGATGGAGGCGGCGGCTGGGGCCGCCGGCGTCACGGTGCCGGCCGCGTCGCTGAAAGCGCCCTGGGAAGCCCTGGTGGCCGACGCGTTGCAGGAAGCCACGCTGGCGCCGCCCGCTAATGGCGGCCATGTGCCGCGCGGCAAACTGGGCCTGCATTCAGAGCACCTGGGCTTCTTGCTGGCGGAGATGCAAAGCCTGGCGCGCCAGCACCCAGGGGCCACATGGTGATGCTGGGCGCGCAGGTGCTTGCGGCCACCGTGCCAACGCCCCCGGGCGGCTGGCAGGCCGACCAGGTGCGCGAACTGCTGTGCACCGTTCCCGACCCGGAAATCCCGGTGGTGGGCATCGGTGAACTGGGCATCCTGCGCGAGGTGCGCGCCATCGGGCTGGACGGCTTTGAGGTGGTCATCACCCCCACCTACAGCGGCTGCCCGGCGATGGAGCAGATCGCCGACGACCTGCGCGCCGTGCTGGCGCAGCACCACATCAACGGCCGCATCACCACCCGGCTGGCGCCGGCCTGGTCCACCGACTGGCTGACCCCAGACGCGCGGGACAAGTTGCGCGCCTACGGCATCGCTGCGCCGGGTGCCTGCGCGCCACCGGCACAGCAGGTCGCCCGGGGCCAGGTGATCCAGTTCGCGGCCAAGGCAGGCCAGGCGCACGACGACGTGCCCTGCCCGCGCTGCGGCAGCGCCAACACCACGCAGACCTCGCATTTCGGCTCCACCGCCTGCAAGGCGCTGTACCGCTGCCTGGACTGCCTGGAACCGTTCGATTACTTCAAGCCTTATTGAGGCCGCCCCGGCCAACCCGCTCCCCGACCATGACCAGCGCGCACTTCCACGACCTCCGCATCCAGCACGTCACGCCCGAGGCCGCCGGCGCTGTCGCCATCACGCTGCAGGTGGACGAAGCGCTGGCACCGCTGTTCGCCTTCCGGCCCGGGCAGTTCCTGACTGTGAAGGCCGATGTCAACGGCCAGGCGCTGCGGCGCAATTACTCGATCTGCAGCAGCGTGGGCCGCTACGCGGGCGCGCGCGAGATCACCATCGGCATCAAGCCGGTGGCCGGCGGGCAGTTTTCCAACTGGGCGGCCAGCCAATTGAAGGCCGGCGACCTGCTGGCCTGCATGCCGCCGGACGGCCGTTTCACACCGCGTGCCGCCGCCGCGCCCGGCGCCGCCGTGCACCGGGTGGGCTTTGCCGCCGGCTCGGGCATCACGCCGCTGCTGTCCATCATCACCAGCACGCTGGAGGGTGAGGCCGATTCGCGCTTCACGCTGGTCTACGGCAACCAGCGCGTGGGCAGCATCCTGTTCAACGAGCAATTGCAGGACCTGAAGGACCGCTACCCCACGCGCCTGAGCCTGGTGCACGTGCTGTCGCGCCAGGCCCAGGAAACGGCGCTGCACAACGGCCGGCTGGACGCCGCCAAGCTGCGCGAGTTGCTGGCCAGCCTGATCCCGGCCGAACACATCAGCGAGGCCTTCATCTGCGGCCCCTCGGCCATGATGGACGCGGTGGAGCAGGCCCTGCTGCAAGCTGGCTTGCCCGCCGAGCGGGTGCACACCGAGCGCTTTTTCGCCGGCGACACCGCCGCGCCGCCCTCCCCCTCCGCCACCCGGACGGCCAGCGGCGCCGAGCCTGCGGCCGGCACCATCCCACTGCAGGTGGTGCTGGATGGCAAGACCCACAGCATGTTCATGGCCCCAGGGGACAAGGTGCTGGACGTGGCGCTGGCCGCCGGCCTGGACCTGCCCTATGCCTGCCGCGGTGGCGTGTGCTGCACCTGCCGCGCCCGCGTGCTGGACGGCCAGGTGGCGATGGACAAGAATTTCACGCTGGAACGCTGGGAAATGGACAAGGGCTTCGTGCTGACCTGCCAGGCCCGGCCGTTGACCGACCGCCTGGTGATCAGTTACGACGAACGCTGAGCGCCAAACCGGCCCCGCCAGTCCCCCGCGGGCTGGCAGCGTGCGGCAAAGGCGACAAACCGCCGCTCGACCGGGCCGATCGCGCCATGGTCCGCGCTACACTGCGACATCGTCAACGCGTGATCGCACTCCATGATTTTCGTCACTGGCGGAGCCGGCTACATCGGCTCGCACACCTGCGTGGAATTGCTCAATGCCGGACAGGATGTCACGGTGTACGACAACTTCTGCAACAGCCAGCCGGAAGCGCTGGCGCGGGTGCAGCGCATCACCGGGCGCACGCTGACGCTGGTGGAAGGCGACATCCGCGACGGTGACCGCCTGCACGCCGCCTTGCGCGACAGCGGCGCCGACGCCGTGATCCACTTCGCCGGCCTGAAGGCGGTGGGCGAATCGGTGCAGGAGCCGCTGGCTTACTATGACAACAACGTGGTGGGCACATTGCGGCTGCTCGAGGCCATGGGCCGCTGCGGCGTCAAGGCGCTGGTGTTCAGCTCCTCGGCCACCGTCTATGGCGAGCCGCAGCGCCTGCCGCTGACTGAGGACCACCCGCTGTCAGCCACCAACCCCTATGGCCGCAGCAAGCTGATCATCGAGGACATGCTGCGCGACCTGTACGCCAGTGACGCGGACTGGCGGCTGGCCATCCTGCGCTACTTCAACCCGGTGGGCGCGCATGCCAGCGGGCTGATTGGCGAGGACCCACGCGACGTGCCCAACAACCTGCTGCCCTATGTGGCCCAGGTGGCCGTGGGGCGGCGTGAGTTCCTCAACGTCTGGGGCGGTGACTACGACACGCCCGATGGCACCGGCGTGCGCGACTACATCCACGTGGTGGACCTGGCGCTGGGCCACCTGAAGGCGCTGCAGCGGCTGCGCCAGGGGCCGCAGTGCACGGTGGTCAACCTGGGCACCGGCACCGGCTACAGCGTGCTGGACATGGTGCACGCCTTCGAGCAGGCCAGCGGCCGGCCTGTGCCCTACAAGGTCGCCCCGCGCCGCAGCGGCGACGTCGCTTCCTGTTACGCTGACCCGGCCCAGGCATTGGCCCTGCTGGGCTGGCAAGCGCAAAAAAATCTCACCGACATGTGCCAGGACGCCTGGCGCTGGCAAAGCAGCAACCCAGCCGGCTATGGCCCGGCTGCGACCTGACACAAAAAAGGGAAAGGCAAAACGATGACCAAGGGAATGATTCTGGCCGCCGGCCAGGGAACACGTGTGCGGCCGCTGACGCGCGACCTGCCCAAGCCCATGATCCCCATCCTGGGCAAGCCGGTGATGGAATACCTGATCGAACACCTGGCGCGCCACGGTGTCACCGAGATCATGGTCAACGTGGCCTACCACCACCACAAGATCGAAGAGTATTTTGGCGATGGCCACCGCTGGGGCGTGCAGATCGGTTACGCCTACGAGGGCGTGCGCGACCATGGCGACATCCTGCCGCGTCCCATGGGTTCGGCCGGTGGCATGCGGCGCATCCAGGACTTCAGCGGCTTTTTTGACGAAACCACGCTGGTGCTGTGCGGCGACGCCATCATTGACCTGGATATCACGGCCGCCGTGGCCGAACACAAGGCCAAAGGGGCCATGGCCAGCCTGGCGGCCCTGGAAGTGCCCATGTCCGAGGTACAGAACTACGGCATCGTGGTGACCGAATCGGACGGTCGTATCGCCTCCTTCCAGGAGAAGCCCAAGCCGGCAGATGCCAAATCCACCATGGCCAATACCGGTATCTACATTTTTGAGCCCGAGGTCATCAACCGCATTCCGCCCGGCAAGGTCTATGACATCGGTTCGCAGCTGTTTCCCGGCCTGGTGGAAGAAAAACTGCCCTTCTATGCGCAGAACCGGCCGTTCAAATGGCTGGACATCGGCCGCGTCAGCGACTATTGGTCGGTGCTGCAGCAGGTGCTGCGCGGCGACGTGGCTGAGATGAAGATGCCCGGGCGCGAGGTCAAGCCCGGCATCTGGGTGGGGCTGAACACCAAGGTGGATTGGGACGGGGTCAACATCACCGGCCCGGTCTACATCGGTTCCAGCGCGCGGGTGGAGGCCGGCGCCACCATCACCGGGCCGGCCTGGATAGGGCACGGCAGCCACATACGCACTGGCGCCAAGGTGGTGCGCAGCATCCTGTTTGAATACACGCGCATCGCAGCGGACATGAAATTCAGCGAGATGATCGTGTCACCCGAATACTGCGTGGACCGCCATGGTGATACGCTGTACCGCGGCGACGACACCTCCCAGCTGCGCTGGGGCGATGCACGCGCTTAAGCTGTCCTGCTAGACCCGAAATTGACCACCATGCTGATACAACCAGTTGTCCTGTCCGGCGGTTCCGGCACCCGCCTGTGGCCGCTGTCGCGAGAAAAATACCCCAAGCAATTGCTGCCATTGGTCGGTGAGGACTCGCTGCTGCAAGCGACCGTGCGCCGGGTGGAGGGCCTGGCTGGCGCCAGCCTGGCCGCGCCCATGGTGGTGTGCAATGAGGAATACCGCTTCGTCATCGCCGAGCAGCTGCGCCTGATGGGCAAGCCCGGCCTGCTGGTGCTGGAGCCGGCAGGCCGCAACACTGCGCCTGCCCTCACCCTGGCCGCGCTGGCGGCCAGCCGGGAGCAAGCTGACCCGGTGCTGCTGGTGATGCCAGCCGACCACGTGATCCTGGACACGGCACAGTTCCAGTCCGCGGTGCGCCAGGGGGCTGAACTGGCGCAGGGCGGCGCGGTGGTGACCTTCGGCATCTCGCCCGACACGCCAGAAACCGGCTATGGCTATATCCAGGCCGGCGCGGATTTTGCCGGCAGTGCCCGGCTGATCTCCCGTTTCGTGGAAAAACCCGATCTGGCCACCGCCCAAGCCTACCTGGCCGAGGGTAGCTACCTGTGGAACAGCGGCATCTTCATGATGCGGGCATCCAGCTGGCTGGCCGCCATTGGCCAGTGCCGCGCCGACATCCTGGCCGCCTGCCAGGCAGCCTGGGCCAAAGGCAGCACCGACGGCGAGTTCTTCCGCGTGGGCAAGGCCGAATTTGCCCAGTGCCCCAGCGACTCCATCGACTACGCGGTGATGGAGCGGCTGACTTCCGTCGGCGCCAGCGGACTGCCCAAGGGCGTGGTGATCCCCTTGAGCGCGGGCTGGTCCGACGTCGGTGCCTGGGATGCGCTGTGGAAGGTATTGCCCAAGGACACGCAGGGCAACGTGTCCCAGGGCGACGTGTTGTTGCACGACAGCCAAGGCACGCTGGCGTTGTCCGAGGGTCGGTTGATCGCCTGCGTGGGCGTGCGCGACCTGGTGGTCGTGGAAACCCCCGACGCCGTGCTGGTGGCACACAAGGACCGTACCCAGGACGTGAAGAAGATCGTCGACCAGCTCAAGGCCTCCGGCCGCGCCGAGGGCCAGATCCACCGCAAGGTGTTCCGCCCCTGGGGCTGGTACGACAGCATAGACGCTGGCGCCCGCTTCCAGGTCAAGCGCATCGTGGTCAAGCCCGGCGGCACGCTGTCGCTGCAGATGCACCACCACCGTGCGGAGCATTGGATCGTGGTCAGCGGCACCGCCAAGGTCACCAAAGGTGAGGATACTTTCCTGGTGTCGGAGAATGAATCCACCTATATTCCCCTGGGCACCACACACCGGCTGGAAAACCCGGGGCGGGTGCCGCTGGAGATGATTGAGGTGCAGTCTGGCGCCTACCTGGGTGAGGACGACATTGTGCGTTTTGAGGACGTCTATGGCAGGTGACCTCAGACGGCACGGCTAGGACACTTGCGCGCACTGCTTTGGCGGGTGCAAGGAGGCCCCCAAACCAGCCCACCGTCGGCGGTGCCTGACCAAACCGGTACCTGAATCACGTGAGAAACCCGTTTGTCGCCAACCTCCGAAAGTTCTGGCACCTGAGCGTGCGCAAGCTTTTCTCGGTGCTGCCCAAATCGGCCCGTTTCGCCGTCTACCGGTCGTTTGCGCAATGCGACCCCCGGCCCGATCAGCGGATGGTGTTCAAGATCGCCGAGACCCGGGAAGAACTGGAAGCCTGCTTCAAACTGCTGCACGATGCCTACGTCAGCAGCGGTTTCATGAAGCCCGACCCCTCGGGCATGCGCGTCACCACCTACCACGCGCTGCCGACCACCACCACGCTGTGCGCCAAGTTCGACGGTGAGGTGGTCGGCACCATGTCGCTGATACGCGAGAGCGTGTTCGGCTTCCCGCTGCAAGCCATCTTCGACCTCGAGCCGGTGCGCCAGAAAGCGGGCAAGATCGCCGAGGTGTCGGCGCTGGCGGTGCATCCGAAGTTCCGCAAGACCGGCGGGGCCATCCTGTTCCCGCTGATGAAGTTCATGTACGAGTACTGCACCACGTTCTTCGACACCCGGCATCTGGTGATCGCGGTGCACCCGACACGCATTGAAATGTACGAGTCCCTGCTGTTTTTCGAGCGGCTGCAGGAAAAACCGGTGAAAGGCTACGATTTCGCCAACGGCGCGCCCGCCGTGGGCGCCACACTGGACCTGCGCGTCGCGCCCGAACTGCTCAAGCAGGCCTATGGCGGCAGAAAGCGCTCACGCAACATGTACGACTACTTCGTCAAGCTGCGGATGGCCAACATCCAGATGCCCAGCCGGCGCTACTACACCACCAACGACCCGGTGCTGACACCGCCGTTGATGGATTACTTCTTCAACCAGCGCACCCAGGGCTTCCAGAACCTGGATGAACGCGAGCGCGTGCTGTTGCACGGCATCTACGATCTGCCGCAGTACAAGGCCGTGCTGCCCCCGCTGTTTTCCGACTCGGGCTATGAGCAGGCGGTGCGCCAGCACCAGCGCTACTCCACCAAGGTGCCGGCCAGCTTCGAGATCAACACGGTGGGCGAGCCCGAAATTCACGAGTTGCGCGTCATTCAGTTTTCCAGCCACGGCTTTCTGGCCCACTCCAGGGGCTTGCTGCCCACCAATGTCTGGGGCAAAGTGGTGGTGCAGCTGGGCAACGAAGAGCAATCGACACTGAAGGCGATGGCCCTGCGTGGCAAGAACACCGGCAACCGCGGCTTCTACGTGTTCAAGGTTGAGGAGCCGGATCTGGCCTGGCGCAAGTTCGTGGGCGCGCTGACCTCGGGCAGCACCCACGAGGACATGAAAAACGCCACCAAGTTCCTGCGCGATTGAAAGCAGCCAAACTGCTTTAGACTCCAGACCATGCCCAATATGGCCCAACTTCGCGAGCGCGTGATCGAGGTGCTGCACACCAGCCCGGTGTTTGGCCGGCTGGACACCCACGTGCTGCACGAAATGGCCGACGTGATGGAAATGCAAAGCGCCTCCGGCGGCAACATGGTGCTGCGCGAGGGCGATCCATCTGACAGCATGCTGTTCCTGATCAGCGGGCGGCTGCGGGTGTCGCGCCGCGACCGCGACGGCAGCCTGCTGCTCTACAACGAAATCCTGCCGGGTGAGAGCATCGGCGAAGTCGGCATGATCCTGCAGCAGTCGCGCACGGCTGACGTGACGGCGGTGCGCGACTCGGTGTTTGCGGTGCTGAACCGTGCCCACTTCGAAATCCTGCTGCAGCGCCATCCGCTGGCGCTGAATCGGGTGTTCGTGCAAGCCATCTACAACCACCTGCGCCATACCGCCAAGGTGACCGAGCGGCACCACGCGCAGTCCTTCGTGGTGGTTCCCCTGCAGGGCGCCGCCGGTGCCACCGAGGTGGCGCGCGGCTTGGCCGAGTCCTTTGCCAAGTTTGGCAAAGTGCGCCACCTGGCACTGGGACAAGGCGCCGAGGAAGTCATGGCGCAGGGCAACCACGACGAGCTGGAAGCCCAGTTCGACTTTCTGGTCTATGAGGCCGAGCCCAGCGCGTCCGACTGGACGCGCCAAGCCTTCCGCCAGGCGGACCAGGTGGTGTTCGTCTCTGCCGCTGGCGCGGACACCGTGCTCAACGAGCTGGAGCAACAGCTCAGCCGCGAGCCGGGCTTTCCCATGAAGCGCAAGCACCTGGTGGTGCTGCACGATGGCCAGGCCAAGAAACCCGAGATCACCGGCCCCTGGAAGACCGGACGTGAGCTGGAGCGTGTCTATCCGGTGCGCAGGGGCTACGATGCCGACTTCGCCCGCGTGGCCCGTTTCCTGACCGGCAACGCCGTGGGCGTGGTATTGGGCGGCGGAGGCGCGCGCGGGTTTGCCCATCTGGGCGTGCTGCGGGCACTGCATGAGTGTGGCATCCCGGTGGACCTGGTGGGCGGCAACAGCATGGGCGCGTTGATTGGCGCCCAATACTGCTACGGCCTGTCGCTGCAAGAAATCCGCGAACAGACGCAGCGTTTCGCTGCTGGCGGCGAGCGGCCCACGCTGCCGCTGATCTCGCTGGTGTCGGGCCGCCGGGTGGAGCGCGACCTGCGCCGCATGTTCGGCGACGTGGCCGTGGACGGCATGTGGCTGCCCTACTTCGCCGCTGCCTGCAACCTCACCAAGGGCTGCACCACGGTGCAAGACGCCGGCCCGCTGTGGCGCGCTGTGCTGGCCAGCAACTCGCCGGCCGGCCTGTTTCCGCCGGTACTGCAGCAGGGCGAGTTGCTGGTGGATGGCGCCATATTGGAAAACGTGCCGGTGGACGCGATGCGCATGCGCCTGGGCACGCCCCTGGAAAAGCGCCGCGGCAACGGCACCATCATCGCCATCGACGTCGACGTGCGCGAGGACCTGGGAGCCGATCCCAGCCTGACGCGGCTGTCGGTGTGGAGCACCATCAAGGGCTATTTTTCGCCGGATTCGCACCCTTCACCCGGCATTGGCGACATCCTGTACCGCGCCGGCCACATCGGTGGTCTGAACCAGCGCGGGCGCACCATCGCGCAAGCTGACCATTACCTGGAGCCGCCGGTGGGTGAGTTCTCACTGATGGGCTACCGCCATGCGACGGACATCGCCGAGGTCGGCTACCGCTACGCGATGGAAAAAATCCGCCAATGGGATCCGCAGACACTGCCGCGCTAAGCCAGCGCAGTCTGCCACTGTCCCTGAGTCAGCGCGAGGTATGGCTGGACCAGCGGGCCTGGCCGGGCAGCCCGCATCTGAACATCGGCGGCGGCGCCTTTCTGGAAGGCCCGCTCGACTTGCCGCTGTTTCGCGAGGCGCTGCGCCATCTGGTGGCGCAAAGCGAGGCGCTGCGGCTGGCACCCTTGGCCGACGGCACCCAATACCTGTTGCCCACTGTGGAGCCTGCGCTTGAACTGGTGGACCTGAGCGCCACGCCCGACCCGCGCCAGGCCATGCGCGACTGGTGGCACGCACGCATTCGCGAACCCTTCACGCTCAACGGCCAGCCGTTGTGGCGCTTCACCCTGCTGCGCGCCAGCGACACGCTGCACGGGCTGACCATCCAGTTTCACCACCTGGTGATGGACGGCTGGGGCACCTCGCGCGTGATGCAGCGCTGGAGCGACATCTACAACCAATTGCGCCAGGGCCAGCAACCGGTACCGCTGGCCGACCCCGGCTACCTGCAGTTCGTGGAAGAGTCCCGCGCCTACCGCGATTCGGAAGCCTTCGAGCGCGACGCCGCGTTCTGGCGCGCACAGCTGCCCGAGTTGCCAGTCCCGTTGTTTGACCGCCGCTACGCCGCCGTCAAGCCGCAAACCCTGCCGGCCGCGCGCATGGCGTTGCACCGCATCCTGCGCGCCGACTATGACGCGTTGAGCCAGCATGCCACCGGCCAAGGTACCTCGCCCTTCAATTATTTCCTGGCGGCGATCGCGGTCTATTTCGCCCGCACCTGCAACCGCCAGGACATCGTGGTGGGGGTGCCCAGCCTGAACCGGGGCGGGCGGCGCTACAAGGAAACCCTGGGCATGTTCGTGGGCGTCATTCCCATCCATGTGAGGCTGCCGGCGAAGATGAACGTGACCGAGCTGCTGGGCACCGTCGCGGTGGCGATGCGCGGCGCGCTGCGTCACCCGCGCTACCCCTTGAGCGAACTCGGCCGCGACCTGCAGATGATCCGCCACAGCCGCGACGGATTATTCGACGTGCTGCTGTCCTTCGAGCGGCAGGATTACGCCGTGTCGTTCGGCGATGCCCACCTGATGGACTCGCGCCAGCTGTTCTCCGGCACTTCGCGCTTCCCACTGGGGGTTACGGTGTGCGAATTCCACCCGCAGCAAGACCTGGAGCTGGCGCTGGAAGGCAGCAGCGCCTGCTTCGCCGCCGAAGAGGTGGACCTGCTGGGCCGCCGCCTGTGGCATCTGGTGCAGACCATGATGCACCAGCCCGATGCCCGCGTGGCCGACCTGCCTATCGTGCCGCCAGAAGAACACTGGGCACTGACCCAAGGCCTGCACAAGGACGTGGCGCGCCACGACGTCACCCGGCCCTTCATTTCGCTGTTCGAGCACCAGGCAGCCTTGCGCCCCGAAGCGGTGGCGCTGGTGTGGGACGGCGGCAGCGCGGACTACGCCGAGTTGGACGCCCGCGCCAACCACCTGGCACACCGCCTGGTGGCGCTGGGCGCCGGCACCGACCGCGTGGTGGCGGTGGCGATGTCACGCTCGCCCGAAATGGTGCTGGCGCTGCTGGCGGCCAACAAGGCCGGCGCCGCCTTCCTGCCGCTGGACATTGACGCCCCGCTGCCCCGGCTGGCCGACGTGTTGGCGCAAAGCGGCGCCATGGCCCTGCTGGTGCAGCCTGAGCAGCACGAGCGGCTGGGTGCGCTGCACAAGCAGGTGCTGGTGCTGGGATGGGAAGACAGCCATTCAGCACCCCGGCAGTTCGCGCCGCCGACGGCACCGTCACCCCAAGACCTGGCCTATGTGCTGTTCACCTCCGGGTCTACCGGACGGCCTAAAGGCGTGCAGGTGGAGCATGCCGCGCTGGCCCGTCGCCTGGCCTGGCTGTCGCGCGCCTATGCGGCCGACTGGCGCGACCGCTCGGCCCAGGCCACGCAACTGACCTTCGACCCCTCGCTGATCGAGTTGTGCCTGCCGCTGATCCACGGTGGCAGCGTGGCGCTGGCGCCGCCCGGGCGGCTGCTACCGGAGTCGCTGGCCGACTTCGCGCTGCGCCACGGCGTCACCATCATGGCCTTCGTGCCCTCCACCCTCAGCCGTTTCCTGGATGCCGCCGCCGGCATGCCGGGGTTGAAGCTGCGCGTGGCCTGCTGCGGCGGCGAGGTGCTGGCGCCCGAATTGGCCAACCGTTTCCTGCGCGAGACCGGTGCGCGGCTGTTCAATGTCTATGGCCCCACCGAGGCCACCATCTTTGCCACCGCCTGGGAGTGCGAACACAGCCCGGCCGACGTTGCCTTGCCGCTGGGCCGGCCAGTAGACGACACCCGCATCTACGTGCTGGACGAGCAGCGCCAGTTGCTGCCCTTCGGCGTCGCCGGCGACATCTACATCGGTGGCGATGCGCTGGCGCGCGGCTACCTGGGTCGCCCCGAACTGGACGCCCAGGTTTTCGTGGAAGACCCGTTCCGACCGGGTGACCGCGTGTACAGCACGGGCGACCGCGGCTGGCTGGGCAGCGAGGGCAACCTGTATTTCGTTGGCCGCTCGGACCGCCAGATCAAACTGCGCGGCTACCGCATCGAGCTGGGCGAGATCGAGAGCGCGCTGCTGGCGGTGGAGGGCGTCAGCGCCGCCGCCGCCAAGCTGGTGGAACGCAACGGCAAGGCACAGATCCACGCCTGGGCCAGCGTGGTCGGCGGCCACAATGCCGACAGCCTGCAGCGCGTCCTGCGCGCGCGCCTGCCTGACTACATGATCCCAGCGGCCATCTCGGTGCTGCCCAACCTGCCGGCCACCGCCGTGGGGAAGATCGATTACGACGCGCTGGTGCAGATTGACGCTGCCGGCGCCGCCGCCCATGCGCGCGGACCGAGCACGCCATTGGAAGCCGACCTGCTGGCGTTGTGGCGCGAGGCACTGGAAGGCCAAGAGCTGACCGTGCTGGACAATTTCTTTGACCTGGGCGGCGATTCGCTGGCGGCCGTCGGTATCCTGACCGGCATTGAAAAGCTGCTGGGCCGCAAGGTGCCCATGTACCTGATCGCCGAGCACCCCACGGTGGAGCGGCTGGCACTGGCGCTGGGCGAAGCGCAACCCCAGATCCCCGGCCTGATGCTGGAACTCAGCCAGGACAGCGGCCGTATCCCGCTGTACCTGGCCGCCTCCGGCCATGGCGATCTGCTGCGCTTCCAGAACCTGGCGCGCGTGCTGGGCCCGGCCTGCGACGTGCACATGCTGCAGCCGCCCACCGACACCACCATGCGGTCCATCACCGAACTGGCCGCACGCTATGCCGACTGCATCGCGGCGCATGGCCGGGTGGCTGGCTATGTGGCCGGTTTCTCGGTCGGCGGCATCGCCGCCCTGGAGACTGCACGGGTGCTGCAGCAGCGCGGCGTGCCCTTGCGCGGCCTGGTGCTGGTGGACACCATCTACCCCAAGGCGGTGCTGGGCGGCACCACCTCCTGGCGCGTGCTGGGCTGGCTGGTGCGCAAGCTGCGCGTGCAGGACCTGAGCATGAACGGGCGCCGCCTGGGCGCCATGTTCAACGACCCCGGCCTGGTCGGGCAGGTGATGGCGCTGTCAGGCTACCGCCCGGCCGAATACGCCGGCGCCACGCTGCTGATCAAGTCTTCCGGGTTGACCACCTGGGACCGCTGGTTCTTCCGTCCATGGCGGCGATTGATGGGCGCCAGCCTGAGCGAGGCGCAGGTGCCAGGCCTGCATGGTTCCATCTTTGAGCCCAGCAATGTCGGCGCGCTGGCGCAGACACTGACGCAGCGCTTCGAAGTGCTGCCTTGACGCACCTGGCCAGCACAGCCATGGCTTCCAGCAACGAACACCACAGCCTGCGCTGGCGACTGGCGATCCTGGCGCTGCTGGTGCTGGCCTTGCTGGCGTTGGCGGTGGCCTGGAGCGCCACGCCCCTGCGCGCCTGGCTGGACATCGACTTCATCGTCTCCAGGCTGCAACAGTTGGGCCAGGCGTTCGGGCCGGTGGCTGCCGTTGCCGGTTTCACCGTCGCCGTGGCGCTGGCCGTGCCGCTGGTGTTTCTGACACTGGTGACTATGGTCGCCTTTGGCCCCTGGGCCGGTTTTACCTACACCCTCATTGGCGCGCTGCTGGGCGCCACCATCAGCTACACCGTGGGCATGACGCTGGGCCGGGTGGCGGTGCAGCGCTTGGGCGGCGAACGCGTGCAGGCGGTGAACCGCGCGCTGGCGCGGCACGGGCTGCTGGCGGTGGTGGCCGTGCGCCTGGTACCGGTGGCGCCGTTTGCCATCGTCAACATGGTGGCAGGGGCCTCGCACATCCGCCTGCGCGACCTGCTGCTGGGCAGCGCCATCGGCATCATGCCGTTCACGGTGGCCGCCATGGTGTTCATGCCGCAGATGATCGCGGCGCTGAAACAGCCCAGTTCCACCACCTTCCTGTTCCTCGCCATCACGGTGGCGCTGATTGTGCTGGGCTCCTGGGGTCTGCGCCGCTGGCTGCGCAACATGCGCTAATATCAAAAACCACTGTCATGCTCAGGCCTTCCATGCCCCACCACAAGACCCTACCGGCACCGGCTTCCAACGTCCTGCGCGCCCTGGCGCTGGGATTGGGCGTGCTGCTGGCGCCGCTGGTGGCGCAGGCGGCGGACCCCAAGGCGGCCAAGTACTACGAAGACGCGCTAATACGCTACGAGAAAAAGGATCTGGACGGCGCCATCATCCAGCTGAAGAACGCGCTGCAGATTGACAAGGACATGCTGCCGGTGCAGATGCTGCTGGGCAGGGCCCTGCTGCAGAACGGCGATGTGCTGTCTGCCGAGGTGGCCTTGCAGGAGGCCTTGCGTCTGGGGGTCAACCGCGCCGAGGTCGTTATCCTGCTGGGCCAGGCCTACATCGCCCAAGGCAAGCACAAACTGATTTTCGAGCAGCAGCAGTTCACCCTGGTGGGTTTGCCGCCGGCCACTCAGGTGCAATTGCTGTGCCTGCGCTCGGCCGCCAGTTCGGACCTGGGCGATCTGCGCGGTGCCATGAAGGCGGTCAACGACGCGCGAGCCATAGATCCCAAGGCGCCGATCGTGTGGCTGGCCGAAGTGCCCATACGCATCCGCGAACGCCAGTTCAAGGAAGCCTTGGATGCAGCCGAACAGGCCATCACGTTGGCGCCTGACGCCGCCGAAGGCTGGTACCAGAAGGGCTCCGTCTTTCATGCCTCGGGCAATCTGCCCAACGCCATGGCGGCCTATGAGCGCGCGATCAAGCTCGATGGCAACCACCTGGAGGCCCGGGTCGCGCGCGCCGGCCTGCTGATTGATCTGGGCCGGCCTGCCGACGCCGTGAAAGACCTTGACGAGTTGTCGCGCATCGCGCCCAACGAGCCGCGCGCCGCCTATCTGCGCGCCTTGCTGGCCGAGCGCGACAACAAAAACGAAGTGGCGCGCGCTGCGCTGAGGGATGTGACCGGCCTGCTGGACCCGGTGCCGCAGGACTTCATTCGCTACCGTCCGCAACTGCTGATGCTCAACGGCCTGGCGCACTTCGGCCTGGGCGAACGGGAAAAGGCCAAGCAATACCTGGAGGCATTCCAGAAAAACCAGGCCAATACCCCTGCCTCCAAGCTGCTGGCGCAGATCTACCTGGGTGAGAGGAACGTGGACCGGGCCATTGAAGTGCTGGATGCTTACCTGCGGGCCCAGCCGGCGGATGGCCAGGCCATGACGCTGCTGGGCAATGCCCTGATCTCCAAAGGCCAAAACGCCAAGGCCGCCGCCCTGATGCAGCGGGCATTGCAAACCAGGGACCTGCCGCAATACCGCACTGTGTTGGGCATGAGCCTGTTGCGCAGCGGACAGACCAGCAGCGCCATTGCCGAGCTGGAGGCGGCGATCAAGGGCGACCCGAGCCAGACCCGGGCAGCGACCTCGTTGATCGCGCTCTACATTGACAGTGGCCAGTCCGCCAAGGCCATCCCACTGGCTGAGAACCTGGTCAAGCAGCAGCCGTCCAACCCCGAATTTCAGAACTACCTGGGCATGGCCAGGGGACGCGCTGGCAATGTCGCCGGCGCCACCGCGGCATTCAACGAGGCCACCAGGCTCAACCCCGCCTGGTCAGTGCCCAAGCTCAACCTGGCCCGGCTGGAAATCGCCACCAGGGCCTACGACGCGGCGGCCACGCGGCTGGACGCCATCCTGAAAGCCGACGACAAGAATGCCGAGGCCATGTTCGAGTTGGCCTCCCTGGCCGAACGCAAAGGCCAGTTGGCCGATGCGCAGCGCTGGCTGGAAAAAGCCAATGACCAGTCTGGCTCAAAAGAGATCCGTTGGGGGTTGGCGCTGTCGGATTTCCACCTGCGCTATGGCCGCCCGGCGCAGGCGCTGGAAGCCGCCAAGCGGGTGGCCGGCAAGGCACCTGAGGATTTGTCAGTGTTGATGGCCTATGCCCGCGCGCAATTGGCCAATGGCGACGTCATAGGTGCCAAGAGCAACCTCACCACGGCGACCAAGGTGGCAGACTACCAACCGCAGGCCCAGGTGCAGATTGCGCTGTTGCAGATGCGGGCCAACAACCCGGCCGGGGCCGCCTACAGCCTGGACAAGGCATTGTCCACCCAGGCCGACTACCTGCCCGCACAGGCGCTGATGACCGAGGTGGAATTGCGCCAGGGCGAGACGGAAAAAGCCGACAAACGGGCACGCGACATCGTCGCCAAGAACCCGGCCCGGGCCATAGGCTACACCCTGTTGGGCGACATCGCGCAGGCCAAAGGGCAATCGGCCGGCACCATCGACGCCTACCGCAAGGCTCACCAAGCCGAGCCGTCTACCGACACGTTTATCCGCCTGTTTCGCGCGCTGTCGCGCCAGGAAAGCGGCAAGGGCGCAGCGGCGCTGGCCGAACAGTGGTTGAAGAGCCACCCCAAGGATTTGGTCGGACAAAAGGCGCTGGCGGACCATTACGCCAGGAGCGGCAATTTCGGCCAGGCCAAGGCCGCCTACGAAGCGGTCGTGAAAATCGCCCCGGACGACGGCGAGGCGCTGAACAACCTCGCCAACACCTTGATTCGCCTGAAAAGCCCGGATGCCAGCAAAGTCGCTGAGCAGGCGGTGGCCAAGAGCCCCGGCAATGCCAATTTCATCGACACCTACGGATGGGCGCTGTATTTGGCTGGTCAAAACGACAGGGCTTTGCAATTGCTGCGCGACGCACGCCTGCGTGAGCCCGGCAACCCCGATATCCGCTACCATTTGGCGGTCCTGCTGGCGAAGTCCGGTCGAAAAACCGAGGCCAAGGAAGAGCTGGAGGCCGCGCTGAAGGCAGGAACCGGCTTTGAGAGCGCCGCAGAGGCCACGGCCTTGCTCAAATCGCTGAAATAACTTGTTCGCCATTTCAAAAGCCACCCGCCATAGAGGTTTGTCGGGTTTTCTTACAAATACCGCAATTCATTGAGGGGTCATCCGCCTAACCTGTTGATTAAAAAGGGAATGGTGTTGGTGGCATGAAAATCGCTTATTTGGTTTACATCGGTACAATTCAACCCTCTGGGTTAGATTGAGCCACCGCAAATTGAGGACAATGACCATGAAAACCACTCGCGCACTCCGAATCAGCCAAACACTGGCAGGTCTTGCATTGGCGGCACTGGGATCTTCGGCATTTGCCACCTCCACCTGGGATCTGGCCACTGCATGCGTGGGCTCGGCTGTTTCCGGCACCAACCTCGGCACCTCGGCGGCTTGCAGCAACACGACGTCCGGCGTCAGCACCAGCATCTATGGCTACTCGACGGGCACCATCGCCAGCCCGACCACCACCACCACTTTCGCCGCCTCGTCCATTTACACCTGGGGCAGCGCTGGTCTGGGCATTGTGGCTGCCAATGAAAACGCCGGCGACACCGGCCCGCACGCCGCCGACAATGCCAAAGGCACCGACGCGATGATGATCAAGTTCACCGGTGGTCCGGTCAGCTTGACGGGCGTCACCATTGGCTGGAACGGCACCGACAACAATACCACCAACAACAGCATCGTCTACAACGACTCCGACATCTCGGTGTTGGCCTATGTTGGTGGCGGCGCCAATCCGGCCACCCCCAGTGTGACCAGCGCCAGCCTGTCCACCCTGTTGGCCAACGGCTGGGCCCTGGTTTCCAACCTGACCAATGTCGGCTCCGCGAACCCCAACACGGGTGCTCTGAGCAGCACGGTGTATTCCAGCTACTGGCTGATCAGCGCCTACAGCAGTTCTTATGGCGGCGCCACCATCGACAGCAACATTGATGCCTTCAAGCTGCTGAGCGTGGCAGGTTGCACCAATGGCGACACCACCGCTGCCTGCAAGGCAACCCACGTGCCGGAGCCGGGCTCCCTGGCGTTGCTGGGTGCCGGCCTGTTTGGCATCGCGGCGATCCGCCGCCGCCGCAGCGCACAAGGCCTCTAAGACATTCGGTTGCTTCCACATCGGGAAGCACGACACTGAAAAAAAGCACCGGCAGCCCCGGTGCTTTTTTCATGGTGCCTTCGGTTGGCGCTGCAGCAGTTGCACGACAAATTTGGCGGGGATCGCGTAGCTGATGCCTGAAGGGTTGGTCAGCGCCGACTCCTTGGTCGATTTGACCAACACGGAATTGATCACTCCCAGCACCTCCCCCGTATCGGCATTCAGCATGGGTCCGCCGCTGTTGCCGGGATATGCGGTGGCATCGAGCTGAAAAATATCAAAGCTGCCGCCGCGCAGGCTGAGTATGGTCTTGGCGTCCAGCGACTGCGAAGTCGGCTTTGGGGGTGCGATGGCGGTGATGGACGAGATCATGCCCCGATGGGTGACCATGGAATAGCCCAGCACCCCGCCTATGGGGAAACCCATGAACAGCACCGACTGCCCCTCCCTGGCGGCGGCAGAATCCGCCAAAGGCAATGGCCGCGCGGGCGGACCGCTTATTTTCAGCAGCGCCAGGTCATGCGCCTTGTCAATGTCCTGCACCTGCGCTTGCCGGGTTTCCAGCTCGTTGTCTGGCCGGCGCACTTGCACCACCACGGACAGGTCCGGTGTGGCTTCGCTCGCGTCTGGCAACACATGGGCATTGGTGATCACCCAGCTGCCGTCCGCGACAACAAAGCCGGTGCCACGCAGCTTGAAACGCGGGCTGTCGGTGACCCTGAAAGTACCTACGATGACCACCGAGGGCTTGGCACGGGCGATGATGTCCGGCATGTCCGCTCTGCAAGCCAGCGGCAATGCCAGCAGGCCCAAGGCCCACACGCCGGTTTTCATGTGTCTTTTCCTCTCAGTCCCAACCATGCCTTGCGCAGCAAATGGGGCACCAGCAGACGCGCGGGCATCTTGATCCAGTGCGAATAGGCCAGCAAGACGACCACTGGCCATTGAGCAATCCATGAAGCGCCCTCGGACAAGGAGTCGATGGCTGCACGCCTCAGGCAAGCGCTCAACCAGCCACCAACGGCGGGCTCTGACGTGAACACGCCGCGTGCCGCCTCAACCGCGGCGCGTACCTGTGGCGCCACGCCCAACTCTGCGGCGCGGACCAGCAAGTGCTCTTTTGCAGCGGCGCCGCCGCAATGCTGCTCCGACAGCAGATACAGGTCGTACAGGTCGCGCAGCAGCTTGGTGGCGTCGCCTTCCTGCACCAGGTGAATGGCACAGTGGATGACGCGGTCCAGCGGGGCGAGCGAAAAAATGCCGGCCCTGATTTCCACCAGGCCGGGAAGCAGCAATTCCGTGCGCACGTGACAGCGCGATACGGGCGGATTGATGGCGTGGTGCAGGTCTACCGTGGTGTTGCGCCGAACATGCGTCATCGGCGGCAGCTCATGCATCCAGTTGCGGTAGTAGGCGACGTCATAGGCGCTCAGTTCGCTCGGCTTCCACCCGACCGCGATCAGGGAAACTTCCACGCTGGCCAACGCCGCCTTGGGAACCAGCACGTCCACGTCGGAGAAATTGCGGCCGGGGGCATTCGCGTCACCGCACAAGGCGTACGCGCAGCCCTTGAGCAGCACCAGCGGCACGCCAGGCTCCACCACCCGGCGCAGGCCCTGCACTTCCCACTGGGCCGCCTGCGCACGTCGTTCCGAGTTCAGCATCGCCAGCGCCAGGTGGCGCTGCGCCGCCGCTGGCACAACGTCGCCCTGGCCGGCACGCGCCAACCGCTCGGCCAACTGGCCCAACATCTGCAAGCGGCGGCCCTGCGCCATGACGGCGCTCCATTCCGCGCCGGACAAGCCAGACGCGCCGGTGGGCGTGCGCAGCAGCGCGATCAGTCCAGCGGCCGGCACGTCTCGTCTATCCACTGGGTGATGGAAGCCAGGTCGCCGTACTCCACGGCATAGCATTGGGCGTGCTCCATGGCCCGGGCCAAGGCCTCGAAACCGGCGGCACCCAGCAAGCCCACGTTGAAAGTGTTGCTCATCAGTTCGGACAAGGCAGCCCCACGGGACAAGGGCTCGTAGCCCAACTCCACGCCCTGCACAAAGCGGGGAAAAACCACGTAGCCGATTGGCGCCGGCACCAGCGGCGCGCACACAGCCGAGTGGGGGGGCCGAACGTAGGCGATGGCGCCCTTGTGCGTATCGTCCACCGGTTCGGTGAGATCGGCGCCTGGAAAGGCCTGGCTGATCACCTCAATGGAGCGCCCCTTCAGGCTGATGGGCCTGGGCACGGGTTGCACGCAGCCATCTGCCTGCGAGACGATGGTCAGCTCATCGGAAAACAGCCGCCAATCGCTCAGGGACAATGCCGCGCACAGAGTGCTCTTGCCAGAGCCTGGCGCGCCCGGCAGCACCAGGGCCCGCCCATTGCGCTCCACCACGGCGGAGTGGATGACGGTGTGCATGCCGCTGGCGCTGGCCACACACCAGTTCAGGCCCCATTCGAACAGCGGGTGCGCCTGGGCCAGGGGAAGCGCGGGGTAGGGCTGGTTGCCGTCCCAATCAAACTCCACTTGCCAGGACTTCCATGGCCAATCCCGCTGCTTCACCAGCCGGATCTGCATGTCGTGAAAGCCTTCCGGGTGAAGGCTGGCATCGTAGTCCTGGTAAAGCAGCCGCAGGGGCTTGGCCAGCACGCCGGTGTCTGAGCGCACCAGGCAGCGAAAGGAACTCACCGCCAGACTCAGGCCGTCACCGCGCAGCGCCTCCTCGATCTCCGCCTGGGAGAACCTGGCAAGCCTGCTGGAGTGCGCTGCGCCATGAGTCCGGTCCGATGTCATTGACCGGATTGTCGCTCAAGCCACCGATGCGCCCAGCTTGGCCAGCATGGTGGTCAACTCAGAAGCCGACGCATCAACCACGGACTCAGCAACCACCGCAGATGGGGAACCGTTGAACGCGTCAGCAGACTCGCTGGCTGGGACTTGCAGATCAGTCCATTGTTCGGCGCGGCAAAGCAGCATGTCCCCAGATGCGGGAACGAACAGCACGGACAATTCTTCCCCGGGGAAGGTCACACCCACCACATCGCCACGGCGCACGGCCACCAGCGATGGTGATTGGCCAGGCATGGACGGCAGCGGCGCCGCAGGCATCAAGCCCAGGTCTGGTTCAGGAAGGTCTTGATCTGCGAAGCAGTTAGAACCGGGCCGCCCACCACCAATTGGCCGGTCTGCCACAGGCGGATAACGTCTGCGGTGGTCAGCGCATAGTTGCCACCCATGCTCGCGGCGTTCAGATAGGCGGCGCACAGGTGCCACTTGGCATCGGTGTTGACATTGCCGGCCAGCAGCACCTGGCTGAAGGTGCGGGTATCGGTGCCGCCGAGGACGGCGTTGCATTTGGTGCCCGAGCCCCAGCCGGTGGCTGTGGAAGGGATACCCTTGAACGTGCTCCAGCCCGACGACCAGTAACGTTTGACGTTGTTGTAATCGAAAATGCTGTAGAAGGGCTTGACGCTGGTCGGCCAATTCCATTGGAAGACATTGGCGCTCGGACCGCAATTGGGCGTCCACCCGCCGGGCGAATAGCCCAGGGGATGGGAATTGACGGTGTGCGACGTGCCCACACAGGTGCCATTGGGCGCCATGGAGGCCCATGCCAAGGGAGACAAGCCGCTGCAAGTCGTGGTGGCCATGGCCGACCGCCCGGTGACAGCCAGCACCACCGGGGCGCTTGCCAGGCCAGCACGCAACAAACGGCGGCGCCCCAGCTTGACCTGAGGCAAAACGTCCTGCGGGGTGGACGGGGTGTCGGAGTTTGATCGATTGGTCATGGGTTTCACCGTTTAAGGTCAACTGCAGTCAATTCATGCAAGAATTGGACCAAGTTCAATACTGGCTATAAGCTTTTGATTTCAAATCAAATATTCAGCCAGGCGACAAGTCGACCGAGAAATTCACCTTCATTTGTAAATTTTCCCGACACTTCAACCGAGCCTGGGGCCACCAGGGATTTTAGAGGCTCTTGCGCAAGTTTTCCACTTCCGCCTGCGCCGGAAACTTATCGCCCAACTTGGCCAGGTCGTCCAACTCCTTGCGCGCCAGGTCCTTTTTGCCGCCCTTGATATGGATTCTGGCCAGGTTCAGCTTGAAAAGCGTGTTCTGGGGTTGGGCGGCAACGGCCTTTTGTTGCCACTCCAAAGCTTTGGCGTAGTCGTTCTTGTCAGAGTACAGCATGGCCATGGTGTCCATGAATGCCGGCTCGGCGGGCACCAGCAAAAGGGCCGTCTCCGCATAGCCCACGGCGGCTTCCTTGTTCAGCTTGCCGGCGACCCAGGCCAGGTTGTTGAAGGCCATGGCGTTGGTAGGCTGCATCTTGGTGACCGCCAGGTAGTATTTTTCGGCGCCGGCGTAGTCCTTGCGCGCCACGGCCAAATCACCCAGGTAAAACTTGAGCGTGGCATCGTTGGGGTGGTCTTTCACCTGGGTGGCCAGAAACTTGTCGGCCTCGGCGGTCTTGCCAGAAGCCATCAGCGCCCCATGCAGCTTGGGGACAAGCACCGGCATGTCCGCTTCCTTCAAGCCCGCCCGGTACGCGGTAATCGCGTCATCCCATTTGCGCTGGGCCATTGCAATTTCGCCTTCCAGCGCGTAGCCCACGGGTTCCTTGGGCCGTTGCTTCTGCACGGCACGGGCCACCGCCACGGCCTCTGGGTACTTCTTGGCCTCCACGCTGAGCATGATCAGGCCGCGCTGGGCTTCCAGCAGATCGGCCTTGACCTCCAGGGCCTTGCGCAGGCTTTGTGCGGCCTTGTCCGGGCTCTTGAGTTGCATGTAGACGTCAGCCAGACGCAGATACGGCTTGGGCGACGAAGGCTGCAAGGCGGCCACCTTGTTGAAGGTGGTGATCGCCTGATTGGAGTCCCCAGACAGCAACTGCACCCTGCCCAGGGCATCCAGCACATCGGCATTTTCGGGCAAGGCAGCAGCCGCGTTCTGCGCCGTCGACAGTGCCTGGCGGGTATCCTTGTTGCCCAGATAGAAGTCGATCAGCAGCAGGCGCGGCGCCGCATCGCCCGGATTGGCGTTGACGGCGTTGTTGAGCAGCGTGGCCACCTCTTCCTTGGGGGCGCCGCTGCGCAACGCCAATTCAGCCAGGGCCAGCAGTGCCTGGCCATTCTTGGGGTTCTTGGCCAGCACGGCCTCAAAGCGCTTCTTGGCCTCGGCTGGCTTCTTGTCGGCCATGTCCAACGCGGCGAGGCTGGCAACAGCGGGGAAATAGGTGGGGTCAATCACCAGCGCCTGCTCAAAGCTCTTGCGGGCGCCGGCAATATCTCCCTTGGCCAGCAAGGTCTTGCCGCGCAAATTGGCGGCCGCCGGCTTGCCAGGTTGCTTCTTCTCCAGGCCATCGATGGCCTTCAGTGCCTTGTCATACTCCTTGCGGCGCAGGTGCGCGCTGATCAGGGCCAGGTCTGCCGTGGTGCCGGTGTCGGCAGCCGCAATGTCCTGCAGCTCGCCGAAAGCCGTGTCTGAATTGCCCCCCATCAAGTGAACCAGCGCCAACGATGTGCGCTTCCTGCTGTCCTTGGGATCGAGTTTAGCGGCCTTGGCAAAGAATTCCTCGGCCTTTTTGGCGTCGCCATTTTGCAGATAGACCTCACCGGCAACCGAATAGATCTCGGGGTCCGGCACTTCCCGGCTCAAGGCTGGCGTCAGCGCCGTCATGGCCTTGGCCGGCTGCCCGGAGCGCAGGTAGGTCAAGATCAGCAGCCGGCGTGCCAGGTACAGGTCGGGAGCAGCCTGCACCGCCTTGCTCAGCAAGGTTTCGGCCTGCACCATCGAATTGAGCTGGAATTCAATGGCACCAGCGAGTTGCAATGCGCGCGGCTCATTGGGCACCACTTTCAGCAATTGCTGGGCCAGATCGCGCGCCAGCTTGAAGTCACGCCTCTGGTAGGCCAGCTGGGTCATGAAAAAGCGGGTCCGCGGATGGTTTGGAGCCACTTTTTTCAGCGCATCCAGCTGCTTGGCGGCATCGTCAAGTTTGTTTTGCGCCAACAGAATGGACAGGATGCCGGCATGGGCGGGCAGGTGGTCCGGCCGGATTTCCAGCACCTTGCGGTAGGCTGCCAAGGCATCCTCGGGCTGGCCCTTGGCGAAGTAAAGGATGTCGCCCTTGAGCTTCCAAGCCTCATAGTCATTGGGGGCTTTGGCGATGATGCCTTCTGCAGCAGCCATCGCGCTGTCAAAATCCTTGGCTGCAGCCTTGTGCCTGGCCTGCGCCAGCACCGCCGGCGGGAAGCCGGGCTGCGCCGCCAGAGCAGCCTCTATGGCGCTGTTGAACAAATCCACCTTGCCCTGGGCGGCATATGCGGCGGCCAGGCTGGTCTGCAGCTCAGCCTTGGCCATTGGCGAGGTCAACTCGGTCTTGCCAAACTCTTCGATCAATTTGGGGAGCTGGCCTTGTGCGACCAAGGCCCTGGCCAACAAGGGAACGACCGCATCGGCAGGGTGCTTCAATGCCAGCGCCTTGCGCAACTCCACTTCAGCGGCGCCGACATCGCCCATGTCCAGCAATGTCTTGCCGAGCAGGAAGCGACCCTCGGCGGAGTCGGGGTTCTTCTGCAGCGCATTCTTGATCTGGATGACCGCGGCCTTGTTGTCCTTCTTGGCCAGGTATTCCTTGGCAGAAGCCAGCATGGAGTCCGCCCCGCCGCCTGAGCAAGCCGCGAGAATCAGCGACAGGCACAGGCCGGACACGGTGAGGCCAAGGCCACGGGTGGTGTTTTTCATAGTGGTGCTGTCGTTTAGGTGATGGTGAGAGGCGTGCCTATTTGAGGCCCAGCCTGTGCATGAGATCGTACAGTGTGGGGCGGCTTACCCCCAGCAGTTCAGCCGCCTTCACGATGTTGCCGTTGACACGACCCAGCGCCGCGATGATGGCGTTTTTCTCGGCGGTGTCGCGAATGGTGCGCAAGTCAAGCGATTGGTCCAACTCCTGCGCCGCCTCGCTTTTCATGCCCAGATCCTGGGCCGTGATCTGGTTGCCATCGGCCATGATGACGGCACGCTTGATGCTGTTCTCAAGCTCCCGGATGTTGCCTGGCCAGAGATGCGCCTCGACAGCCCGCACCGCGTCCTCGCCCAGCGTCATGGCGCCGCGGTTCTGCTCCTGCGCGAAACGGCGCACGAACGCATGGGCCAGCAGCGCGGGGTCGCCCACGCGCGCGCGCAAGGGCGGAATGTTCACCACGATCTCGGCCAGGCGGTAATACAAATCCTCGCGGAATTTGCTGGCCTTGCTCAGCGCATCCAGGTCCTGGTGGGTGGCGCAAACAATGCGCACGTCCACCGGGATTTCCTGGCGCCCGCCTATGCGCTCAATGGTGCGCTCCTGCAGGAAGCGCAAGAGCTTGGCTTGCAGCGAAAACGGCAGGTCACCGATTTCGTCCAGCATCAGCGTGCCACCATTGGCGGTTTCTATCTTGCCCAGCGTGGTCTTGGCCGCGCCGGTGAAAGCGCCCTTTTCGTACCCGAACAGCTCGCTTTCCAGCAGATTTTCTGGAATGGCGGCGCAATTGATGGCGACGAACTTGCCGCCTTTGCGCGATGAAGCCTGGTGCAGGCCCCGCGCCAGCACCTCTTTGCCGGTGCCGCTTTCGCCCAGCAGCATCACGGTGGCACCGCTGCTGGCCACTTTCTCGATGGTGCGGCAGATGCGCAGCATCTCCGGGTCGCGCGTCATCAGGCCGGACAGGGCGTCGGGCTGGTAGAGCGACTGCAGCCGGCGGTTTTCGCGCTGCAGCTCCCACAGACGAAAGGCCCGCTCGACCGTCAGGTTCAACAACTCGGGCTCGAAGGGCTTGGCGAAGAAATCGTAGGCACCCAAGGCCACCGCGCGCAAGGCATTGGCCTGGTCGTTCTGGCCGGTCAACACAATAACCTTGGTGTCCGGGTCCACCGCTAGGATCTGCTCCAGCAGCTTGAAGCCCTCGGACACCGAGTCGGCGTCCGGCGGCAAGCCCAAATCCATGGTGACCACGGCCGGCACATGGCGGCGCAATTGCACCAGCGCGCTCTCACGGTCGTTGGCGGTGACGGAGTCGAACCGGTCGAGCGACCACTTGATCTGCTTTTGCAGCGCCAGATCGTCCTCGACGATCAGCAGTGAGCGGGGTTTCTCAGTGGTCATGCCGCGTGTGATACATGGATGTCAGATTCATTCTTTACTTCAAGCAGAGGCAGCAGTATTGTGACCGTGGTTCCCTTGTTCAGCTCGCTTTGCACCTCGATCTTGCCTCCCAATTCCTGCACATACTGGAAACTCTCGTAGGCGCCTATGCCCATGCCGGCCTGCTTGGTGGTCTGAAACGGCTTGAACAGTCGGTCACGGATGAACTCCTGGGACATGCCGTGTCCGGTGTCGCCCACCTCCACCCTGGCCCAACCGCTGGAGCGCTCCAGCTTCAACCAAACCCGGCCCGACGGATCAGTCGCATCAAACGCATTTTGCACGACATGGCCGACGATGCGCTCCAGCCGCTCCTCATGCCCGCGCGTGGTCACGCGCTCGCGCGCCCCCACCTCCAACACCCGGCCGCGCCCCTTGGCCACCGCCTCCACCCGGCCGACAATGGCGCTCAGGTCCACCCCCACCGCAGTGCCCGGCGGCGTGGCCCCCTCGCGCAATTGCAGCATCAGCTGGCGCATGCGCTCCAGGGAGTTCTCCACCGTCATCAGCATGTCCTGCTGGAATTCCGGGTTGTCGCGCAACCGTTGCGCATTCTTCATCATCAGCGACAGCTGTGTCACGATATTTTTAAGGTCGTGCACCACAAAGGCCGACATGCGGTTGAAGGCGTCGAACTTGCGCACTTCCAGCAGTTTTTCAGTGGCCTGCATCTGCGCCAGGTAGCTGGCGGCCTGGCGGCCGGCGGTCTTCAACAAGTCATTGACTTCCCAATTGACATCCATCTGCGTGCGCGCGCTGGCCAGCACCACGAAACCGATCAATTCGTCGCCGGCAATCAGTGGCAGCACCAGCCACGCCTGCTCCAGATCCTGCAACCACTGCGGCAATTGCAACTGACCATAGCGGCGACGAAAGGCGCGGTATTCCTCCAGGTTGATGACCCAGCCGCTGCTGGCCATGAACTGGCACAGAGGCGAATTGGCATCCTCCTTCGGGATCGTCTGCGCCATGTTCCAGCGCGCGGTCTGTGAAAACGCGGGCTCGTCGCGCATCTTCATCCATAAGGCACCGGCTGGGCTCTCCAGCATGTCGGCCAGGCCGCGCACGATCTGCAAGCCCATTTCCTGCGGCGTGGTGGTGGCCGTCGACAGGGTCTTGGTGAAGCGCAGCCACTCCTCCCGGTAGTCATAGCGGTAGCGGAAAAAATGCTTTCCCAGGAACACCCGCAACCTGGCGCGCACGGAGGCGGAGACCGCCAGCACCAGCGCCAGCACCAGCGCCAGGAACACCAGCCCCAGCTGCAGCGCGGGGCCCCACTCGCCACCGAAGATGCGCACGTAATAGCCCACCGCCGAGATGAACACCAGGTAGACGCCGGCGATCAGCAGTGTGGCGGAATGGAAAGCGGCCGTGCGCGACACCCTCACCCGGCCTATCCAGTCACGAGAGCCAGTGATGGACAGCAGCAGCAGCGGCACCATCAGCGCATGCACAGCGCCGCGTATGCCCAACGCGTCCGGGTCAAGCTTCTTGAACAGCACGGCCTGCGAATACAGATACAGGTCGAAAGCAAACGCGCCCAGCAGACCCAGGCAAAGCGGCTTGGCGTTCCAACGTGAATCTTCCTGCACATTGCGATAGACCTGCTCCAGCAACACCAAGGCAGCCAGCGGCAAGGCCATGGAACACAGCAGGGTCAGGCGCGCGGGGTTGCCCAACACATCGATCTGAAAATTGGCCAGGATCTGCGCGACCAGGCCCACCAGTACCAGCGAGCCCGCCACCGGCAGAAAGGCGGCCATGCTGGCCGGCAGATTGTGTTGACTGTTGTTGCTGCGAAACAACGTCAGCAGGAAGACAAACCATGCGCCATAGCGCAACAGGTCGGACAGCGCGCTCAGCGACAGTGCCATCTGGTCCGAGCGCAGCAGGTGGCCCAGGCCGAACCAGCCCCACAGCGCACTCAGGGCCACGGCGGCGAACACGGCGACAGAAGCCTCCTTGCGCGGTGCGCGCAGAAAGCCGAGCTGAAGCAGACGTAAGGCGAACAGGGAATACGCCAACCCGACCAGCCCGTAGCTCCAAGCCGTCAAAACCAGATTGCCGTTATTCATGGGTCAGCAGACGGGTTCGCACCACGGGGCCTGGCGCCGGGACGGCGCCTGTGCAGTCAGTGCGCCCCTTTGGCCATCAGCACCACGCCTATGGTCTCGAACAGCACCACCAAGTCCAGGAACAAGGTGTGGTTCTTGACGTAGTAGAGGTCGTACTGCAGCTTTTCGGCAGAATCCTCCACACTGGCGCCGTAGTGAAAGCGCACCTGCGCCCAACCGGTGACGCCCGGTTTGACGCTGTGGCGCACCGCGTAATAGGGGATCTCCTGCGTCAGCTTGTCGACGAAATAGGGTCGCTCAGGGCGCGGCCCCACCAGGCTCATGTCACCGGCCAACACAGAGAACAGCTGCGGCAACTCGTCGATGCGGGTCTTGCGGATGAAGCGGCCGACTTTGGTCACGCGGTCATCCTGGGCGGTAGCCCAACGCGGCTTGCCGTCGCGCTCGGCATCGGTGCGCATGCTGCGGAACTTGATGACATTGAACAGCCGTCCGCCGCGGCCTACCCTCTCCTGCAGGTACAAGATGGGGCCGCCGCTTTCCATCACGATCAGGACAGCGGTGATCAGGATGACCGGTGACGTCACCACCAGCAGCAGCGTGGCAAAGATGATGTCGAACAGGCGTTTCATCATCGTGCGCACGATGCCCTGGTTGAAGCCGTCGCCGAAGATCAGCCAGCCGGCCGACACCGAATCCAGCCGTATCTGGCCCAGTGTCTGCTCAAAATGGGTCGCGATGTCCACCACCCGCACGCCGTGCAGCTTGCAGTCCAGCAACTCACGCAGCGGCATGCTGCCGCCACGCCGCTCGGTCAGCGCCACCACGATCTCGTCCACCTGCAACTCGGCGACCAGGTCGGTCAACGGCTTGGTGGTGGACAACAGGCCCCAGCCGGAAACCTCGGTCTTCACCTCGTTGGGGCCGGCGTAGAAACCCACCAAATCCACATTGGGGTCCGAGCGCTTCAAAGACTTGCTGACCAGCTTGGCCCGCATGCCGGTGCCGAACACCAATACCCGGGTGCGTAGCTTGGACTGGGCCGTGGAGTGGGCCACCGAAATGCGGTGAAACAGCACGATGAACACGCCAACCGGCACGGCCACGGCGAGGAACTCCAGATCGGTCCGCTGCAGCGGCAGCACGCCCAGGATGCCGTAGGCCAGCCCCAGGGTCAGCAGCAACGACAAGGCGCCGCGGGCGCGGGACTGCATGATGGAACGGTTGTGCACGCGCTCGTACAGCCCCAGCGCGGAATTGATGGCCACCATGCCGGCTGCCAACAGGCAGGCGGAGGTGACCGCAATGGAAATCCCGGCGATGGGGTCGTGCGCCCGCCACATGACCGCCGCCACCACCAGGAGGACAGCAAAGCCAAAGTCCCAGAATATCTGAAGCAGCGTGCGCCGAGGGAAATAATGGTTGAATATCTTGATCACACTCAGGCTCTCAATTTCCGAGTCTCAGCCACTTGCTCCTGCATCAACACTGCCCCCTGTGAAAGTTCTGACGATCCACATTACAAGCAAATTTAGCATTTTGGACGCGGTCCCTGACCCCCAACCCGGCAATGCGGCCAGGCCGACGAGGGTAAGGGATGGATATTACACGGCAATTGGCCTGAAACGGCCGGCCAATATGGTGCGCCAACAACAGGCCATGCCACCGCCTGATCCCGATCAGACCAGCATCTCCACACAGGCCGGATGCCCCAGGAAACCCTGCGGGCTGGCGCTGGCGCCGTAGGCGCCGGACTGGAACACCACCACCCAGTCACCCGGTTGCGCCACCGCCAGCGGCATGCGGTCGGCCAGCAGGTCCAGCGGCGTGCACAGGGGCCCGGCCACGCTGGCTGTCTCGACGGCCAGGGCATGCATGCGGTTGCCTATGGCCACCGGATAATTCTTGCGCACCACCTGGCCAAAATTGCCGGATGCAGCCAAATGGTGATGCAGTCCGCCATCCACCACCAGGAACACCTGGCCGCGGGACATCTTGCGGTCCAGCACCTGCGCCACGTAGACACCTGCTTCGCCCACCAGATAACGCCCCAGCTCCAGCATCAACACGGCTTGCGGCAGCTGCTTGGCGGCCGCCTGCACCAATTGCTGCAGGTTGTCGGCAATGGGGCTGAGGTTCAGCCGGGTTTCACCGGGAAAGTAGGGGATGCCGAAACCACCGCCCAGGTTCAGCGAGCGCACGGGGGCCGGCGCCAGGGGCGCCAGGCGCAGCGCCAGCTCGAAAGCAGCGCGCTGGGCCTGGACGATGGCGTCGGCCTGCAGGTTCTGCGAGCCGGCAAAGATATGGAAGCCCTCAAACCGAAGTCCCGCCTGGCCAATGGCGTGCAGCAAATCCGGCACCTGCTCGGCATCGACGCCGAACGGCTTGGCGCCACCGCTCATCTTCATGCCCGCCGCCTTCAGTTCGAAATCCGGGTTGATGCGCACCGCCACGCGCGCCGGCAAGCCCAGTTGCTCACTGAGGGCCGCCAACAGGCCGACCTCACGGGCCGACTCGATGTTGACCAGCACGCCAGAAACCACGGCCTGGCGCAGCTCGACCTCGCGCTTGCCGGGGCCAGCAAAACTGACGTGCGCTGCAGGCGCACCGGCGTCCAGCGCCAGGCGCAACTCGCCGGCGGAGGCCACATCCAGGCCATCCACCAATCCGGCCAACAGGCGCACCACGGCCGGCATGGGGTTGGCCTTGATGGCGTAATGCAACTGCACCTGCGCCGGCAAAACGCTGCGCAGTTCCGCCACGCGCTGGCGTATCAGCGCGCTGTCATAGGCATAGAAAGGTGTCTGGCCGGCACGCGCCACCAGCGCCGACAGGCGCTCGCCACCCACCACCAATTCACCGTCCAAGACGGGGAACTGGTCCATGGGCGCGTGCCGGGGGGGTGAGCGGTCAGGGTTGGACATCGGAGCCAGCATAGTGCAAAGCCAGCGCCTTGCGGTCTATCTTGCCATTGGGGTTGCGCGGCAGGGCGCCCGTTGCCACATGCAACTTTGCGGGCACCATGTAGGCTGGCATGGTTTCGCGTGCCCGGGCCATCAGCATGGCGCTGTCGAACCCGTTTTGGCCGGCATCCTGCCCCGGCGCGGGAGTGACCACCGCGCAGACGACCTGGCCCAGTTCGGCATGCGCGGCACCAAAGACAGCGCACTCCCCCACCAGCCCGGTGGCGTACAGCGCCTCTTCCACCTCGGTGGGGCTGACCCGATAACCGGATGTTTTCAGCATCTCGTCATTGCGGGCGATGAAATAGAGAAAGCCCTCTTCGTCCCGGCGTACCACGTCGCCGGAAAACACCACATATTCGGGCAGCGGCTGCCCAGACTGCGCTGACGCGGTACCCAGTGCGGCCGCCGGCAGCGGCTTGAAACGCTGCGCGGTCTTCAGCGGGTCGTTCCAATAGCCCAGGGCCACCAAGGCGCCGCGGTGCACCAGCTCACCCGGCTCATCTGCGGCGCAAGGACTGCCGTCAGGCCGCAGCACCAGGATTTCGGCGTTCGGAATGGCCTTGCCTATGGAATCCGGCCGCCGGCCTGCTTCCTCGGGCGGCAAGTAAGTGGAGCGGAAGGCCTCGGTCAGCCCGTACATCAAGAACGGCTTGGCGCGCGGCACACGCTGACGCAGCAAGGCCAGCGTCTCACCCGGCATGTGCCCGCCGGTGTTGGCGAAGTAGCGCAAGTGCTCGCCAACTGCGGCTGGCCACGCCAACCGGGTCAACTGGATGAACAGCGGCGGCACAGCCGTCAAGCCGGTGATCTTTTCCTGCGCCATGGCTGTCAGCACATCGCGTGGCATCAGGTAGTTCAGCAGCACCGCGCGCGCGCCGCTGAGGAAGGCCGTGGTCAACTGGCTGAAGCCGGCATCAAAAGACAGCGGCAACACCGCCAGCAAACTGTCTTGCGGGCCGTTCTCCAGGTAACTGGCCACGCTCTTGGCGCCGCTGACCATGTTGCGATGGGACAGCATCACCCCCTTGGGGCCGCCAGTGCTGCCCGAGGTGTAGAAGATCGCGGCCAGGTCGGCATCCGTCACCCGATGGCCAACGCGCGGCCCAGCGGCCAACAAATCCGTCCAGGTGACGGGGGACCAGCCGGCCGCGCCAGCAGTCACCTCAACCACCTGCGCATCCGCGCTCACCAGGACCACATGGCGCAGGTCAGGGCAGTCCACCAAGGCCGTGGCGAGCGAGGCCAACCGCTCGGCAGAAGTCACCAGCACGCTCACCTGGCAATCGCGCAGGATATAGGCCACCTGGGCCGGCTTGAGCAGCGGGTTGATGGGCACAAACACGGCGCCGGCGGCAGGCGCGCCGAAACTGGCCACCACCGCTTCAATGCGCTTTTCCAGGTAAATGGCCACGCGCATGCCCCGCTGTATACCCAGCTGGCACAGGCCACCCGCGAATTGCCTCACGCGCGCATCCAGCTCGACAAAGCTGAACGACTGGCCCGCGCTGGTCAACGCCACGGCATGGGGACGCCGATGCGCTGAAAAAGCCAGCAACTCAGCCAGCAGCATGGGTTCGCTCATGCCCCGCCCTCCTTTTGCTCCAGGGCCGCCAGCCATGTCAAGGTGGCCTGCTCCACCGCCTGGCGCCAGGCGGCGCGAGAAAACGTGTGGTCGGCATCAGCGACATCCACCCGCTGCAACCCAGGCCGGGCCTGCCAACCGGCCCACGCGGAGTCGACCGAGGCATGCTCGATGAATTCTTTTGCCGTGTAGTCGTCGCCACTCAAGATCAGCAGTATTTTGCCGGGAAACCGCCGCCAAGCCGCAGCCATTTTGGTTTGGAACGGCATGGCTGCTGTGGCCGGGCTCCCCTGCCGGCGAGCCTGCATGAGGTTTTGCCAAACCGAGGTCAGCGATTGCCGCCAATCGAACTGCCCTGCCATCAGCTTGCGCCAGAAGGCCGCTTGCAGCAGCCGAGCACCGTAATAATGCTTGACGCGGGTCCGCGCCAGGCTGGCCTCTGACCGCACCCAGGGATTGAGCAGGCACAGGCCAGCCACCGGCAGTTGCCTATCGTCGCCCCCAAACATCAGCACCGCCGAAGCGCCGTCGCACAGGCCCCACAACGCGACCTTCTGCACTTCGGGGCAGGCCTGGCGCAGGGCACTTACCGCTGAAGTGATCTCTTCCCCAACCGACTCGAACCCGCGCGCACGGCCGCCACTGTCGCCCATGCCGCGAAAATCGAAGCGCAAAACAGGATAGCCGGCCTGAGCCAGGCAGCGGGCCAGCAGCAGGAATTGCCGGTGCGCCCCGACACGGTATTGCGGGCCCCCGACGGCAATGACCAGGCCAACGCTGCGCGGCTGCGCCGGCCGCGACAGCACGCCCAGCAAAACATCTTCTCCGCAGGCCAGCAATACAGCGCTGTCTTCGCAGGTCATGGCGTGCCTTTTGCCACGGCCTGGCTGCTGGCCGCCAGCAGCGCGGGACTGACTTCGACCTCAATGGACTGCCAAAAGGCTTCACCGGCCACCACCTGCCCAACCACCCCTTCATGGCCCTGCTGCCGCCAGCGCTGCAACAATGCGTCCAGGCCGGGCGACAGCGGCAGGTCTGCAGCAGCCTGGAGTTCGATGCAATCTGCACCGGCTGGCGGTTGGAGGCCATCGAAACTGGCCTGCTCCAGCCCCCGCGCCAGCGCGCTGGACAGCATGTAGCCCGCCACCTCAACAGCATCGCCAGCCGCCAACCGGGCCGCCAGGGCCTCGGTTGATTCGCCACGGCCGCCGCGCGCCACCTCGGCCGCCATCCGCAACCGTAAAAACTGCCGCAAGTGTTGCCGGCCCGACAGCACAGGTTGCCACAGCAAGAGGTTCGCCGGCCGACCAGCAATGCTGCTGGCCGCCTGCGCGGCCAGCAGACAGCCGCTGCGCAGGCCCCACAACCACAAGGGGCCGGGATACCGGTCGCTCAGCCATTGCGCAGCCAGACCCACATCTTCCAGCCACACATCCCAGCTGGCCTGTTCAAAATCGCCCGAACTGTCACCACAGCCAAACTGATCGATCAACAGCACGGCAAAGCCTGCCTCAGCGAAAGCGCTTGCTTGCAAGGCTGCCATGCGTCGGGCGCGATTCATCTCTTCGGCAAAAGGATGCACATAGACCACACAGCCCTTTGCCGGGCTGCCAGCGGGCGGTCGATGCAAAACGCAAAATCGCTGGCCCCGGGCGGCCGGAAGAAAAAATGCCTCGAACTGCAAGGGACTACCGGGCACCTAACTTGGCCTCTACAAAGTCCGTCAGGCTGCCCAAGGTGGCGAAATTGGCGCCCGCAATCTCATCATCGTGGATGACGAAGGCGTACTGCTCCTCCAGCGCGGTGATGATGCTCAACACAGCCATGGAGTCCAACTCAGGCAGCGCGCCCAGCAAGGGCGTGGCGCGCTCGAATGTGTTGCCACGCCCCTTGAGCGACAGCACCCTGTCCAGCACGGCAATGATCTGCTTCTCCTGCGTCACGTCAAAATCCTCCAAATGCACCGGCCCGGTCCCCAGCGCCTGGGTATGATACCTATTGCGTTATTTTCAATCACCTTCCCTGCGAGTTACTCATGAAAATCACCGTTGTTGGCACCGGCTATGTGGGCTTGGTCAGCGGCACCTGCCTGGCCGAAGTGGGCAATGATGTGCTGTGCCTGGATCTGGATGCGGAGAAAATTCGCATCCTGGAAGAGGGTGGCATACCGATCTACGAGCCGGGCCTGCAGGACATGGTCCGGCGCAACGTGGCCGCCGGACGCCTGCACTTCACCACCAACGTGGAAGCAGCGGTGCAGCACGGCACCATCCAATTCATCGCGGTGGGCACGCCGCCCGACGAGGATGGCTCGGCCGACCTGAAGTACGTGCTGGCCGCGGCACGCAGCATCGGCCGCCTGATGACGGACTACAAGGTCGTCGTCGACAAGAGCACGGTGCCGGTGGGCACTGCCGATCTGGTGCGCGAGGCGATCGCCGACGAGCTGAAGAAGCGCGGCCTGGACGTGCCGTACAACGTGGTATCCAACCCCGAGTTCCTGAAGGAAGGCGCCGCGGTGGAAGACTTCATGCGGCCCGACCGCATCGTGGTGGGCGCCGACAACGAGCAGGCCATCCACCTGATGCGCGCGCTGTACGCCCCCTTCCAGCGCAACCATGAGCGCTTGATCGTCACTGACGTGCGCAGCGCTGAGCTGACCAAGTACGCCGCCAACGCCATGCTGGCCACCCGCATCAGCTTCATGAATGAACTGGCGAACCTGGCCGAAAAGCTGGGCGCCGATATCGAAATGGTGCGCCAGGGCATTGGCTCGGACCCGCGCATCGGCTACCACTTCCTGTACCCAGGCTGCGGCTACGGCGGCTCCTGCTTCCCCAAGGATGTCAAGGCGCTGATCAAGACCGCCAGCGACACCGCCGGCATGGACCTGAAGGTGCTCGGCGCCGTGGAAGCCGCCAACGACGCACAAAAGCACGTGCTGGGCAAGAAGGTGCTGGCGCGCTTCGGCAACGACATCAAGGGCAAGCACTTCGCCGTCTGGGGCTTGGCCTTCAAGCCCAACACCGACGACATGCGGGACGCGCCCAGCCGCGAACTGTTGGCCGACCTGTTTGCCGCCGGCGCCACCGCCACGGCCTATGACCCGGTGGCCATGCACGAGGCGCAGCGCATCTTCAAGGGCGAGTCGCGGCTGAACTATTCCGCCAAGGCGATGGAGGCCCTTGAAGGCGCCGACGCGCTGATCATCGTCACCGAGTGGAAGGAATTCCGCAGCGCCGACCTCGACACCATCAAGACCAAGCTGAAGGCGCCGCTGGTGTTTGACGGCCGCAACCTGTACGACCCCAAGTTCATCCGCGCTCAGGGAATCGAGTATTTCCCGGTCGGCCGCTGACGCGCTACTGCCGCCCGGCGGATGAGCTCACCGCGCGTTCGCGTCCTGCACGGCTTCGACGAACTGCGCGCGGCGCTGGCAGGGCGTGGCCTGGACCCGCAACACGGCCAGGCTGACGCCGACGTTTTCCTCACCCTGCCCTGGTTCGAGAACCTGGTGGCCAACGGCCTGGCGGCAGACGCTGGCGCCTGCCAGCTGGTACTGGTCGAGGACGATGACGCCGCCGTCTGTCTGCCGCTGCTGGCGCGCCCCGGCGGCCCGGTCACGGCGCTGGCCAACTATTACAGCAGCCTGTATGGCCCGCTGGTCTGGCGGCAGTCGGCTGACGGCACTCCGCCGGCGCCGGTGCAACTGCAAACGCTGTTGGACGCCGCCTGCCGGCATTTGCGCACGCAGTTGCGTCCGGCGACGCTGACACTGGCGCCGTTGGACCCGCAAGCACCATGGTTTGACCCGCTGGCCGGCGCACTGCGCCGGGCCGGTTACTGGGTGGACCGCTACTTCTGCTTCGGCAACTGGCACCTGGAGGCGGCCGGCCAGTCGCATGCCGACTACCGCGCCCAGCGGCCGGCCACGCTGCGCCACACGCTGGAGCGAGGGCAGCGCCGGCTCGACCGCAACGGGCCGTGGCGCATCGCCATCTACCCCACCAGCCAGCCGCAATTGCAAATGGCGGTGGCGGCGTTTGTCAGCGTCTACGCCCAAAGCTGGAAGCAGCCCGAGCCGGCGACCGACTTCATGCCCGGCCTGGCACGCATGGCCGCCGGGCAGGGTTGGCTTCGACTGGGGGTGCTGAGCCTGAGCGACACCCCGGTGGCGGCACAGTTGTGGCTGGTCAAGGACGGCAAGGCCAGCATCTACAAGCTGGCCTACGTGCAGGGGCGCGAGCGCCTGTCGGTGGGCTCGCTGCTGACCGACGCCATGATGGCCCACGCGCTGGACGTGGACCGGGTGCGCGAAGTGGACTACCTGACAGGCGACGATGCCTATAAGCGTGACTGGACCCCCTCACGGCGTGAACGCTGGGGCCTGGCGGCGTTTGACCCGCGCACCGCGCAGGGCCTGTGGCAGGCTTTTCGGCACAATGCCGCCAAGCTGAAGCGTCGGGTTGCAAAGCTTGCAACCGAAAGTAAGTCTGTGTAAAAGCTTGCCAAAAAATACCCGTAGAGTTATCTTCTATCCGAAAATTGGCTGGCGTTCAGTGGCTTGAGTCCAGGGTCAAGCCAAGTCATCAATGCGTCACCAAACATCCTGTGGCGCCAACACAATCACCGGGTAGCTACATGTTCAGGTTCTTCACGGGCAGCTTGCTGGCTGCTCTTGTCTTGATGAGTGCGTCTTGCGGTGGCGCGAGCGAAGCCTCCATAGGCGACGGTACCCCCCTCGTTCAGGCCAGCCGATTGCGGCAGGACACTACACTGCTGGCCAATGCATCTGCAACGACCAGGCTGGTAACCGCCACGCGCAAGCAGACGCTGTCGGCAACTGGCGACGCCAGCATAGACGCGCTGCTGGATTGGGCTGAAGCGGCCCTGCCCCAACTTTTCCCAGGCTCAGCTTCAACCCAGCAAATCGCCAACTTCACTTTCCGCTACTACCCGCAAAGCCAGAACTATCTGGGTGTCTCCAATGGCAGCGTGTATGTGTTGGGTCCGGCGACCCGGCAGGACCTGCTGATGGTGGGCAGCCTGTCGGACCTCTGGTGCAAAGCCAGCGGCACCAATTGCTTTGGCCGACCTGCCGCTGGCGACATCGCGGCTGGCTGCGGGCCGCTGGCCATCACCTGTTTGCGTTTGGCGTCCACCGCCACCTTCACCCAGGCCAGCGTTCCGGTGACGTTCGGCCAGCCTTTCAAGGCGGGAGACCTGCCCGCCGGTGCCCATCTGGAAGCCCGAGAAAGCAACGGCGCGGTCATACCGCTTCAGATGGATGAAGTATCCACCCACGCGGACGGTTCGGTGCGATTCGCCGTGCTCAGCGTCCAGCTCAGCAACCTCCAGGCCGGGGAGCAACGGGTCGTCAACCTGTTCAAGACGTCGTCTTCGGTGCCCACGCCCGGTGGCAGCTCGGCCGGCAGCTATGACATGAAGCTGGCAGCCACGGTGTATTCGCCACAGGTTTCGCGCATCGCTTTCGGCAATCGCGTTGGCAACACGGCGGGTATCCCGTTCGTGGCCGGAGAGCAGATCACCCTGCAATTGGGCTCCGGCAGCATCGAGCAGTACACGCTGACTGTCAGCACTGATCAGGCAGGCGGGGGAACCTCAACGCTGACCAAGATCGCTGAAGCCTTCATGGCCCAGATCAATGCGAGCAGCAAGACCTATCGGGCCAGCAAGTATGGCGAGGGCGGCGGCTTCGAGTGGCTGTGGATTTCGCCCATCGCCAGTGACGGGCCGGCGTTCAACGTGAAATTCGTGTATGCCGGTACCGCCAAATTGGGGGTCACGTCATTGCAAACCTACCAGCCCCCCCGCCAGTACGTGGTGGATGCGCGAGCGGCGCTGGACAAGGCGATGGCATCCACACAGACGCCGCGACTTGATGGCACCATTGCCCGTGAATACGCTCTGGTGGCCCCCTTCACCGACGCCAGCACCGGCGCCAAGCATCCCCAGCTGATGGCACGGCTTTACACGCGGCTGTATGAAGCCGGCCGCCGCATACGCACCGACGTGACGCTGGAGAACAATTGGACCTACGAGCCCAGCCCGGGCAACCTGGTGTACGAGCTGAACATCACCCAGAACGGCCAGTCCGTGCTGCGCCAACCCGCGTTCACGCACAACCACCATGCCCGCTGGCACAAGGTACTATGGAGTGGGGACGAACCCCGAGTGGAGTTGCGCCATTACATGCCCTACTTCCTGGCCAGCCGCGCGACCTGGAACTATGACCTGACACTGGCCATACCCGAGTCCGTGGTGGCCGCCGAGGCCGCCAACCTGGCCAAGGCCGACACCAGACCGATGGGGCCAGCATTCATCCAGCCCTACTTTCCCACCACGGGTGGCCGCCAGGACATCGGCCCCCTGCCCCGTTGGACAGCACTGTTTCTGATCACTCAGGATGCGCGCGCCAAGGCGTCCATGCTGGCCAACGCTGATGCGGCTGCGGGCATACCTATCCACTACCGCGACGCCGCCACGGATCAACCGGTCAGCCTTGAAACACATCCGGGGTTGGCGCTGGTGATAGGCACGTCCTCCGCGCAAGATGCCTTGCCGACCATCGTCAACGACGCAACCATCTGGTCCCCCGATGTGTCCCATCAAGCCTCTTTCAGCTACATTCCCTACCTCATCACGGGTGACGCGTTTTACCTTGACGAAACGCTGTTCTGGGCCAACTGGAACATGGGCAAGATCAATCCAGCTTATCGTGGAGGTGGGCAAGGCCTGGTTCATGAGGAACAGATGCGCGGCCAAGCCTGGGCATTGCGCGCCCTGGGAGAAGCAACCCGGGCAATGCCCGACAAGCACGCGATGAAGGGCTATTTTCAGCGCAAGCTTGGCGACAACCTGGCCTATTATGTTCAACTGTACCCGCGCGACACCAAAGGCGCGGTGTCTCCCATGGGCATGATGGAAAAGGGCGATGCCATAGGGCAAACGGCCCCTTGGCAAAATGACTTCATGGCGTTGATCGTGGGTCAGCTGGCAGAGGCCAACGATCCTGCGGCAACGGAATACTTCAACTGGATAAGCCGCTTCACCGTGGGGCGCATGGCCAACGAAAGTGCTGGGTTTTGCCGCGCTCAGGCCCCGGGGTATTACATTGCCATTCGCGACGCTTCCAAGCGCTTCATCAGCGACTGGGGGCAGTTGTACAAAGCCAACTGGCCCAACGTTGCCAGCTGTGCCGCCAACGCAGCGGTGGACGGCGACCCGGCGTCGCCCGCAGGCTATGCGGCTTACATCCGTGCCATGCTAGGGACTTCCAGCAGCCTGGGCGTTACTGGCGCCGCGGATGCCCTGGTCTATTGGCGCTCGGTCACCAAACAGATGGACAAAGCCATGCTGACCGACCCAACCTGGGCCATCGTACCGAGGCATTGAACTGCGGGGCTTGTCCAGATTGTGCCGTCGGAACCGGCGTCACAAGCTCAAGCTTTGCTCAGTGAGGATGCACGCCGATGGGACGCCTTGAAAATTCATCCTAAAATCGCAGTGAGGCCCTAGAGACAGTCACCCACATCACTGAGACCAAAATTGGAATCCATCCGCAGCAAGATTGGCCTTCAGTTCATAGTGTCAAACGGGTCAATTGCCGCGCACTTTTGCCTCTCCATTGTTCTGGCTCGCTTGCTCACACCCAGTGAGATAGGCATTTTCTCCATCACTGCCGTGTTTGTCGGCTTTACCCAGGTTTTTCGCGATTTCGGCGTTGTCTCCTTCATCAAGCGGCAAAAGTCACTGACCCCTGAACTGCTGCGCTCCGCCACTGGCGTGCTCTTCACATCTTCGTGGATCATCGCGGGGCTGCTTTACCTGTCCACAGACTTGTGGGCCAATTTCTTCAAGCAACCGGGCATCCACGAAATCATGCCCGTGCTGGCCTTGGGCTTCGTGTTCATCCCATTTGGCTCGATTCCGCAAGCCGTGCTCGCGCGCGAAATGGATGTGCGCAAGACGACGGTGGTGACCGGCATCTCCACCCTGGTCTATATCAGCACTTGCATCACCCTGGCATCCATGGGTTTCAGCTACATGAGCATGGCATGGTCCAACTTGGCCAGCATTGTCGTCAGCGGCGTCACACTCAGCCTGATGATGCCCAGGGAACTGCGGGTCGGCCCTTCATTCCGTGGCTGGGGGCGCGTCGTCCAGTTTGGCGCCGGCGCCATGCTGACATCGTCCTTGAAGGCAGTGGACACGGCCTTGCCAGACACCCTGTTGGGCAAACTCAGCGGCCCCTACGATGTGGGCATATTCAGCCGGGCCAACTCGACCGTCAATATTCTGAACACGGTCACCGGTCCAACGGTCAATTACTTTGCACTGCCCTACCTGGCCAAGGTTCATCACGGCGGGCGCAAACTCAATGATGAACTCGCGCGCACGGTAGCCTACCTCACAGCCATCATGTGGCCCGCGCTGGTGGTCACTGGCGTGATGGCGAACGACATCATCCTGTTCCTGTACGGGGCAGCCTGGCGCGAAAGCGCGGCAGTCATCCCCTGGCTCTGCCTTGCCAGCGGCATACAGGTGACATTCGCCATCATGCAACCGGCCATGACCGCCATGGGCAGGCCCTACGTCAGCGCTGTGCCGCTTGCCTTGACCCTGTCGGCCAAGCTCCTCGCAGCGCTGTTTTTCTTCGATGGCACATTGGTGTCCTACGCCAGGGCCGTGGCCATTGCGGAGTGCGTGTCCATCCCTGCTTATCTGTGGCTCAGCAGGCGCTACATCGGCATGAAGGTTTCAGACTGGGTCAAGTCATTGCGCGCAAGTGTCGGCGTGACCGTGGTGATCCTGTTGCAAATCATGGTGTGCGACCGCATTTTCGACGTCGTCATTTCTCCATTTTGGAGCCTGGTGATAGCAGCCATCTGGCTGATCCCCGGATGGACGCTGACCATTCTCTACCTCAAGCACCCGTTGTCTCTGGAACTGAAGAAGGCCGCTGGCCAACTCTGGCGCAGAGGGATTGAGCCCGATCAAGGCGCAGTCCAAGCAACTGGCTCACGCGTCGTGGTGTATGGCGCGGTGGCTTGCGCGCCGCCCCCGCCCCCCGCGTTGCGGCAATTCAGGGACACCGTCAAGCATGCCGTTCGCATGCAGTATGACCTGCTGAAGTGGCGCTCGGGATCGCTGGCCAAACTGAACTACAGAAGCTATTTGACCCCCTGGGTGGTCAATCGTGGCGACGAGGCGATTGTGCAGGCCTCTTGCCAGACCATGGGGAAATTCCGTGATGATTTGGTCTTTGTGCGAGCCAATTGGGAAGACAGGCGCGGGTTCGGCTCAAGGCCAGGCGCTCAGGCACCAGACTTGATCGCGGTCTGCGGCAGCGGCTATATCGCCTTTGACCGCGCGGGTGTCATGGCCAAACGCATCAGCGAGGACCTGCGCGCCATGGACGCCACGTCAGTCCCTGTGGTGCTGTACGGCATAGGCGTCAATCGGCTGCTGAACGCCGAAGGGGGCAACGCACCGCCGGTCTCCCCAGAAGATGAGTCCACACTGCGCCGGTTGCTTGAGCGCGCCACAGCCATCAGCGTGAGAGACAAGGGCTCCCTGCAAGAGTTGTCACGCTATACAACCAAGCCGGTGCGCCTGGTCGGTGATCCCGCGTTCTTTTTGTGCGAGGCGAAGCCGTCGCCCCCTTTCAGCATCAACCGCAGAGCGCCCGGCAAGCCATTGGTGGGCGTCAATTTTCCTTTTCACGGCCCCGACGCCACGAACCGCATCCGCAAGGACCTGCCCGCCTATATTGACATGCTGAAGCAGATTCAGCAGTTGACCCAGTGCAACTTCAACTACATGATGCACTTTGAGGCTGAGCAAGTCGTTGTCAAAATGATCGCGGCCCGGGGTGTACAGATGGATGTGATCAGTGGCGATCCGGACACGCTGTGCCGCGGCTACGCCAACCTGAACGTTCACCTAGGAGGCATGCTCCATTCCTGCATACTGGCATCAAGTGCCGGGACGCCCAGCGTGGCGCTGGCGTACGATATCAAGCACTTTGGCTTTTTTGAACTGCTGGGGCTGGAGGACTATTGCCTGTCTGCTGTTCCATTTGACGGCGACAAAGTTATCGCTGCGGTTCAGCGGGCATTGGCCAACGAGGCCGCCTTGAGGGCCGTCATTCATGCGACCAGGTCCCGAATGGAGAAGGAAGCGGACGCATTTGTGGCAGATTGCCTGGCCTCCATGAACCACGGCGGCGAGCACGCGGCCTGATGCAGATTGGCATTTACGCACTACCAAAACGCCATGACATCCCAATTTGAGGTTGACCATCCGCGCGTGACCGTCATTATTCCGGTGCGCAACGGCAAGGACTATATCCAGGAGGCGCTGGACAGTGTGCTGTGCCAAGGCTTCCGCGCGTTTGAAGTCATCATCATCGACGATGGGTCGACTGACTTTGACTACAGCAGCCTGGAACAACAGGACAGCCGCATCCGGGTGGTCAAACTGACAGGGCGTGGCGTTTCGCATGCACGCAACGTGGGCATGCGCTTGGCTCGCGGCGAGTTCTTTGCCTTTCTTGACGCCGACGACGTCTGGTTTCCCGGCAAGCTGGAAGCGCAGATCCGGTATTTTGATGCTCATCCGGACGTGGGCGTCGTCTTCGGTCAGTTTCTTCGCTGGCCTCCAGATGCGGACGGCAAGTTTCCAACGGCAGCTTCTTTGAGCACGGACTGCAGCAATCTGGCAACCGCGGAACCAGAACGCTCCGGTTGGATTTACGGCCGCCTGCTGATGGGCCTGCTGGTCGGCATGAACACCGCGGTCATTCGCCGCAGCATCTACCGGCAAATTGGCGAATTCAATGAGTCCATGCGCATCGGCGAAGACTATGACTTCTGGCTGCGGGCATCCAGGATGGGAGAAATGCATTCGCTCAATGGGCGGGTTGCGCTCTACAGGATTCACTCCGCAAGCGCGATGCACAGAATTGCTGACGAGAATTACATGGCCCGCTTGTTGTCCTGTGCCGTTGAACGCTGGGGATTGGTCAATCCGGACAAGACCAACCTGAATGCGCAGGAATTCCGGGTCAGACTTGCCATGACCCACTTCGGGCACGGTTACATGCATTACTGGCACGGGAAGATGTCCATCGCGGCGCACTCCTTCCTGCTGGCGTTCCTGGGCGGTGGCAGAAGGTTCCGGTCGGGGATCTATCTGCTGCTTGCGTGCCTGTTCATGCTGGCGCCATGGGTTCGCCGCGGCGCCAGGGCAACCTGAACAGCCCCCTGTCCAAACAGCGCAGCCAGCCCATGAGTGCAAGTCAGTTCAGCATACAAAGAGTCGTTGCCGAGGGTTTTTGTGTCGGCTGCGGAGCCTGTCGCGCGAGCAGCCAGGGCGCCACGAACATGACGGAGAATGCCTATGGGCTCTTTGTCCCCGATCTCTCTCGGCTTTCCCAAAGTCAACTCGCTGATGCAGATTTGGTGTGCCCTTTCTCCAATGCAAGCGCCAATGAGGACGTGGTCGGCAAAGAGTTGTTCGAGGGCCAGGGTGGCCAGCACGACGTGCGCCTGGGGCACTACCAGTCCCTGCACGCTGGCAGAATCCTGGCCGAAGATCGGATAGAAAACTCAAGTTCCGGCGGGCTCACAACATGGCTGGCAGCTGAGCTCATTCGAACGGGTGAAGTTGACGGAGTCATCCATGTGGGGGAAAACCGCTCTTCCAGTTCCCGATTGTTCGACTACTCGTATTCCGAGAGTGTTGCCGAAATCTGGAGCAAGACCAAATCCAGGTATTACACGGTTGAGTTTTCCGAGGTTCTTCTGAAGATTCGTGGGAATGGCCGGCGCTATCTGTTCATTGGTCTACCTTGCTTTGTAAAAGCAATTCGTCTGCTATGCAGAACGGATGCCGAGATCAAGACGCAAATCCCCTACTGTTTTGCCCTGGTATGCGGACATTTGAAGACCCCCGCATTTGCCGAATTGTTGGCTTGGCAACTGGGAACCCCGCCAAATGCATTGCAGCGTTTCGACTTTCGCGTCAAGGACTCCAGCAAACCCGCAAGCAAGTATGCGGTGGGAGCATGGCAAGGGGCTCAGCCGTCACCCACGGTGAAATCTGCCCATGAGCTGTATGGGAGCAACTGGGGCCACGCATTTTTCCAGTTGAAAGCATGTGATGCCTGTGATGACGTCATGGGTGAGTTGGCGGACGCGACGCTGGGCGACGCGTGGCTCCCCCAGTATGAAGCCGAGTGGCGCGGCACCAATATCGTCATCAGCCGCTCACCCTTGTTGACCAAGCTCCTCCGTCAAGGACAGCAGAACGCAAGCATCTTCCTGGAAAACATCAGCGAGGCGGACGTCGTTGCCTCGCAGGACGGCAATTACCGGCACCGTTGGGATGGCCTATCCCTTCGCGCACTCGACGCCAAGAGAAAAGGTGTTTGGTTTCCCAACAAGAGAATTGCACCGGGGTCACGCCGCGTCGACTTCTTTCGCGCCCAGATCATTCGGCTGCGGCAAAAAATATCCAGCAAAAGTCATCTCGCGTTCCTGGAGGCCAAGCAGGGCGGCAATCTGGATGACTTTCTCAGGCAGCTCAGACCGCTAACGGACAAGATGCGGGAGATTCAAAACTGGGCCTATCGTCTCAACCGGGAAAGGTTGGTGAAGATTGTCACCCGGCCGGATCTTGTGCTGAAAAAGCTGATCACCCTGATATCCAGGGCTTTCTGAACGCACCGCCGATATCGGCAGACCCCTCGAAGCGAAGGAGCCGCACGCTCCCTAACGAGAGCCAGCCCAGTAACGGGACAACGCAAAACGCGCCACCAGACCACTAAGCGTTTTCGGGTGCCAGACCCCACCGTAAAAGACATGCTCCGCATTGGCGAAGTCCCGCTTCGCTGGCGTGTCGCCCTCTCCCCGGTCCAGAATCTGGATGCCCTGCATGCTGCCGTCGCGTATCACGTGCCGGTAGAGGATGCGCCCTGGTGAATAGGCCGAGAATTCCTTGGCGTAGGCAGGAAACCAGAAATGCAGCACTTCGAAGCAGCGCAATCCGAAGTGCGCCGCCACCAGCTTCCCGTTGACCCTCAACACGCTGAGCACGCCCGTACACTCTGGCGCCTGGCTCTGCAGCAACAGCCGCAGCAACCGCGTGTTCGCCTCGTCGAACAGCACGGCATCGTGTTTACCAGTGCGGTCGTATTGGGCCCGCTTGAGCGCAACCAGTTCGTCCAGATCATCACCGGGCCGGCTGGACTGCAGCTCAAAGCTCACCACGCCATGCTCGGCAGCCAGCTTGCGCTCGCGCCGTTCGGTGTCGCTCACCAGCTTCTTGTCCTGCCCGCGCAATTGCTCCCAATGCTGCTCGCCTTGGCCATTGATCAGCGTGCGCAGGCCAACGCGCGGCATGTCGGCTTGCAGGCCAAGCGCCCGTTGGCTTTCATCCAGATGCGAGAAAGTAATGGTGCCCAGGCCCGCGTCGGCCAAGATGGGGCCGATATCCAAAGTCAGACCCGGCTCCTGATGGATGACGCCAAAGTAGTCGCACATGGCGCCGCCCACCGGCTCCCACACACCGAACCGGCCCACCCAGTCGCGGTGCCTTTGCACAGGCAGCAAGGCCACCAACCGCTTGTCGCGATAGATCAACACCACGCGGACCCGGTGGCCCAGCGCGTCATCCACCGCCTGGCAAAACGTTGGCGTCATGAAGGCTTGACGCTGGGTCGGTTGCGATGCCAATGCCTGGCGCCAAAAATCCAGCGCCTCTGAAGGCAACTGGCCCATGCCTTTGAGCACAGCGGACCATTGATGGCGCGTAGCGTTCGGCGCGGTCATGGGCATCAGGCCACCGGCCGGAAAAACAGGTACGTGGCAAGCCGCGGAAACGACACCTTGCCATGCTGGCAAGTCCATTGGTTTTCTGGAATATGGATACGCCCGAGCGTCGCGGGTTTGGCAGCGGCGGGGCGCGTTGTGTTCAATGTGGGGTCACTGGTGAAAATCAACTCGAATCCCGCTTGTTGGGCCAACGCCACCAATGAGGCGTCGTAGGCCCCGTGAGGGAAAGACATGGAAGCCACGGCCCAAGGCCAATGCTCTGAAATCAATGCATAGGACTGCCCCAGTTCCTGATCAGGCTTCGCCACCAGCGTCAAGGGCGCATGGGAGTGACCGTGGGCCCCCATCTCGATGCAACCGCCCCGCGCCTGGTGGATATCCTGCAGGGTCAGCATTTGCCTCGCCATCTGCGGGGCCGGCGCGACGCCGGCAAACAGGTCAAAGCGGGCGGACTCCGGCAGCGCGGCAACGGCTGCCGACAACTGCCTGTCGCCTGGCGGCGCTTCGCCCCAGATCGCGCCATGCTTTTCGCGCAGCGCGATTTCCAGCTTGCGGCGCGCCGAGGGGTCTTGCTGGATACTGACCAACTGATCCTGCCACCAACGGTCGATGCCTGACAGCAGTACTTCAGAGGAGACAAACAGCGCCGCACTCAGCCCGCGCCGCGCCAACTCCGGGCTCGCATGCACCAGCGTGTCGCGCCAGCCATCATCGAAGGTGATCAGCGCAGCACGGTCGGGCAATTCTTTTCCACCTGCCTGCGCCTGCCGGATAGCCGACAGCCCCACCACGTTGTAATGCGCCTGAATGAAGTCAAGGCAGCGGGCAAAACCGTCCACCGTGAAGCTGAACTCGCGCTCGGCCAACGCCAGCTCGGCACTGCCGGCCGGCAGTACCCGATGAAACATGAACGTCGTCAGGGTCCGCCGATTGCGCAAGCGGTGGCACAGGCCGTAGGCGCCGCTGTGGTACAGCGCGCCGCGTGCCGCATGCTTCAATCCCGGCAGGAGCGACTTCAGTCCCATGACGTGTTACGCCTCACTCGTCCACACAGTCGGGGTTGGTCATCAGATTGCGCCCCAGCTGCAAGGCAATGCGCAACGGGTCCTTGCCCCAGGGTGTGAACCGCGGAATCTGGAATACCGAGGTGCCAGCCCCGCCCACGCCCCATTGGGTGGTCACCGCACTGGTGTAGCCAGCGCGCTTGACCATGTCCACATGCAATGAAGAGAAATCGGCAAACGGCCTGCCGTTGGGGTAGGCAAACGACTTGATGGGCGTGCCAACGTGGCCGGCCAGCACCTCTCTGACGGCGCCAATCTCATGCTTGGCCCGCTCTTCCGTGCAATACACCAGGATCGGGTGGTCATCGGTGTGCGCGCCAATTTCAAACCCCCGGGCATGGATGGCCTTCAAGTCCTCAATCGACATGCGGGGCACATCATCCACCTTGGCGCCAGCCAGACTCTCCAAACGCTGCAGCAGCTCCTCACGTGCGTCCAGGGTCAGGTACTTCAAGAACCTTTCGAGCTGAATCACGACTGCGGTGCGCTGGACAGGGGTGGTCAACGGCATGGCCGGGAAGGCCGGGTGGCCTATGTCCAGGCTGTCGGCGGTGCTATGGCGCACCACATTCGCGATGCGCTCATGCCACAGCGGCCGGCCGGAAAATTGGCCGGCGGTGATGTAGAACGTGGCATGCATGTTGCGCCGCTCCAGCGCGGGAATCACGCCGTTGCGCCAACCTGGATAGCCATCGTCAAAAGTGATGCAAGCCGCCCTGGGAGGCAGTTTGCCGCTGATCAACCCCGCCACGGCATCGCTGACCGGGATGACCTGGAACGACTGCATGACCGAGTCCAGCAATTTCTCGAAGGAAGCCAAGTCCATGTCCTGGGGCATCAGCGGATCCAGCTGACTCGGCACCTTGTGAAACAGGAACACCGACAACTTGTGGCTCGCCAACGCCCTGATGGGCAATTGCAATAGGGACTTCATGTTGTCGCGCTGCCCTGTTTAAGCTGGGTTCTGGCGTTATAGCCTGTTTCATGCCGCACCTGGATTTTCAACACTTCCAGCAGCATGAACAGCATGTACGGCATCTCGAAATAGGCCGCACTCAGCAGCGCGCCACCGCTGGCAAACGCCACCACCGACATCAGCAGCAATTCGGCCAAACTCCTGGCCCACTCCAGTTGCGGGCCAGCTTGCTGTGCTTCGCGCATGACGGTGCGCGCCGTGAAAAAAGCGTTCACCAGCGCAACCATGAAAATCAGCATGCCTGAGAAACCCAGGTCACCCATGGTTTCAAAATAGATGCTGTGCGCGGCATGCCTGTTGTTCATGTCCAGACCGGGGACAAAGCCCAGTAGGTTGGGCGAGTCCTTGAACCTGTCCCATACGGCGCGATTCTCCACGGCATGAAAGCCTCCGCCCGTCAACGGGTGGCCCAGCGCGATGGCAGAACTCACGCGCCAGGCTGTCACACGCCCCATGAACGAAGCGTCTTCGCCAGCCTCGGATATGGTGTTCATTCGACTCGTCCAGTCGCTCGGTGCCAACTGCACCACCATGAATGCTGCCAGGGCAATGAACACCAGCCCCATCAACTTGCGTTTGCTGGTCAGGATGAACCACACGGCAACCACGATCATGCAGGCCAGGCCGCCGCGCGAGCGGGTGGCGATCACTGCCAACACCGACAGTGCCGTTACGCCAACAAAACCAAGCCGAACCAGCTTGTTGGATGAATACCTGGCCAGATACAAGAGCAGAGGGATCGCCATCACCATCACAATAGCGTAGTGGTTGTTGTCACCAAACTTCTGAATGCCGCGGGCGAGATGGCTACCCCCACTGGACAGGAACTTCAGTCCGTCAACCAAGCCATGAAATCCGGTGGAAACACACATCATCAGCACAAACGCGTGGATGCGATAGCGGCTGGTAATAAGCATTGGCATGAGCGCGCAGAAGAGTAAGGTCTTCAGCATGTTCGTCGACAACTCCCAGTTGCGCGGCAAATTGTCGTAGGCAAACGTAGCGCTCAGCAAGCACTGGATTGCGAGCAAAATAAAAATCGTGGTGGTGGGATTGCGCTTGAATTTGCGCAGTTCCGGGTCCTTGGCCACCAAAAGCAGGATCAGGGAAATGATGGCGAACACCTGCACAAAGGGGATGGTCAGCAAGAACCCATACACATAGGAATTGATGGAAATCAAACCCGCCCACCCCCACAACAGGAAAGCGGAATAGGTGTTGCGCAAGGCCAAAGGGATCAGGAAGATCATCGCGGCCAGAACCATCAGGTCACGCATGATTCAGCCCCGATGGTCCTGCTTGCCGGGTGCGCCATCCTTGTCCAGCTCAGGGTAGGAAAAAATACCCAGTGTCTTGTGCGCTCCAGGCTTGGAAGATCGGTTGACCGCCCAAACGAGAAACACCATGCTGCCCATGGCAAGGGTGAGCAACGCTGCCTCAATCATGTCGGCCTCCTATGCGGGCGCGCGGCCACGCATGTCATTGAACACCCGCAATTGCGCTTCGGTCGTGGCGTCCCATGAGAACTGCTCCGCATGGCGCCGCGTCGCCTGACGCTCCGGGTACTGGGCAAACAACTCGCCAAATGCCTGGGCCAGCCCCTGCGCTGAACGCTGCGGCATCAGCACCCCGGCATCCGGCGAGCTAACCACCTCGGGTGTGCCCCAGATGTTGCTGGCCACCACCGGCGTGCCGCAGGCCATGGCCTCCAACAGCACGTTGGCCCAGCCTTCCCGGCTGGAGCACAGTGTCAAAGCATCAGCGGCGCTGTACCAGTTTTTCAGCTCGACCTGAGGGATGGTGCCGGCAAAATGCACCCGCTCCATCACGCCAAGCTGGCGCGCCTGCGCTTCCAGCTTCTGCCGCAGCGGCCCGGCGCCCACGATGGCCAGGCGCACGTCGGCCGGTAGCAGGGGCAGCGCCGCAATCGCGATGTCGTGCCCCTTGCGCTCGATCAAATGCCCCACGGAGAGCAAGAGGCGGCCCGCCGGCGCCAGCTTGAGCAGGGCCCGGGCCTGGGCGCGGTCCACGGGGCTGAAGCGCTGCAAATCCACGCCATTGCGCATCACATGCAGCTTGGACGAGTCGGCACCCAGCTCGGCCAGACGATCCATCAGCGCCTTGCACACGCCTATGGACGCGTGGGCCTGGGCTGCGGTCTGCAAGATAAGCCGCCGCGGACGGGCGAACTCGGGTATCTGGTTCAGGTCAGTGCCACGGGCCGTCACTGTGAAGGGCTTGCCCAGCGCGCGTGCCAGGGTGGCAGCCGCCACCCCATCGGGGTAGTAGTAATGCGCGTCAATGAGGTCAAAGTCAAACCCCTCTTCAATCAGCCGCCTGGCCACCGGCAACGCAGCCAGCGCCAAGGTGGTGGGCGCCAGGTTCATGCCAACTTTGGGCGGCAAAAAATAGCGCGGATGGTGAACCTGCAAGCCATTGCGCTCCTCAAAGCGCGGGGTGCTGGCGAACAGCGCATACTCACCAAAACGGCTGGATTTGAAAGGGAACCAGGGCACCGGCGCAATCACGCGCGCCTGCACTTGACCCGAGTTGACCAGCTCGCGCAAGCGGGTCTCCACAAAGATACCGTGTATGGGCCGCACCGCGCTGGGGTAAAGCGTGGAAAACAGCAGGATGCGCAAGGGTTTCGTCATACACCCTTGCCCTGGTTCAGCAAGCGGGAGGCCAGACCGATGACGCGGCGCGCATTGCCTTTCCAGGTCAGGTCCATGCGGCTGATGGTGGCACGCGCGCCAGCCCCCAGGTTGGCGCGCAGATCCGCATCCTGACCAAGACGCGACAGGGCCTGTTCCAGGCCTGCCGGGGCATTCCCATCAAACAGCAGCGCGTTGTCCCCATCGGTCAACACTTCCAGCAAATTGGGCTCGCGGGGTGCCACGATGGCCTTGCCCAGCACCAGGTACTCCATCAGCTTCAACGGCGAGGCGTAGGCTGTCACCGCCGGCTGCAGCGCGATGTCGAACGCGGCCACGTGCTGAGGCACCAGGTGCCGGTCTATCACGCCGGTGAAACGCACGCGCTGGGAAATCCCCAGGGATTGAGCCAAAGCCTCCAATTCGCCGCGCACCGGGCCGTCCCCCACCACCAGCAAAAAAGTGTTGTCGGCGGCTTCCGGCGTGGCCATCCAGCGTATCACCCGGTCCACGCCATGCCAGTCGCGCACGAACCCGGTGAAGCCGAGCACCAGTTTGTCGTCAAGGCCCAAGGCAGCCTTGGCCTGCGCCACGCCAGGCGCGTCGACAAAGTGGGCCTCGTTGATGCCATTGGGTATGACAGTGATGCGCGACGCAGGCACCTGGCAAGCCTTGATGTGCTCGGCCAACACCGCGGTGACCGGCAACACCTGGTCCGCGTGCCGCCAGGCCCAGCCCTCGGCCCACCGGGCCAGCCTGACCAATGCCAGGCCACCGCTGTGGGTGGAGCGCTCATACACCAGCGGCGAGTTGACCTCCAGCAGCAGGGGAATGCCCAGCTTGCGCCGCAGCATGCCACCCGACAGCAGGAACAGGTTGTAGCGCTCGTAAATGAAGTCCGGCTTGAAGTCGCGCGCGGCCGCCAGCAGTTGGCGATAGGCCAGCAGGGAGTAGCCCAACTCCAGCAACTCGTACACGGCCTTGGGCAGCGCCCCCTTGAGGCCATGCACCCAGCCCGCCTTGCGCCCCATTGCGGCGCCTTTTTCCGCTGGCGCTCCGATGGACGGCGCCACCACACGGACCTCATGCCCCAAGGAGCGGATTGCCTCTATCATCTCTTCAATATGAACAGCCTGCCCATCCTTGGAAGCGGTGCGGTGGTGATAGAGAATTTTCATTGAAACGGGAAATCGCAGCGAGTAGGCAATTTGCCAATGATGACACAAACTTGGCGTGACAAAGCCCGTGCCGCCCAGCCCTGGCTGGGCAGGGGACTGGCTGCCTATATCTGTCTGCTGCACCTCGCGCTCTTGATCCTGGTGTTGAAGACGAATTTCTTGACCCTGGCCGGAAAAACCCTGGGGATTATTCCGCCCGAGGAATGGAACGACAGCCTGTTTCTGCGCATGCTGGATGCGGCAAAACACGACAAGCAAAGTTCACCGGGTGCTGTGGTGTTGATTGGAGACAGCCTGGTTGCCAGTTTGGGGGAGGTGCACTCGCAAACATCCACAGTCAATCTGGCCATAGGCGGCGACACGGTTCGGACCCTCAAGCGCCGACTGCCCACGCTGCGCGCCGTTGATGCGGCCAGGGTGGTGGTGGTGGGCGTAGGCGTCAATGACCTGAAATACAGGCGGACAACCGAAATTGCACATGAGCATGCGGGCCTGCTGGCAGAACTGCCAGCAGGCATACCCGTCATCAGCCTGGCCGTGTTGCCGGTCGATGAACAAGGCACGGCGGCAAGGCAGCGCAATTACCTTCGCAACGACTTCATACGGGAATTGAACGGCAAATTGCGGCTATCCTGCAATGCCAGATCCAACTGCCGCTACCTGGATGTCGAGCCTGCCTTTTTCACCGAGGACGGCAAGACCAGACGGGACTTCTACGCCCAGGATGGCTGGCACTTGTCAAAAAAGGGGGCGCAAGCCGTGAGCGAGTTGATTTTTAAAACCGTTGGGCCGTCATGAAGGCCAGCGTGGACCACAACAGCCAACAGAAACTACTGGGAATCGAATTCGGACGAGGCATAGCTGCCACCATGGTGGTGCTCTACCACGCCAGCCGCCACATGGGCATCAATGGCCGGCACACGGTGTTTGAGAGCATCTTTCAATTCGGCCATACGGGTGTGGATTTTTTCTTTGTGCTCTCGGGCTTCATCATCTACTTCGTTCATTCGAAAGACTTTGACACCCCACAGAGCCTGGCAAGGTATGGCGAACGCCGCTTCACCCGCATCTTTCCGCTGTACTGGATAGTCACCCTGACCGTGCTCCTGTTGCAGATTGCCAACCGCGGGGAGAGCCCTGGCTGGCAATCCCTGGCCACCTCGGCCACCTTGCTACCCACCGGCAACCCCTTGGTGGTTGGCGTTGCATGGACGCTGCAGCATGAACTGCTCTTTTACCTGCTGTTTGCCACGCTGCTGGTGAGCCGGCGGATCGGCATGTTCGTCCTGGCCCTCTGGCTGGCCTTGATATTGGCCAATTGGCAGTTCGAGTTTTCCCGCCGGGGCGGCCCACTGGGTTACAAGATTTGCCATGTCTTCAATCTGCAGTTTTTCATGGGCATGGCTGCTGCCTGGCTGACGTTGACCGTCAAGCCCAAGGGCATGCCCTATCTGCTCGCAGGCGCCGGACTGTTCCTGTTCTTCGGCACGCTTGAAGACATGTCCATGCTGGACGAATACGGCTCGGATGCGCGCATCTTCTTCGGTGTGAGCTCCTTTTTACTGGTCTGCGGACTGGCCAACACGAAGGGGCTCGACAAGCACAAGGACGGCCTGTTGCGCACGCTGGGCAGTGCATCCTATGCCATCTACCTGACGCACCTGGCCTTCATTGGCATCGGCTACAAAGTCTGGGAGGCAACAGGCCTGCTGCGAGTCTTCCCCGCGTGGGCCACATTCCTGGTCTTGGTGGCTGCCGGCATTGGCGGGGGGGTGCTGGTGTCCCGTTTCGTGGAGTACCCAGCCATGCGCTGGGTGCAGCGGCACTGGCCGGGCAGGCTCCGATCTTGACGGCGAGCTATCGGCCAGGCGCCGATGCGGCGGGGATGGACCGGTTGACGATGGGCAATTCAATGTCCATCTTGCCTGCCCGCGGCGCCACCGGACCTAGATTACGGTACACCACCAGTTCCGTCTCGTGCGCCTTATAGTTCGCCGGCGTGGCAATCGTGGTCACGCGTTCAAATTGCCCAGAGGCCAGAACCCTCTCGAAGCGCTGCATCGCCGCCAGGTCATTCCAGAACCCTGGCTGCACGACAACGTAACGCGCCCCCAGGCGATTGAGCAAACCGGCAATTTCGTCTTCCTGCAATGCTCTCTGCTCAACGCCAAGTTCGCGCCGCACAGCCACCCGCAACAGCAGCTTGTCAGCCCGTATCACGGTCAAATCAGGTCTGTCCAACTGGGCCCGCATGTTGAAGATGAAAGAACCATCCCGGTAACCCGAGAACACCACTGCGCTGTCTTTGGGGGCCACCTGGGCGATGTAGCGCGCCGCCTGGGCATACCCTGCCACAAAGTGCACCGGGCGCCAAAAGATTGTCTGTGCACACACCGCCAGGGCCAAAACCATGCCAGCAAAGATACCCGCCCGGCCAGGCATCCGCGCGAACAGCAGGTAGGCGGCAAACACCAGCGGCACCAGCATGAAAACGCTGTGGCGTGCCTCTTTCAAATCGATCGCGGAAAAGAAAAGGTAACCCGCGACCAGCCAGGACAGCCAGAACACGGCGTCTCCCCGGCTCACGCCGCCCCAGGTCCGTCGCGCCAATGCCAGGGCAAACGCGGCCAGCGCGGCCAGCGTCAGCGGCCAGCCTAGCTGGTCGGGCACGCGCCGCGCGTACCACAGCCACCCACTGAGGGAGCGCCGCGACACCTCGGCGTCCGCGATGCCCGTCACCGACTGCACGTTGGCCTGGCCGAATTTCAGTGTCAGCAGCACCAAGGGCACCAGCGCCACCACCGCCAGCGCGGCGGCCATCCATGTCGTCTTACGGCGAAAGACCTGGGGATCGCCAAGCACCAGTGTGAACACCATGGCAGGGGCCATGAAACCGGCGCTGATTTTGGTGTACATGGCGGCCACCAGCAACAGCGCCGCTGCATACAAATGCAGCGGCCGGCCTGTCCGACGAAACAAGGTGAAGAAAACCGCGCTCCAGATCAGCGGCGCAAACGCCGGCACTTCCAACATGACCTGCCGACCCCAAAAACTGATCTCGGGCGACAACGCCAAGGCGGCTGCGGCACAACATGCCAAGCCTGGACTCAACCAGAACCGGAAGAGCTTGTAGGCACCCAGCGCGAACGCCACATACAGCACCCAGACAGCCAATAAGGCAGTTTCGTGCGAGACACCAAACAGCAGGTAGAACGGCGCACTGAACAGGTAAAACAGCGGCGGGTAGAACAGGATGGTGAGCGCGGGATATTGCGCGTAGTAGCCATAAGCGAATCCGGCAGGGTCACCGAACGGCATGGCGCGCAACAGGTCAGCCACAAAAACGCCGTTGAGCGCGTGCCGCGGCGAATCGCTCCAGTCGAACGCCCCGCCATGCGGCGCACCGATGAACAGCAGCGCCACCAGAACGACCAACGTAAGCGACAGAACCGCGTCAAGCCGCTGCGGGGAGAGGATCTTCATGGTCTGGGTACGAACGGTTTAGGCCTCGGCAGTATAGGCCTGGAGAGCAGCCGACAAGGTATCGCGAACCCCGTTGACGCTTTACACGGCTCGCGTGCGACGCTTATGATCGGCCGCCGTCCTATCATTGGCGGCAACCGCTGGCGAAGACTCAGCCACAGACAACTCAGCCAAGCCATATGCACAACACGCCTGAAGCACCGCAAACCGAATCGGGTAAGCCCTGGCCGCTGGTGGTCGACCTGGACGGTACGCTGACCCCCACGGACACGCTGGTCGAGTCGGTGATCCGTCTGGTCCGCCAGTCTCCGCTCAACCTGTTGCGTCTGCCCATATGGTTGTTTCAAGGACGCGCTGCCTTCAAGGAGCAAGTGGCCCGCCATGCCAAGCTGGCGACCGACATCCTGCCCTATCGCGAGCCATTGCTGGCCTATCTGCGCGCCGAGAAGGACAAGGGGCGGCGGATTGTGCTGGCTACGGCCGCGCACCATTCCATCGCGCAGGGGGTTGCCCGTCATCTGGGCCTGTTCGACACCGTGCTGGCGACCGACGCGCAGCACAATTTGAAGGGCCGCAACAAGCTGGCTGCCATCCAGAGCGAGGTAGGTCCCGACTTTGTCTACGCCGGAGACGCCAAGGCGGATCTTCCCATCTGGGAGAAGGCACGCGGTGCCGTTCTGGTGGGCGCCTCCCGTTCGGTGAGCGCCAGCGCCCGCCAATTGACCACCATTGAGCAGGAATTCCCGCGCGAACCTGCGGGTCTGCGGGTCTGGGCCAAGACCTTACGGGTTCACCAATGGCTGAAAAATGTGCTGCTGTTCGTTCCCCTGCTGACCGCCTTCCACTTCACCGACCCCGGAAAACTCGCGATCGCGGCGCTGGCCTTCGCCGCATTCTCCCTGGCAGCATCAGCCACCTACATCGTCAACGACCTGTGGGACCTGGAAAGCGACCGGGTGCACCAGCGCAAACGGGCACGCCCCTTTGCCAGCGCGAAGATTCCGATCTTTAATGGTTTGGTGGCGGCCGCGGTGCTGTTGGCGGTCGGCCTGGCTCTGGCCGCCACTCTGTCCCCGGCGTTCCTGCTGATGCTCATCCTCTACGTCTGCCTGACCAGCGCCTACAGCTGGGTACTCAAGGAGTATGTGCTTATTGACGTCATCATGCTGTCATTGCTCTACACGTTGCGCATTCTGGCTGGCGCTGTGGCCATTGATGTGCCGACCAGTTCCTGGCTGTTGGCGTTTTCAGTCTTCATGTTTCTCAGCCTCGCGTTGGTCAAACGCTGCTCTGAATTGGTCGCCTTGGACCAGATCGGGCAGCCGGCACCCCGTGGCAGAGACTACCGGGTAACCGATCTGGTCGTCCTGTGGCCACTGGGCATGGCGTCGGCCATGTCAGCGGTGGTGGTGTTTGGCCTGTTCATCAGCACGCCGGACACGCAGGCGCGCTATGCCACGCCCAATTTGCTGTGGATTGTGGCCCTGGGTTTGATCTATTGGCTGGCGCGGTTATGGGTGAAGACCGCACGCCAGGAAATGCACGACGACCCTGTGGTGTATGCCATCCGGGACAGAGGCAGTAGGGTAACGGTCATTGCCATGGGTCTGACACTGCTGGCCAGCCACTTCTTCACCATTCCCATCCTGAAGTGAGGCACGCTGGGATAAAGGCCACAGTGGCGCAGGCATGTATTATCAAGCCCACGAGAAAGCTCTCGCCGGCCTGAGCGGCGCTTGCAGCCAACACCCATCACACAAGGGGCCACAGAGTGTCACTGGCAAATTTTGTCTTGATTTTGATCGCCGTGCTGTTGAATACGGCTTCCCAACTGCTGCTCAAGGCCGGAACCAACGCCCTGGGGTCACTTGCCGTGACCGACGGCAACTACATCGGCATGGCCTGGCGCATTGGCACGGAGTTCTACATCATCGCCGGCCTGGCCTCCTGCGTTTTGAGTGTCCTTGTGTGGATTTTCACGCTGTCAAGGGTACCGGTCAGCCTGGCTTACCCCATGCTCTCCATTGGTTACGTGGTGGGGGCCTTTGCCGCATGGCACTTTTTCGGTGAGACCATCACTCCCCTGCGGATCGCGGGCATTGCCGTGATCATCGGTGGCGTGGCCATGGTCGCCCACAGCTGACATGAGCGGGCCAGATGCAGGCTCTGGCGCCATGACGAATAACGGTTCTTCGCGTCCCCGTTCGTCGATGTCCTCGAGCGAGCCCCGAAGTGGCTTCACCGCCTGGGCCAGCCTGGCCTACACGCTGCTCATCCTGTACGGCAGCCTCTTTCCCTTCACACACTGGACCGAGCCCAGCAAACCGCTGTTCACCTACCTGGTGACCCGGCCTTCCTACGACCGCGCGGACCTGGTGCAAAACGTGCTGGTGTACATGCCCTTGGGCGTGTTGATGACGGTTTGGCTGAACACACGCATGCGGTTCGTGCTGGCCGTCCTCTATGCCACCGTGGTGGGCACATTGCTGAGTTTCGCCGTGGAAAGCATCCAGCAGTACCTGCCGGACCGCGTGCCCTCCTTGTCGGACCTGGTGCTGAATTGCCTGGGCACCTTGTTTGGCGGTGTGCTGGCGATCTTCTTCAGCCGCGACACCCTGACCGGCACCAAGCTGGCAACTTACCGCGATCTGCTGTTCGTGGAAGGCAGGATGGCCAACATTGCCATTGGCATCCTGGGCCTGTGGACGCTGGCGCAGACCACGCCCCTGGTGCCCTCGCTGGACCCGGCCCATATCCGCCATGGGTTTGCCCTGCTCAAACAGGCCTACCTGCACCCGGAATCGTTTGACCTGGCCAAATTTGCCACCTATGCCTTGTACATCCTGGGCTTGGGCTTGCTGACGGTCAACACCGTGAAACCGGGCCGCTCCGCTGTCACCTGGTTTGCCGGACTGGTGATGTTTGTTTTGTTCTGCAAGATTCTGGTGGTGGGCCGGCAACTGGCTGCCGAGGCGCTGCTGGGCGCATTGACTGCCATTGCACTGCTGCTGGCCTTACGTCGCCTGCCGCACGGCTGGCGCGCATTCACGGGGTTTTGTGTGGTGGCCGCGGGGTTTGCGGTGTTCGAGTTGGCTCCGGCGGCTGGCGCGGGGCCCACAACCCCGGCCTATGCCTTCAACTGGATACCGTTTGCCGGGCAAATGCAGTCACTCTCCGGGCTGGAGAACATCCTGGAGCTGCTTTGGCCATTCATGGCCATGGCCTGTTTCTGCCGCGCCAACGTGCCATCCCACCGGCGCGCCGTGGCCTGCTTTTTCGGCAGTCTGGCCATGTTCGCCTACCTGTTTGGCCTGGAGTGGTGGCAGCAATACCTGCCCGGCCGGTATGGAGACGTCACGCAGGTAGCCTTGGGTTTTGCGGGTTGGCTGCTGCCCTGGTGGGTGGGCAGAGGCGGGCAACGCAGCCGCAGCCGCACGGCGCAGCGGGCTTAAACCAACCAGCAAAGGAAACAGGCAAAGCCATGGACTTGTACCAACGCGGATTGCGTCTATTGGCCATGACTGCCGTGCTGGGCATGGTGGGCTGCCAGAAAGCGCCCCCCGTACTGTCCACAGCCATCCCCTGGGCCCTGGCGGGCCAATGGATGGTGGTGGACCTGCATAGCCACACCAAGTATTCCGATGGCAGCCTGACAGTGCCGGAACTGGTGAAGCTGGCCCGAAGTTCTGGTTGCGACGGCCTGGCCATCACCGACCACAGTGACCGCGACCGCCAAGCTGCCACGCCCGATTATTTCAACGACATTGATCGGGCTCGCGATCTGTATCCCGATATGGTGTTGCTGGCGGGCCTGGAGTGGAACATGCCACCCTACGGCGGACGGGAACACGTGGGCGTTTTGCTGGACCGGTCATTGGAGCGCAAGCTGCTGCCAGAGTTCAAAGCCCAGTTTGACAGCCGCAAGGGCGATAGCGCAAAACCCGCCCTGGAATGGCTGGCCAAAAACCTGGGCAGCCACCCTGCGGTGCTTTGGTACAACCACCCCAGCCGCAAGGATACTGACCTGCAGGAAAACCAGCGCGACATGTCCGCATGGCGCAAGACCAATGCCTTGGTGGCTGGTTTTGAGGGCGGACCCGGCCACCAGCTCAACCGCATGCCAGGCTCCTATGGCGCCAATCCCCAAGGCATAGTGAGCCGTTGGGACTATGCAGTAGCCCATGTGGGCGGTCCCTGGGACAGCCTGCTGGCCAAGGGCGACAGCGTGTGGGGAGCGCTGGCCAATTCGGACTACCACGAACCCCAGAACGACGCCGCACCCTGTGCCTTCGCCAGAACCCATGTGTTGGTCCCCCGCAAGAGCGCCGACGGCTTGTTGCAAGCGCTGCGCGCCGGTGCGTTTTGGGCTGACCACGGCTTGCTGCTCGACGGGCTGTCATTCCAGATCAATGCGCCCGAGCTGGTCTCGCCCGCCATGGCCGGAGAGACTTTGGCCGCCGCGCAAAATACCCCACTGGACATCAGCGTGACTTTGCGCCGCGGGCCAGGTGCCACACAGGCCCCGCTGGTGGTCGAACTCATAGGCAACGGCAAGACCGGTAGAGCCGAGCTGATCGATCAGGCAACCCTGCCGAAAGACCAGGATAGCCACCGATTCAAACTCGCCGGATGGCACAAGGGAGACGATGGCGAGAGTGCCTACTTTCGCGTCCGCGTGCGCAAACCAGACAGCGGCGGCAACGAACTGCAGGCTTACACCAACCCGATTCGGTTACGTTTACCGAACTAGCCTGAACTTGCCCGGCCCACGCTGAAATACCTGGTGCACGGCAGCTGGTGCAGTGCCGGACAACTCAGGGATGTTCCATGGCAAGTTCTGGCTCAGTCGCAAGCTGCGGCAAGCTTGCTTCACGCCTGAGTTGGCGCATCGCCAACCAGGCCAAGGGGTTGCAATTCATTTGCGCGCGATAGTCATCCGGGCAGCGTTGAGCCCAGTCGAGTATCAACGCGTGGGCAGTCGGCAACAAGGTTTCCGGCCGCTGGCGCCGGAAGGTTAGGTGATCCCGGATGGCACGCTTCTCGATCTCCCCACGCGCCTGCCGGACCATGCGCTTGAAATGCGCCTTGACGTCGCGCCACCGCCACCAGTGCTTGTGCTCGGTCTGCCAGGTGACGTCGGTGTGGACCAGGATGCGGCCCTCATCCCACAGATTGATGGCCGGATCCAAATCGTAGCTCAGCACGGCGCCCATCAACGAATCCGTGCGGTACAGCCCACGGGGTATGGCAAATCCGCATGCGCGCATGCGCGCCAGGAAACTGCCTTTCATGCCACACAGATTACCGTGGAAACCTCCATCCTCGGCAAACTCCTTGCGCAAGGCCGCGGCGGAACGGCCCATGCTGGGAAGCCCCGTGCCGCCCTGCACCGTGTCGTCACGCATCATGGCGGTCCCCAGCAATTCGATGGCGTCCGCATTCGGCCGGGCATAGCCATCGACAAAAAAGGCCACGTCCTCTCCGGACCAGATGCGCTGCACATACTGACTCCATGCGTTGGCTTTGTCGCCCAGCGGGATGGACCAGATGCGCAGTGCGGCCTTCTCAAAGGCAGTTGGCCGGCTACCCAGGTAAGCCGTCAACTCGGCAACAAGCTGCGGGTTGCCATTGACCAGCACGTCGATACGGGCGCGACTGCCCGCAGCCAGCGCAGTGGCCTCCAGGGTCGCACAGATGGTGGAAAGAGACTCACGGTTGGCAAAAACGGCAATGCCCCACTCTCTGGTGCTGGTGCTCATGTAGAGGCACCGCCGAACAAACCTGCATAGCGCCGCACCATGGTGTCCAGGCCAAAGCCGGTCAATGCTCTTTCGCGTCCCTGGTGTCCCATGGCCAGGGCGTCGCCGGGGTGGGCAAAGCAATGCCAGACGGCTTGCGCCATGGCTGCCTCGTCCCCACTGGGTACCAGGTAACCCGTCTTGCCCTCTTGCACCAGATCCGGCGTACCGCCGACGGCGGTGGCCACAATCGGCAGCCCGCAAGCCATGGCCTCTTGCAACGTGCAAGAGGTGCCCTCTGCGGTGGAAGGCAGCACAAAGCAATCCAATGTGCGCATGATGTGCGCAACATCATTGCGCGCACCCGCCAGCCAGGCCAGATGCCGCAGACCGGCACTGGACAATACCGCCTCGACTTCCGCGCGCAATGGGCCATCGCCCACAAACACCACGCGCAGCCGCTCAGCAGCCTCTGGGTGGTCGCGCACCAGCCGTACAAAGGCCCGCGCCAGCAGCGGCTGGTTCTTCACCGTCTGCAAGCGCCCCACGGTGCCCACCAGCCAATGCTGGCGCGGCTGGAAAGGACAATCCACCGGCACGTCAGGTAAATCGGTTGAGGGCGAGAACAGGTTGGTGTCCACGCCATTGGCGATCAGGGAGCGCCGCTGCGACGGCACGCCGATGGCATGGCCGAGATAATCGTCCAGATCCTTCGAAACCGCCACATAGTGACTGACAAACGGTTTGTACAGCTTGCGTATGCGGCGGTAGCGCGGGTTGCTGCCGTTGAGGTCGTGCGCATCCCAACCATGCTCGGCATGCACGCGCACAGGCACGCCGGCCAACCAGGCCACCGGCACGATTTCCAGGGCAGCCAGGTTGCAGGTATGCAGTACGTCAGGTTTGAGTTCACGCAGCAGCCTGAAAATCCGCGGATACAGGCCGATGGCGTGGCCGGGTGGCTTGTTCAACGCGATGAATTGCACGTCCTGGCGCGCGACACGGTTCTTGAAGTCGCTGATGGTGGTCAGCGACAGCACCACATGCTCAAACTCGTCGGCCGGCAATTGGTTGATCAATTGCACGATCACGTTTTCCAGCCCGCCGATGGCGAAGCTGTAAACCACGTGAACGATGCGCCTGCGACGCACCGCACCGCTCATGCGGCCTGCTCGACCGGCTCCGCCGTCACCGGGGCGGTTGCGGAAGCGGGCGCCCCGGCGCGGCGCAGGAAGGCGTCAAACATCAGCAGCATCCACAACGGTGCCGAGTGGTCGCGCTGACCGCTCAGGTGCTGGTCCACCATGCTGCGCAGCGCGCCGGCGTCGAAATAGCCCGAAGCCTGCAATTCGCCGCCCAGCAACGACTGCTGCATGCGCTGGCGCAAGGGGCCGCGCAGCCAGCGCGCCATGGGCACCGAAAAGCCCATCTTGGGGCGATACAGCACGTCGTCGGACAAGCTGGGCTCAAACGCCTTCTTGAACAGCCACTTGCCTTCCTGGCCCTGGATCTTCAGCTTGCTGGGCAGGGTGGCCAGCCACTCGATCAACTGATGGTCCATCAGCGGCTCGCGCACCTCCAGCGAATGCGCCATGCTGGCGCGGTCCACCTTGGTGTTGATGTCGGCCACCAGCCAGGTCTTGTAGTCCAGGTACTGGATCAGCGCCAGCGGGTCGTCGGTGCCGGCGTTGGCGGCGTGCTCGTTGAACACCTCCTGCGCGCTGTAGCCAGCCAGGGTGCGCTTGAACTGCGCTGAATACAGGCGCGCGCGCTCGTCGGCACGCAGCACCGACATGCTGTGCATGTAGGCCTGGGCGGAGTCGAAGGCCAGCGCCTGGAAGGTGGTCTTGGCGCGGAACATGCGTGGCGCCCAGTCGGCCTTGGGGTAGATGCGCCCCAAGGCGCCGAACAGCGGCCGGCGCAACGCCATGGGCAGCGCCGAGCGCGCCTGCTCTTCCATCAGGTGCAGGCGGTAGCGGCGGTAGCCACCGAAGCTTTCGTCGCCGCCATCACCCGACAAGGCCACGGTGACATGCTTGCGCGCCAACTGGCACACGCGGTAGGTGGGGATGGCCGAGCTGTCGGCATAGGGCTCGTCGTACAGCCAGGCCAGCGTGTCGATGAGGTCAAAGTCGTCGCTGTTGACGATTTCCAGGTGGTGGTCGGTCTTGTAGCGCTCGGCCACCTGCTGGGCAAAGGCCGATTCGTTGAACTTCGGGTCGTCAAAGCCGATGGAGCAGGTGCGCACAGGCTTGTCGGACAGGCCGGCCATGGTGGCCACCACGGCGCTGGAATCCACGCCGCCGGACAGGAAGGCGCCCAGCGGCACGTCGGCGCGCATGCGCAGCCGCACCGATTCGTCCAGCCGCGTGCGCAGCTCGGCGACGGCGTCGGCCGCGCTGATGGGGTTGTCGAGCGTGAAGCGCACATCCCAATACGGCTTGGGGTCGGGCAGCCGGGCGTCGCCATGGCGCAGCAGCAGCGTGTGGGCGGCGGGCAGTTTGTGGGCGTTGCTGTAGATGCAGCGCGAATCGGGCACATAGCCGAGCGCGAAATAGTCCTCCACCGCCAACGGGTCGATGGTGCGCACGAAGGCCGGGTGGGCGGTGATGACCTTCAGCTCGGAGCCGAAGATGAACGTGCCATCGGGCAGCAGCGCGTAATGCATGGGCTTGACACCCATGCGGTCGCGCGCCATGAACATGACCTGTTTGTTGCGGTCCCACAGCGCGAAGGCGAACATGCCGCGCAGGTGGTCTACGCACTTCTCACCCCAGGTTTCCCAGGCGTGCACGATGACCTCGGTGTCGCTGCGGGTGCGGAAGCTGTGGCCCAGCGCCTGCAACTCCAGCGTCAGTTCCTTGTAGTTGTAGATCTCACCATTGAAGACGATGGCCACCGTATGGTCTTCGTTGAACTGCGGCTGCTGGCCGGTGGCCAGGTCGATGACGGACAGGCGGCGATGGCCGAAAGCCAGGCCAGGCTCCAGGTAGACGTCGTGCTCATCGGGTCCACGGTGCGCCTGCAGGTTGTTGATGCGCGCGATCAGGTCCGTGGGGTAGTCACGCTTGGCCCGTGTATCGAAAAGTCCGGCAATGCCACACATGGTTCAGTCCAGTCCGTTGTTTTCGCCAAGCTGTTCGCGCCACGCCCTAGCGTTGCGCCCGGGTACGCTGCAGCAGTGACTCTATGTCAGCCGCATTGGCCTGCATGAAAGCTTCCAGGGCTTTGTCACCCTCGCCGGCGCCACCCTTGGGCGCGTACACGATGATGACCGCAGAATCGTCCCCGCGCCCCGCCAGACGGTACAAGGCGCTGAAGAGTTTGGCACGCCAGTCGCTCGCCGTCAACGTGCCGTTGACCCAATAGATTTGCCACACCGTCAGCCGCTCCTCTTGCGCGCGCCCCAATTGCAGCAGGCCTCGCAATTCGGCAGCGCGCAGGATGACGCTTTGGCCATTCAGCGTCAAGGTCTTGCCACCACCGGCCACCTGTGCCCATTGCGTGTCCTTGGTGGTGACCAATACGTTTTCAGAGCTGACCAGCTTGCGGTCATAGCCTTGCCGGCGGTAGTAGCCCAGGTACAACCCCACGGCACGGTCGCCCTGCCGGTAACTGGTGTTGAACTGCGCGGAGGGATTCTGAAAAGCCGGTGTCCAATCCGCCGCAGGCTGTGGCGAAACCATCCAGCCCCCGGCCAGCCGCTCTGGCGCAGCCAACTGCGGCGCTGCCGCGCTGTCGGCGCTGGCGATGGCCAAGCCAGCCACCCTTGGCGCCGCCACCAGCAACGCTGCCAGCACGCCAACGGCCAGCATGTGCACTGGCTTGAAAGAGTGCGTCCGCACCGCTTCGGCGGCCGCACCGGTCAACGGCGTCACCGGGGGTGCGTCGGGCTCACTCCAGCGTGCGCCCACCATGAACATCAGCAAAATCACAATGCCGAAGAACAGCCAGCCGTAGATCAGGTGATCCACGCCGGTGGCCAGCTTGTTGCTCGACAGATGACCGAGCATGACGATCATGTAGGCGCGCAACCAGTTGGCCAAAATGGGCACGGCGATGGACACCAGTACGAAGATCACCCTGCGCTTGGTGGAGCGGTAATTCAGGTAAGCAAACAGGGCGCCCACCGTCAACGAAGCCAACAGGTAGCGTATGCCGCTGCAGGCTTCCACCACCGACCAATTGCCCGAGGGGATGATGAACTGCAAGCCTTCGCGGTACACCGGTACGCCGCTGAAGCGCAAAGCCAGGACGGTGAAATCGGCCGTCCAGACCATCAACTGCGGCATGAAGAATTCGCCAAAGGGCACCGCAAAAAACATGAAGACCAGCGGAAAGACGACGGCGCTGGTGACCGACAGCCCCAGCAGGGCCGGCACCAACAGCACCAACATGCTGACCAGGGCCAGTTGGGTCAGCGCATTCATGGCAACCAGGTCACCCAGCAGCCAGGCCAGCCCGGCACCGGCCAGCAGCAACAGGCCCCAGACACTGGGTTGAGGCAAGCGTTGCGCCAGGTCGGCACGGCGACGCCAGACCAGCCACAGCACGATGGGGGGCACGATGAACCCATGGGTGAAGGTTTCCGAGCGCATCCAAATGTGCACGATCGCAGCGCCGGTGTCCCAATACACCACCAGCACCCAGACCAGCAGTGCCAGCAGCAGCGGCAAGGCCAACCGCCAAGCCTTCGCAGGCGCGGGGACGGAATCAGACAAGCTCATAGGGTCAGGGTTCATGCACCAGCGGCCGTTGGGCCATCCGTCGCGTTCAGGAAAGCGTCCAGGCGCGCCAGGTGCGCCGACCAGCTGTAACTGCCCAGCACCCGCTGGCGGCCAGCCTGGCCCACAGCGCCGGCGCGCCGCGGGTCGCGCAGCAGGGCATTCACCAGCGCCACGTAGTCATCGACACCATCTGCAGCCAACAGTTCCTCACCGGCAGCGGCGTCTATCGCCTCCACACAGGAGCGCGCTGCCACCACCGGCCGCGCCATGGCCATGGCCTCGAGGATCTTGTTCTGGATGCCACGCGCCACCCGCAATGGTGCCACCACCACAGCGGCGTGTTGCAGGTAGGGCCGCACGTCGGGCACAGTGCCGGTCACCACCACGCCAGGACCCGCGAGCGCCTGCACCGCCGGCGGCGGGCTGCGGCCCACGATGTAGAAGCACAGTTGCGGCCAATCGCGCTGGAGCGCAGGCAGCATATCCTGCACGAACCAGGTGACGGCGTCGATGTTGGGCCAGTAGTCCATGGCACCGGTGAACACGACGGCTTGATGACCAGCATCCATTGGAAAAGGCGATGCCCGGCCCGCGTCCGGGGCAAAAAACTCGGCATCCACCCCATTGCTGACCGTATCCAGGGTGGCGGCACATTCCGGCGCCATACCGGCAAACAATGCCACCTCGTTGTCGGTGACGAAAAAGGAGCGTCGCGCCCGCTGGGCCAGCGCCCGCTCATAAGCCAGCAGGCGCCGCCCTTCGCGCCGGTACAGCCAGGACAGCGGCCAACGGTGGTTGGGCGCGTATTCGGTCCATTTGGCGGAGTCCACATCGACAAAATCCACCAACAGCGTGGCCCGCGTACCCTTGGGCACATACTGACCCATGGCTGAGGAGAACACCACCACCGCGTCAATGCTGTGCTGGCGCAACACTTCGGCCACCCAGGCGCTCAGGCCAGCGTCGCGGTAAAAGCGCAGCGTCAGCGCCTCACCGGTGAGCAGACCGGCCAGGCTGCGCAATTTGCCGAACAGGGGATTGATGCGGGCCACATGCAGGTCGGCGCAATAGCCGCGCACGGTCTCCACATACGCCTCATCCGCGGGGTCGTCGATGACCGTGCCCAGGAATACCCGGTGACTGGCTGCCAGATGCTTGAGCAAGTGGTAGGAGCGCACCTTGTCACCCTTGTTGGGCGGGTAGGGCAGCCGGTGCACCAGATAAAGCAGGTTGCCCATACAGCCGTCAGCCCAGGTTGCGCACGATGAACGGGCCCAGGAAGTTGGCCAGCGCGATGGGCATGCGCCGCCAGGTCTTGATCATCAACTGGTACTTGGGGTTGTTGGGGTTGTTCTGCGGAATGCCGTCACGCTTGTACAGGCAGTATTCGTAGTGCAGTGGTGCCGGCTCGAAGCCCCAGTTCTTCTTGAACGCGAAAGAACCCGTGCCCTGCTTGCTGCGCCCGTAGTCGAACACCTTCAAGCCACGGGCGCAGGCACGGCGCATCAGCTCCCAATACTTGAAGTCGTTGGCGGCCAGGTCGCGCGCCGCCTCGTCGTCGCCAGCATAGTAGGGCAGCACCTCGTCACGGAAGTAGAAGCTCAACACGCTGCTCAGCAGGCGGCCATCGGCGGTGGTGACGGTCAGCACCTCGCAGTCGGGACCGAACTCGGTCATCAAAGCCTTGAAATACTTCTTCGGCATGGCCGGCGTGCCGTGGCGGTGCACATTGTCGGCATAGAGCGCGAAGAACCGATCCACATCGGTGTCGATGTGGCTGACCAGGTTGTTCTTGATGCCCTTGCGCACGCTGGCCCGCGACTTGCGCGGGATGGCCAGCATATTGGCCTCCTCGTCGGCAAAGATTTCCCGGCGAAAGGTCACGTACAGATCCTGCAGGGGCCAGTCGTCATGCTGGCGCGTCACATTGCGCAACTCCAGGTGGTCCACGCCCAACTGTTTCGCAATGGCCTGCGCCTCTTGCTCCAGCGCCCGCGCCACCTCCGGTCGGCCAGTCGCCACGCCGCCATAGACTGCGAAGGGCAGACCGATCAGCGAGTTGCCAAACAACATGCTTTTCACATGGCCCAGCGGCAGCACGCCCTGTATGGCGCCGTCTTCCTCCGCATACAGGAAGTAGGTGTCATGGCCGAACACCTGCTCGACGATGCGCTGCCAGCCGGCGCGGTGGAAGAAACTGGCCTGCGGGCTGGCCAGCACGAAGCTGTCCCACTGCGCCGCAACAGCCTTCTCCCGCGGCAAAAGTCGCTTGATCGTCAACATGGCGGGGCGCCTCAGGCCGCGGCGGGCGCGGCGGCGGGCGGTTTCAGAAAGATCTGGTCCATGCGACCCCACTTGAAGTCGCCGATCAGTTGCTGCAGGCGGCCCTCCATGCGGCCGATGTTGACGTAGTGCCGAAAGCGCGTCTTGGCGTTGATGCCGGCCACACGCGGCTGGTCGACATCGATCTCCCAGGGATGGAAATAGAAGATGGCTGATTGCTGGTCGCTGCCATTGACGCGGTTGAGCAGCCAGCGCGACAACACATAGGGGAACAGGCGGAAATAGCCGCCGCCGCTGGAGGGCAGGTTGCGGCCGAACAGGCGCACCGTGGTGACCGGCACTTCCATCAGGGTGTCGCGCACCTGGTGGGCAAAACGCGGCGCGTCGGGCATGCCGTAGTGGTCGTGCTTGATGGGGTAGATGCTGGAGCTGTAGGTGTAGCCCTCGCGCGCCAAGCAGTCAAAAGCCCACAGGTTGCCGGTACCGATCGAAAAACTGGGTGCGCGATAGCCCTTGACCTCGACGCCAGACAAGTCTTCGAGCAGGATTTTGGACAGCCGGATATCGGCCAGGAAAGCCTCTTCGGACAGGTCACTGGCACGTTCATGGCCATAGCCGTGGCTGGCCAGTTCATGGCCCTCCTTGACGATGCGCCGCACCAGTTGGGGATAGCGCTCGGCGATCCACCCCAGCGTGAAGAAGGTGGCCTTGACGTCCTTGGCCGCCAGCATGTCCAGGATGCGGTTGACATTGCGCTCCACGCGGCACTCCCGGGAATTCCACTCCATGCGAGAGATGTAGGGCGCAAACGCCGAGACCTGGAAGTAATCTTCCACGTCGATGGTCAATGCGTTGGTATGCTGCTTGTCCGTCACACAAGGCCTCTTGTGGTGGTCAGTTGGTGGGGTTGATGTCGTCGCTGGGCCGCCTGGCTGACGTCACCAGCTTGTGCAGGATGGCCAGGATTTCCAGGTTCCGGCGCTCCAACCGCAGCAGACTGCGCTCCAGGCGCTGGAGCCGATCACCGTACTGCTCAGCACCCAGACGTTCTATTTTCTGCGAAATCCCATCCAGCATGCCCAAATCAAGGTCCAAACTGGATAAATCCAGACTATCACCGCCATTGAGTTGAACCGAACGCGAACCGCCAGCAGACCCATGCGCGCCGTCTGCACTCAGCGGCGCCGCCGCTGAAGGCCCAAACCCGGACACCCCCGCCTCTTCGCGGATTTCGCTGATGACCTCGTTGGCATCGTCGGCGGAAAAACTGCTCTTCTCGCCCAGGAAGCCCAGCAGCAGCAACCGGTCGCACACCGTGTTGATGCGCCGCGGAATGCCGCCGCTGGCGGAAAAAATGGCATCGCAGGCTTCGGGCTCGAAGGTGGGCCGCCCGCGCGCGCCGGCGCATTTCAGCCGGTGCTCGATGTAGCCACGCGTCTCCTCCCGGTCCAACGGGCCAATGTGGCAGGTGGCGGTCACGCGCTGGCGCAGCTGCTGCATGTTGGGGCTTTGCAGGATCTCGCGGAATTCCGGCTGTCCGACCAGGAATGTTTGCAACAACGCCTGCTTGCCGAACTGGAAGTTGGACAGCATGCGCAACTCTTCGACCGCGCGAGGCGTCAGGTTCTGCGCCTCGTCCACAATCAGCAGGCAGCGCTTGCCCTGCGTGGTCTGTGTCACCAGGAAAGCCTCCAGCGACATCAGCAACACAGACTTGGAGGCCTCTTTGACCGACACGCCAAAAGCCGCTCCCACCATGCGCAGGGTGTCCTCGGCATCCAGTTGAGTGCTCACCAGGTTGGCCGCCACCACCTTGTTGGGGTCCAGGCTGTCGAGCAGGCCGCGCACGATGGTGGTCTTGCCCGCCCCCACTTCGCCGGTGATGACGATGAAGCCCTCGTTGCGCTGCACGCCATACTCCAGGTAGGCCTTGGCCCGCCTGTGCTGCTTGCTGGCGAAGTAGAAACTGGGGTCGGGGTTGAGCTGGAAGGGCTTGCTCGTCAACCCATAAAAGGCTTCGTACATGGGCGTTAGAACTGAAGGTTCAAACTGCCCGTCAAGGCAGATTCCGAATAGGGCGACGTGCCACCGTCCGACATCACCCTGCGGGCTCCTACGGTCGCGGTGGACTGGCTGCCCAACTTGGTGGTGAAGTTGAGGTTGAGACTGCGCACATTGGTGTCGAACGCGGTGGTGGAGCTGGAAGACTCCGCTTGCGACGCCAGCAGATTGACGGACGACTGGGGCGTCAACCGGTGCGCATAGCTGACTGAAAATCCCCGCTGCTGGACGGTAGCGCCGTTCGCCAGGTCGTCTGTCACCGTGGACAGACTGTCCAGCCGCCGGGTCTGGCTCTGCGTGGCTATGAAAGTCACGGTGTCACGCACGCCCAGGATGGCGAACGACAGGTTTTTGGCACGTTGCAGCGATACAGCCGAGGCAAGAAACCCGCCGGTGGGCTTGCTGTTGGGACTCAAGCCATAGGTCTGCAAAAAGACATTGACCAGTTCGGCTCGCTTGATCGGATCAGGTTCCAGGCTGGCCAGTTGGGCAAAAATCAGGTCGTAGACGGAACCCGCACCGGCGGTGCTCTGATTCGGCGTGGCGGTGACGCCTCGGACGTCTGTATAGTGCCATTGGGTGCGCGGTGTCCGGTGATCGACACTGAGGTTGTGCGACTCGCCAAAGAAGCGGCTTTCCCGGGACAGCGCCAACTTGGTCGTGTTGGAAGGCGTCCAATTCAGGCTCCAACCGCTCAATCCGTGGGTTTCATCCGACAGACTGACAAAGTCGTTGGTCTCGCGACCGCCAATCAAGGACAGGTTGAATTGCGGGCTGAACGCATAGCCGAGCACCGCACGGAAATTGTCGTCGTGGGTGGTGCGCCCGGTGGCATAGGCATAACGCTGGCTGCCCAGGTTCGCGTTCCATATCAGCCGCGAGCCTCCGGTGTCACCGCGCAGGCTCAGCGTGGCTGCGTTGGTGGTGACGTCTGACGTGCTGTTGGACGGGCTGTGGTTGGTGGACCAGTTGTAGCGAGCCTCATAACTGACCGCCCCGCCGAGCCGACCGATGAGGTAGGGCGAGATCTGGGTGTTGAAGGTCTCGGCCAGGTTGGTGTTGGCCGGGCCGTTGTCTGTGCCCTGGGCACCGAAGGCTGAGATCGTCTGTTGCGATATGGAACTGCGAAAATCGACAAAAGCCCAGTTGTCGATGGCACGCAGGTTGCCAAAAGCATTCAATACATTTTGTGTGCTGGACTTGCTCGAAGTTTGCGCGTAGATGATTTCGCGCAGCGTGTAGTCCACAGAAGCCTTCAGGCGCGAGCCATCGGCCGCCAGGTGAAAACCGGGGTTGATCTCCGTGAACTGGTCGGCGCGTGCGTTCGGGCGCAATTCCACGTTGCTGGTGAAGGTCTGCTGGATGGTCAGCCTGGGGACAAAGGAAAACGTCCGTTTGCCGCCCTGCTCGGCGCCTTGCTGCGTGGCGCCGCTGACGGCTCCTGCCCCAGGATCAGCAGACGCCGGCGTTTCTGACTGCTGCGCCCAGGCACACATGACCGGCCCCCCGGTCAAGGCGATGAGCAGGCCATTGGCAATGACGGTACGGCGAAAGCTGGCGTGGACAGCCAATCTCATGATGCGCAGCGGCACAAGGCTTCAGGAAGCGGACGGCGCATCGCCATAGCCATAGCCATAACCATACCCGTAGGCACCACCGCCGAGGGAGGAAGTCCGTGCCTGGTTCAGCACCATCAGCTTGACCGGACAGGAAGCGATGGTCGACAAGGCGGCTTGCACGTCAGACTGCAAGGTGGCGCCAGCCTTCACCACCATCACGATTTGCCCCATGTGGGTGGCCAGCACCCGGGACTCGGTGGTCAGCAGCAGCGGCGGCGAATCGAAAATGATGATGCGGTCGGAATAGCGGCTGGCCATGTTTTCCAGCAGGCGCGTCATGGCGTCGCTGGCCAGCAATTCGGTGGCCCGGTCATGTGGCGTGCCGCTGGGCAACAATGTCAGCTTGTCGATGTTGGTCCGCAGCAGCACCTGCGACAGATCGGTGGACTCATCGCGCACCAGGTCCAGCAGGCCGGGGCTGGGCGGCAACCCCAGCACCCGCAGGATGGAAGGACGGGCAACATCGGCGTCCACCAACATCACGGTATTGTCCAGCTCGGTGGCGATGCTCATGGCCAGATTGATCGCGGTGAAGCTCTTGCCCTCGCCAGGCAGGGAACTGGTCACCATGATCAGGTTGCCATTGGGAATCATCGAGGCACCACGGCCCATGGCGTTGCGTATCAAGGGCCGCTTGATGACGCGGTACTGGTCGGCGATCTGCGAACGCGGCGCATTGGGGCTGACAATGCCGGCCGCGGCAATCGCCTCCAGATCGATCTCAATGCGCTTGGAGATCGGTGCCGCCTTGGCCTCGACGGCGGGAGGCGCCTTAGCTTTGAACGGCTCGCCCTCGCCCGCCTCCTCGGGGACCGGTGCGCCAGGCTGCACCAGCCCGGCACTGTCAGGCATCACCGCGCCGGCCTGCCGGAGTTGTTCCAGCCGCTGGGTTGCTTGCTCAATCAGGCTGCTCATAAACCGCCTATACCACTTTGGTGGACAAGATGTACAAAACCGTGATGCCCATGCCAAACAGCACCATCAGCCCGCTCGTCGCGCCAATAAAACGTCTCAAATCCTTGCGCTCCAGGCGCCGGGTCGAGTCGCCAACCACCAAGGTCACCACACCCAGCAGGGGCAGCCCGACAACACTGTGCAGCGAATGCGCGTCATGAAACACCGCCTTGATTTGGCTGCCCGCAAATGCGAGCCCGCAGCCCATGCCAATGGCGGCCAGCAGCACCAGCGGCAGCAACAGCAACCGATTGGGCGCCACCGGCTGTGGCAGCACGCGCGGCGGGTCGATCAGGCGGAAGTCGGCGATGCTGGAGGTGTTGTCCAGCTCGCCGGATATGTTGGCCGACTCACGGCGGGCCACCAGGTCTTCGTAGTTCTTCTTGTTGATGTTGTAGTCCCGGTTCAGCTGGGCCGCCTCGGCCTCGATCTGCGGCGCCGTCTTCAGCATGGCGCGCGCTTTGGCATAGCGCGACTCGTATTCGGCCACGCGCGCCTTCAGCGAAGCCACCTGGACCTCGGCGGAGGAATACATCTTGGTCAGTTCCTGCATGGCGGGATTGAGGGTGCTGGAGGCTGCCACCGGGTTGGCCTGGGCCGCCTTGCGTAATTCCTGGATTTCCTTGCGCTTGACCTCGTCCAGCTCCTTGAGCTGCTTGCGCGCATTGATCACGTCGGGATGCGCGTCGGTGAAACGCTGCAACAAGCCGTCCAGATTGCGCTTGACGGCCTCGATGCGGGCGTCGATTTCCGGCGTGGGCACGGCGGCCGGCGCGTCGGACATCAGGTTCTTGTTCGCATTGGCGCGCTCATTGTCCAGCTGCCGCTTGGCGGCCTCGCGCGCATTTTCGGCCTCGCGCAACTCCAGTTTCGCCTGATTCAATTGGTTGCCGATATCACCGATGCGGCTGGCCATGTCTTTGCCATCCTGCGTTTGCAGGTCGATGTTGCGCAGCTTGAATTCCTTCAGGCGGTTTTCAGCCTCTTCCAGCTTCGCCACCACCGTCTTGATCTGCTCGTCGATGAATTTTTTGGCGTCGTCCGAGCCCCTGCGCTGGTCGGTCATGCTGGACTCGATGAACAGCGACACCAACGACTGCACCACCCGCTTGGCCTTGTCGGGGTTGGTGTCGGTGTAGGCGATGAAATACAGGTTGTCGCGGCCGGAATTCTTGATCTGTATGCTGCCAGTCAGCTTCTGTATCAGACCTTCCTGCTGCTCCTTGCTGCTGTTGCCCAGGTCCAGGTCGGCCATGCGTATCAGCTTTTCCATGTTGGGTCGTGTGATCAGCATCTTGCTGAGCATCACCACCTGTTGCTCGACATTGGGCTGCACCGCCAAGCCGGACATCAACGGCTTCAGGATGGACTGCGTGTCCACGAAGATACGGGCATTGGCCTCATACCTGTCCGGAATGACAAAGATCGCCAGCGTGCCCACGGCCGCAGTGAGCCAGGCCGCCAGCATACCCAGCCAGCGGTACTTCCACATGCCGCGGGCAATCGAGATGATCTGATTCAGCAACTCAGCCATGCGACGCTAACTCCATGCATTCAGGCACTTGACGCCCCTCACGGACGCAAGGGACCAACGAAGGGGACGATAGGGGCAAATCAGAACCAGCCCTGCGGAATGATGAGCACGTCGCCCGGCTTCATTTCCACATTGGCAGTGATGTCGCCGCGCTTGACCAGGTCCTTGATGCGCACCGAGTAGCGCTTGTCGCCCTCGGAAGCGCGCACGAGGGACGCCGCATTGCCATCCGCGAAGTCGGTCAGCCCGCCAACGGCGATCATCACGTCCAGCAGCGTCATCTTCTGCTTGTAGGGCAAGAACTGGGGTTTGGCGGCCTCACCCACAACGCGAATCTGCTCGCTGTAAGGGCCGACGAAGCTGGTGACAATCACGGTCACCACCGGGTCGCGGACAAACTTGCCCAATGCCTTCTCCACGTCACGGGCCACCTGCAGCGTGGTTTTGCCCTGTACTACCAGCTCCTCCACCAGCGGCGTGGACATCTTGCCGTCCGGCCGCACCGGCACCGACATCGACAGCTCGGGATTGCGCCACACGATGATGTTCAACGCATCGCCTGGGCCAATCACATAGTTGTAATCAGGCGTGGCAGCAGCAGCGGGTGCGGCGGGGTACTGCGTGGCACAACCGGCAACCAGCGCCAACAGCCAACCCAGAACGACCCAGCGAGCAATCATCATGGGTGCGGCATTGGAATTTCTCATCTCTTATCCCTTATATACAAGCAGCTGACGACCATTGGGGCCAATGGCGAATATAACGCATTTGCCTGAGAAACCAGCGGAAAACGCGGCCCGGTCTGCACGCCTCCGCGTGAAGAAATTCACACCGTCTGCACACTGTCGTGTAAATTGGCGGATTCCGGCTGGCATGGCCATGTAGAAAAAGAGAGCACCACCATGAACCTGATTGCAGCCCTTGGCGAGTGGCAAACCCTGCTGGGTGAGGGGCAGGTCCTGCAGGGGGACGCGGTCCAGCGCGCCTATCATGTGGACACCGGCGGCGCAGAGCGCGAAATTCCCGCAGCGTTGCGAATAGTGGACAGTGCCTGCCTGCCTGAAGTCATGCGCATCGCCAGCCGGCATCAGGTGCCGGTCTATCCCATCAGCACCGGCCAGAACTGGGGCTACGGCACCTCGCTGCCGGCGCGGGATGGCTGCGTGATCGTTGATCTCGGCCAGTTGCGCAAGATCCTGCACTTCGACGCCGATCTGGGGGTTGTCACACTGGAGCCCGGCGTGACCCAGGGCATGCTGGCCGACTTCCTGGAGCGCGGCGGCCATCCGTTCCTGGTCCCCGTCACCGGCGCCGGCCCAACCTGCAGCCTGCTCAGCAATGCGCTGGAACGTGGCTACGGCGTCACCCCCCACGTGGACCATTTTGGCGCCGTGACCGACATTGAGGCCGTGCTGCCCGATGGATCGCTGTACCGCTCGGCGCTGAGCGAGGCCGGTGGCGAGGAACTGGCCCGCTTATTTAAATATGGCATAGGCCCGTACTTCACCGGCCTGTTCACCCAGAGCGGCTTTGGCATCGTGACCCGCATGTCCATCGCGCTGTCGCGCCGCCCGGAAAGCGTGAAGGTGTGCTTCTTCGGCCTGGACAGCGACGACTTGCTGGAACCGGCGGTGGAGCGCATACGCGCCATCATCACCAAGCTGCCCGGCACGCTGGGCGCCATCAACTTGATGAACCAGCACCGCGTGTTGAGCATGTCCGCCCCCTACCCCGGCGACCGGCTGGGGCCGGACGGCATGATCCCCAAGGAGGTGCTGGACGAGCTGGGGCGCCAGTACCAGATCAAGCCGTGGACCGGCTTCGCCACGCTGTACGGCACCCGGCGCCTGGTCAATGCCGCGCAACAGGAAATGAAAGCCACGCTGTCCGGCATGGCCAGCCGCATGATGTTCCTGACGCCAGGCCGTGCCCAGACCCTGTCCCAATTGGCCCGGTGGATACCCGGCGCCATGGGTCAGCGCCTGGGCAGCATGACCGGCACCCTGGCCCAGTCCCTGCAATTGGTGGCTGGCCGACCCAACGAGACCGCGCTGCCGCTGGCCTATTGGCGCAACCCCAACGGGCAGCAGGGCGACCTGAAAAACCCCGGCAAGGATGGCTGCGGCCTGACCTGGTACGCCCCGCTGGTGCCGATGCGGCCCAAGGACGTGCGCGCCTATGTCAATATGGTGAAGGAAATCACCCCCCGGCACGGCATCGAGCCGCTGATCACCTTCACCACGCTGAGCGACCGCCTGTTCGACAGCACCGTGCCGCTGGTGTTTGAGCGCCAACGCCCCGAGGCGGTAGCCGCCGCCGCCGCTTGTTATAAAGAGCTGTTCGAGACCGGCCGAGCCAAGGGCTGGTTCCCCTACCGGGTGGGCGTGAACACCATGAAGACGCTGGTCAGCCTGCAAAGCGACTCCAAGACCTTCCAGGACCGGCTGCGCAAGGACCTGGACCCGCACGACATCATGGCGCCTGGGCGTTACCGCTGAGACCCAAGCCTGTCGGACAAATTTACAGCCCCTTGCCGCCCCCATCCCATAAATTCTCGGCATTGAAAATAAATCGTTAAAAATCAACAGCTTACAGACCATCTCCAAACCTGGCACGGTCTCTGCTTATTGTCTTGCGTACGGGGCTAAACCAGTCCTTCTACAGTGTTCCAAACCTCAAGGAGTTCATCATGAAGTTGTTTAAGAAAGTGCTTGCCGGGGTTGCTGTAGCAGCGGCCATGGCCACCTCCGCTCACGCGGCTTTGAATAATGTCGGTGGCGTCATCTGGGATCCGAATTCGGCCAGCGACTTCACTGGCACCAGCGCCAACGTGACCCAAACCATGGCTGGCGACGGCTCGCTGTCCGGCTACGGCTACATCACCCAGCTGAACGGCCAGAACGTGGGCTTTTTCTGCCCCGGTTGCGAACTGACCATCAAGTACTACGGCTTCGCCCCCAACGGCGGCCTGAACTACACCAACGGCACCATTGAAGTCTACGTTGACTACTCGCCCGACACTGCAGCCGGCACCAACCTGACGAGCGCCAACACGCAAGACGGCTCGCTGTGGCTGGTCCTGAGTGGTCACAACCTGGCTGCTTTCGGTGGCTCGTCGCTGTTTGGCGCTTCTGCCCCCGGCAGCCTGACCGGTCAAGGTTATCTGGACGCGACCGGTGGCATGGCCCAAGCCGCTTTCAACACCGGCACCAAGTTCGATGGCGCTGACTTCGGTTTCACGACCGGTTTCTCGGCCTTCCTGAGCTTCCCGGACCAAGCCATCAACGGCACGGTGACCTTCAACGGTGACAGCGTCCAAGTTCCGGAACCCGAGTCGCTGGCTCTGGTCGGTCTGGGTCTGCTGGGTCTGGTCGGCATCCGCCGTCGCAAATCCGCGTAATCAGAACTGTCGGTTCTTTTTACAGACAAAAAGTCCGCTTCGGCGGACTTTTTTTTGGCGATCCCGAAATCACAAGGGGATTGCGAGGACGCATGAAGACCATGGCGGGCCTCTGCCACCGCATAAAATCACCCCCATGACCAAGGTATTGATGGTGTGCATGGGCAATATCTGCCGCTCGCCTATGGCGCAGATGGTCGCCCAGCACATGGCACGGTCGCTGCCAGCCGGGGGCGATGCGGGCTGGCGGCAACTGTCGTTCGATTCGGCCGGCACACATGCCCACCACATCGGCCAGGCCGCCGATCCGCGCGCCAAGGCCACCCTGGAACGCCACGGTTACAAGGTAGGCAAGGCCCGTTCACGGCGAATCACGGAAAAAGACTTCGCCCACTACGACCTGATCGTGGCCATGGACAGCGCCAATCTCAGCGCCTTGAAGCGCCTGTGTCCAACCGAGCATGCAGGCAAGCTGCACAAGCTGTTGGATTTTGCTGACGGTTTGTCAGAAACAGACGTGCCGGACCCATACTACGGCAATGAAGCAGGCTTTGAGCGTGTGCTGGATCTTTGCGAAGTGGGCGTGCGTGGCTTGCTCGGACGTCTGCAGCAGCAACGTCAAGCCCCGCAAGGCGCCGCCTGAGTGCAAGCACCGGGCATGCTGAAGCGCAGCACAATCCAGCGCACCATCGCCGTAGCGCGCCGGAAACTTGCCTGCGGCTTGGCCGTCATCCCGGCCATCTGCCTGGCTGTTATTTTCCTGCCGCTCCCGGTCATGGCCATTCCCGTGGACGAGCTGCCAGGCAATTTACCGGGCACCACGGCTGGCGAAATCACCCTGCATGTCAGTCCGGCGCAGGCAGATGCGTTGGCCATCATCGCGACCATGACCCCGGAAGACGCGCCACCAGGCGCCGATGCGCAGGAGCATGCAGCCTGGCTGGCCAACCATGAGCCTGATTTCCGCGCCATTGCAGGGATGACAAACTTGCCCAGCGACGAGGGTAGCAGCGCCGGGCTGGCCAAGAAAGTCGCCGCGATGGACCGTGGTGACACCAATGCCGCAGACAAATCCGAAAGTGACGACAACAATCTGGCCGACATTGTGGGTGTGGCGGCGTTGGCGGTGCTGGCGGTGGGTGTGATCATCCGGTACTCTGCCCGCCGTAGCCGCCGTCGGCGCAGTGGCGCCAAACCATCGGCCGCCCCTGTGGCAAGCGCAAGCAGCGGCAGACGGCGTGAGCGCGTGCGTATCCGCAAGCCCATTTGACGCCGGGCCTGCCAGTTGCCGGTTGTGGAGAACCGCCGCGCAACCAGCCCCGAAAACCAGTAACCCGTTACGCAGAGCCCTTGCCGTAATACTCACAGTACCAATGGACAAACCTGGCTACTCCGTCCTTCAGGGGCGTAGCGGGCACAAACTCAATCCATTCGCCCAGCGCCTCGGTGCTGGCATAAGTCGCCGGCACATCACCGTCCTGCATGGGCAGCAAACGCTTTTCAGCCGTCTTGCCGGTGGCCTCTTCGATACAGCCAATGAAGTCCAACAGCGGCACCGGCTGGTGGTTGCCGATATTGAACACCCGGTACGGCGCATTGCTGGTGGCCGGGTCTGCCAGCAGGGGGTCATAGCCGGGGTTTGCCGTTGCCGGCCGGTCCATCGCCCGCACCACCCCTTCAACGATGTCATCAATGTAGGTGAAATCGCGTTTCATGTCGCCGTGGTTGAACACGTCTATTGGCCGGCCTTCCAGAATAGCCTTGGTAAAGAGGAACAAGGCCATGTCCGGCCGACCCCACGGCCCGTACACCGTGAAGAAGCGCAACCCAGTGGTGGGCAAGCCGTACAAATGGCTGTAAGTGTGGGCCATCAGTTCATTGGCCTTCTTGGTCGCCGCATACAGACTGACCGGATGGTCCACGCTGTCATGCTCGGAAAATGGCATTTTCTTGTTGCCACCGTACACGCTGGAGCTGGATGCATACACCAAGTGCCGCACGCCATGGTGGCGGCAACCTTCCAGGATATTGACGAACCCCACCAGGTTGCTGTCCACGTAGGCATGCGGGTTCTTCAGCGAATACCGCACGCCGGCCTGCGCCGCCAGGTGGACCACGCGGTCAAAGCGCTCGACCTCGAACAGCTTGGCCATGCCATCCCGGTCAGCCACATCCAGCTTGGCGAAGCGAAAACCGGGCCGCGGTTGCAAGCGACGCAGGCGGCTGAGCTTGAGGTTAACGTCGTAATAGTCGTTCAGGTTATCCAGCCCCACCACCTCGTCACCGCGCTCCAACAGCCGCAGACTGGTGGCCGAGCCTATGAAACCGGCAGCGCCGGTCACCAATATTTTCATGAAGCATCTCTGTGTTGGGGACTGGCATCTATCTTACCTGCGAGGCCATCGGGCGAAGGCGGGGGTTTTGTCGTTACAGTAAGACCCCGGCGGCCAAAAACCCTGCATATCAAGAGCACACCATGAAGAAAGTCGCACTCATCACCGGCGTGACAGGCCAGGATGGCGCCTACCTGGCCGAATTCCTGCTCGCCAAGGGCTACGAGGTGCACGGCATCAAGCGCCGCGCCTCGCTGTTCAATACCGACCGCATCGACCACCTGTACCAGGACCCGCACGCGTCCAGCCGCAACTTCGTGCTGCATTACGGCGACCTGACCGACAGCAGCAACCTGATACGCATCGTGCAGCAGGTACAGCCCGACGAGATCTACAACCTGGCCGCCATGAGCCACGTGGCCGTCAGCTTTGAGACGCCAGAGTACACGGCCGACGCCGACGGTATTGGCACGCTGCGCCTGCTGGAAGCCATACGCATGCTGAAGCTGGAGAAAAAAACCCGCTTCTACCAGGCCAGCACCTCCGAGCTGTATGGCCTGGTGCAGGAAACCCCGCAAAAGGAAACCACGCCCTTCTACCCGCGCAGCCCCTACGCGGTGGCCAAGCTGTATGCCTACTGGATCACCGTCAACTACCGCGAGGCCTACGGCATCTACGCTTGCAACGGCATCCTGTTCAACCACGAAAGCCCGTTGCGCGGTGAAACCTTCGTGACGCGCAAGATCACCCAGGCGCTGGCACGCATCAAACTGGGCCTGCAGGACTGCCTGTACCTGGGCAACCTGGACGCCAAACGCGATTGGGGCCATGCCCGCGACTATGTGGAAATGCAGTGGCTGATGCTGCAACAGCCGCAGGCGGAGGACTTCGTCATCGCCACCGGCGTGCAGTACAGTGTGCGCGATTTTGTCAACGCCGCCGCCACTGAGCTGGGCATGCAGATCGGCTGGCAAGGCAGCGGTGTGGACGAGGCCGGCACAGACGCGCAGGGCCGCGCCATCGTCAAGGTCGACCCGCACTACTACCGCCCCACCGAGGTGGAATCCCTGCTGGGCGACGCCAGCAAGGCCAAGACCAAGCTGGGCTGGGTGCCCAAAACCTCCTTCAAGGAGCTGGTGGCCGAGATGGCGCGCGCCGATCTGCAAGCCGCCCAGCGCGACGCGCTGGTGAAACAGCACGGCTACGCCGCCTACAACGCCCAGGATTGATGCAGCGATGATGGAGCATGACGCCCGCATCTACGTGGCCGGCCACCGTGGCCTGGTGGGCTCGGCCATCGTGCGCGCATTGCAAGCAAGCGGCCATCACGAGTTGCTGACCCGTACGCACGCCGAGCTGGACCTGACCGACCAGGCTGCAACCCAAGCTTTCTTTGCGCAACACAGGCCTGACTATGTTTTCCTGGCCGCCGCCAAGGTGGGCGGCATCCTGGCCAACAACAGCTATCCCGCAGAATTCATCCGTGACAACCTGGCCATGCAGACGCACGTGCTGCACGCAGCCTGGCAAGCCGGTGTGAAACGGCTGGTGTTTCTGGGCTCCAGCTGCATCTACCCCAAGCTGGCGCCGCAGCCGCTGAAGGAGGAGTACCTGCTGACCGGCCCGCTGGAGCCCACCAACCGCCCCTATGCATTGGCCAAGATCGCCGGCATAGAAATGTGCTGGAGCTACAACCGCCAGTACGGCACGCGCTTTCTGGCCGCCATGCCCACCAACCTGTATGGCCCCGGCGACAACTACCACCCGGACAACAGCCACGTGATCCCGGCACTCTTGCGCAAATTCCACGAAGCCAAGCTGGCCCAAAGCCCTGAGGTGGTGGTGTGGGGCAGTGGCACGCCGCTGCGCGAGTTCATGTACAGCGACGACATGGCCCAGGCCTGCGTGTTCCTGATGAGCCTGCCGGATACGCAGTACGACCGGCTGCTGGGCAGCGACGAAACCAAAACCGGCCGGTTCGAGCCACCGCTGATCAACATCGGCGTCGGCCACGACCTCAGCATCGCCGACTTGGCGCGCACCGTGCAGGATGTGGTGGGCTACAGCGGGCAGATCGTGTTCGACCGCAGCAAGCCCGACGGCACGCCGCGCAAGCTGATGGACGTGTCGAAGTTGACAGGCCTGGGCTTCACGGCGACAACCGATCTGCGCCAGGGCTTGAAGCAAGCCTACGCTGAATTCCAGCGCCAGCAGACCGCTGGCTAAGCCGGCATCAGGCCGCTGACAAATTCAGGCGCTCGCAGATCGCCAGCGTGGCGGCAGCCTGGTTCATGGTGTAGAAGTGAAAGCCCGGTGCGCCACCGGCGCGCAGTTGTTCACACAGGCTGGTCACCACGTCCAGGCCAAAGGCCTTGATGGATTCGCTGTCGTCGCCATAGGCTTGCAGGCGCAGGCGTATCCAGCGCGGAATTTCGGCGCCGCAGGCGTCGCTGAAGCGCATCAGCTGCGTGGAACTGATGATCGGCATGATGCCCGGAACCACCGGCACATCCAACCCCAGCGCATCCACCTGCTCGACAAAATCAAAGTAGGCGTCGGCGTTGTAGAAGTACTGCGTGATGCCGCTGTTGGCGCCCGCTCTCACCTTGGTCGCAAAGGCCTGCAGGTCAGCCTGCGGCGACTTGGCCTGCGGGTGCACCTCGGGGTAGGCAGCCACCTCGATGTGGAAATCGCTGCCGGTCTCGGCGCGTATGAAGGCGACCAGGTCGCTGGCGTAGTGGAATTCACCACCGGCGCCGTAGCCACTGGGCAGGTCGCCGCGCAAGGCCACCAGCCGGCGCACGCCCATCGCCTTCAGCGTGGCCAATTGCTCGCGCAGGCTGGCCTGGGTGGCGCCTATGCAGGAAAAATGCGACGCCGCATCCACCCCCTCGGCCAGGATGTCGCGCACGGCGGTGAAGGTTCCACTCTGTGTGGAGCCGCCGGCGCCATAGGTCACCGAGCAAAAGTCCGGCTTCAGCACATACAGCTGCTGGCGCACCTTGGCCAGCTTGCCCACGCCCTCAGGCGTCTTTGGCGGAAAAAACTCAAAGCTCAAAGGCAGGGAGGAACTCATATCAACTCCAGCGCTTTCTATTCAGTGTCTTTTGACTGCATGGATGAAGAACTCGCGGTTGCCATCGCCACCCTCAATGGGTGAGTCGAACCAGTCCAACACCGTCAGCCCCAAATCGGCGCAGGCATCGCGCAGCCGTTGCTCCACCAGCGGGTACATGGCGACATCCTTGACGATGCCGCCCTTGCCCACCTGGCCGGGCTGCAGTTCGAACTGCGGCTTGACCAATGTCAGCAGATGACCGCCGATCTTCAAAAAGGGCACCACCGCCGGCAACACCAGCGTCTGCGAGATGAAGGACAAGTCGCCCACGACCAGATCGAACTCAGGGGACCAATCGACGTCCGCGTCGCCTTCAGCACCCTCAAAGTGTGCGTAAGCGGGCATCAGGTCATCGACCGTCAGGTTGCGGGCGTTGACGGCTTCCACCGCCACCACCCGCACGTCCTCACGCAATTGCGGGTGCAGTTGCGCGCTGCCCACGTCCACACCCACCACCAGGGCCGCGCCCTGTTGCAGCAAGCAGTCAGTGAAGCCGCCGGTGGACTGGCCCAGGTCCAGACACCGCCAGCCCTGCACATGCAGGCCAGCAGCCTTCAGCGCAGCTTCCAGTTTCAGCCCGCCGCGCGACACGTAACGCGCCTCGGCATCGTCCAGCAGTTGGATGTCGGCGTCGTCCGGCACCTCGTCGCCATTCTTGGCAACCTTCTTCCAGACGTCGCCGTTGCGCCACTGCACCCCACCCGCGATCAGGCGCTGGGCCTGGGAGCGGGTGCTGGCCAGTTGGCGCGCCACCAGCAGTTGGTCGATCCGCATCAGTCGCCGCCGGGCCGCCCCAAGGCGACTGCGGCCCCCTTTGGGGGCAGCGAGTACACGCAAGTGACGAGCGTGGGGGCCATCAATAGCGGTAGGTATCAGCCTTGTACGGGCCTTGTTTGGGCACGCCGATGTACTCGGCCTGCTCGTCGCTCAGTTCGGTCAGCATGGCGCCGACCTTCTTCAGGTGCAAGCGGGCCACTTTTTCATCCAGATGCTTGGGCAGCACATAGACCTTGCCCACGTCATAGGCGTCGCTGTGGCAGAACAACTCGATCTGCGCGATGGTCTGGTTGGCGAAGCTGGACGACATCACGAAACTGGGGTGACCGGTGCCGCAGCCCAGGTTCACCAGCCGGCCCTTGGCCAGCAGGATGATGCGCTTGCCGTCCGGGAAGATGATGTGGTCGACCTGCGGCTTGATTTCTTCCCACTCGTACTTTTCAACCGAGGCAATGTCGATCTCGTTGTCGAAGTGGCCGATGTTGCAGACGATGGCCTGGTTCTTCATCTTGACCATGTGGTCGTGCGTGATGACCGACTTGTTGCCGGTGCAGGTGACGAAGATGTCGGCCTTGTCGGCGGCGTAGTCCATGGTGACGACCTTGTAGCCTTCCATCGCGGCTTGCAGCGCGTTGATGGGGTCGATCTCGGTCACCCACACCTGGGCGCTCAGGGCGCGCAGGGCCTGGGCCGAGCCCTTGCCCACGTCGCCGTAGCCGGCCACCAGGGCCACCTTGCCGGCGATCATCACGTCGGTGGCGCGCTTGATGCCGTCCACCAGCGACTCGCGGCAACCGTACAGGTTGTCGAACTTGCTCTTGGTCACGCTGTCGTTGACGTTGATGGCGCGGAACAGCAGCGTGCCCTTGACGCTCATTTCGTTCAGGCGGTGCACGCCGGTGGTGGTTTCTTCCGTCACGCCGATGATCTGGGCGCTCTTGCGGCTGTACCAGGTCGGGTCCACCGCCAGCTTGGCCTTGATGGAGGCGTACAGGCAGGTTTCTTCCTCGCTGGTGGGGTTGTTCAGCAACGAGGCGTCTTTTTCAGCCCGCTTGCCCAGGTGCATCAGCAGCGTGGCGTCGCCACCATCGTCCAGGATCATGTTCGGGCCTTCGCCTTCAGAGCCCTTGGGGCCAAAGTCGAAAATGCGGTGCGTGTAGTCCCAGTAGTCGGTCAGGTTCTCGCCCTTGTAGGCGAACACCGGCGTGCCGGTGGCCACCAGCGCGGCGGCGGCGTGGTCCTGCGTGGAGAAGATGTTGCACGAGGCCCAGCGCACTTGCGCGCCCAGTGCCTGCAAGGTTTCCACCAGCACGGCCGTTTGAATGGTCATGTGCAGCGAACCGGTGATGCGCGCACCCTTCAGCGGTTGCTTGGGGGCGAATTCTTCGCGGATGGCCATCAGGCCGGGCATTTCGGTTTCGGCAATGCGCAATTCCTTGCGGCCCCAGGCGGCCAGCGACAGGTCGGCAATGACGTAATCTTGTTCAGTGGTGGATTTGAGAACAGCACTCATGGAAGGCTCCAAAACAAAGTTGAGGGCCACTGAACTCGCGTACGGGAGCTTGAGGGAGCCTCACCACACGCGATTCAGTGGGTGAGCGCAGTTAGAAACAAAGGTTGTTTCCGAGCCTCGCCCCCGGCGTCCATGCCTGGGGGTTGCAGCGCTCCTCGGAGAGCTGCAATTATAGCGAGGCCGGCCACGCCCGGTGTGCATTCTTTGGCAAAGGTCTGGAAAGTCGTTTAAAATCAAGGGGATGCGCACGTCACCCCCCTGACTTTCCGGCAAAGCCATTGCCCGCCACTGCGGCTGGGCAGGCACGCCTTGCCTGCGCTCCCCCGGGAAACCCATTCCCTGGCTGGTTCGCAGCGCCCGCCCCACCCCGGCCCCGAGACCCTGGGCCACCGCGACACGAACAGGACCTGATCTTGAGCTTTGAAACCGAAACCCGGCGCCGCCGGACCTTTGCCATCATCTCCCACCCCGACGCGGGTAAAACGACGCTGACGGAAAAGCTGTTGCTGTTCTCCGGTGCCATCCAGATCGCCGGCAGTGTCAAGGCGCGCAAGGCCACCCGCCACGCCACCAGCGACTGGATGGAAATCGAGAAGCAGCGCGGCATCTCGGTGGCCAGCTCGGTGATGCAGATGTTGTACCGCGAGCACGTGATCAACCTGCTGGACACGCCCGGCCACAAGGACTTCTCGGAAGACACCTACCGCGTGCTGACCGCTGTGGATTCCGCGCTGATGGTGATCGACGCCGCCAACGGCGTGGAAGCGCAGACGCGCCGGCTGATCGAGGTTTGCCGCCAGCGCGACACGCCCATCATCACCTTCGTCAACAAGATGGACCGCGAGGTGCGCGACCCCATCGTGCTGCTGGACGAGATCGAGGCCGAGCTGGGCATGCCCTGCGTGCCCATGACCTGGCCGGTGGGCCAGGGCAAGGGTTTCGGCGGCATCGTCAACCTGCGCACGCGGGAGATGAAGGTGTTTGAATCCGGCTCCGACCGCCGCCCGCAGGACTTCGACACCATCCCCATGACCGAACTGGCCACATTGCGCGCGCGCTTCGGCCAGGATTTCGAACTGGCTGAGCAGAACATCGAGCTGGTGGCCGGCGCCGCCCCGGCGTTCGACCGCGAGGCCTTCCTGGCCGGCAAGCAGACGCCGGTGTTCTTTGGCTCCGGTGTCAACAACTTCGGTGTGATGGAGGTGCTGGACGCGCTGGTGGACCTGGCGCCCTCGCCGCGCCCGCGCACCAGCTCGCTGCTGGTCAACAAGCAGCCGGTGGTGAAAGAGATCAAACCGGAAGACGAAGCCTTCTCCGGCGTGGTGTTCAAGGTGCAGGCCAACATGGACCCGTCGCACCGCGACCGCATTGCCTTCGTGCGCATGTGCTCGGGCAAGTACACGCCGGGCATGAAGCTGAAGGTGCAGCGCACCGCCAAAGAACTGCGCCCGACCTCGGTGGTGACTTTCATGAGCCAGCGCCGCGAGGCGGTGGAAGAGGCCTATGCCGGCGACATCGTGGGCTTCACCACGCACGGCGGCGTGCAGCTGGGCGACACCGTCACCGACGGTTCGCTGGCGCTGCAGTACACCGGCCTGCCGTTCTTCGCGCCCGAGTTGTTCATGACCGTGGTGCTGCGCAACCCGCTGCGCACCAAACAGCTGCAGCAAGGCCTGGCCCAGCTGGGTGAGGAAGGCGCCATCCAGGTGTTCCGCCCCGAGATGGGCGGCAACATGCTGCTGGGCGCGGTGGGCCAGCTGCAGTTTGAAGTGGTTCAACACCGGCTGAAGGGCGAGTACGACGCCGACATCAAGCTGGAATCCAGCCAGTACACCGGCGCACGCTGGATCACCGCCGACACCCCCGCCGAGCTGAAGGCGTTTTGCGACGCCTACCCGGCGCGCATGGCGCGCGACGCCGCGGACACGCTGGCCTACCTGTGCACCTCACCCTACGACGTGCGGCTGGCGCAGGAGCGCTTTCCCAAGATCCATTTCCACCCGCTGCGCGAGCACGCCGGGCTGGCGCTGCAGTCGGCCGGTTGAACCAGTACCGCGGGGACAGCCAGCGCAACGGGCAGCGCGCGAAGCCTGCGTAACGAACTGTAAAGCCGGCGGTGTATGCCACGTGCGTGCCGCGCATCACTCCTACAATTTGGCCAATGCGCGCGGGCCGGGCCTTGAGCTCTTTGTGGGTGCTGATACGAGCCGGCTCGCCAGTCCTGGCCGTGGCCTGGCTGGCCGGCTGCGCCGCCGTGGCCATCGCGCCAGCGGTTCCTATCGCCAACGGCGCGCGCGAGGACAAGATCAACATCTCGCTGGACGAAGCCACGCTGACGCCTGCCGTGCGCAACACCTTGTTGCGCGCCAAGCGGGTGGGCCTGGTGGTCAGCGAGCCCTGGGCCATCAAGCTGGCCGACCTTCTGGAGGCGCGCGGCGGCTACTCGCTAGCCATCGAACGCCCCAAGGCGAAGGTCAGCGAGATGACGGCCACCGAAAGGCGCGAGACGCTGCACGGCATGTGCGGCGCAGGCAGGCGGACAGACATCGCCGTACTGGGGCGGATAACCCGGGTGCAGACCGGCAACGCCTCGATGGCCACGCTGACCGGGCGCACCAGCATCAAGAACAGTTGGAGCCTGGACATTCTGTCCTGCCGCAGCCACACCACACAGACGGTGGGCGGAGGCTTTGACTTGGACGTGTCCACCGCCAACGCCAAATCACCGGCGGAGTTGGATGAGAAGATGGGTGTGGCGCTGGCGGACAAGGTGCTGATGGCACTGGGCAAGTAGCACGCCTGCCTTGGCGCCTCTCGCACCGCCTCGTGACGTGCTAGGGGCTGCTGGCAGCCAAAATGAGTCGACGCAACTCGTAGCGGCGCCGGTTCACAAAGCGCTTGAGGGCATTGGAGTTGTAGATGTCCACGAAACGAAATCCGGCACACTTCAGGCGGTGCGTCAGGTGGGCCTCCAGCAGGATCATCTTGGCCTTGTCGCGCAGGAAGGCGAAATTCTCTTCGGTATAGGGCGTCCGCCTGCTGTGCGGCCAGCGGCCCACTCCTGCTGGCTGTGACGCGCCCAGCCATTGGTTGAAAAAAGCGTTGAATTGGCGGGCCTTAGGGTGCACGAACAAAGACGGGCCGAAACGCTGCGCCAGGTAGGCGCTGAAATCCACGTCACCCAGCACACCGCCCACCGCCTGCAGGTGCTGAAAGCGGATGGCGACGAAATACGTGGCCAGTTGCTCGCCGACACGCCGGCCGAACACCCGCAGGCCGCTGAGGTCATTGATGATGGGCCCAAGTGCGACCTTCGACCCGAAGTCCACGTTGCCCAGCCGAAGCACGCCGTTGTCCATGGCCAGGCGCAGCAGCCGGTCGCTGCGGAAGATGGTGTCGTTGGTCAGCACCACCACGTCATCGGCACGTGGCTCCAGGTGCGCCTGGTAGTGCGCCAGGCCCTCCTCCCAGGCGCTGAACTCGCGCAAGGTGTTGCTGCCGTACAGGCTGGCCTCGGCCTGGCAGGGCGGGAACGCCCCCTGCGGCAGGTTCTGCACGAAGATCACCTGGGCGGCGTCACCGTAGCGTTGGCGAAAAGCATGGAAAAACGGCTGTTCCCTGTCGAAGCCTGCGCCACCATACATGGCATGGACCAGGATGTAGCGCACCGCCGCGCCGTTGCCGGGAGACTGTCCAGTGCTCATGGGCGTTTGCGGGTCAGGTAGTCCATCACTGTGGACTCCAGGCCTTCCGGTCGGCCCACCAGGCGCCATGTCAGGAAGGCCCAGACTGCGTAGGACGACACACCGACCACCACGCCCACCACGATGTCGACGATGGCGAGCTGGAAGTGGGGCGTGACGCTGGTCACCAGCGCATACATCAGACCGCCACCCACCCAGGGCCGTGCCAAGCCAGCCAACACCGCTGCTGGACGCAGGCCGCACAGCCTGCGGGTGGAGTACAGCGCGAACGTGAAGCCGCTGACATTGCCCAGCATGCGAGCCCAGACCAGGCCCATCAGGAAATGCCCCGGCACCAGCAGCAAGGCCGCGCTGGCGAACACCACAAACTCCAGCCACACCTGGTAGCTGTGCACGCGCGTGTGCCCATGCAGTATCAGCAGTGTGTTCAACGGGCCGGCCATGATCTGCAAGGTGCCGGCCACGGCGAAAGCGGCAACGAAGGGCGCGGCTTCCGCCCAGTTGGCACCCAGCACCAGCGCGGTGGCTTGCGTGGCCAGCGCGGCAAAGCCCAGACCCAGCGGCACCGTGATGGTGTTGACGGCCGTGATGGCCTTGACGACCGCCTGGTTGGTGCGATGCACGTCGTCCTTGATGGTGGACAGCACCGGCAGGAAGGCACGCAGCAGCGCCGGTCCGATTTCCCCTGTGGGCATGGTACCCAGGTCGGCGCCCACGTTGTAGCGTCCGAAGTCGCCGCTGCCGCCCAGCCGCGCGGCAACCAGCTCGTCGCTCTTGCGCAGCACGAACCCCCCCATGCCGGACAGCATCAGCCACTTGGTGACCGACCAGATCTCGCGCATGTGGCTGGTGCTCCAGCGCGGCCGGTACGGATGCATCCGGTAGCTCAACACCATGGTCAGCACGTAGCTTGCCGCGATGCCAGTGACCAACGCCCGATAGTCGCGGAAATAGAGCCCCGACAGCACGGTGGCCAGGACGCCGATGATTTTGCCCGCCACCGCGAGCCTGTAGGTGCGCGAAAAGTCGAAGGTCTTTTGCGCCAGCACGAAGCCCACGTTGTCGGCGCAAGCCAGCGCCACCGACACGGCCAGCACCCACAGCACCGGCTGCACGCGTGGCTCGTTGAAGTAAGCCGCCGCGAACGGCGCCGCCGCGAACAGCAACAAGCCCACCACCACCCCCTCGATCACACTCAGCGACCAGGCAGAATTGATCTCATCCTCCGACACCTCGCCCTTGCGCAGCAGCGCCGTGGAAGCGCCGAAGTCCACCATCGCCTGTATCAGGCCCACCACCAGCATGGCCATGGCCACGATGCCGTAGTCGCTGGGCAGCAGCAGCCGGGCCATGATGACGGTGTTCAGGAAGCCAAGACCCTTGAGCGACCAGCGCATCGCGATGTGCCACATGGCACCGCGTATCAGGATGGCCTTGGGCTGTCCTATCGGGCTCATAGCTGGGTATAGAACGCTTGCAGGGCGGAAATCATCCGCGCTTGTGACAGATGTGCCAGCGCATGCGCGCGCGCCGCCGCGCTGCGCGCGGCGCGCGTGTCGGCATCGGTGTGGGCAAAATCGCGCAGCGCGTCGCCCCACACGTCCAGGGTATTCAGCGGCAACAAGGTGGCGGCCGTGGCCTGGCCGAAGCACTCCATGAACACCGGGTGGTCGGGCACGAAGACTGGCAAGCCGCAAGACAGGGCCTCGCTGGTGGCCAGCGGGAAACCTTCATTGGCCTTGCTGGTGCTCAGGTAGGCGTCGGCGGCGTTGAACACGCCCCGCGTGTCAGGCACCTGGCCCAGCAACAGCAGCCGGTCTTGCAGTTGCAGCGCCTGGGCCTGCTGCTGCAACGCTTGCTGTTCGGGACCGCTGCCCACCATGGCCAGCTTGATGCGGGACTGGCGCAGCTGCGGCAACGCCAGCAGATCCAGCGCCAGCTGCGGATTCTTCATGGTCGACAAACGGCCGCACCATACCAGCAGGCAATCGGTATCGGTCAGGTTCAGCTGCGCGCGCCAGGTCGCGCGTGCCTGAACGTCCGGGGCGTAAGTCTGGGTGTCTATGCCGTTGTGCACCACCTGGATGTTCAGGTGTCGGCAGGCTTGGCCATAGACGTCCTGGAAGCTTTGTTTCGCCATACCGGACACAGCGTAAGCGCCCACCGCACCCGCCAGGGCTTCGTCCAGCAGCGCGCGCAACTCAGGGCTGAACGTGCGCGGCGGGTAGGTGACGTGCAGACCCAGCACAAAGGGGATTTTTTGCCGTGCCAGCTCCAATGCGCGCGTCATGCCCTCGGTGGTCCAGGTGGACACCACATGGGCCAGGTCAAAGCCCTGGCCGCGGATGCCACCACGGCTCAGCGCCGGCAGCGAACGCCAGGGCCAACCAGTCTGCTCCCGCTCGATGAATTTGTAAGGGTTCCAGCGATGCAGCGTGCCACCGGCCTGCAGAATGCGCGGATGCCACAGCACCGCCTGCGGGAAGCTCGGTGCGGCCACCTGAACCTCCCAGCCCAGCCCACGCAGTGCCTGCACCTCCTGCACCATGCGCGCTTCAGCGCCGCCAAGCGCTCCGGACTGGGATGTGACGAGGACTTTCATGCTAGCCACCCACCAGTGTCTGCACTGCAGCCGCCAGGGTGGCGCGAAAGCCCGCCTGGTTGGCCAGGAAGGCAATGCGGGCGCGTTCACCCATCGCGCGCCGCTGCGCCAGCGGCAGTTGCAGGCAGGTGGCCATTCGCGCTTGCAGATCCTCGGGGCTGACGAAGAACCGCTCACCCTGGCTCAAGACTTCCTTGCGGGCATAACTGGCCAGCAGCCCGAAATCCGGCCGCACCAACTCGTTCATGGGCGGCGCGTCCACGGTGATCACCACCGCCTGGGTGGACAGGCCTTCGGCAATGTAGTGGCCAAAGCCTTCCGCCTCGGAAGGACAGAGGTGGATACCGCGCTCATTCATGTGCGTCACCAGCTCTTCTTGCGTCAGGCTGCCCACGCGAAGCTGGATGTTGTGACAAGCATATTTCTGAAAATCCGGGTTGTTGGACACAACCAGCAACTCGGGCCAGTCCGGGTTGGCGGCCCAAACCTTCAGCAGCGTGTGGGTGCCTTTCAGGGGGCTGCGGCCAGCGACGTGGATGGCGCGGCCGTAGTCTTTGGCGACGCCGGGCCGATAAAGGTCCGCGGAGGTGAAGCCAATGTAGCGGGTCTTGAAGCCCAACCCGCTGAAGATGCCCTCAGCATATCGGCTCTTGCACCAGATTTCCGCGCATGCCGCCATATGCTGCAGCAGGTTGCCGCGTACCCACTCCTGGTTGGGAATCAGCACACACGCCTTGCCGGTGCCCACCCAGCCGAGCGGCAGGCTTTCGGAGAAGATGGTCAAAGCACTGCCATAGCGGGTGTGGGCGACCAGCTTGCGCAGCCAGCGCCGATGCGGCAAATGCAGGTTCCGGAGCCGCGAGATATGCGTGCTCACCGTCCACTGCGGGCTCAGAGCGGCGGCCAACACCTCAGCGTCGCGAACCAGGCCGGGGGTTCCCCCTGTGACGATATCTATGCGCTTGTCTTTCATGGCGAGTCACCCATTCTCGCCGCAAGTCTCCCTGGAACACCCAAAAAAACCGACGCCCCGCCTTACAACGCGCCCACGCCGCTCAACACCAGCTTGAGCTTCACCTGCACCTCGTTGGCCACCAGCGAGATGTCTTTCCAGTCGCCATCGCCAATCTTGAACTCCAGCCGCTTGATGACGAAGCTGCCGCTGGCGGTGGTGTTGCCGCCGGATTGCACCAGGCTGATCGGCACCGTCACATCACGGCTGTTGCCCTTGATGGTCAGCTTGCCCGTGATGTCGAATTTGCCAGGCCCACTGGCCTTGATGCTGCTGCTCTGGAAAGTGGCCTGCGGAAAGGCCTTGGTATTGAACCACTCGGCCTTGACCACCTCGGCCTCCAGCTCGGGTGCGCCCAACGAGGCGCTGGCCAGGTCCACCGTGAAAGCGATTTTGCTGGTTTCCGGCTTCTTCGGGTCGAAGGCCAGCTGGGCGTCGAATTTCCTGAAGTGCCCCTCCACCGTGGCGCCCATCTGCTTGCTGACGAAGGCGATGTCACTCTGCGCCGGCACCAGCTTTTGCTGGGCGAAGCTGGCGCCAGCAGCCAGCGCCAGTGCGGCCAGCAAGACGGATTGCACCAAGGGCTTCATGGTCAGGATTCTTTCGGGGTTATGAGCGGGCGGGCCACATGCGCGACAACAGGCCATCGCGATCCACCCAATGGTGCTTCAGCGCGGCGGCCACATGCAGCAGCACCAGCGCCGCCAGCGTGAAGGCCAGGTAACCGTGCCAGGGCTTGATGGCCTGCGCCAACGCCTTGTCGGCCGGCACGAAATCGGGCAGCGGAATCAGCCCGAACAGCGCGACGGGCAAGCCCGCCGCCGAACTGTAGGCCCAGCCCACCAGAGGGACGGCAAAAAACAGCAGGTACAGCGTGGCGTGCACGGCATGCGCCGCGCTCAGTTGCCAGGCCGGGCCAGGCAGGTCGGGCGGGGGTGGGTGGCGCAGGCGCCACAGCAGCCGCAATGCCGACAACGCCAGGATGCAGATGCCGGTCCACTTGTGCCAGTTGAACAGCTTCAGGCGCTGGGGTGAAAACGGCAGGTCAGCCATGTACACGCCCACACTGAATGCGCCCACGATCAGCAGCGCCAGCAGCCAGTGCAAGGCCATGGCCGTGCGGCTGTAACGCTGGTCACCGCCGGCGGCCATCGCTTACTTGGGCGAGCCGGTGGACACCGCGGACACGTTGGTGGACTTGGCCGGAACGGTCGCTCGCCAGGACTTGATGGCGTTCAGCGTGTTGGCCACGTGCTTGGCCGGGTTCAGGCTGGTGTATTGGTAGATGATCTTGCCATCCGGCGCGATCACGTAGGACACCCGGTTGGCGTAGTCAGGACGCGAGGCCAGCACCGCGTCGTAGGACTTCATGATGCTCTGATCGGCATCGGACGCCACCGCAAACTTGCCCTGGCACACGCTGGCAGAGAATTTCTTCTGCGTCTCGATGTCGTCGCGTGACACGCCGATGACGGTCGCACCCAGTGCCTTGAAGCCGTCTATGGCCTCGGCAAACTCGTGCGCCTCCATGCTGCAGCCCTCGGAAAACGAGGCTGGAAAAAAGTACACCACCACCGGGCCGCGGCCCAGGTTTTCGGCCAGGGAAAAGCTCACCACCTGCCCGGCCACCGCAGCCTGTGCGGTAAACTTTGGCGCCGACTCACCGATGTCCAGGGCCGCAGTCGCCGCATGACTGGCCAGCCCCAACAGTGCGGTTGCCAAAAGGTTTGACCATGTTTTCATCGCTATCCCCCGGTGCAAGCCCCTGCCAGGTGGGCCCGTCAGCAACGCAGTTTAGCGAAAACAGGGGTTCCCGTGCGTCACCGGGGTCTTTGCTGTGCTGGCTGGGCCTGTTGTTGTTGACATTGTGGCTGACTGGCTGCGCCACCCCGCTGCCCCGGGTGGACCGCAAGGCGATTGAATCCGAAGCCATCGAGGCGTCCGACAAGACCACGCTGGGCCGCATTGCGGCCTTGTCCCAACCTGAGAAAGACCAGTCCGGCGTCCGCCTGATGCCGCTGGGCACCTTCTCGCTGGACACCCGCGTGCAGCTGGCGCGTCGCGCAGAGGCCACGCTGGACGTGCAGTACTACCACATCGCCAACGACGAGACCGGCCGCTGGTTCCTGCGTTCGCTGCGCGACGCCGCCCAGCGCGGCGTGCGCGTGCGCCTGCTGATTGACGACCTGTACACCGGCGGCGAGGACTGGCTGTTCCTGGGCCTGGCGGCCCACAAGAACGTGGAAGTGCGGGTGTTCAACCCGTTTTGCTGCGCGCGCGAGCATGGGCAGGCCACGCGCTTCCTGAGCTCGTTCGGCGAGATCGGGCGCGTCAACCACCGCATGCACAACAAGATGTTCATGGCCGACGGCGCCATGGCCATCATCGGCGGGCGCAACGTGGCCAACGAGTATTACCTGCGTGGCATGTCGGACAACTTCATTGATGTCGACGCCTTCGTGGTGGGCGCCGTGCTGCCCGCCATGGAAGCGCTGTTTGACCGTTACTGGAACAGCGACACGGTGTACCCGTACAAAAGCGTGGCCCGCAGCGACCAGACCGATGAGCAGTTGCGCGCGCGCTTCGAAATGGAAACCGGGCCTCTGAAGACCCCCGCGCCAGCCCCGCTGCCCAGCAACGACATCCTGGGCTACGGCCCGCTGGCCGACGATCTGGACGCCGGTCGCCTGGGCCTGCACTGGGGCACCGCCTATGTGTTCGCCGATCACCCGGACAAACCGTTCGAGAGCTCTTCGGGCGCCGAACTGCTGGAGACCAGCGTCACCTACAACGTGCTGGAGGCGCTGGCGCAGGCCAAGCACGAGATCGTGGGATCCTCCCCCTATTTCGTGCCAGGCGAGCGCGGCATGGCCTTCATCAAGAAGCTGCGCGACAAGGGCGTCAAGCTCACCATCATGACCAACTCGCTGGGCTCCACCGACGAGCCCATCGTGCACACCGGCTACAGCCGCTACCGGGAGCAGATGCTGAAACTGGGCGTGGACCTGTATGAAATCAGTTCCAGCCGGGTCAAGGGCAACAAGCGCCAGTTCCTGTTCGGCTCGTCGCTGGGGCGGCTGCACGCCAAGGTGTTCGTGATGGACAAAAAGCGCGTCTTCATCGGCTCCATGAACCTGGACCCGCGCTCGGCCTCCATCAACACCGAGTTCGGCGCCGTCATCGACAGCCCGGAAATCGCCCGGGAACTGAACCGCATCATCGACATCGACCGCTTGCAGAGCGCTTACCGCGTGCGCCTGAAACCCAATGGCAGCGGCTTGCAATGGCTGAGCATGGACGACGACAAGGAGTTGCTGCTGGATGTCGAACCCGACACCTCATTCTGGACACGCTTCAAGTCCTGGGTGTTCAGCGCCTTCGTACCGGAACAGGAACTCTGAGCAAGTGGTATTCGCATGATCCATATCCGCCACCTCGACCACCTGGTGTTGCGCGTGACCGACCTGCCGGCGATGCTGGCGTTTTACTGCGGTGTGCTGGGCTGCACGGTGGAGCGCCGCCAGGACGAGATCGGCCTGGTGCAGCTGCGCGCCGGCAGCGCGCTGCTGGACCTGGTGCCGGTGGACGGCAAGCTGGGCCGCATGGGCGGTGCACCCCCTCGGCGCGAAGCGCACAACCTGGACCACTTCTGCTTCCGGCTGGATCCGTTCGACGAGGCGGCCATACGCCGGCACCTGCAGGCCGCTGGCATTGAGGCGGGCGAGACCAGTTCGCGCTACGGTGCCGAAGGCGAGGGCCCGTCTATCTACCTCCAGGATCCGCAAGGCAACACGGTGGAGCTCAAGGGTCCGCCCTGGCCCCCTGCCTGAAGTCGCTGCCTACTGCAGCCGAGTGCGCTCGGCGTGTCCTCGACGCCAGGTTGCGGGTGGCGACCCGAATTCGCGGCGAAATGCGCGGCTGAAGGCCGTGTCCGTCTGGTAGCCCACATCCTGGGCGATGCTGGTCATCGAAGCGCTGCTGCTGCGCAGCAGGTTGGAGGCCAGCAGCATGCGCCACTGGGTCAGGTACTGGATGGGGGAACTGCCCACCAGCAGCATGAAGCGCTCAGCCAACACGGAGCGCGAGGCGCCGGCCGTGCGTGCGAGTTCATCCAGCGTCCAGGCGCGGGCGGGGTCCTTGTGCAAGGCATTCAGCGTGGCGCCGACGATGCGGTCCCCCACCCCGGCAAGCCAGCCCCGACGTCCTTCGACTTGCTCGTTCACGTACAGTCGCAGCACCTCAATGAACAGCACTTCCGCCAATTTGTCCAGCACCCCGGCACCGCCGGGCCGGGGCGAGCGCGCTTCGGCCAACGCATAGCGCACCGAGGCTTCCAGCCAAGCACCGGCATTGGAGCCACGCACATTGACCCTGATCATGCGTGGCAGCCCGGTCAGCAATAAGCGGCCCAACCGGGCATCGCAGGCCATGTAACCGCAGACCAGGCGGGTGGTGGCGCCGCCGCCGCCAAAGCTCAGTTGGCGCGGCCGACGGGTCAGCACCTCGTCCAGCCGGCGGCTGTGCGTCGGCACCAGGCCCGGCTGGGAGCTCATGCCATGCGCATCACCTTGCGGGAACACCACCACGTCGCCGGCAATCAGGTGCACGGGCGGCTCGCCGTCCATCGCCACATGGCATTCGCCTTCCGTGATCAGGTGGTAGATCACCACCCGTTCCGCGCCGGGGTGCAGCACCGGCGCCGCCATATCGGCACAGGGTGATTGGTAACCCCAGGGCGCGGTGAAGCGGGCATTGATGAAGATGGCACCTGCCAGGCGCACCACCCGCAGCGTTTCCGACAAGGCGTCCATGCTGGTGGCCTAGGTTTCAACGTGCACGGTGATCGTCGCCGCGTGGCCGACGACCCCCAGCGCCGGTGAGCGCCGGCAGCCCTCGTCCACCAGGTCGCGTAACACTTGCTCAGGCACACCCACGGCGGCGATGCGCACCAGGAAAGTCAATTCCACCGGCGCCGGGGAGACGGTCTGGCCATCGGCACCCTTCATGCCAAGAAAGCCACGCGCGTCTGAACGGCTGCTGACCAGCAGCCGCAGGCTGGTCAGCTCCACCCCCCGCAATGCGGCGTGCATGGCGATGGTGGTGGCCGTGCACGACGCCATGCCGGCCCTGAACAGCCAACCGGGTGTCGTGTACGCGCCGCCGCCGCCCGCTTCCACCGCCATGTCCGACGGAATCTGCGTGCCGTTGGCGTGGCAAGCCAGCATGCCGGTGCCCCCGGTCCAGCGCGCCTCGGCCGGCGCGTCGTCATGCACGGCGATCTCGGGGCGCCGTGCCAGGACGCTCTCCATGCGCTGCAAGGCCGCCGCCACATCCCTGGTTGCCATCTGCGCTTTCTCCGGCTTCATGGTGAAGCGTCAGATTCTGAAGACTTTGGCGGCTATGGGCAAGGTGCGCGACGCCTGAAAAACCGGCCGTCGGACGCTTGGGCAGGAACGCCGGACGCCGGGTTGCCCCAAGGCAATCTCCCCTCCGACAAGCGGACGCATGGGCAAGGACGGCCGACACAGGGACAGGACTGCATGCTGCTGCGGCTCTCACAATGCACTGGCACGGGCAGGGCCTGGTGGTCGCCAACCACGCTGCGCCGTTGCCCCACCTAAACCCTGATCACGACCACATGGACGACAGACTGCAACGGCGCATTCAACGCTACGGCTGGGACCTCGCTGCCGCCACTTACGAGCCGCTTTGGGCGGCACAGCTGGCCACCGCGCAGGCAGCGCTGATGAAAGCGGCCGCGCTGGCAACTGGCGAGCGGGTGCTGGATGTGGCCTGCGGCACCGGCCTGGTGACGCTGGAGGCGGCGCACGCGGTAGGCCCCTTGGGACAGGTCACGGGCATAGACCTGTCCGGGCGCATGGTGGAAGCCACACAGCGGCAGGCCGCGCTTCAGCAGTTGCCCAACCTGCAGGTTGCCCGCATGGACGCGCAGGCGTTGGCGCTGCCGGACGCCAGCTTTGACGTTGTGGTGTGCGCATTGGGGTTGATGTACATGCCGGACCCGGCACAGGCGCTGCGCGAAATGCGGCGCGTGCTGCGGCCCGGTGGCCGGCTGGCCATCGCGGTCTGGGGGGAGCGCGCCAACTGCGGCTGGTCCCCGGTGCTGGCGATTGTCGACGCGGAGGTCAGATCGGAAGTCTGCCCGTTGTTCTTTCGCCTGGGCCAGCAAGACAGCTTGGCACGCCTGTGCGGCGACATGGGCTTTGTGGCCGTGCGGCAGCAACGCCTGGCCGCAACGTTGGCCTACGCCAGCGCCGACGCAGCCTGCGATGCCGCGTTTTTGGGCGGGCCTGTGGCGCTGGCATGGTCACGCTTTGACGCTGCGGCCCGGGCACGCACACGCCAGCGGTACTTGGCAGCCATTGCGCCATGGCGGCAGGATGGCGGCTACCAACTGCCGGGCGAATTCGTCGTTGCGTCAGCGCTGGTTGCCAGACCGGCCGTGGCCACCGACTGATCCGCCTGGCATAAACCAGGCCAACCAGCCACCCCGGATCAAAGCCGATGGCGGCTGGCTGCTGGCAGCGCCCACTACAGGCGCTTGACGCCGGTCAGGTAACCGACCAGCAGGCCATCGGCGTACAACGCGCCTTCAGGCGCGCCCGCCTCGGCATAGAACTCCATCACGGTGGCGCGCACCACCCTATCCTGGCGCTTCCTTTCGGCAGCAGCCAGTTGCCGGGCCATGCGGGCCAGCATCGCGCTGGCGAAGCGCAGCAGCACGGCCGCCACCAGGCGGGGCGTCCTGGCGCGCGGGGTTTCAACGTAGGGACGGTACGTCCAGGGCATGTTCTTGACCATTTTTCATCTCCTTGGCCGGCGCTGAGGTGTGACAGCAACCGGTTTGAACTAAGTGCTTCGGTGTTGGGGGTGGACGGCTTCACGTCGCAATTGCTGCAGCAGCGCCGCGCTGCGGGTGGCCAGGCCAGTGCCGCTGATCCATGGGGTGATGGGCTTGCGGGCTGTGACGGGCTTGGCGGCTTGGGCATTCATGGGCTTCTTCATGGGGCTCTCCTGGTGGGTGGACAAAACAAATCAAACAAAACTGGCGGACAAAAACAAAACGGCCCGATTGCTTGCGCTCCGGGCCGTGATGGGGGTGAGAAACCTTGTAGGGGCGTCAACACTGCATCGCGGGGCCGGGCGGGCCGCCGATTCGGTTCGCGAATCGGTTGTGGAATACGTGGGTTGCTGTACCGTTGTGGCCCAGCGGGGCCGCACCATGGCGCAGCACGGCCTGCATCAGGGCAGACAAGCGTGTGGCGGGCCAGGTGGTCACGAGCAACAAAACGAACTCCGGGGTTAGGGTTGAAGGAACATGCTGCCCGGCTGAATCAAACAGCTTGGGCAACACACTTGCTCAGATGATAAACGATTGATTATCTTGCGCAAGCAAAATTTTCAGATCCGCTGAAAATTACTTCTTCTGTTTCAATGGTGCAACACCAGACTGCGAGCGCAGCCACAGCGCATGGGCGCTGTCGGCCGGGGTCGGTGCCGGTGCGGGCTTGGACACAGGTACCGCCTTGCCAGCAGACGGCTGCGGCGCCCGGGGGGCACCGGTTGCCGCAGGTGGGGGCGCCGAGCTGGCGGTGGGTGTCAGCACCTCGCCCAGCAAGTCCAGCAGCCGGGTGCGGGCCCGTTGCGGGTGGCGGCGGTAATAGGTCAGCACCAGGCCGACAATGAAACGTTCGTCGTCGTCCTGCGGCGCATGGCTGTCCGTGGCGGCTGACGCGCCCGCGAAAGGTGCCGGAGCAGGCGCACTGCCCAGCGGGGCCAGCCCAGGCGTCTGGCCGCCGCCGCGCCACTGGTCCATCCAGCCATGGGGTTTATGGCACAGCTGCTCGAACTGGCGCGCCAACCGCTCGCCAATCTGGCGCGAACGCGCCTTGATCTGGCTCCAATAGCTGGGTTGAATTTGCACGCGCTCGGCAAAACGCCGTTCCAGGCCGCGCAGGGTGGCGGCGTCAGGGTGTTTGACGGTGTTGCGCACAAACTCGTCAAACAGCGCCACCGCGTTTTCATAGCGGATCTGCGCCAAATCGGGAACGGGAGTCATCTAACCGGGCCTGCCCAAAGGCATTGCTTGAACAGGTGCCTATGATAAACCTGTCTTGCCCTGTTGGGTTAGGCTGCTGCATCCAAAAAGGTGAAATGCCCCACCGGGGGCACACCTCGCCTGGCCTCTGCGGCTTGCAGAGTGTGCGGCCACACCTGTACTGTAAACTGCCACCGGCAACCATGCTGCACAACCCCAGACCCAAAGACCGACCATGAGTGAAGCGCGCGCAGAGGCCACCCTGGGCGCGGGCACAGCGCTTGCCGGGCCAAGAGTCGCGGTCCTGCTGCCTTGCTACAACGAAGGCCTGACCATACGCAAGGTGGTGGCGGAATTCCAGTCGGCATTGCCCGGCGCTGCCATCTACGTGTACGACAACCGCTCTTCGGACAACACCTTCGACGAAGCGGTTGTCAGCGGCGCCATCGTCCGGCGCGAAAACTGGCCGGGCAAGGGCAATGTGGTGAGAAGGATGTTCTCAGACATCGACGCCGACATCTACCTGATGGCCGACGGCGACGGCACCTATGACGCCGGCATGGCAGCCACCATGATTGACCGCTTGGTGGAAGACCACCTGGACATGGTTGTCGGCACACGGCGTGACGTCTACGACAACGCCCACCGGGCCGGCCACGGCGTTGGCAACCGCTTGTTCAACAGCTTCTACCGCGGCCTGTTCGGCCCCTTGTTCAACGACATTTTTTCCGGTTACCGCGTGTTTTCGCGCCGCTTCGTCAAGAGCTTTCCGGCGGTCTCCGGCGGGTTCGAGATCGAGACCGAGATGTCAGTGCATGCCGTGCAACTGCGCATGCCGGTGGCCGAAGTGCCAACCGACTACGGCGCGCGGGTGGAGGGGAGCGCCAGCAAGCTGCGCACCGTGCGGGACGGTTTTCGCATCCTGATGACCTTCTTGCTGCTGTACAAGGAAATCCAGCCAGCGCGCTTTTTCGGCGTGCTGGCCGCTTTGCTGGTGGCCGGCGCTGCGGTGTTGGCGATTCCGCTGGCCGCCACCTACCTCGAAACCGGCCTGGTGCCACGCCTGCCGACCGCCGTGCTGGTGACGGGCATGGTGTTGCTGGGCGCCCTGCTGATGGTCAGCGGGCTGATTCTGGACAGTGTCGCGCGCGGCCGCCTGGAGCAAAAACGCATGTGGTACATCGCCAATTTCGGCTTGCTGAAGTAGCCCTCGTCCAGGCGCCCGAAAGCTCAAGCTCCGCCGCTTCAGCGCAGCGCCGAACGCGCCGTGGGCTCCAGCAACAGCGTCTGCAAGGGTGACTTCAAATGCCGGCCCAGCGCGGGCAGCACCTGGGTGGTCCAATGCCGCGAATGCAACAGACGCAACGCCACATCCTCGTGCAGGCTGGCGCTGGCGTGCCGGCACAGCCACACCAGCGCGTGCTCGCCTTCGCGCACCGGCAGACGCGGAAAGTTGTTGGCCGCATACTCGGTGTGCAGCACCGCCACCAGGTCGGCGCCGGCCTCTTGCAGCGCTGGTCGCAGCTGGTTGTTGAACAAGGCCAGCAACTCCGGCCCCGGCGGTTCGTTCAGCAGCGCGATGCTGGCGCTGATGCGCGATGACGGCAGTGCCGTGCTGCCCGCTGCCGGGCGCGTTGCCGGCGCGAAGCCGTCGCCCGGCACCAGCGGGCGCAGCAGCAGCACGTCGGAGGCATCGATCATGGTGGCGTTGGCGGCGTCGCGGTGGGTCTGCCATACCGGACCGCCATAGAACCCACTCAGCGCCTGGGCACGGGCCGGCATGCCGGCGAAACCGCGCAACCAGACGAAACGGTTGGCGTCCCCCGGCACGCGGAACTGGCCGATGATGCGCATGCCCTGGGCCTCCTGGCCTTCGAGGAATTCGCGGTCAAACAGCGTGATCAATTCATCGCGCCGGCCGGGATGCAATGTGTATTGGCGCAGTTCGTACACGCTGCAGTCATCCCCGGCAGCAGCAGGCCGCGTCGCCAGGGACTTGCGGGTGGGAGTTTGTGCGGCGCTCATGGGGTACGCGTCTCCACCATGAACCAGTTGGGCTTCCAGGTTTTGCCGCCGTCCTGGGAATAGGCCTGCTGCCACTTGGGGTGGTCGGTGGTGGTGTCGGTCCAGGTGTAGCGCACGCGCACCGGCCGGCCAGCGACCACGTCATCCCCCTCGAAGACACCCACGCCGTTGTCGAACTTTCCCACCACCGGCGGCATCAGCAAACCCGTGGCGCTGTCAATGCCACCCGTTTTGGGGCTGATCCAGTACAGGCTCCACAGGCCAGTTTCGGGGTTGAAGATGCGCATCGTCATGCCCATCCAGTTGGGCCGCCACTCGAGGGCGATGAAGGTGTCCAGGTTGCCAAATCCGCCCGGCATTTTGTGCACATGCGCGGTGCCGCTGAAGGTCACCCACACTGGATCGTCGTCAAACGGGTTGGTCAGGAGGCGGTTGTCCACATGCCAGCTGCCCATCTGGAAATCAAAATCGGCGCGGGCATTTTCAAACGGGCTGTCGGTGGTCACGGTGATCACGGGGTGGTCCTCGACGGGTAGGGTGTGAATGGGATCGGTCATGGCAACTCAGTGTTTGATGCGGGTTTCGACCATGAACCAGTTGGGCTTCCAGGTCTTGCCGCCGTCGAACGAGAAGGCTTGCTGCCACTTGGCCTGGTCGGGCGTGATGTCGTACCAGGTGTAGCGCACCCGCAGCGCCCGGCCGTTGATGACGTCGTCACCCTCGAAGATGCCCACGCCGTTCTCGAACTTGCCCACCACCGGTGGTGTCAGCGCGCCGGTGGCGCTGTCGATGCCGCCGGTCTGCGGGCTCAGCCAGTACAGGCTCCACAGGCCGGTCTCGCCGTTGAAGATGCGCAGCGTCATGCCCATCCAGTTGGGCCGCCAGCTGGGGGCCACGAAGGTATCGATGTTGCCGAAGCCGCCCGGCAGCTTTTCCATGTGCATGGTGGCGCTGAAGGTCTCCCAGGGGGAGTCTTCATCCAGCGGGCGCACCAGCTTGCGGTTTTCAATGTGCCAGTCACCGGGCAGGAAATCGAAATCAGCACGGCCTGGTTTCTCGGTGACAACGCCAGGGGCAGCGGGTTGGGTCATGGTGAGGTTCCTTGTGGTTGGGTTGGAGGACGAAGGGCTTGCGGGCTGGGCGGGCTGTTGCTGGCCAGACCAGGCCTGCGTGGCGGTCAACAGCGCTGCGGCCATCAGCAGCACGCCCATGGCGCGGGCGATCAGCCGCTGGTGTGTCAGCAAAAAGGCGCGCGCCCGCAGCGCCAGCGCGGCCACGGTGCCGTATACCGCGACCTGGGTCAGGGTGGTGATCAGCCCCAGCGCCAAGGTCTGCATCAGCAGCGACCGGGTGTCGCTGCGCACGAAGGCCGGGAACAGCGCGAAGGTGAAGGCATAGGCCTTGGGGTTCAGCAGGCAGGTGGTGACGGCGCGGCGGTACACGGCCAGGCCGGTCAGCGCGGGTTGCGGGGCGTTGGGGTCCGCCGCCTCGCCGGCGGCTGCGGCGCTGCGGTAGATGCCCCAACCCACCCACAGCAGGTACAGCGTACCGACGGCCAACATGACGCGAAACAGCGCCGGGAACATCACCATCAACGCCGCCATGCCGGTGGCGCCCACCGCCACATGGATGGCGCCACCGGTGGCGATGCCCGCCACCGAGCTGACAGCGCCGCGCTTGCCACCGGCCAGGCTGCTGGCCATCACATAGGCCATGTCCATGCCCGGCAGCAGGATGACGGCCAGCACGGCCAGGAAGTAAAGCCAGAGATCGGGGGCGGGTAAGGGTGCCATGCCACTGCTCCAAAAGAAGAGAACGTGTTGTTGAAGGGTCTGCTGGCAGTGTAGAAACGATATAGGTCAAAATCAGGCCTAATTCGGTCGCACAATTGCCACCATGGACAAACCCCTGCAACGCGTGCTGGCAGCACTCGAATTGCTGCAATCCCACCCCAGCCTGAGCGGCGCGCAACTGGCCCAACTGCTGGGCGTGGAGCGCCGCACCGTGCGCCGCTACATCGTGGAGCTGGAGAAATTCGGCGTGCCGATACGCGCCACGCGCGGGCGTGACGGCCACTACGCGCTGATGCCGGGCTACAAGCTGCCGCCCATGGTGTTCAGCAACGACGAGACGCTGGCCCTGTCCATCGGCCTGCGGGTGGCACGCGAGCTGGGCCTGAGCGACATGGCACCAGCCGTGGCCGCCGCCCAGGCCAAGCTGGACCGGGTGATGCCGCAGGCGCTGCGGCGCAAAATCGGCGACCTGAACGCGGTGGTGACGCTGGACCTGTCACGCCCGCAAGCCGAGGGCGGCAGCGAGTTCTTCGCCCAGATCACCCAGTGCGCCAGCGCCGCCCAGCGCCTGCGCATCAGCTACCGCGCGCCCGACGGCCGCGCCAGCGAGCGCGAGGTCAACCCGTATGGCCTGGGGTACCTATACGGCGCCTGGTACCTGGTGGGCTACTGCCATATGCGACACGACCTGCGCTCGTTCCGGCTGGATCGCGTGCAAGCGCTGGAGCCGCTGCCCAAGAGCTTCGCCAAGCCCGACAACTTCAACGTCGTCGAATACCTGCGCGAGGCCATCGCCGCCGTGCAGCGCGACCACACGGTGGTGGTGCGCTTCCCAGGCACCGACCTGGCCACCGCCCGCCGCGCCATCCCGGCCAGCCTGGGCAAGCTGACTGCGCAGCGCGGCGGCACGCGACTGGACATGCAGGCCGATGAGCTGAACTGGGTGGCGCGCGAACTGTCTAGGCTGAACTTCCCGTTCGTCATCGTTGAACCTGCCGAACTAAGGTCCGTGTTGGCGCGACACTTGCAACAAATGCTGCAAGCGCACGCACCTGCGAACTCCCGCACATAGGCCGAGATCGGGCCACTTTGGTTGGCGAGATCAGGCCGCCACGGCACTCCGCTCCGCGGCTGTCCCCCGGGCCTTCGGCCCTCCTCCTTGATGCCGCTGCGCAGAGTGCCATGACGTCCTGATCTCATTAGCCGGGTAGGTGTACCGACGTTCAATACAGCCAACCCACGCGCTGCCTTGTCTTTTCCCTCTACTGGGGGATTGGTGGATGCAGCACTGCCCCTTAGACTACGACAGGTAAAAGTCGACATGACGGTAATCACTGCGCCTGTAAAGATGCGCAGGTATTTGGGGCAGGCACACGATCGAAAACAGTCTTCCCCAATTCGGCTCACCATTCCTCGTGCGACCAAGTCATCCCGCACACAAGCGAGATATGTCAAAGTTCAGCGTCCCTACAGAAATGGAAGTATCCGTGAGTGCTTTTGGAGATCGAGTCCGGATCAAGGAGAGCTCAGAAACTGCTGCGGCAGGTATAGCCGGCCTGGAAGGCGATATTTACGGATTTACCACGCCATCAGTCACGAGCGTTGAGGTAATTGGCGGCGCTCCGGAGGATCACGCGCTCAACGTCTCCGTAGACAAAGGCACGTTCTGGCTCCGGCCAGATTTGGTCGAGTTTCTACATCACAACACTGGAATGGCAATCACCGTCGGGAATGTCAAAGCGGTTCGTGAATCAGATGGACGTTGGTCGGAGAGTCGAGTCTCCCAGAAGGAACCCAGCTTGTGGGCGCGGCTAAAGGCTTTCTTCACATGAATATGCCGCCGGAATCCTTCAAGCCATTTCGGCGTACTGGCGCCACGCACGCCAACGACCCCGATGTCGCTGGGGCGCGTGGCGGAGCGGAATCAAGGAGGAGGGCCGCAGGCCCGGGGGACATCCGCGTAGCCACGCGCACCAGCGGCATCGGCAGTTCACCAACCGGGCAACGAATAGCACCTGCTACCTTCACGAGGGAACGGGCTACCTCTCCAGCACAGCCTTCAACGCTTTGCCCGTAGGTGTGCCCAGCTTCACCACGCCCTCCGGCGTCGTGGCCGCCACGATCTGCCCGCCCGCATTGCCCCCCTCCGGTCCCAGGTCGATGACCCAGTCGGCCTCGGCGATCACGTCCAGGTCGTGCTCGATCACCAGCACACTGTGGCCGCCGTTGACCAGGCGGTGCAGCACATGGGTCAACTTTTCAACGTCGGCCATGTGCAGGCCCACCGTGGGCTCGTCCAGCACGTACAGCGTGTGCGGCGCCTTCTGGCCGCGCCGGGTGATGTCGTCGCGCACCTTGCTCAGCTCGGTCACCAGCTTGATGCGCTGGGCCTCGCCGCCGCTCAGCGTGGGTGACGGCTGGCCCAGCGTCAGGTAGCCCAGGCCCACGTCTTTCAGCAACTGCAGCGGGTGGCTGATGTTGGGCATGGCGGCGAAAAACTCCACCGCCTCGTCCACCTCCATCTGCAGCACGTCGCCGATGTTCTTGCCGCGCCAGGTCACGGCCTGGGTCTCGGGGTTGAAGCGGGCGCCGCGACAAGTCTCGCACAGCACCTTCACGTCCGGCAGGAAGCTCATGGCGATGGTGCGTATGCCCTGCCCTTCGCAACTGGGGCAACGGCCGTCGCCGGTGTTGAAGCTGAAGCGGTTGGCGGCGTAGCCGCGCGCCTTGGCCTCCAGCGTGTCGGCGAACAGCTTGCGTATCACGTCCCAGAAGCCGATGTAGGTAGCAGGACATGAACGCGGCGTCTTGCCGATCGGCGTCTGGTCCACCTCCAGCACCCGGTCCACGGTCTGGTAGCCATCCAGCCCGGTGCAGCCCACCCAGGTGGGAAACTTGCCTTTGGCCTGCGCATCGCGCCCGGCCTTGGTGGCACGCTGGCTGACGGCCGCCTGCACATTGGCCAGCAGCACGTCGCGCGCCAGCGTGGACTTGCCCGAACCGCTGACACCGGTGACCGCCACCAGGCGTTGCAAGGGCACCTGTACATCAACGTTGCGCAGGTTGTGCAGGTTGGCACCGGTCAGCTCCAGCCACGGTCTGCCGGCCTTGGCATCCGCCGCCGGCTTGCCCACTTCGCGGCGCGGGTGCAGCGGGTGCTTGATGGCATGCAGCAGGTAACGGCCGGTGACGGACTCGCCGGCCTTGGAAATATCGGCCACCGCCCCTTGCGCCACCACCCGGCCACCACGCTTGCCAGCGCTGGGGCCGATGTCGATGATGTGGTCGGCGCGGCGTATGGTGTCCTCGTCGTGCTCCACCACCACCAGCGTGTTGCCCTTGTCGCCCAGCTTGTGCAGGGCGTTGAGCAGGATCTGGTTGTCGCGCGCATGCAGGCCAATGGTGGGCTCGTCCAGCACGTAACACACGCCCTGCAGGTTGCTGCCCAGCTGCGCCGCCAGGCGTATGCGCTGGGCCTCGCCGCCGCTCAGCGTGGGGGCACCGCGGTCCAGCGTCAGGTAGCCCAGGCCGACCTCTTCCAGGAACTCCAGCCGGCTCTTGATCTCGGGCACCAGGTCGCGTGCGATGTCGGTCTCGCGGGCGCTCATGTGGCCCTGTTGCTGCAGCACCTGCACCCACTTGCGCACGTCCGTCACGGACAGGCTGGCAATGTCGGTGATGGGCACGCCGTCGGCCGCCGGTCCGGCGTCCACGTGCTCGTGGGCACCGAAGCGCACATGGCGCGCGGTGGCGTTCAGGCGCGTGCCGTGGCAGCCGGGGCAGGCGGCCTCGGTCAGGTCTTCCAGCTCGACTTCAGCAAAGGTCTGCTCGCGGCCCTTGTTGTCGTCATCGCGCACCGAGTCGTCCAGCGCCTTGCGCTGTTCCTTGGTCAGCGCAATGCCGGTGCCCACGCAGTCCGGGCACCAGCCATGCTTGCTGTTGTAGCTGAACAGGCGCGGGTCCAGCTCGGCATAGCTGGTGCTGCACACCGGGCAGGCACGCTTGGTGGAGTACACATGCAACTGGCCGATGCCGGCGGCCGGCGTGCCGGCCAGCATGGCCGCGCGCAGGCCGGTCAGGTCGCTGAGCACATGCACCACGCCCTTGCCGTGTTCCAGCGCCCGGGCCAGCGCCTGGCGCAACGCTTCTTCGTTCTCGGGCGTCACGTCCAGGCTGGCCACAGGCAACTCCACCGTGTGTTCCTTGAAGCGGTCGATGCGCGGGAAGCCGGTGGTGGGCAGGAAGTTGCCGTCCACCCGCAGGTGGGTGTAGCCACGTGGGCGCGCCCAATCCGCCAGCTCGGTGTAGACGCCCTTGCGATTCACCACCAGCGGGGCCAGCAGGCCAATGTGCTGGCCGCGGAAACGCTTCAGCAACTGCGCGGCAATGCTGTCTGCCGTCTGCGGCTGCACCGCCGTGCCGTCATGGATGCAGTGCTGCACGCCCAGCTTCACGTACAGCAGGCGCAGGAAGTGCCAGACCTCGGTGGTGGTGCCCACCGTGCTCTTGCGCCCGCCGCGTGACAAGCGCTGCTCGATCGCCACCGTGGGCGGTATGCCATAGACCGCGTCCACCTCCGGCCGGCCTGCCGGCTGCACGATGGAGCGCGCATAGGCGTTCAGCGACTCCAGGTAGCGCCGCTGCCCTTCGTTGAACAGGATGTCGAACGCCAGCGTGGATTTGCCGGAACCACTGACGCCAGTCACGACGCTGAACTTGCCGCGCGGGATGTTCACCGACAGCGACTTCAGGTTGTGCTCGCGCGCGTTGACGATCTGTATCGCATCGCCCGCGCCGCCGTCGACCGGCTCGGTCAGCCCGGCCTTGGCACGGCGCACCAGATCGCCGGCCTGCGTGCTGTCCGGCAATGCCGTGCTCTTGCGCAAGGGGGTGTAGACGCCATAGCCACCGCCGGCCGCCCAGGGGGCGCCCTTCTCCTGCACCTGGTCGCCGCCCAGGCCCAGGCTGTGGTCGTAGTCGCGCAATGCCTTGGCGGTGTGCGAACTGGGGTGCAGGCGCACCTCTTCTGGCGTGCCCTGGGCCACCAGCAGACCGCCAGCGGTGCCGCCTTCGGGCCCCAGGTCAATCAGCCAGTCGCTGGCGCGTATCACGTCCAGGTTGTGCTCGATCACCACCAGCGAGTGGCCGGCGTCCAGCAGCTTGCGCAAGGCGCGCATCAGCTTGGCGATGTCGTCGAAGTGCAGGCCGGTGGTGGGCTCGTCGAACATGAACAAGGTGCCGCGCCGCGCCGTGGCCTGTTTGCTGGCGCTGCTGGTGCGCGCCGCCTCGGCCAGAAAGCCCGCCAACTTGAGGCGCTGGGCCTCACCGCCAGACAGCGTGGGCACCGGCTGGCCCAGCTTCACATACTCCAGCCCCACGTCCACAATGGGTTGCAGCGCGCGCAGCACGTCGCGGTCCAGCGCAAACACGTCGGCAGCCTCGCTGACCGTCAGGGCCAGCACGTCCGCCACGTTGATGTGCCGGYCGCCGCGCTCCACCACCACCTCCAGGATCTCGGGCCGGTAGCGCTTGCCGTCGCAGTCCGGGCAGCGCAGATACACATCGCTCAAGAACTGCATCTCCACATGCTCGAAGCCGGAACCCCCGCAGGTGGGGCAGCGGCCGTCGCCGCTGTTGAAGCTGAACTTGGACGCCGTGTAGCCACGCTGTTTGGCCATCGGCGCGTTGGCGAAAATCTCGCGCACCGCGTCCCAGGCGCCGACATAGCTGACCGGGTTGGAGCGCGCCGTCTTGCCGATCGGCGACTGGTCCACAAACACCACCTCGCTGAGCTGCTCAGCGCCCAGCAGCCGGTCATGCGCGCCAGGCGTCTCGGTGGCCTTGCCGAAATGGCGCAGCAACGCCGGTGCCAGCACGTCCTGGATCAAGGTGGACTTGCCCGAGCCGCTGACGCCGGTGACGCACACCAACCGCTGCAGCGGGAAGCTGACGCTGATGTCCTGCAGGTTGTGCTCGCGCACGCCTTCCAGGATCAGCTTCGGCGTGCTGTCGGTCACCATGCGCTTGAAGCCCATGCCGACCTGCTTGCGCCCGCCAAGGTAGGCACCGGTCAGCGTGTCGGCGTCGCGCAAATCTTTCGTGCTGCCGTCGAACACGATGCGCCCGCCGCGCTCGCCGGGGCCGGGGCCCATGTCGATCATGCGGTCGGCGGCCAGCATCACGGCCGGGTCGTGCTCCACCACCACCAGCGTGTTGCCGGCGTCGCGCAGGCGCTGCATGGCCTGGATGATGCGGTCCATGTCGCGCGGGTGCAGGCCTATGCTGGGCTCGTCCAGCACAAACAGCGTGTTGACCAGCGAGGTGCCCAGCGCCGTGGTCAGGTTGATGCGCTGCACTTCGCCGCCGGACAGCGTGCGGCTTTGCCGGTCCAGTGTCAGGTAGCCGATGCCGACGTCGTTCAAATACTTCAGACGGGTGGTGATTTCCTCGAACAGCAGCTTCAACGCCTTGGCGTCGGCCTGTGCGGTGGTGGGTGCGCCCTTGTCGCTGCCCATGTCCGCATCGCCCAGGTTGGCGCGCTCCATGGCCCGAAAGAAACCCTGCAGCTTGCTGATGGGCAACTGCATCAGGTCGTGCAGGCACAGGCCCGGCAGTGCCTCCAGCTGCGCGCGCGTCCAGCCCTTGGCCGCAACACCGGTGCCCTGTGGCATGAAGCGTTGCGCGGGCGGCAACACGGCGTCGGCATCTGCCTTGCTGCCGATGCGCCACAGCAGGCTTTCCAGTTTCAGACGCGCACTGTTGCAGGTAGGGCACGGCGTGTAGCTGCGGTATTTGGACAGCAGCACGCGGATGTGCATCTTGTAGGCCTTGCTCTCCAGGTACTCGAAGAAGCGCTTGATGCCGTACCAGTGCTTGCCCCATTTGCCGTTCCAGTTCGGCGAACCGTTGATGACCCAGTCCTTGTGCTCCGGCGTCAGCTTGTTCCACGGCGTGTCGCGCGGGATGCCCGCCTGCTCGCCGTAGCGCATCAGGTCGTCCTGGTTCTCGGCCCAGGCGGGGGTCTGGAAAATCTTGATGGCGCCGGCGCGCAGCGTCAGCTTGTCGTTGGGGATCACCAGGCCGTAGTCGACGCCGATCACGCGGCCAAAACCGCGGCAGGTGTCGCAGGCGCCCACCGCCGAGTTGAACGAAAACATCGAGGCGATGGGGTCGGCATAGCGCAGATCGCTCTCCGGGCAATGCAGGCCGGTGGAGAAGCGCCAGATGACGGGTTCCGGCGCCTCACCGCCTTCCGGTGCTTCTGGCAAGTCGTAAACGTTGAGCCGGCCGCTGCCGCGCTTCAGCGCCACCTCGATGGCCTCGATGACGCGCGACTTTTCCACTTGCCCCAGCCGGAAGCGGTCTGCCACCACGTCCAGCAGCTTGTGCGGCCCGGTGGGCGTGGCGACCTCGCGCTGCGCCTGCACGCGGGTGTAACCGCTGGCCGACAGCCACAGCGCCATTTCCTCCTGGCTGGTGTTGCCTGGCAGCTCCACCGGGAAGGTCAGCGCCAGGCGGTTGTCCTTGCCGGCATTGCGGGCTACCAACTGCCCGTAGATGGTCTCCGGCGTGTCGTGCTGCACCGGGGCGGCAGTGACGCGGTCGAACAGCGCGGCTGAACGGGCGAACAACAGCTTCAGGTGGTCGTTGATCTCGGTCATCGTGCCCACGGTGGAGCGCGATGAACGCACCGGGTTGGTCTGGTCGATGGCGATGGCCGGCGGCACGCCTTCCATGCGGTCCACCGCCGGCTTGTCCATGCGGTCCAGGAACTGGCGTGCATAGGCCGAGAAGGTTTCCACATAGCGCCGCTGGCCTTCGGCGTACAGGGTGTCAAACACCAGGCTGGATTTGCCCGAGCCGCTGGGGCCGGTGACCACCGTCAATTCGCCGGTGCGGAAGTCGATGTCGAGGTTTTTGAGATTGTGCTGACGCGCTCCGCGTATGCGGATGTAACCCTGGGCCATGAGTGCAGGTCTTTCTAGTGAGGCCAAACATTCTAGGCTTTGGAAATTACCCCTGCATTGCGCTGACCGGAAACGCCTTGCAACAAAAAAAGCCCCGCGCGGAGCTTTTTACCCGGGTGACCCGGGTGATGCAAATCGGGACGGTTACCCTTTTAGCGCCGCCTCTAACGCCATCGTCTCTCGCACGCCAACAGCGTCCTGTATCTTGGGAAACAGCGCCAGCAATTCATCGTAGCCGCTGGCCGCCTCCACCGCCAGATTGAGCCGGAAGCCGCGCAACCCCAGCCCCGACACCAGCTTGACGGCCAGCGGGTAGGCATCCTGGTAGCGCTGGCCCGGCGTGCGCAGACCGGCAGGGCCTGCGGCCGGGGCATTGGCGCCTGCGGATGCGGGCTCGCCGACGGCAACCGACTCGCCGGCCACGTCAGGGGTCTGGCTTGGTGCAGCAGCGGGCTGGCCCGGTGCTCTCGCCACCGCCCCGCTGGGTTCCAGAAAACCTTGGGCCACCAGGTGCTCGATGTCCGCGGCGGTCACGCCCAGGCCGGCCACCGCCTGCAGCACGGTATCCAAAGGCTTCACACCATCGAACATCAGGAAGGCGGCGCGCTGTCGGGCCGACAGCAGAGGCGACCTCTCCTTGAAAGCCTGCTGACCTGCCTGTGTTTTCGCGTAACGCATATTGTTTGGCAACCTGTGTCTTCCCCAAGGGCCAACGCCGACATGAACCGCCGACGCTGCGTTCGGCATTATGAGCGCCGGAACGCGCTCTGGGCAAATTGGGGCAATCCATAGCACCCAGCCAAGAAAAAAGGCCCCCGAGGGGGCCTTTGGTCGCTCGCCAGGCCACGCCATCAGCGGCGCAGGCCAGGAAAGGGCACGGAATCGTCAGTCGTTGGCGTAGATGTCCACGTCCTTGGTCTCCTTGATGAACAGCATGCCGATGATGAATGTGCCGGCTGCCACGATCACCGGGTACCACAGCCCGTAGAAGATGTCGCCGGTGGCCGCCACCATGGCAAATGCGGTGGTGGGCAGCAAGCCGCCAAACCAGCCATTGCCAATGTGGTAGGGCAGGCTCATCGAGGTGTAGCGGATGCGGGTGGGGAACATCTCGACCAACATCGCGGCAATCGGCCCGTACACCATGGTCACCAGAATCACCAGGTAGACCAAGATCACCAGCACCATGACTGTGTTCATGGCCTTGTCGTCCGCCTTGGCGGTCAGGCCGGCGCCCTTGGCCGCATCGGTCACAGCCTTCTTGAATTCGGCGATGGCTTTGCCGCTCTCGGCTGAGAAGGCGTCACGCTTGTCATTCAAGGTGGCGGTCAACGACGGAATGACCTTGTCACCAATCGTGATGGTGGCATTGGTTCCGGCGGGCGCCGCCACATTCTTGTAAGGAATGTAGTTCTCGGTCAGGGTACGCTTGGCGATGTCACAAGAGGTGGTGAAATCGATCGGCCGCGCAATCGGGCTGCCCTGGAACGAGCACTGGCTCGGATCGGCGGTGATAGACACATGCGATGTTTGCTGCGCCTTGACCAATGCCGGGTTGGCGTAATTCAGCAGCATCGGGAAGACGGTGAAGTACGTCAGCGCAGCCAGCAGGCAGCCCGCCATGATGATGATTTTCCGGCCAATCTTGTCCGACAGCGCGCCGAACACGATGAAGAACGGCGTGCCGATCACCAGCGACGCGGCGATCAGCAGGTTGGCCGTCTTGGCGTCCACCTTGGCAATGGACAGCAGGAAAAACAACGCGTAGAACTGGCCGGTATACCAGACCACGGCCTGGCCGGCGGTCAGGCCCACCAACGCCAGGATCACGATCTTCAGGTTCTTCCACTGGCCGAAGGATTCGCTCAGCGGCGCCTTGGATGTCTTGCCCTCAGCCTTCATCTTGGCAAAAGCCGGCGACTCGTTCATGCTCAAACGGATGTAGACCGAGACGGCCAGCAGCAGGATGGACAGCAGGAAGGGAATGCGCCAACCCCAGGTGTCGAACTCACCCTCCAGCATGGTGCGGCAGACCAGAATCACGATCAGCGACAGGAACAGACCCAGCGTGGCCGTGGTCTGAATCCAGGCGGTGTAGGCACCGCGCTTGCCGTGCGGCGCATGCTCGGCCACATAGGTGGCAGCACCGCCGTACTCGCCGCCCAGCGCCAGGCCCTGCAGCATGCGCAAGGCCACCAGGATGACCGGCGCCGCCAAGCCTATGGAGGCGTAACTGGGCAGACAACCGACGATGAAGGTCGAGGTGCCCATGATCAGGATGGTGACCAGGAAGGTGTATTTGCGGCCGATCATGTCCCCCAGCCGGCCAAACACCAGGGCGCCGAAAGGCCGCACCAGGAAGCCGGCGGCAAACGCCAGCAAGGCAAAAATGTAGGCAGACGTGGGATCCAATGCACTGAAGAACTGCTTGGCGATGATCGGCGCCAAAGAGCCGTACAGGTAAAAGTCATACCACTCGAACACGGTGCCCAGCGACGAGGCGAAGATAACCTTCTTCTCCTCGCCAGACATGGGACGCGGCGCTGCTGTTGCCATAGATTTGTCTCCAAAGGTTTGTGACCCCCGAGCGGGGCTGTGGCGCATTGTTCGGCCCGGCCCTGACCCCGCTCTGACGTGTAGCCAACGCAAGCTGACAAACTAGGTAGCAACCCGAACAAGTGCTGCCGGTATGTGAAATATGACAGCCTCAGCGCCATGCTGCGCTGCACCCAAGATCTACGGGCTTGTCAGGTTTTGCGGCTGATGCCGGTCGGCAACTGGCGCGCCGCCTGCCAATCGGCACCCTCAAACCAGGCATCGCCGGCCAGGTAGTCGCGCAGCATGGGCAGCGCGTCGAAGCCCCAGAACAGCTTGTCGTCCACCGCGAAGGTAGGCACACCAAAGGCGCCCAGCGCCAGCGCCTCGTCGCTGTTGGCTTTCAACTGCGCCTTGACCTCGTCGCTGTTGACATCACGCGCTGGCGCCAGCGCGGTGGTGACGGCTTGCAGGCGCGCCGCGTCGGCGGCGTCTTCACCGCTCTGCCACACATGGCGAAACAGCGTCTCGCACACCAGGCGGTTCGGCTGCCCCTGCGCTTGGCAGGCCACGGCCAGCCGCAGCAACGGCAAGGGGTTGAAGGGGTGGGCGGCGGGCAAGCGCAGGGCCAAGCCCAGCTTGTGCGCCTGCCACAGCACCTGGCGGTAGGTCCAGTCGCGCTTGGGCGCGATCTCGGCCGGCCCCAGCTGGCCGTGCTGCTTCAGCATGGCGGCAAACAGCACCGGCTTGTGGGTGACGCTGTAGCTGTGCCCCATCAGCGCCTGCGGCAGCTGTTCGAACGCCAGGTAGGCATAGGGCGAGATGAAGTCCAGGTAGAAGGTGATGTGTTTCATGAGGTTTGCTGCGCCAATCCGGCGCGCTGTGCGATGCTTTGCCACACCTGCCGCTTGGCCGCATCGTCCATGCGCGACCAGCCGGCGATCTCTTCAATGCTGCGCAAGCACCCCCCGCACAGGCCGGTGGCGGCCACCATGGCGCACACCGAGATGCAAGGCGATGGCAACTGCTCGGCACAGGCCAAGGCATGGGCCACGCGTGTTGCCAGGGCGTCGGTCACGGTCCCCGCCGTCATGCAGACACCCCCTGTGTCACGTCGGCCAGCGGCGCGCCACCGGTCAAATGCACCAGGTCTTGCGGCGCCAGCTTGAAGACGCCATGCGGGTGGCCGGCGGCCGCCCAGATCTCTTCAAAGCGCAGCAACTCGCGGTCGATCAGCGTGACGCAGCGCGTGGCATGCGCCAGCGGCGCCACGCCGCCGATGGAGAAACCGGTGGCGGCCTTGACGAATTCGGCGTCAGCCCGGCCCAGCTTGCCCAACAACGCCTCCACCTTCTTTTCGTCTACGCGCTTGTCGCCAGAGGTCACCACCAGTACCGCCGCGTCATCGGCCTTGCGGCGGAAAATAATGCTCTTGGCAATCTGGCCCACGCCTATACCCAGCGCATCGGCCGCCTGCTGCGCAGTGCGCGCGGCGTCGTCCAGCATCACGGGGGCATGGGGGTGGCCCAGGGCCTGCAGGGCTGCCACCACGCGGCGCACGCCCTCGGGCAGGGCTTGGAGTTCGCTACCACACATGTTCTTTTCGGTGTCCATTCAGGGGTTGGGATTCAAGGGCTCACGTGACGCGTTTGGCCAGCAGGGCCTTGGCCACGCGCGAGCCATTGGCGCGCTGCAAAAAGTCGCTGATGTACTGGCCAGCGTCAATCAGCTTGTCCAGGTCAATGCCGGTGTCTATGCCCATGCCGTGCAGCAGGTAGACCACGTCCTCGGTGGCCACGTTGCCGGTGGCACCCTTGGCATAGGGGCAGCCGCCCAGGCCGGACACCGAGGCGTCAAACTGCCACACACCCATCTCCAGGCAGGCCAGCGTGTTGCTCAGCGCCTGGCCGTAGGTGTCGTGAAAGTGGCCGGAGACATCGCTCAAATCGTAGTGCTTCAGCGCCGCTTCCATCGCCCGCTGCACCTTGCGCGGCGTGCCCACGCCTATGGTATCGGCCACGCCCACGTGCTGCACGCCGATGTCTTTCAGCAGCCTTGCCACCATCTCCACCCGCTCGGGCGCCACCTCGCCTTCGTAGGGGCAGCCCACCGCGCAGGAGATGGCGCCCCGCACGTGGATGTTGGCCGCCTGCGCCGCCTGCACCACCAGGCGGAAGCGCTCAATGCTCTCGGCAATGGAGCAATTGATGTTGCGCTGGCTGAAGGCTTCGCTGGCGGCGGCGAACACCACCACCTCGTCAGGCTGGGTCTTCAACGCCGCTTCAAAGCCCTGCATGTTGGGCGTCAGCACCGAATACTGGATGTCGTCGCGCCGCTGCAGGCCGGCCATCACCTCGGCGTTGTCGGCCATCTGCGGCACCCACTTGGGCGACACGAAACTGGTGACCTCGATGTGCTTCAGGCCGGCGTCTTGCAGGCGGTGCACCAGCTCCACCTTGACCGCGGCCGGCACCGCCTGCTTTTCGTTTTGCAGGCCGTCGCGCGGGCCCACGTCAACGATCTTGACTTTGGTCGGGATGCCCATGGTGTTCCTTCAATAGCCCACTGTTCTGTCAACGATACCCGCGATCGGCTGGCCCTGCTGCAGGGCCAGCATCTTGCCCACGATCTGGTTGATGCTTTCACGCCGCAGCGTGCGCGCCGAGCTGTGCGGCGTGATGGTGATTTTCGGATGGCTCCAGAACGGGTGGTCGGCCGGCAGCGGCTCCTGGCGGAACACGTCCAGCGCGGCACCGGCCAGGTGGCCGCTGTCCAGCAGCGTCAGCAAGTCTTCTTCCACCAGGTGCGCGCCGCGTGCCACGTTGATCAGATAGCCTTCAGGCTTCAGCCTTGACAACGTTTCCAGCCGCAGCACGTCGCGGGTGTCGGCCGTCAGCGGCAACAGGCACACCAGGATGCGGCTGGAAGCCAGAAAATCATTCATCTGCTCGGCACCGGCAAAGCAGCGCACGCCGGGAATGACTTTGGGCGACCGACTCCAGCCCAGCACCGGGAACTCAAACTGCTGCAACGCCTGCGCGACGCGCTGGCCCAGCACGCCCAGGCCCATGATGCCCACCGGGAAATCCGCCCGGTCGTTAGGGCGGCGGTAGGCCCATTTTCCCGCCTTGACCTCGGCTTGCTCAATGTCGAAATCGCGGAAGTGCCGGCTCACCGCGTGGCACACGTACTCGGCCATCTGCACCGACATGCCGGCATCGTCCAGCCGCACGACCAACGTGTTCGTCGGCAGCGTCAATTTCATGAGCGCGTCCACACCGGCGCCAATGTTGAACAGGGCCTTCAACTGCGGTTGCTCATTCAGAAACTGCTGCGGCGGCGCCCACACCACCGCATAGTCGGCCGGTGGCGCGCCGGGGGACCACAGTGTCACCTCCGCCTGCGGCAAGGCGGTGCGCAGGCCTTCCAGCCACGGATCGGGCTTGGTGTCGGTGCAACAGAAGCTGATGCGCATGGGCTCGTCCGTCATGCAGACAGTTTCAACAATTCAGCCCCCTCCGTCACCTGGTCGCCGGGCGCGTACAGCAGTTCCACCACCGTGCCATCGGCTGGGGCGGCGATGGTGTGCTCCATCTTCATCGCGTCCATCACCGCCAGAGCCTGGCCACGCTTGACCACGTCCCCTGCCTTGACGGCGAAGGACACCACCTTGCCCGGCATGGGCGCGGTCAGCCGCCCACCCTCGGCCTGGGCCTCGCCGGCATGGGCCAACGCGTCCACCACGGTGATCTGCGTCGCGCCGGAGCGGCCGAACACATGGTTGACCTCACCACTGTGGTACACGCTGACACGCTGGCGCTGGCCCTGGAACTGCACGTCCAGCATGGCACCGGCGCTGCTAAACACCAGCGGCCCGGCCACCTCGCCCATCGCCAGTTGCAGGCCCCCATCGTGCAGGTAGCTGAGGTGGGCCACCAGCGCTTCGCCGTGAAATTTGAAATCGAACCGGCGCCGGGTCACGCCGTGCGCGCGCCAGCTGTCGCGGCGCGACCAGGGGTCAATCCAGCCCTGCTGCGCTGCCTGGCGCTCCAACTGCTGCTCACCGGCCAGCACATGGGCCACGGCGCAGGCCACGGTGAAGGCTTGGCCCAGCTTTTCCTGCTTGAACAGCACGGCGGCTTCGCGAGGGATCAGCGCCGTGTCCAGGTCCGCCTGGCTGAAGGAGGTGCTGTGCACCACGTGGCGCAGGAACTGCACATTGGTCGCCAGGCCCACGATGTGGGTGGCAGCCAGCGCGGCATCCAGCCGGGAGAGCGCCTGCTCGCGCGTGTCGCCATGCACGATGAGCTTGGCGACCATGGAGTCATAAAACGGCGAAATGGCGTCGCCCTCGCGCACGCCAGCGTCTATGCGCACCGGCGCGGCATCATGGAAAGGCTGGCCATCCGCGTTGCGGCTGAAGGCCACGTGGGCCGGCCAGCGCGCCACCTGCAGCGTGCCGGTGGCCGGCAGGAAGTTGTTGTCCGGGTTCTCGGCGCAGATGCGCGCCTCAATGGCATGGCCGCTGATCTGCAACTCTTCCTGCCTCATCGGCAGCGGCTCACCGCTGGCCACGCGCAGCTGCCATTCCACCAGGTCCTGACCGGTGATGGCCTCGGTCACCGGGTGCTCCACCTGCAGGCGCGTGTTCATCTCCATGAAGAAGAAGCGCATGCTGCCGTCCGCCGCCTGCTCGACGATGAATTCCACCGTGCCGGCACCGACGTAGTTGACGGCACGGGCCGCCGCCACCGCCGCCTGGCCCATCTGGGCGCGCAGCTCCGGCGTCATGCCGGGCGCCGGGGCTTCTTCCAGCACCTTCTGGTGCCGGCGCTGCACCGAGCAGTCGCGCTCGAACAGGTAGACGCAGTTGCCCTGGGTGTCGCCAAACACCTGGATCTCGATGTGGCGCGGGCGCTGCACGTATTTTTCGACCAGCACCGCGTCGTCGCCAAAGCTGTTGGTGGCCTCGCGCTTGCAGGACGCCAGCGCGGCGTCAAAGTCTTGCGCCTTGTCCACCGCGCGCATGCCCTTGCCGCCGCCGCCGGCGCTGGCCTTGATCAGCACCGGGTAACCGATGCGGTCGGCCTCGCGCTTCAGCAGCGCCGGGTCTTGGTCGGCGCCGTGGTAGCCCGGCACCAGTGGCACCCCGGCCTTCTCCATCAGCTGCTTGGACTCGGCCTTCAGCCCCATCGCCTGGATGGCCGAGGCCGGCGGACCGATGAACACCAGGCCGGCGCTGGCGCAGGCCTGGGCAAACTCTTCGTTCTCGCTCAAAAAGCCGTAGCCCGGGTGCACTGCCTGCGCACCGGTGGCGCGCGCCGCGTCCAGGATGCGCTGCCACTGCAGGTAGCTGTCCTTGGGCGCGCTGCCGCCGATGTGCACCGCCTCGTCGCACACGCCGACATGCTTGGCCCGGGCGTCGGCGTCGGAATACACGGCCACCGTCTTGATGCCCATGCGCTTGGCCGTGGCGGCCACGCGGCAGGCGATCTCGCCGCGGTTGGCAATCAGTATCTTGTCAAACATCACATCGTCTCCATACATTCGGGCTCAAGGCGACCAGACCACCACGTCGTCCACCGCATACAGCTTGCAGGGCAGGCCGGCGCGCTGGCAATTGCCCATGGCCCGCCCCACCGCATAGTCACCCTTGGCGAAGCCATAGCCGCCGCGCGCATTGACAGCGATCGCGCGTGGCGACGGCAAAGCCAGGAACTTCCCATACGCGGCTTGCTTCAGGGCGTCGCGCACCGGCAGCTTGCCCACATCATCCACTTTGGCGAAGTCGGTGGCTGGCGGTTTTCTCACAATCGCGTCCTGCGTGAAACCCAGCTTGGCCAGGAAAGCATCCACCACGGGCAGCCAGTGGTCCATGTCGCTGCCAAAGCCGGCATGGCCATCGTCACCAAAGGCGGGCAAGCCCTTGAATTCAGCCTGTGCGCCGGCCTGTGTCCAGGCCTGGTGCCAGCGTTTGGGCAGGTCTTCGCCCCAGTACTTGTCATTGGCCCAGTACAGCCACAGCATGGGCGCCGTGGCGTTCTTGGCCAGCTGGCCCCAGTGGTAGGTCAGCGCCGACGGGCTGCAGGGCCGGCCCGGGCTTTTGTCCGGGTTGCCGCCCACGCCGCCAGCAAAGTTGATGCCGCCCAGCAGGCCAGCCGGCTTGCGGCCCACGGTGGCCACGCTGGTGAAGCCACCCACCGACTGCCCGGCCACGAGCCAGCGCGAGGTGTCGGCATACGGCAGCATCTTGGCAAACTCCAGGGTCGCCAGCACCTGGTCCGACACCGCTTGGGATGACGGCTCTACGCGCAAAGCGTTGCAGGCCCCGGTGTCCTCAGGATCGAAGGGGCCGTAGGTTTCCCAGTAGCCCACCCGCGTGGGCGCCAGCACCACAAACCCCTTGGCCACAAAGTAACGGGCCGCCGCCTCGGGGTGCCAGCGGCCCTGGGCGCCGCGCTTTTCAGACACCGCGCGGCCATGGTTCAGCACCAGCACCGGGTAGGGGCCGTTGCCCGCCGGGCGGTAGATGGTGATGGGCATGGGGCGGGACTCTTCGCGCCCATACAGATCGCGCAGCTTCACCTGGATGCGCACGATTTCCTCGCGCAGGTCAAGCGCCAGCGCCGGCTCAGGCTCAGCCTGCGCGGCGGCTTGCGCCAATGCCGCGCCCGCGCTGGCCCAACATGCCGCCAGCAGCAACAACCGACAGGCGATGCGCAGTGGGTTCATGCAGCCCCGCAGCTCACATGCGGAACACGCCGAAACGGGTGTCCGGTATCGGCGCGTTCAGCGTGGCACTCAGGCCCAGCGCCAGCACGCGGCGGGTGTCGGCCGGGTCGATGACGCCGTCGTCCCACAGCCGGGCGGTGGCGAAGTACGGATGGCCCTGCTCTTCGTACTGGGTGCGTATCGGCGCCTTGAAGGCCTCTTCCTCCTCCATGCTCCAGCTGCCGCCCTTGGCCTCAATGCCGTCGCGCCGCACGGTGGCCAGCACGCTGGCGGCCTGCTCGCCGCCCATCACCGAGATACGGGCGTTGGGCCACATCCACAGGAAGCGCGGCGAGTAGGCGCGGCCGCACATGCCGTAGTTGCCGGCGCCAAAGCTGCCGCCGATGATGATGGTGAACTTGGGCACCTGGGCGGTGGCCACGGCCGTGACCATCTTGGCGCCGTTGCGGGCGATGCCCTCGTTCTCGTACTTGCGGCCCACCATGAAGCCGGTGATGTTCTGCAGGAACACCAGCGGAATCTTGCGCTGGCAGCACAGCTCGATGAAGTGCGCGCCCTTCAGCGCCGATTCGCTGAACAGGATGCCGTTGTTGGCGATGATGCCCACCGGCATGCCCTCCACGCGCGCAAAGCCGCACACCAGCGTGGTGCCGTAGCGCTGCTTGAACTCGTCCAGTTCGCTGCCGTCGACGATGCGGGCGATGATCTCGCGCACGTCAAACGGCTTGCGCGTGTCGGTGGGGATGACGCCATACAACTCGCTGGCCGGGAATTTCGGCGGCACGGCGGCCAGCGTGGTCACGCCAGGCTGCTTGCTGGCATTCAGGTTCTTGATGGCGGTGCGCGCCAGCGACAGCGCATGCAGGTCGTTCTGCGCCAGGTGGTCGGCCACGCCGGACAGGCGGGTGTGTACGTCGCCACCGCCCAGGTCTTCGGCGCTGACCACCTCGCCGGTGGCGGCCTTCACCAGCGGCGGGCCGCCGAGGAAGATGGTGCCCTGGTTCTTGACGATGATGGACTCGTCACTCATCGCCGGCACATAGGCACCGCCGGCCGTGCACGAGCCCATCACCACGGCGATCTGCGCAATGCCCTGGGCGCTCATGTTGGCCTGGTTGAAGAAGATGCGGCCGAAGTGGTCACGGTCGGGGAAGACCTCGTCCTGGTTCGGCAGGTTGGCGCCGCCCGAGTCCACCAGGTAGATGCAGGGCAGGCGGTTCTGCTGCGCCACCTCTTGCGCGCGCAGGTGCTTCTTCACCGTCATCGGGTAATAGGTGCCGCCCTTCACAGTGGCGTCGTTGCAGACGATCATGCAATCCACGCCGCTGACCCGGCCTATGCCGGCAATGACGCCGGCGCAAGGCGCGGCGTCCGTACCATCGCGGTCCGGGTACATGCCCAGCGCGGCCAGTGGTGACAGTTCCAGAAAAGGCGTGCCGGGGTCCAGCAACATCTGCACACGATCGCGCGGCAGCAGCTTGCCCCGTGCAGTGTGCTTGGCGCGCGCCGCGTCGCCGCCACCCAAGGCGGCCTGGGCCAGCTTGGTCTTCAGGTCATCCACCACCGCCTGCATGGCGGCGGCATTGGCCTGGAACTCGGCGGAACGGGCGTTGAGTTGGGTCTCCAGAACAGGCATGTTGTTGTGCTTTCCAAAACCCGGCACGGCGGCCGGCAAGGGCAGGTATCCGTCACACTGGCAAATTGACGTTTACGTAAACGTCAATTGTGGCATGTTTCCGCAGTTTTTCGTTGGCCGGACTCACGCCATCAGCATGGTAGGCAAGTCTGCCATGTGGGTAAACACCCGGCTGGCGCCGGCCTGCAGCAAGGCGTCGCCCTGGCCGTCCGGCGCGTAGCCCAGCACGGTGGCGCCGGCAGCCACCCCGGCGGTGACGCCGGTCACCGTGTCCTCCACCACCGCGCAGGCACCGGCCGGCACACCCAGCGCGGCGGCAGCGGCCAGGTACACGTCCGGGAACGGTTTGGAGCGCGGCGTTTCGTGGCCGCTGAATGTGCGTCCCTGGAAAAAAGGCATCAGCCCCACTTTGTTCAATTGCAACTCCATCTTGCCCCGGTCCGCACCGGAAGCGCAGGCAATGCGGCCTGACCATCGCGCATGGATGGCGCGCACCGCATCCAGCGCGCCGGGTATGGGCATCAGCCGGAGTCGCAATTCCCGGTCGCGCTGTTGCTGGAAACCGGCCAACCAGGCGCGGTCCACCGTATGGCCGGTGTACTGGCGAATGATGGCCACCTCGTCCATGATGGATTTGCCCACGAAATGCCGCATGCACTCCTGCAGGGTCAGCGTCCAGCCCAGTTCTTCGAGCAAGTCGCGCAGCACGCCGATGGTGATGGGTTCGGAATCGACCAGCACGCCATCGCAGTCGAACAAAACGGCATCGAATTTCAACATGGTGACCTCTGGTGGGTGGTAGCAATTGGTAGCAATTGGCAGGCGTAGCGAGCACAAATCCTGACACACAATAACCGAAGCGACCTCAGCGCCATGCCACCCGCCTCGCCCATGTCCCGACCGCTCCCCGCCCTGCCCCGTTTGCGCGTCACCGCACGCTGGTGGCCGCTGGCCCTGGCCGTTGTGCTGCTGCCTGCCGGCGCAGCGCCACCCAAGGTGGGCGCCTGCCAGATCCTGCCATCTGACCACATCTTCAACACCCGCATTGACGCGCTTCCGGTCCACCCGAACTCAGCCGCCTACCTGCAGACCATCAGCAGCGGCACGCGCAACCTGCACCTCGATCTGGGCACATCGGAGAACATGGCCAGCGCCAACTACTATGGCATTCCGTACAACGCCGCCAGCGGCGGTGCCACCACATGGCAACCGCTGTTTCATGCCAACGGCTGGCCCGATGAAAGCGATTGCGCCAAAGCCGACCACAGCATCGCCAGCCCCTGCGTCAACACCGGCAGCCAGGCGCTGATGCCCATGCCCGCCAGTCCGAAAGTGGAAGGCGGCATCGCGTCCAACCCGGCGGTCGAGGGCGACCACCATATCCTCTCCATTGACCTGGACCGGTGCGTGTTGTGGGAGGCGTATCACAGTTACCCACGTACCGGTGGCGGCTGGAATGTGCTGTCCAGCGCCGCCTTTGATTTGAAGAGCAACGCCCTGCGCCCCGCCGGCTGGACATCGGCCGACGCGGCGGGCTTCCCCATCATGCCCTTGCTGCTGCGCGCCGATGAAGCCAGCGCCGGCGAGATCAACCATGCGCTGCGCTTCACCATCCAGTCCAGCAAGATCCGCGCGGCCTATGTGTGGCCGGCCCGGCACCTGACCAGCAACGGCGGCAGCAGCAGCGCCAAGCCGGCCATGGGCCAGTTGTTCCGGCTGCGCGCCGACTATGCCATTCCCGCCAACTACACGGTGCAGGCGCAAGCCATATTGACGGCGATGAAGCGCTACGGCATGTACATCGCCGATGGCGGCTCGGATATGTACGTGACAGGCGAGCCCAGTGCTCAGTGGCAGGACGCCACCATCAGCCAGGTGCAAAGCGTGCCGCACACCGCGTTCGAGGCGGTAGACCTGGCGCCCATCATGGCGCGCACCGGCTTCAATGCCAATTCAGCAGCCGTGCCACCGGCCAATGGCACCTTCAGCATCACGCCCAATGTGGTGCGCAGCGGCAACAGCCTGAGCTTGTCGGCCACGCTGACCGTGTCCAGCGCGGACCAGGGGCAAGCCGGTTTTCTGTACCTGGTGGCCTGGGCCCCGGCATTGGGCGGCCTTTGGGCACTGACGCCCCAGGGTTGGCAGCCCGTGGTGGGCGGTGGCATTGCGGCCTATGCCAACACCCCACTGGGCACCCACAACCTGACGGTATTGACCGGCCTGGATGTGTCCAGCCTGGCCGGTCTGATGATTTTTGCCGGCTACGGCCTCAGCACAGCCGATCTGCTGGCCGGCAGCAAGTTTGCGCTGATCTACAACCAACCCTAGGCCAACACTGCGGCCGAACAAGACAGCGCCGGATTTCAGCCCGGCATGTCCATTTTTTCGGCGTCCATCTTGCCATGGACGACCTGCATGGTCCCGGTACTGTGCGGCGACAGCCCGAAAGCGCGAACATTGCGGCGCAATTCGGCCGGGTCCAGCTCGTTCCAGGCCAGGCCGCAGTCCAGACAGGCCAGCGACTCGTCGCCGGCCAGCACCACCGGCTTGCCCAGCAGCGCCCTGAAAAAGCCACGCTGCGGGTAAAAGCGCGCCGACTCGCCCAGCGAGCCACGCACCACCTTGCGGCTGCTGCAGCGCAGGCAGTACAGGCCGCGCACCACTGAATTTTTCGTCATCATGTCGCCCCCTGTTCGGCTACTGGATGTCGCCATCCACATAGTACCAACGCCCATGCTCGCGCACGAAGCGGCTACGCTCGTGCAACCGATGGGCACGGCCGCCAGCGTCGCGGCTGCGGGCGACGAACTCCACCTGTGCGTGATCAGCATCCTGCTGGCTGGTGGCGCGCACTTCCAGGCCCAGCCATTTGATGCCGGGCTCCACCGTCAGATCCGCTGGCCTTGTGCTGGCATGCCAGGTGGCGCGCAGGTAGTCCACATCGCCCAGCACGAAGGCGCTGTAGCGCGAGCGCATCAGCGACTCAGCGTCCGGCGCCGGCACCCCGTCCCCATGCCCCAGGTAGCGGCCGCAGCACTGAGCCAACGCCAAGCCGCGGCCGGCGCGGTCCTGGCGGCCGCAGGGGCAGGCGGCGGTGTTTGCGGCGGGGGCGGCGGCCACGTTGTCAGCCCGCACCCTTGCGCGCCTTGCGCTGCTCCAGCGTCTCGGTGGGCGCGCCCTGCTTCACCCACTCGGCGTAGCCGCCGTCGATGTGTGCGACGTTGCGCATGCCCATGTCCTGCAAGGTCTTGGCGGCCAGCGCGCTGCGCCAGCCGGCGCCGCAGAACAGCACGTATTCCTTGCTGTCGTCGCCCAGCGCCGGTTTGAAATACGGCGATTCCGGGTCAACCCAGAACTCCAGCATGCCGCGCGGCGCGTGCAAAGCACCCACGGCCGTGCCATCGGCCAGCTCGCGGATGTCGCGGATGTCCACCAGTTGCAGGCGCGGCTCACCCAGGCGGGCCTTGACCTGCTCCACCGAATAGGTGGTGACCTCGGCCATGGCCTGCGCCACCAATTGTTTGTAACCCACGGACAAGGCCATTTTGTGCATTCCTTCACGGATTGTGGAGCATCAGTATCGCGCAGCGCCCGTGGTGCAGCGCCCGTGGTGCAGCGACGGCGAAGCACGGCCGATACAAAGGATACAGAGCGAAAACGTCTGCGCACCCGAGGTCGCGCACACTGCCACCATCATGAAATTGATACCGCTTTCCGAAGTCAGCCACACCCTGTTGCCCGGCGCCACCCTGCCCTGGGGGGTGCGCGATGGCGACGGCAACCTGCTGCTGGCCAAGGGCTTTTTGCTGCGCGACATGGGCATGCTGAACACACTGCTGACGCGCGGCATGTTCGTCGACGTGGTGGACACCGAAGCCGGGCGCGACGAGCCAGGGGCGCCGCAACCGAGCATGAGCGACCGCTGGGCCAACCTGGAATCACGGCTGGGCAGCGTGCTGCGCTCCAGCACCGAGCGCTACTTCCTGCAGCGGGTGGAGGAATCGGTAGAGATGTTGGCCGGGCTGACCGAAGGCAACACCGACCTGCTGCTGTTCCTGATCCTGCGGCACGACCACTCGCGCCCGGCCAACTATGGCGTGGTGCATTCGCTGCACACCGCCGCCCTGTGCGGCCTGCTGTCACGCCGCCTGGGCTGGAACGAGGGCCGGCGCCAGAGCCTGCTGGGCGCCGCACTGACCATGAACATCGCCATGCTGGACCTGCAAGGCAACCTGGCGGCGCGCAGCGGCGGCTTAACGCCGCAGGAGCGCCAGCTGATCGACGACCACCCCAGCGCCAGCGCCCGCATGCTGCGCGAAGCCGGGCTGGCCGACGAGGACTGGCTGGACGCGGTGGAGCAGCACCACGAGGTGCCCGGTGGCAGCGGCTACCCGAACCGGCTGACGCAGCCGTGCGAGATGTCGCAGTTGCTGCGCTTCGTCGACTGCTTCACCGCCAAGCACAGCCCGCGCGGCGGCCGCAAGCCGCAACCGGCCCAGAAGGCGGCGCGCGAACTGTTCACGCAGAGCAATGGCAACGCCATGGCGGCGCTGATCATCAAGGAATTCGGCATCTACCCGCCGGGCTGCCACGTGCGGCTGGCCAGCGGTGAGCTGGCCATCGTCACCCAGCGCGGCGCCAGCGCCAACACGCCGGTGGCCGCCGCCATCACCAACAAAAAGGGCGAGCCCATGCAGCAGCCGCTGCGCCGTGATACCGCCAAGCCGGAACACGCCATTGTCAGCAGCGTGCCGGAAGAGCAAGTGATGGTGCGGGTGCCCGTCGAAAAACTCTACGACCGGAAATCGAACCGTTGAGCAACTAAGCCAGCGCCCGCTGAATGATGATTTTCTGCACGTCCGACGTGCCTTCGTAAATCTGGCACACCCGCACGTCGCGGTAGATGCGCTCCAGCGGAAAGTCGCTGACGTAACCATAGCCGCCCAGCGTCTGGATGGCCGCCGAGCACACCTGCTCGGCCATCTCGCTGGCAAACAGCTTGGCCATGGCGGCTTCCTTCAGGCACGGCAGGTTGGCGTCGCGCAGGCTGGCGGCGTGCCAGATCAGCTGCCGCGCCGCCTCGATTTTTGTCGCGCACTCGGCCAGCCGGAACCCCACCGCCTGGTGGTTGAAGATGGGCTGGCCGAAACTGGTGCGGTCCTTGGCATAGGCCACCGCCACGTCCAGCGCACTGCGCGCCATGCCCACGCTTTGCGCGGCGATGCCGATGCGGCCGCCTTCCAGGCCACCCAAGGCGATCTTGTAGCCCTCGCCCTCGGCACCGATCAGGTTCTCGGCCGGGATGCGGCAATTGTCAAAATTGATCTGCGCGGTGTCGCTGCTGTGCTGGCCCAGCTTGTCCTCCAGCCGCGCCACCACGTAGCCGGGGGCGTCGGTGGGCACCAGGAAGGCGCTCATGCCCTTCTTGCCCGCGCCCTTGTCGGTGACGGCGATGACGATGGCCACATGGCCATTCTTGCCGCTGGTGATGAACTGCTTGACGCCGTTGAGCACATAGCTGTCGCCGTCTTTCACGGCGGTGGTTTTCAACGCCGACGCGTCGGAGCCGACATGCGGCTCGGTCAGCGCGAACGCGCCCAGCATGTGCCCCTGCGCCAGCGGCACCAGCCACTTGGCCTTTTGTGCGGCGCTGGCGTAGCGCATCAGGATGGCGTTGACCGGGCAGTTGGTGACGCTGATGACGGTGCTGGTGCCGCCATCACCGGCGGCAATCTCTTCCAGCACCAAGGCCAGCGTGACGTAGTCGAAATTGGCGCCGCCAAACTCCTCGGGCACGCAGATGCCGTAGGCGCCCAGCGCGGCCAGGCCCTGGTGCGCTTCCTTGGGGAAATGGTGCTCCTTGTCCCAGCGCGCGGCGTGGGGCCACAGTTCGGCCTGGGCGAAATCGCGCACGGCGTCACGCACCATCTGCTGGTCTTGGGTCAATAACATGTCAGCGCTCTTCTCTGGCGATGGTTGGACAACGTTCCATTATGGTCCAGCCCCGGCAGGTAAAATTGGCCGCAACGGGCTCAGCCCCACCCCTCGCTCATGACAGCCTCCCGTACCGTCAGCATCTCCTCCGTCACGGGCGACCACACACTGTCACCTGGGCAAAAAAAATTCAATGGCCTGATCGCCAAGATCGATATCCAGCGCAAGCTGCTGGCCGAATGGAATGCCGGCATTCCGCTCTACCGGCAACGCCACGCCAGCGAGGTGATGCCTTTGCTGGCGGCCTACCAGGCGCTGAACGCGGAACTGGCCCACCTGCTGGACCAGCGTGTGGACCAGAAGAGCTTCAACCGGGCCGACCGCGACACCCTGCGCGAAACGGTTCGCGACATTGCCGTGCAAATGATGCATGGCCCCTACCTGGACGACATGAAGACGCTGTACAACCGCAACAGCGACACCGATTTCGAGGCCGACCAGCTGCTGGCGCGAAAGGCCTTGAAGGCCATGGTGGAAGAAGAGTTTGGCGTGAAGTTGGGCGAGGACATTGACCTGAACTCCCCGGAGGCCCTGTTTCAAAAGCTGCAAAGCGAAATGCAGGCCCGCGACAACGAACAGCAACGCGACGAGCCCCCCAAGCGGCGCGGCAAAACCAGGCCCTCAGCCAAGCAGCTGAAGGCGCAAGCCGAGGCTACCGATGCCAGCCAGTCGGTGCGCGAGGTGTACCGCAAACTGGCCAGCGAACTGCATCCTGACCGGGAAACCGATGCCACGCAACGTGAGCGCAAGACCGTGCTGATGCAAAAGGTCAACCAGGCCTACGCGGCCAAGGACTTGCTGACCCTTTTGCAGTTGCAGCTGGATATCGAGCAGATCACGCCGCTGGCCCTGAACGGCATTGCCGAAGACCGGCTGAAGCACTACATCAAGGTGTTGACGACCCAGTTGGCGGAGCTGCAGACCGAGGTGGGCGAGGTGGAGCACGCGTTCAGGCAGCAATTCAACCTGGACCCCGATGAACGCCTGGCCCCGGCCCAGCTGCCAAAGCTGCTGGCACGCCAGAAGCAGGTGCTTCAGTACGACAGCGCGCAACTGCAACGGCAGTTGCGCAGCCTGGCAGACGACGCCCACCTGAAACTGTGGCTGAAGCAGCGCCGCCAGTCGGCGCGGCACAACGACGAGGATGAGTTGCTCGCGGGCCTGGTGAGCCAGTTCCGTTAGTCGCCCCACCGCGTCGCGGGTTACCGCAGTGCGTCGTCCCAGATGTTGCGCGCCCAGGCCATGGCGAAGCCGGCTTCCGCCTCGCTGGGCGTGGCCGATGCGCCACTGGAACCTGGCACCTGCACGTAGGTCTTCTTCGCGGCGTCATAGGCATGCACGCCAGCCACGTGGAGGACTTCCTTGTCAGAGACAAAGCTGTAGCACACACTGGTCAGCATGGCCTTGTCGTTCAACGACCGGCCTTCCAGGCCGTCCAGCACGGCGGCGGCACAGGCCTTGGCATGCTGGTTGGCCATGTGGGCCGACTTGGCCATGGCCGGCGCGATCTGCACCGCGTCGCCCAGCACGTGCACGTCCCTGGCCTGGGTGGAGGCGAAGTTCAGAAAGTCCACCTCGCACCACCTTTTGTTGATGTTGGCCAGGCCAGATGTCAACGCGATGTCACCCGCGCGCTGCGGCGGAATCACATTCAGCACGTCGGCCTTGACCTCGTCGTTGAACTCGGACACCGCCGTCAGCGTGGCCGCATGCACGTCGGCCAGCGTGAAATTGGGCCGGTAGTCGATGATGCCGGCATAGCGCTCGGCCCACAGGCGTTTGAACTGCCGGCCTTCGGCCACCACGTCTTCATTGGCGTCCAGGATGATGAGCTTGGATTTGGGTTTGCTGCGGCCCAGGTACAGCGCCACCTGGCAGGCACGCTCATACGGCGCCGGCGGGCAGCGAAACGGCGTCAACGGGATGCTCATCACAAACACGCCACCATCCGGCATCGCCTGCAACTGGGCGCGCAACGTGGCTGTCTGCGGGCCGGCCTTCCAGGCGTGCGGCACGCGCGCCTGCGCCTCGGGCGTTTGCAGGCCGGGCAACTGCTCCCACATGAAGTCCACGCCGGGGGACAGGATCAGCTTGTCGTAGGCCAAGGTCTGCCCCTGGCCCAGGCGCAAGTTGCGCTGACCAGCATCCATGCCCACCACGCTGTCGCGCACTACCCGGATGCCGCGTGCGGCCAGGCCGCTGTAATCCAGCGTCAGCTCCGACAGTTGCCGTGAGCCGCTGAGCACCAGGTTGGACAAGGGGCAGGAGACAAAGCTGGCATTGGGCTCCACCAGCGTCACGGCCACACGGTCCTCACCCCACAACTGCAAGTATTTGGCCGCCGTGGCGCCGCCATAGCCGCCGCCCACCACCACCAGATGCGGCTTGGCACCGCCAACCAGCGGCGCGCCGGCGGCCACGCCGGTGGCCAGCGCGGCGGCACCGCCCACCAGCAGCGTGCGCCGTTTCATCATGGCTTGCCTTTCGCCGCTGGCGCAGCGGCACGGTTAGCAAGATAAGCGGCGAGCAACGCCAGCTGCTCATCGCTGTACCCCTTGGCGACCTGCTGCATGATGGTGGCGCTGCGCGTGCCCGCCTTGAAGGCACGCAGGCTGGCCAGCAAGGCCTGCTGGGTTTGGCCAGCCAGCGCCGGCACGCTGGGCAACGTGGCCTGGCCGCTGCTGCCGTGACAGCCGGCGCAGCTGGCGTACAGGCGCTGAGCGGCATCCGGCCCGCCGGCCGCATGCGCCATGCCGGCCGACAGACCCAGCCCCAACAGCACGATCAGCAGCCCATCTTTCATGTCGGGTTTCTCCAGCCTGGTGCGGACGCTACGGCCGCACCCCGGGTGATTCCATCGCCATGCCCTTGGCGCGCGCGGCCAGGTACAGCTCCAGCTCCACCAGCTCTTGCGCATCATAGGCCGGCGCCTCGGCGCGCACGCCACTGATGCAATTGCGCAGGCGCCGCTGCAGCGAACCCATGGCCTGCCACTCCAACCGGTAGATCGGGTAGGCGTTGGCGTGGCCCTGCGGGATGGGGCTGCCGCCCAGCTTGCCGCCCGCGTGCTGGTCATGGCACTGGGCACAAGACAGGTTCAGCTGGCCCATGCGCTGCGTGAACAGTTGGCGACCGCGCTCGGTGGGCGCGGCCAGGCGCGCATCGGCCGGCGGGCTGACCGGCAGGCCGCGCGATTGCAGCGCCACATAGCTCTCCAGCGCCAGCAGTTCGCGGCTCTCGGCGCGCCAGGGCGTGGCCTGCTGGTGCTTCACCTGGCACTGGCGCAGGCGTTGGCTCAAGCTCAGCACGGTGCCGCTGGCGGTGTCAAAGGCCGGAAAGCGCGCCGCCACGCCGCGCATGCTCTGGGCGGCGTCGCCATGGCAGCCGGCGCAGGACTGGTTGGCAGCGCCTGCTTTGGTGCGCCACAGCGCTTCGCCATCGGCCACCCACAACATGCCGGGGTTCTGGCTGTCGTCGCGCTGCATGACCTGCGTGGTGGGGCTCATGAACTCGGCGCCGGACTTTCTCGGGTCCTGCGCGCTCACGGTGCCGACCCATGCCAGCAACAGCCCCAGGACGACAGACCTCATGGGCTGACCGCCAGTACACGGGTTTCGCTGTGGGCAAACCCGTTGTCACCCACCCATCGGAAGGCCAGCACGCCGGGTTCGTCAGGCGTCAGGAAGAAGGCGATGTAGGGGTTGGCGGCAATCGCAGGGTGCAGGTCGGCGGCAAACACCAGGTCGTTGTTGTAATGGCAGGTGAAGCGGCGGATGATGTCGCGCGGCAGCACCCGGCCATCGGCACCAGGCCGGTAGCCGGTTTCCATCGGGTGGCTGACCAACGCCCGCACCTCGATGGGCTGGCCGCGTTTGGCGGTCAGGGGCACGGTGATCAAGGCACGTGTGGCCATGGTCTATTCGATCTCTTCAATACAAGCCGCTAAGGTGACGATGACGTCCACCGACGCCGAGCAGTAGCTGCCGTCGCTCATGCGCGCCACCGCCGTCAGCGTCTGTGTGTTGGCCAGGCGTAAGCGGGTGGACACCTGGGCGCGGGCGGCGCGCGGCCCCAGCGTGAACACCACCACGTCGGGTTGCGGGTTGCGTTGGTTGAACAGCGCCAGCGCGGTAGCGCGCACGCCGGGCGATTCGGCCGCTGCGGCGTTGATGGTGACGGGCACGGTGTTGCCGTTGTCCACCAGCGGCGCCACGTCCAACACCAGCTTGCCCACCGTGGGTTGCACGCCGCCGGTGAAGGCTTGGATGGCGGTGGCCATGCTTTCGGGTGTAGCGCCAGCGGTACGCACCAGCAACAGCGCGCCGGCACCGGCCAACAGCTTGCGGCGATTCATTGGCGCGGGCTTCATGGCGTGTCCAGCGTCTGCAGGTAGGCCACCACATCCTCGATCTGCTGCGCGCTCAGGATGGTCTTGCCGGCCAGCGCGGCGGGCACGCGGTTCAGCGGTGCGGTGGGCATGTAGTAGGCCGGCATCATGGTGGTGGGGTTCAGGCGCGAGGGTTCGACCAGGCGCAGCCGCAGTTGTTCCGCACGCCAGCGCGCGCCGCTGCCTTTCAGGTCCGGCGCCAGGTTGCCCTGGAAGCGCTCTTCAGGAATCGGCCCGCTGTGGCACAGCAGGCACAGGCCTACCTGCCGGTTGGCCACAATCGCGCGTCCGCGCACCGCGTCACCCGGCTGGTTGGTCAGCGGCGGGCAGCCGTCGCCCGGCGGGCAAGCCGGGTTGGCCAGGGCCGCCCCACAGGCCAGCAGCAACAGCAGGGCGGCTGGGCCTTTCACACCGGGGTCACGCCCGCTTCAGGCTGTGGTTCTTCAGCGGCATGTCGCGCACCCGCTTGCCGGTGGCGGCGAAGATAGCGTTCAGCACCGCCGGCGCCGCCACGGCGATGGTGGGCTCGCCCACACCGCCCCAAAAGCCGCCCGAGGGCATGACGATGGTTTCCACTTTGGGCATGTCGACCATTTTCACGACCGGGTAGGTGCTGAAGTTCTCCTGCTGCATCTGGCCGTCTTTCAGCGTGCACTCGCCGTACAGCATGGCCGACAGGCCGTAGGCGAAGGAGCCTTCCACCTGCGCCTCGATCTGCTGCGGGTTGACCGCGTAGCCGGAGTCGGTGGCGGCCACGATGCGGTGGATCTTCACCTGGCCGGCCTTGCTGACCGACACCTCCGCGCAGGCCGCCACATAGCTGCCAAAACCCATGGTCTGTGCCAGGCCACGGAACTGGCCCTTGGGCGCCGGCTTGCCCCAGCCCACCTTCTCGGCCACCGCGTTCAGCACCGCCAGGTGCTTGGGCGACTGGGCCATCAGCTTGCGGCGCAGCGCCAACGGGTCCTGCTTGGTGGCGTGCGCGATCTCGTCGATGAAGCACTCCAGGTACAGCGTGTTCTGGTTCAGGTTGACGCCGCGCCAGAAGCCCGGCGGCACCGGCGGGTTGCGCATCGCATGGTCCACCAGCAGGTTCGGCACGGTGTAGCCGATCGACGCCTCGGGCCCGGGCGGGTTCAGGCCCTGGAAGACGACCGGGTCCTTGCCGTCCTTGATGTTCTGCGGTGCCACCGCCGCCAGGATGGACTGGCCGGAGATGCGCATGTGCAGGCTGGTCAACTCGCCCTTGGCGTCCAGGCCGGCGGTCAGCTTGCACTGGGTGACCGGATGGAAGCGGCCGTGCAGCATGTCCTCCTCGCGCGACCACAGCAGCTTCACCGGCGTGCCGGGCAGTTCCTTGGCGATCAGCACCGCCTGGCGCAGCCAGTCCTGCATGCCACGGCGGCCGAAACCGCCACCCAGCAGCTGCTTGTAGACCTCGCACTTGTCGGCCGGCAAGCCCGAGGCCTCGACCAGCGTGGCCAGCGAGGCTTCACCGTTTTGCGTCGGCACCCAGGCGTCGCAGCGCTCCGGCGTGTAGCGCACGGTGGCGTTCATCACCTCCATGGTGGCGTGGTTCTGGTGCGGGAAAGAGTAGACGGCCTCGATCTTGCGCTTGGCTGCCGCCAGCCCAGCCTTGGCGTCGCCGTTCTGGTTGCCCACCACCGCGTCGGTGGCGGTCAACCCGGCTTTCAGCGTGGCGGCGACGTCGGCGCTGGAGACCTTGGCGTTGGGGCCCTTGTCCCATTCGATGGGCAGCGCGTCCAGCGCCGTCTTGGCGTGCCACCAGGTGTCGGCCACCACGGCCACGGCGCTGTCGCCCACCTGCAGCACCTTCTTCACGCCGGGGCGCGAGGCGATCTTGCTGGCATCAAAGCTCTTGATCTTGCCGCCGAACACCGGGCAGTCCTTGATGGCGGCGTTCAACATGCCGGGCAACTTCAGGTCCATGGAGTAGACCTGGGCGCCGGTGGTCTTGGCGACCGTATCCAGCCGGGCCATGCGCTTGCCGGCCAGCTTCCAGTCCTTCGGGTCGCGCAGCACGATGTCAGTGGGCGCCGTCAACTTGCCCGCAGCGGCGGCGACCTTGCCATAGGTCGTCGTGCGGCCGCTGGGCGTGTGGGTGATGACGCTGCTGGCCGCCTTGCACTCGGCCACCGGCACGTTCCATTCGTTGGCGGCGGCCTGCACCAGCATCATGCGGGCGGCGGCACCACCCTTGCGCACATAGTCATGCGAGGTGCGTATGCCACGGCTGCCCCCGGTGCCGAAGTCCCCCCACACCCGCTTGCGCGCCAGGCTGGCGCTGGGGCCGGGGTATTCGGTGGTGACGCGCGCCCAGTCGGCGTCCAGCTCCTCGGCCACCAGCTGGGCCAGCCCGGTCAACGTGCCCTGGCCCATCTCGGAGCGGGCGATGCGGATGATGACGCTGTCGTCCGGCTTCACCACCACCCAGGCGTTGACCTCGGCCACCGCGTCGGCGGCAGGCGCGGCCTGCTGCGCAAAGGCGGTGCGGGCGAGCGGCACATGGAAAGCCACCACCAGGCCGCCAGCGGCTGATGACTTCAGGAAGCCGCGGCGCGAAACGCCAGATAGCTTCTTGGCAGCGGTTTGGACGGCGGCGCTCATGCTTGCGCTCCCGGCACGTGCTGGATGTCCAGCCCGGCAGTCTTGATGTCACCGCCCGCCGCCACCACGTGGATGGCCTTGCGCACCCGGTTGTAGGTGCCGCAGCGGCAGATGTTGGTCATCGCCGCGTCGATGTCGGCGTCGGTGGGCTTGGGCTTCTGTTTCAGCAGCGCCGTGGCCGCCATGATCATGCCGGACTGGCAGAAGCCGCACTGCGGCACGTCCAGCGCAGCCCAGGCCTTTTGCACCGGGTGCGAGCCGTCCTTGGACAGGCCTTCGATGGTGACGATTTTCTGGCTGGCAGTGACGCTGGAAGCCGGCCGCACGCAACTGCGCGTCGCCACCCCATCGATGTGCACCGTGCAGGCACCGCAGGCGGCGATGCCGCAGCCGTATTTGGTGCCCGTCAGGCCCAGCTGCTCACGCAGCACCCACAGCAGAGGGGTGTCGTCCTCCGCCTCGAAACTCAGCATACTGCCGTTGACATTCAGTTGCGCCACTTCAGCTCCTCGTTGGTTTTGCGGGGACTAACCGGCGGGAATATACACCTGCGCTTCGAAGTCTGCTTGTCACTTCTCCGAAAGCAGTTTTCACCGGTTCGTGTGCTCTGCTGGCCGCTGTGCGCTGAGGGTTCGCTATCTGCCGATGCCACTGGGGCGCGTGGCTACGCGGATGTCCCCCGGGCCTGCGGCCCTCCTCCTTGATTCCGCTCCGCCACACGCCCCAGCGACATCGGGCTCGTTGGCATGCGTGATGCTGGCATGCCGGCCCCGTTTGCGGTTAAGCCGCAGGCCGGTGACTGGCGATCGGCGACCGAAGCGCTACCTCGGCACCGATTGAAGCTCCAGGATGTTGCCCTCCGGGTCCGTGACATAGACCCAGGTCAGCCGCTTGCCCAAGGCATTGGTCAGCGTCACGACCTCGCCGACAGCTCTGCCTCCCGCGCCCAGGACCGCCTCGCGCGCGGCAGGAACGTCATCCACCACGAACGCGATGTGGCCAAACCCTGGGCGGTTCACCGCCGCCTCGGGCTTGTCCTCGAGGATGTTGTAGTTGAAGATTTCCAGCGTGGGACCCTCGGGACCATGCCCGGGCAGGCGCAGGTGCTCGCCGCGCAACTCCGCGCCGGGGATGCCGGTGCCGCGCTCCAGGTCCGCGCCCTTGAAGTCACGCACAGGGGGAACGGGTGTGCAGCCGAACAGGTCCTGGTAAAAGCGGGACAGCGCCCGCCAGTCGTTCGCGACGAGATTGGTATGGCCATAGCGTGCGCCAGCGATCATTTTTCATCTCCCTTGACAGCGGTCGAAGTGCCGCGCTGGCAGTCTACGCGCGCGTGTGACTTGCACAAAGGGGGGTCGATACGGCAGTGATACAGCGGAAACAGGGCTGAAACAGAGCACCAGACTCGCTGGCACATGATCAAAAAGGCTCAGACAAAAGAGACAACTACCGAGTCGCCCGAGCACGACTAGATGCCCATGTATTTGCGCATGTCACTCGGAACGTCGGGGAACTTGCGGTAGAGAGGGTACGGCGTCACACCTTCGTTAAAAAGCTGCGTCGAATACAAGGATTCGGTTGACGGCCTGTATGCGATGGACATGTGGCGAAATGCCACTTTTCTCTGCGGGTCGATTTGATCAACCTTCAGGATGTTGTCGGCTGCGTCAAACAAAGCTCGGATCGGCCCGCCGAGCAGCGTATTCCTTTCAATGGAGCCGCCAACAATCCAGCCATCGCCATCGCCTTTCAGATAGAGCGCGATTCCGTCGATCACGATGGGGCCACGAAAGACGGCTTCCTTCCCAGCCCAGACACCCACAAGGTTGGCAGGCACAGCAAGAGCGGGACGAGTGATCCAGATCGCCGAGCTGGCGATGGTGAGCAAAGCCAGTCGCCGACCTCTGCAATTGAGCGGATGGCAATCGGACTGGGAGCGCATGCCTTCAGTCTAGGCGCCAGTGCTGCGTCTGCCAATCCCCCAACAGAGGGAGAGGCGAGACAAATGTGCATACCCGCCTCCGTTTAAAAGGTTATTTAGGGCACAGCACGCCAATGGCCCCCGATGTCGCTGGGGCGTGTGGCGGAGGGAAATCAAGGGGGAGGGCCGAAGGCCCGGAGGACATTCCCGTAGCCACGCGCCCCAGCGGCGTCGGCAGACCGCCAACCGTCAGCGCGTGGCCTTAGACAGGCGAAGACTTACATCAATTCCAAGGCAACGGCAGTGCCTTCGCCCCCGCCAATGCACAAGGTAGCCAAACCACGCTTCAACCCATGCGCCTTCAACGCATGCATCAGCGTCACCATGATGCGCGCACCGCTGGCGCCGATCGGGTGGCCCAGCGCGCAGGCGCCACCGTTGACGTTGACGATCTCGTGCGGCACGCCCAGTTCCTTCATCAGCGCCATCGGCACCACGGCGAAGGCCTCGTTGACTTCCCACAGCTGCACGTCCTTGGCACTCCAGCCGGCCTTGGCCAGCGCCTTTTGCGTCGCACCCACCGGCGCGGTAGTGAACCACTCCGGCTCCTGCGCATGGGTGGCGTGGCTGACGATGCGCGCCAGCGGCGTGGCGCCCAGCTTGGCGGCGGTGGAGGCACGCATCAGCACCATGGCGGCGGCGCCATCGTTGATGGACGAGCTGGACGCGGCGGTGATGGTGCCGTCCTTCTTGAAGGCGGGCTTCAGCGTCGGGATCTTGTCCAGCTTGGCCTTGGCCGGGCCTTCGTCGATGGACACCACCACGTCGCCAGCGCGGCCCTTGACGGTGACCGGCGTGATCTCGGCGGCGAAGGCGCCGCTGGCCGTGGCGGCCTGGGCGCGCTTGACGCTGGTGATGGCGAAATGGTCTTGCGCGTCGCGGCTGAACTGGTACTTGGCGGCGCAGTCTTCACCAAAGGTGCCCATGGCGCGGCCGGGCTCGTAGGCGTCTTCCAGGCCGTCCAGCATCATGTGGTCAAAAATGCGGTCGTGGCCGATGCGGATGCCGCTGCGGCCCTTCAACAGCAGGTGCGGCGCGTTGGTCATGCTCTCCATGCCGCCGGCCACCAGCACGTCGTGGCTGCCGGCCGTCAGCATGTCATAGGCGAACATCGCTGCGCGCATGCCCGAGCCGCACATCTTGGACAGCGTGACCGCGCCCGCGCCCTTGGGCAGACCGCCCTTGAAGGCCGCCTGGCGCGCCGGCGCCTGGCCCTGGCCAGCCATCAGGCAGTTGCCAAACAGCACTTCAGTGACCAGGTCGCTGGCCACACCCGAGCGCTGCATGGCGGCACGGATGGCGGCGCCGCCCAGGTCGTGCGCGGACAGGCTGGCGAAATCACCCTGGAAAGCCCCCATGGGGGTGCGGGCGGCGCCGACGATGACGATGGGATCAGAAGAGTTGGACATGGAATTTTCCTTTCAGCAAAACTAAACAGACAGACAAACCCGCGTGGGTCATCCTGCCTCGGTGACGAAGCGCTTCTCGCGCTCATAGGGGAAGACGTCGTGCACATGGCCGGCAGCGATGCGCTCCTGGTGCTTTTGCCAGAAGCCGGCGTCCAGCAGGTCAGCGTGGTGGCGCATGAACACCTCGCGCACCGCCGGGTTCCCCAGCAGGAAGGGGCCGAAGGTTTCGGGGAAGACGTCATGCGGCCCCACGCTGTACCAGACCTCGCCGGACATTTCGTCCTCTTCGTTGCGCGGCGCCGGCACGCGGCGGAAGTTGCAGTCGGTGATGTACTCGATCTCGTCGTAGTCGTAGAACACCACCTTGCCGTGGCGGGTGACACCGAAGTTCTTCCACAGCATGTCGCCCGGGAAGATGTTGGCGGCCACCAGGTCCTTGATGGCGTTGCCATACTCCACCACGCCGCGCTCGATCTGCTCGTGCGCGCGCCGGTTGGCGGTCTCGGTGGCGTCCGGGGCCGAGCCGGCGTCGAAGGCCTCCTGCAGGTAGATGTTCAGCGGGATCATGCGCCGTTCAATATAGACATGCTTGATGATGACTTCAACCTCGCCGTCGCCATCGCGGTCGCTGATCTCCAGCTGGCTGGGAGCGAATTGCTGGATTTCGGCGATCAGGTCGTCCTCGAAGCGCGCGCGCGGGAAGGCCACCTCGCTGTATTCCAGCGTGTCGGCCATGCGGCCCACGCGGTCGTGCTGCTTGACCAGCAGGTACTTGCCCTTGATCTGCTCGCGCGTGGTGTCCTTCTGCGGCGGGTAGTAGTCCTTGATGACCTTGAACACATAGGGGAACGACGGCAGGTCGAACACCAGCATCACCATGCCCTTGATGCCCGGCGCGATGCGAAACTTGTCGGTGGAGTGGCGCAGGTGGTGCAGAAAGTCGCGGTAAAACAGCGTCTTGCCCTGCTTTTGCAGCCCCAGGGCGCTGTAGATCTCGTTGCGCGGCTTGCGCGGCATCATGCTGCGCAGGAACTGCACATAGGCCGAGGGCACCTCCATGTCCACCATGAAGTAGGCACGGGCGAAGCTGAACAGCATCAACAGATCGTCCTCGCCGAACAGCGCGGCGTCGATCACCAGCTGGCTATCCACGCTGCTGTCGCCCCAGCCGGGGGCGGCGCCGTCCTCGGGCCGCTTGCGCTGCGCCTTGTGCAGTATCGGGAGCGCGAACGGGTACTCGTTGAAGCCGTTGATCAGCTTGCCCACCACATAGCAGCCCTTGTTGCGGAAAAACAGCCCGGTCAGCACCTGGATCTGGAAGTTCGCCCGCAGCTTGGCGCCGGCCAGCTTGCCCGCCATGGCGCCGTAGACGAAGCTGCAGTCGCGCTCCAGATCGACGAACTCGCGCCGCAGATCAAAGTCGCGCACCATCTGCATCAGCACATCGCGCATGGTCTCCAGCGTGGGGTAGTAGGCGCGGTAGGTGGGGCGGGCCTCGGGCTCCTTGTTCTCGATGTACTCGGTGCTGACGGCCGGGCGCACGAAGATGAAGTCGTTCTGAAAGTAGCTGTGGTGCAGGATCTTGGTGGTGACCGAGTTGAAAAAGGTCTCGGCCAGCTCGGGCTGGTGGTGCTCCACCAGCAGGCCGATGTAGTGCAGCTTGACCTGCTGCCACACGTCCATCGGCTGCTCGCCGCCCTTGAACTCGCGCTCCAGCCGCAGCGAACATTCCTTCACCCGCAGGTCGTAGAACTCGATGCGCTCACGCTGGGCGCGTTGCTGGCCGTGCCAGTCTGCCGTCTCAAAGCGGTGCTTGGCGCGCGCGGACTCGGTGCGGAACAACCGGTAGTGGCGGTTGAAGCCGTCCATCATCGCCTTGGCGATGTCGTAGGCCAGCGGGGAGTCCAGGCGTTGCGGGAACATGGCGGCGCTCAGGCGGGCCGGGGGGCCACCGCCACGGCGGCGACGGCCTCGTCGTACTTGGCTTCCAGCTCGCTGGTGCCGGACACCGTCATGTGCAGGTCCTGCAGCAGGCCGTCGCGCAGGCCGTAGGCCCAGCCGTGAAGCGTGACCGGCTGGCCGCGCGACCAGGCGTCCTGCAGCACCGTGGACAACGCCACGTTGACCACCTGCTCGATGACGTTGAGCTCGCACAGCGCGTCGGCGCGCTGGGCCTCGGGGATGGGCTCCAGCAGCGCGCGGTGCCGGTGCCGCACGTCTTGCACGTGGCGCAGCCAGTTGTCGGCCAGGCCGATGCGGGCGCCTTCCAGCGCCGCCTGCACGCCAGAGCAGCCGTAGTGGCCCACCACCATGATGTGCTCCACCTTCAGCCGCTCGACCGCGAACTGGATGGTGGACAGCGCGTTCAAGTCCGAATGCACCACCACGTTGGCCACGTTGCGGTGCACAAACACCTCGCCCGGCTCCAGGCCGGTGACCTGGTTGGCCGGCACGCGGCTGTCGGAGCAGCCTATCCACATGTACTTGGGGCGCTGCTGGGCGCGCAGGCCCTCGAAAAAGCCAGGGCGCTCGCGCTCCATCTGCGCGGCCCAGGCCCGGTTCTGGGTGAACAGTTCTTTCAGGGATGTGGTCATATCAGGTTCAGATTGTGCCGACTGGGCGTGACATCAGCCAGCCCAAGGCAATTCGCAAGTGGTCAGCGCCGCCTCGGCGCGCGCCACCACCGCATCGGGAAACGGGCAGGACTTGCGCAGATTCGTGTCCAAGTGAGCGGCCACTAGCAGCGTCTGCGCCGCAATTTCGCCGTTGTCCTGCCGGAACATCTGGTGCGCGAAGCGGATCACCTTCGGCTTCACCTGCAGCATCGCAGTGCGCACCACCACGGTGTCGCCGGCCTGCAGTTCGCGCTGGTAGGCAATGCGCTGATCCACCGCCGCCATGCCGCGGCCGTTGGCACGCAGCCAGGTCGGCGTCAGCCCCAACAGCGTGAACAGCTGCCAGGTGGCCTCGTCGAACTTGCCCACGTACCACATCACGTTCATGTGGCCCATGTGGTCGCAATGCCAGGGGTAGACGGTGCCACGGTAGGTTTCCAGCATGGCGCCGCTGCCGCTTGCCGGCGTGTCGGGTGGGGCCAGAAGGACTTCCATGGCGGGGCTCACATGGTCTCGGCAAACAGCTCGCGGCCGATCAGCATGCGGCGTATCTCGCTGGTGCCGGCGCCGATTTCGTACAGCTTGGCGTCGCGCCACAGGCGGCCCAGCGGGTAGTCGTTGATGTAGCCGTTGCCGCCATAGATCTGCACGCCCTCGCCGGCCATCCAGGTGGCTTTTTCGGCGCACCACAGGATGACGGAGGCGCAGTCCTTGCGCACCTGGCGCACGTGCTCGGTGCCCAGCAGGTCCAGGTTCTTGGCCACGGTGTAGGCGAACGAGCGACCGGCTTGCAGCACGGTGTACATGTCGGCCACCTTGCCCTGGATCAGCTGGAACTCGCCAATGCTCTGGCCGAACTGCTTGCGGTCGTGGATGTAGGGCACCACGTTGTCCATCACCGACTGCATGATGCCCAGCGGCCCGCCGGTCAGCACCGCGCGCTCATAGTCCAGCCCGCTCATCAGCACCTTGGCGCCGCTGTTCAGGCCGCCCAGGATCTGACTGGCCGGCACTTCCACGTTCTCGAACACCAGCTCGCCGGTGTGGCTGCCGCGCATGCCCAGCTTGTCCAGCTTTTGCGCGATGGAAAAGCCCTTCATGCCCTTTTCGATCAGGAACGCGGTGACGCCGCGCGCGCCCAGCTCGGGTTCGGTCTTGGCATAGACCACCAGCGTGTCGGCGTCCGGCCCGTTGGTGATCCACATCTTGCTGCCGTTGAGCAGGTAGTAGCCGCCCTTGTCCTGCGCCTTCAGCTTCATGCTGATGACGTCGCTGCCGGCACCCGGCTCGCTCATGGCCAGCGCGCCCACATGCTCGCCAGAGATCAGCTTGGGCAGGTACTTCTTGCGCTGCTCATCCGTGCCGTTGCGCTTGATCTGGTTCACGCACAGGTTGCTGTGCGCGCCGTAGCTCAGGCCCACCGACGCGGAGGCGCGGGAAATCTCTTCCATCGCGATCATGTGCGCCAGGTAGCCCATGTTGGCGCCGCCGTACTCTTCCCCGACGGTGATGCCCAGCACGCCCAGCTCGCCCATCTTGCGCCACAGGTCCATGGGGAACTGGTCGCTGCGGTCGATCTCGGCGGCGCGCGGTGCGATTTCCGCTTGCGCGAACTGGTACACCGCGTCGCGCAGCGCATCAATGTCTTCTCCCAGCTGGAAATTCAATCCGGGCATGTTCATGGTCGGTCTCCTGTCAGTTCTTCGAATGGTTCAATGGTGCACGCCGGGCCGGTCGTACACGCTCATCACGGTGCAGCTCATGGTGGCGATCAGCCGCTGCTGGCCGTCGTCCAGCGCGTAGGCGCGGCCATCCACCACGCTGATGGTGCGCCCGGGCTTGACCACCTGGCCCAGCATGCGGAAGGTCTGGCCTTTGGCGGGCGCCAGCAGGTTGATCTTGTATTCGATGGTCAGCACCGCCGCCTCGGGCGGCATCAGCGAAAAGGCGGCATAGCCGCAGGCCGAGTCCAGCGCGGCGGCCACCATGCCGGCGTGCAGGAAGCCATGCTGCTGCGTCAGGCCCTGCGCCCATGGCAGCTCGATGACCACCTGACCCGGCTGCACCGAGGCCAACGTGGCGCCCAACGTGCCCATGGCACCCTGACGCGCGAAGCTGGCGCGCACCTTGGCGTCGAATTCGGCATCCTTGGGGGTGAAGTAGGTTACGGTTTCCATGGCTCGGCCCCTTACTTGGACTTTTCAGCCTTGGCCAGCAGGGCCTTGGCCTCGCGCTGGTGCACCTTCAGCTCGTCCAGGTTGGCCTGCAGGTCGGCCATTTGCTCTTCGATCTGCAGGCGGTGCGCGGCCAGCACGGTCAGGAACTTGCGCAACTGCGGCCCGGTGTCGCGCGGGCTGTCGTACATGTCGATGATGTCCCTGGCTTCCGTCAGGCTCAGCCCCAAGCGCTTGGCGCGCAGCGTCAGCTTCAGGTGGGTGCGGTCGCGGCCGCTGTAGATGCGGTTGCGTCCACCCGGGCCTGTGCGCTCGGGTTTGAGCAGGCCCATGTCCTCATAGAACCGGATGGCCCGTGTGGTCAAATCGAATTCACGGGCCAGATCGCTGATGCTGTAGGTGGTTGCCATAGGTGACAGTGCGGTCAAGAGCAGACGCCTAGAATACGAGAGTTGACGTTTACGTAAACGTCAATTATGGACCAAAAATGCAGAAACCCCCGAACGAGAACGAGCTTGCGCTGAACTACCCGTTGGGCGACCAACTTCCCGACAGCGGGGGCACGCTGGAGGTGGCACCCGGGGTCAAATGGGTGCGCATGACGCTGCCCTTCGCGCTGGACCACATCAACCTGTGGCTGCTGCGCGATGAGCTCGATGGGGTGCCCGGCTGGAGCATCGTGGATTGCTGCATCAGCAAGGACGAGGCCAAGGACCAGTGGGAGCAGATCTTCGCCACCCAGCTGAAAGGCCTGCCGGTGCTGCGCGTCATCGTCACCCACATGCACCCGGACCACGTGGGCCTGGCCTATTGGCTGTGCCAGCGCTGGAACTGCCGGCTGTGGATGAGCGCCACCGACTACAACATGGCCCGCCTGGGCACCGAGGGGCCCACTGCCTTTGGCGGCGAGGCGGCAGCGCGCTTCTTCGCCGCCCACGGGCTGACCGACCCCGAATCGGTGGAGAAGATCAAGGGCCGGACCCGCTACTACCCCACGCTGGTGCCGGACATCCCGCGCCAGTTCCGCCGCATGATGGACGGCGACGTGCTGCACATTGGCGGACGCGACTGGCGCTGCATCGCCGGCTACGGCCATGCGCCGGAGCACATTGCCTTGTACTGTGATGAACTGCATGTTCTGATCGGCGGCGACATGATGCTGCCACGCATCTCCACCAACGTCAGCGTGTACGAGATGGAGCCCGAGGTCGACGCGCTGAAGCAGTTTCTGGACTCCATCGACCGCTTCAAGGCGCTCCCCGGGGACACGCTGACGCTGCCCTCGCACGGCAAGCCCTTCACCGGCCTGCACACGCGCATCCAGCAGTTGCACGACCACCACCGCGATCGCCTGGCCGAGGTGCTGGAGGCCTGCACGGTAGCGCCCCAGAGCGCCGCCGACGTGTTGCCGGTGCTGTTCAAGCGCCAGCTGGACCTGCATCAGACCACCTTCGCCATGGGTGAATCGGTGGCCCATCTGCACCTGCTGTGGTATGCCGGCCAGCTGCGCCGGCAGCAGGATGCCGACGGCGTGTTCCGCTTCGCGGCGGTCTGAAACATCACCCGGCGACAGGCCGGGACAGGGTCTGAGAAAATAGCAGCCATGAACACTGCCGCGAACACTCCCTTCAGCACGGTCTCCATCTCCCCCGGCATCCAGGTGGCCAACCAGGCACCCTTTGTGCTGTTTGGCGGCATCAACGTGCTGGAGTCACGTGACCTGGCGCTGCGCTCGGCCGAGGCCTACGTCAAAGTGACCGGCAAGCTGGGCATCCCCTATGTCTTCAAGGGCAGCTACGACAAGGCCAACCGCTCGTCCATCCATTCCTACCGCGGCCCCGGCCTGGAAGAGGGGCTGAAGATTTTGCAGGCAGTGAAAAGCGAGTTCGGCGTGCCGGTGCTGACCGACGTGCATGAGCCCTGGCAGGCCGCCCCTGTGGCCGAGGTGGTGGACGTGTTGCAACTGCCCGCTTTTTTGGCCCGCCAGACCGACCTGGTGGTGGCTCTGGCCAAGACCGGCCGCGTGATCAACATCAAGAAGCCGCAGTTCCTCAGCCCCAGCCAGGTGCAGAACATCGTGGAAAAGTTTGCCGAGGCCGGTAACCAGCAGCTGCTGCTGTGCGACCGGGGGAGCAGCTTTGGCTACGACAACCTGGTGGTGGACATGCTGGGCTTTGGCGTGATGAAGAAAACCACCGGCGACCGCCCGGTGATCTTCGATGTGACGCATGCGCTGCAGCAGCGCGAGGCCGGCGCCGCTGCCTCCGGCGGGCGACGTGAACAAGTGGCCGAACTGGCACGCGCCGGCATGGCCACCGGTCTGGCCGGCCTGTTTCTGGAAGCCCACCCCGACCCTGCCAACGCCAAGTGTGATGGCCCCAGCGCGCTGCCGCTGGACCTGCTGGAGCCGTTCCTGGCGCAGATCAAGGCGCTGGACGACCTGGTCAAGTCTTTCCCCGTGCTCCCGCTGTAAGCGGTCGCAGCGCCGTTGCTCAGGGCTTGCACAACGATGCCTGAATCGCTCAAACGCGCCGCAGCGGCGCGTGGGGCACCGAAAACTCCTGCCTATCGGCGCGACGGGATGTATCGGTTTTTGAGTGTTTAGCCGATACGCTGGTTTGGTCCTGCCTCTTGTGCAGTGGAAACTGCCCCCTTAGGCGCCCTGCCAAAAAAACGATGATAAATGGCTGAGAGTAGGGGGAAGAGTGCCCAAAGAGGGACCAGTGCCGTGACGATACTCAGAAGAGCGAATAGCCCTTGATTCCCGCCCCCGTATGGAATTCCCGACAGCAACGCCAACACTGCAATTAACAGCCATGCGATCCCTCCAAAAAACAATCTGAAGATCAACAGAAGGATCCCATCGCCAATTGACATTTGGCTAGCAACACGTTTTCGAGGCTTCCATTTCCCCTTGTTGTTGGCGACGGGCTCCCAAGCGGCATCTGGACCAAAGTCTGCTCCGCATGATGAACACGAAACAGCCGCTCGTCCCTCGAGTAGCTCTCGACGACAGGCAGGGCAATACCATACGGTACTCATGCGACACGTTGAGATCGGTTGAGTAGGCGAACGGAAAGAGGCAAATACAACCCTAAGTCTCCTATAGGCGTATTAAACCAGACACCCTCACCCGCGCCGCAATGGCGCATGCGGCACCGAAAACTCCTGCGCCTGCGCGCCATCGCCCTTCAGCCAACTGCGTATCCAGTGCGTCTGGTTGCGGTCTGACAGCAGCGGCGTGTGGCCGGTGTGCGGGATGTGGGCCAGCGTCATGGCGCGGTTGCGCTGCATGCGCTGTATGGTGCGCTGCGACAGCGCGTCGGACTCCATGCCGTGCAGCAGCATCACCGGGCAGCGCACACGCTCCCACTGCACCCACTGGTCCAGGCTGTGGCGCGCGTCCTGGCGGTAGGCCTGCATGGCGCGCGGGTCATAACGGTATACGCGACCGCCATCCTCGGACGACCAGCGGGTCTGGAAGTAGGTCAGGAACAGGCGGATGTCGTCGCTGACCGGGCCGTCGTTCTTCTGTGCCGCGCCCACGCGACGCAGCATTTCCTCCGGCGAGCGAAAGACGTAGAAGCGCGACAGCGTTTCCGAGCGCCGCTTGCGCCGCGTGCTGGGGATGTAGGGGCCGATGTCGTTCAACACCATGCGGCGCACCAGCTTCGGGTGCCGCGCCGCCAGTTCTATGGCAACGCTGCCACCCAGCGACGAGCCCAGCACGGTTACAGCGCCTGCACCCAGGCGCGTCACCAACTGGCGCACCTGCTCCACATAGGTGGCCAGGGTGTACTCGCGCTCGTCGGCCAGCCAGCCGGAAAAGCCCCGGCCCAACCAGTCCATACAGACCACGCGGTACTCGTCGCGCATCTCGGCGGCCAGGAAGGAAAAGCGCATCGCGGTATTGGCCACGCCACCGCAGCAGATGATGACCGGCGCATCCGGTGGCCCCCAATCCGCATAGGCCACGCGGATGGCGTACGGCTTGCGCAGACGCGGTGGCACGCCCTTTTGCAGCGCCAACGGCTGCAGGTAGTCGAAGGACTTCAGTTGGTACAGGTCCTGAAAGCGCCGCGCCAGCTTGGATGCGGCCGCATCGTAATCGCGCCAGCGCGCCAGGTCTGCCGACAGGCCGGCACCGGCGGCCGTGCCGCGGCGCTCCACGCCGGGCACGCCGGACACGCCGGGTGTGCCGGGCACAGCGGCCCGTTTATCGGGGGAAGCGCCGCCGCTCATGCCCGTGGCTTCTTGCGCGAGGAACTGCCGCGCTTGGCCACGCGCTGGCGCTCGCGCTCACGCTGGCGCAGCACATCGATCAGCACATTGAAGGTGCGCGCCAGCTGGCCAATCTCGTCGCGCGTCTTCACGGTGACGGTGGCTTGCGAGTAATCACCGTTCTTCAGCGCGTGGGCGGCAGCCGTCAGGTCCTCCACTGGCCGGGCGATGGAGCGGGCAAAGCGCCAGGCCAGCACGAAGAACAGCAGGCCCAGCAACAGCAGGCTCCACTGCAGGTTGGTGAACAGCACGGCAAACGGTTGCTCGAAGTCCTTGCGCGATTCGGTCACGCCCACCACCCAGTCGTGGCCGCGCACCGGCGCAAAGCCGGCGATCTCCGGCACCTTGCTGATGCTGGAGTCGTAGGAGATGTGGCCCTGCTGCTTGGCGTTCACCATGGCGGAGGCCAGGTCGGGCATGTTCAGGTTGACCAGGTTATCGCGGCGGAAGCGCTTTTCCTCGCGAATCTCGGCCAGCTTGGCCGGCGCCAGCGGCGCCAGGCTGCTGTACAGCACTTTGGCATCCGGGTGGTAGATGACCACGCCGTCGCCGTCCACCAGGAAGAGCGTGCGCACGTCGGACCGCGCATCCTCCAGAATGGCGGCGAAGGACGAGGCTTTGATGCGCATCACCACCGCGCCGATGACGTTGCCGGCCATCCCATACACCGGGTAGGAATAGAACATGCCGGCGTCGCCCGCCACCGAGCCCACCACGATGCCGGTCACAAAAGGCTTGCCCTCCATCGCGCTCTTGAAGTAGGCCCGGTACATGAAGCTCTTGCCCACCACGTCGGGGTTGTTGGAGATGACAGCAGTGCCGGCCGCGTCCATCACCATCAGCAGGTCAAGATCCGAGTTGGCCTGCGCCAGCGACACCAGCTTGAAGCGGATGATCTCCTTGGCCTCGTCGGTTTGCGCGCGCAGCAGGCCGACAAAATCGGCATCGGTGCCCAGCGCGCGCGCCAGGTTCTCGCTGTCATTGATCAGCTGGGCCACCCGACCGGCTGTACTGCGGGCCAGCTGCTCCAGGTTGCGCAGTTCGCTGGCCGACACCACGTCCAGGCTGGAGCGCAGGTTGTAGGAGCCGACGATCAGCATCGGCACGATGGTGGCCAGCACCATGGCCGTGATGATCTTCACCGACAACGGCCACGACGACGGCTCCATCATGTCGCGCAGGCGCCGCCTGATGCGCGCCGGCCACTGGCGCGGCGAAGTCAGCACCGTCCACCACGAGGTGGTTGCCGCCGTGGTCTCGGCGTCAGCCCCGGCCCGCAGCGCCTCCTGCAAGCCCAGCGTGGAGCCATGGGCGGCAAACAACGCCCCGGCGAACTGGGCCACGTCCTGCGGCCGGTCCTGCGGGTAGGGCTTCAGCGCCCAGTCGACGGCTCTCAAATACTCCGGCGTATAACGGCCCTTGCCGGCTTCGACCGCCGGCAGCATGGTGTCGTTGACCACCCGCTCCGGTGCGATGGGGGGCTTCTTGCCGGTCATCATCCAGTACAGGGTGGCGCCCAGGCCGTAGATGTCGGTGAAAGCGCCCTGGTTGCCGTCCTCATACTGTTCTATGGGCGCGTAGCCGGGTGTCAGCGCATGGCCCATCAGATCGGCCGTGCCAACCGCCTGACGCGCCGAGCCGAAGTCCAGCAGCACCAGGCTGCCGTCCTCCTGGCGCACATAGATGTTGTCGGGCTTGATGTCGCGATGCAGGAAGCCCTCGGCATGCACCACCGACAGGCCTTCCAGCAAGGGCTGCAGCAGCTGCACCAGGTCGCGCTCGGTCAGGCTGCTGTTATTTCGCTGCCACCAGGAGCGCAGCGCATCGCCCTTCTCGTACTCCAGCACCATGTAGGCCGTCTTGTTGGCCTCGAAGAAGCGCGCCACCCGCACGATGTTGGGGTGGCGGAAGGTGGCCAGCGTGCGCGCCTCGGTCAGGAAGTTGTCCAGCCCCTGTTGGTACCGGTCGCGGTCGGTTTCCGAGTTGGCCGACACCGTCTTGGTGGACAGGCGGTAGGCAAATTGCTCGGGCAGGTATTCCTTGACGGCAAAGCGCGTGTTCAGGTTGACGTCGGTGGCGAGGTAGGTCAGGCCGAAGCCGCCCTTGCCCAACAGCCGGTCGATGCGGTATTCGAACAGCCTGAAACCCACCGGCAACTCCAGCTTGCCTGCACTGGGCATCGCCCGCGCGCTCTTGGGCTGCATGGTGACGTCCACATCCGGCTTGTCGATCGCCGCAGCGCGCTCGCCCGCGGGCCAATTGGCATCGATGCGGGTGCGATCGTCGTCTTCTTCACTGCCACTGCCGGTGGTGTTTCCGGTGTTACCCGTGTTGCCCGTATTGCCGGTATTGCCGCTGCCGCCGGTATCCCCCGTATTGCTGGTGTTGCCCGTCGTGTCCGAGCCGCTGCCGCTGCGGTACCGGCGCGCCTGTTCCAGAGGCAGCGTGCGCGCATACTGCAAGGACTCCAGCACCGCCGGCCGGATGACGGTGGCGTCGTCGGCATCTTCCGGTTCGGCAGGCGGCTGCGGCGCGGAGGGCAGCGGCGTCTTGCGCACGGCGCGAACGATGGTGCGGTCGTCCTCCTGTTGCGGCTCGAAGGCCGACATCAGCGGGTGGCGGTCACCGTCGTTGGCCATGGCGCCTGGCTCAACTGCGCCACAGGTTGACGATGGAATCGTCCAGCACGTCGGACGTCAGCAGCCGCGGGGCCGACACGTCGGCCTCGCTGTACCACACGCAACGCCCACCACCGCCGCTCAGGCAGGCGGAGAAAAAATTGTCGGCCGGCGACGCCGCCGCCGTGCCCAGACCGTGGCTGAGGTGAGGCATGGGCATGCCCATGCGCGCCAGTTCACCCTCCAGCTGGTCTATGGTCCAGTCGTCCTGCAGGGCATCCACCGCCAGATCTTCCAACCGGTGCAGCCACGACCACAGCGCGGCCTGGGCGTGGCTGGCCAGCGGCACCTGCGGCAGCGGGCAAGCCAGCGTCAGCGGGTAGTAACGGCCCACCCTGTCCACCGAAGGCATCACCACGCCGGTCCAGGTCTGGGCCTGCAAGGGAGGCGGAAGGAAACCGGGGGTGGCCACAAAACGCCAGGTCGGGCTGGACAGGTAGGCGTCCAGCCACTGGCCATCGCCCTCGGTGCGCAACCGCGCCAGGCCCGTGGACAACCAGTTGTCCCACAGGTGCACGAAGTCGGCGTCCAGCCGCCGGGTGGCGAAATCGCCCAGCGTGGGCAGCTTGCCATGCCAGCCTGCGGCAGATACAACCTGCGCAGCTGACATGGCGACGTTCACAGACGACCCCCACGTTCGCCCATTGCATGTGGCTCTCTGCCCCCCCAGGGGGCCTTCGCACCTTGGGACGGCCCTGCGGTGCTCACAGCGCCCCCGGGCAGCGGAACTGCTGGATCTCGCGCATGCGGAACGGGTTGATCACGCTGTTGGCGATGACCTCGAAGCGCACCTTTTTGCCGTCCAGCACGGCCTGCATGCTGAATTTTTCTGGCTGCGGCGAGGGCTGCACGTCAAAGCGGTCGAACATGCGGAACAGCGCCCAGGGCCCCTCGAAGCCCAGCGGCGTGACACCAGGTCCGCTCAAGCGGACTTGCGAGCTGACCTTCTGGCTGGGCCAGTTGATCACCACCGAGTTGGTGTTGCCCGCGGTGAACTTCATCGGCTGGCCGTCGATGTCCAGCGTCAGCTCCTTCAGCGCCGGGTCCCATTCCACCGCGCGCATTTCCAGCTTGAAGCTGGGCTGCTTGCTGCCGCCACGGAAGAAGCCTTCCTTGATGCGCGCCGCGCGCTGGAACTCCACCAGCGCGGCCGGTGTGGCCGGCTTGGTGCCGTCGCCCAGCGGCTTGTACTTCCACGGCGTGCTGCCGGTGTCCACCAGGTTGACCAGGCGGCGCTGGTAGAAGTCATCCAGCATGCCGCCGACGCCAAACAGCTGACCGAAATCGTCCGGCAACACATCGGCCTGCGAGCCGGAGGCGAACGGGTAACGGTTGGTGATGGCGCGGCTGCAGAAGTCGAAGATGGGCTTTAACTCGCTGGTCAGCACCTCGCGCTCGCCCTCGCGGCCGCCTTTGGCGCTGGCATCGGCCAGTGCGCCCAGCATGCTGCGTATCGGTTCGGGCTGCGTGCCAGCGGCGGCCTTCACCTTGTCGGCGCCGCCCGGGGGCGGGGGCGGGGCCTTGCTCTTTTGCGCCGCGTCCACCGCCTGCAGTTGCGCATAGACCTCGCCGAACAGTTTCAGCGTGTCGTCAATCGGCGCCGGGCTGCCTTGCACCTGCCGGTTCATGGCGGCGAAGTGGTCGTCGACGATGCGCTCTATGGGCCCGCTGGCGGCATCGGGTGTGGGCTGAGCGCCGGCCAGCTTGGCCAGGTCGTCCTTGGCCTTGTTGGCCTGCTCGGCCAGCTTGCCGACCACGCTCTGGCTGGCCTGGCCGGCGGGCGGCACCAGCGTGGTTTCACGCGCGACACCGCGCAGGTAGGCGGCCAGTGGCGAATCCACCGCGGCCAGCACGCGCGCGGCGTTCATGCTGGCGGCCACGCCGGACAGCTTGATCAACCGCACATCGGCCAGGTAGGCGTCCCAGGTCTTCACATAGTCTTCCAGGTACAGGCGACGCACCTTGTCGGTCACCTCGTTGCCCGCCACGTCCTTGACGGACAAGGTCTTGGCCGGCACGCCCAGCACCCAGCTTTCCTCGGCGCCCAGCTTCAGGGCCACGGGCTGCAGCGAGCCCTGGAAGGTCTTCTGATAGCCGTCTTTGGAGTAGAAGCCCGAGATGCCCTTGGTCAGCGGCTCGCCACTGGCGCGCTCGAACACCTGGGCGGCGTTCGGCCCACCGGCGCGCGCCACCGAGAACTCGGGCAGGTCACCCCGGTAACTGCGCTTCAGGCGGCTGTAGATGCGGTATTCCAGCGGGTACACGGTGAGCATGTCGCGGGTGGCATCCACCAGCGCCTTGTCCATCGGCGCCACGCTGCTGGGCGCGCCCAGCGCCAGCAACGCGTCCAGGTGCGCGTCCAGCGCCTTGCGCTGTTCCGGGCTCATGCTGCGCGCGTAGTTGACGTCCCAGTCCACCGACACCCAGGCCTTCAGCGACTCGGGGTCGAATTTGTCGGGCGTGTACAGCATCAGGTAGCCCTTGAGCGCCTCGTAAGCCTGCTCCAGGTTGTTCTTGTTGGTGGCGCGCAAGCGCTCTTCCAGCCGGCGCGCCAGGCGCGGCAGCAGCGCGTGCTGCAACAGCTTGTGGTACGCGATCTGCGCTGCGGCGTCCAGCTTGTCACCCTGGTACAGGCCCAGCGTATTCAACAAAGGCGGGTTGTCGATGGCGAAGTCCGGCGACTGCGCCGCCTGGTGCACCGCCATCAGCGCGGGCGGCAGCGGCGACACATCACCCGACTGCGCGGCTGGCAGGCTTTCCACCAGCGGCTTCAATTCCGGCACCTTGGCCGCCACCTGCTGGGCATAGGCGGTGTTGCGCATGTAGCTGATGGCCCAGCCCACCACCAAGCCCAGCGACAGCAACGCCACCACCGCAAAGCCGGTGCTGCGCAGCACCGTGCGGCGGCGCTCGGCCACCGGGTTGAAGGCCACCAGGTGCTGCTCTTTGAAGATCAGGTCCTGCAGCAGCTGGCGCAGGAAAAAGCTTTTGCCCCGCTGGCCGCTGGCGGCCGTGGCCCGCCCGGCCAGGCCGAAGGAGCGCGACAGCGCGCCCATCACCCGGTCTATCGGCGTGCCCTCTTGCGTGCCGCTGGTGAAGTAGACACCGCGCAGGCGGGCGTCCTCCTGCAGGCTGCCGCCGCTGGCAAACACCATGCTCAAAAAGTCCCCCAGCACCGGCCGCAGGCTGGCCAGCTCCATCGGGAAGGCGAACATGGCGGCGCGCTTGGCGCCGTCGCGCTCGGCCTGCAGGCGCTCGAACAGGCCGCTGTTCAGGCGCTGCTCCAGCGCGATGAAGTCGGCGTCGAACGAGGCCATCAGCTGCGCGCCACCGGCGTCGGGCGCGAAGGTGAAACCCCAGACCTGGTCGCGCTGCTCCTTGGAGAAGGCGTCAAAGGTTTCGTTGAAGCCGGCCACCAGATCGGTCTTGGTGATCAGCACATACACCGGCGCGCGCACCCCCAGCTTGGTCTGCAGCTCGTGCAGGCGCTCGCGCAGCTTGGTGGCGTGCTCCTTGCGCTCGGTGACGTTCTGTTGCAGCAGGTCCTGGATGTTGATGGTCAGCAGCACACCGTTGATGGGACGGCGCGGCCGGCCCTGGCGCAGCAGCGCCAGGAAGTTGTCCCAGGCCTTGGCGTCCACCACCGCATCGGACTCCTGCGTGGTGTAGCGGCCGGCCGTGTCCACCAGCACCGCCTCGCTGGTGAACCACCAGTCGCAATTGCGTGTGCCGCCTATGCCCTTGACCGGGCTGTTGCCCGTGCTGTCGGTCAACAGGAACTGCAGGCCGGCGTTCTGCAGCGCCGTGGTCTTGCCCGAGCCGGGCGCACCGACGAACACATACCAGGGCAAGTCATACAGCGATCCCGTGCTGCTCAACCAGGACTTGCGCCCGGCCTTCTTCAGCTTGTCCATGGCCTCGCGGAAGCGCTGGTCCAGCAACTGGCCCTCGCGGTCGGTGGCGGCGGCGCCAGCCGACATGCCGCGCAACAACGCGGCGTTGGCGCGCTTGCGCCGCCAGGCGCGCCAGGCCAGCACGGCCACCAGCAACAGCCACAGCACCACGATCCACAGGGTGCGCGCCAGCCAGCCGTCCATCGGCCGCCAGCTGCCAAAGGCCAGCAAGGGCCCCACCCACCAGATCAGCGCGGTCAGGACCCCCATGCCCAGCACGCTGAGCACCACCGGACTGAGCAACCAACTCCAGAACCGCTTCATCGGCCCACCCTCATTTGAGTTATCCGCGCTGCCTGTGTTGTCCGCGTCATGTTGTGCGCCTCGCTCACTGCGGCTGCGCCAGCGTCAGCGTGATTTCCACGCGCCGGTTTTGGGACCGCCCCTGCGGCGTGGCGTTGTCACCCACTGGCTGGGTGTCGGCCAGGCCCTCGGAGCGTATGCGCTCGGGCTTGATCTTGGTGCCCAGAATGTCTTTCACAGACTGCGCGCGCTCCTGCGACAAATGCCAGTTGGACGGGAAACGCAACGAGCGTATCGGCTGGTTGTCGGTGTGGCCGGTCACCAGCACCTTGCCCGGCAGCTTGGCCAGCTCGTCGCCAATGCGGTTGAGCAGCGGCAGCACCTTGGCGGCGACCTCGGCGCTGCCGGCGTTGAAGAAGCCGTCACCCCGGATGATGATGATGGAGCGGTCTACCAGGTCGCGCACCTCCACCTGGCCGGCATCGATCTCGGGCTTCAGGAAGCCCGACAGGCGCGGCTGTGGCGCGGGCGCAGGTGGCGGCGGGGGTGGCGGCATGGCGGCGGGCTTGACGTCCAGCGCCTGCAAACTGGTGAACACGGCGTCGGTGTTGCCGGCAATCAGCAGGCGCAAGGCCACGAACAGCAGCGCCAGCACCAGCGCGGACAGCGTGGCCACCAGCCAGATGGGAATGCCGTCGCGCAGGCGCCGGCCGTCGGCCACGCCGGCCCAGCGCGGCGACAGCTCTTGCAAGGCGCTGCCGCTTTGCTCGCGCAGCATGAGCGCCAGCTTCTCGCGCACGCCGTCCAGCTGGGCACGGCCGCCCTGCACCACCCGGTAGCGGCCCTCGAAGCCCAGCGCCAGGATGACGTAGATCAGTTCCAGCAGGCCCCGGTTGGCGGTGACGTTCTCGGCCAGCTTGCCCAACAGCTGGAACAACTTTTCGCCACCCCAGGATTCGTTGTGGAACAGCACCAGCAGGCTTTGCGACGACCAGGCACCCGAGCCGCCCCAGGGCGTGCTGGACGCGCATTCGTCGATGAAGGTGCACAGCAGGTAGCGGCCGGCCACCACCTGTTCGTTGGGCAGGCCCTGGGCGCGCGCCGCGGCCTCGAACTTGCGCACCGCCTCCACCAGCGCGGCGCGCAGCGCCGCAGGGTTGGCATGCTGCGGCATCACGCGGATGCGCGAACCGGTCACCAGCAGCGGCGCGGCCAGTTGCAGCAGCGGGCTCAGGCCCGCGCTGCCGGGCACCTCGGGCAGGCCCACCGCCTCCATGGCGGGAGCGCCACCGGCCACGGATGGCGCGGCCGGGGCGCCGCCGGGCGGTGCCTGCAGCGGCGCACCTGCCGGGGGTGTGGGCACGGCACCCGGCGCAGGCGCGCGCACGCCACGGCCCGCCGAGGGCTTAATGACGGTGCGGTCCTGCTCGAAATCGGAAAACGGGTCGTATTCGCTCATGGGGCTGCCGCTTTCACACGCACACTATCACAACCGGGCTACGGCCTGATGGCCCAGAACTCCAGCTCCAACCCGGGGAATTCGCCGGCAATGTGCATGGCCAGACCGCCGGAGTTCTCCAGCTCACGCCACATCTCGTTGCCGCGCGTCTCCAGCTCGAAATAGCAAAAGCCGGCGTGAAAAGGAATCTGGCGCGGCGCCACCGGCAGCGCCCGCAGCGTGACGCCGGGCAACTGCAGGTTCACCAGGTCGCGGATGCGCTCGGCCGGACCGATCTTGACCTGGGTAGGAAAGCGCGCGCGCAACTGTTCGCTGCCGATCTGCGCATTGACCGCCAGCACGAACTGGGCGCTGCGCTGCAGCTCCAGGTCGGCAATGATGGCCACGCGAATGCCGTACTTGCGCTCCTGCAGCTCTATCGGGATGGCCGACTGCTCGCGCACCATGGACAGCGACTGGCGCAGGTCGTTCATCAGCGCGGCCAGGCAGGGTGCCGGGTCGTCGTGGTTGTAGGCCGGCAACTCGGCCGGGCGCTTGCTGTCGCGGAAGGTGGCCAGCTCACCGGCCAGGCCCAGCAGCGTGGCGTACATCTGCTCGGCGTGGAAGACCGGGTTGGCGCGCATGTGCACCAGTTGCGGCTCAAAGCGGTTGCAGACCTGCAGCAGCAGGAAATCGGCGATCTCGCCCACGCCGGCGCGGCCCGGCTGGGCCAGCCGCCCGGCCAGCGACTCGCCGCGCTGGTGCAACAGGCCGATGACCTCGCGCAGGAAGCCGTCGGCCAGCGCGTTGTCCACCACATGCAGCATCGGCGGCAGGTGCTGGGTGTCCAGCAGCAGCCGGCCGTCGGCACGGCGCTCGATGACGCGGGCCACACCCAGGTGCGCATAGCCTTCGTTGGCGTCGCGTTCCAGCAACAGGCGCAGGTTCAGCCGGCCCACCTGCAACGGTGCCTGGCGCAGGTTGGCCGCATGGCTGTCGGCCACGTCGACGTCGGCGGCGTGGTAGCGCGCCGGCATGGCCGCCGAGGTGTCTTCCACGTCGCTTTCGGCCACGCCGGGACGGATCAGCGCCACCGCCAGCACCACGCGCTCATCGCGCACGTCGGCGGGAATGTCCAGTGCCGGCGGCGCCGGGTCGTCGCCGGGCAGCGAGAACGGGGTGCCGTCAGGCAGCACGCCGCTGGCATGCGTCAGCGCCAACTTGCCCTGGTGCAGCGCGGCCTCGTCAATGCCCAGTGAATAGAAGCCCCAGGGATAGGCCACGGACTGGCGCAGGCGCGCGTCCAGCGAGCGCGTCACGAAACGGTCTTGCTGCTGGAAATGCTGCGGCTGGAGGAACATGCCCTCCGTCCACATGACTTTGTTGTGCCAGGTCATAGTCTCGAAATGGGGTCGTCAACCATCTGGGCCCTGGGTAGGAGCCACTGATGATACCTGCATGGATTGAAACAGGCCCTCATGGGATCATGTGGTTGGTCTGCCCCGCATTCGTGAACTGGATCACGCCGCCCCAGATGCAGGTCAGCATGGACACGTTGTCCAGCGCCGGCGCGTTGCACAGCATCACCGTGGGCGCGCCGGGGACCCAGGGCGCCGGCGTGTTGGGTATGCAGGGCATGGGCGTCAGCACGCCCAGGGCGGCGGCGGTGGCGGCGGCCACCATGGGGTTGCTGGGCGAGTTGCACATGCCGAACGGCGGGATGTTCATGATGGGGATGTGGTCCATGATGTTGGCCGCCATCATGTTGTTGGTGATCACCGTCTTGGGCGTAGGCATCAGGGTGCTGGGGGCCACGCCGAAGCTGCACTTCATCATGGCGCCCATGCAGGTCTGCATCGGCATGGTCAACCTCCTTCCGGGGCGCCTTGCAGCCACACGGCCAAGGCGGTGAAATTGTCATGGCTGGGCAGGCCCTGGGTGGCCTGGCGTATCAGGCGCTCGAGCTCGGCCAGCCAGGACTCGGGGGTGGGCTGGCCACGCAGCGAATCCATCAGCACGCCGTCGGGCAGGTATTCCCACACGCCGTCCGAGCACAGCAGCAGCACGTCGCCGCCAGCCAACTGGCGCGAACTGTCGGTGGCGCTGGCATCCAGTTCGTCCATTTCGCGGCCCAGCGCCGAGCACAGCACGCTGCGGTTGGGGTGGCTGCGCACCTCGTCCTCGCGGATCACGCCGGCCGCCACCAGCGACTGTACGAAGCTGTGGTCCAGCGTGTGCTCCAGCATGCGCCCGCCACGGAACCAGTACAGCCGCGAATCGCCGCAGTGGGCCCAATCGGCGCGGCCCGTCACCACGTCCAGGCCCAGGCCCACGATGGTGGTGTGCATGTCGCGGCGCGGGCCGGTGGGCTCGCGCCCATCCAGCACCGCCTGGTTGGTCTGGCGCAGCAGCGCCATCAGTTCGGTGCCGTTGGTGGTGGGTGTCTGTGCAAAGCCCCCCAGCATGGCGGTGACGGCCAGCCGCGAGGCGATGTCGCCGCCGCCATGGCCGCCGGCGCCGTCGGCCAGCACGCAGCACAGGTGGCGCTCGGAGGCCCAGTGGCCGCAGGCGTCTTCGTTGTACTTGCGCCCGCCGGGGTCGGACTTGATGGCGATGGTGTAGCTGAGCATGAACGTGCCGCCTAGTTCTTCTTGCTGGCGTTCAGTTCCGCCACATAGCGCTCGAAGGCCTTGCCGAACAGTTCGTCAAAGTCTTCCTCCACCTCGTGCGACAGCTGGCCGAACTGCTCCTGGAACAGCTCCCACAGCTTGGCCTTGCGACTGGACGGCAGCAGGCCGCCACCAGCACCCGCGCCCAGTTTCTTCTCCAACTGGGCCGGGTCGAAACGCTTGACCGCCTCGGCCAGCGCGCCGCGCATGCCGGCCATCACACCGAGTTGGTGGGCGCGCAGGCTGTCATAGGCGTCGCGCATGGAATCCACCGGGCCCATGAAGCCGGCGGTGGGCGGGCCCAGCAGGTACTGCAGTGCGAACTCCACCGTGGGTGAAAATTTCAGTGCGTTGTTGCGGTTGGGCACCATCACCGTGACCTCGGCACGCACCTCTTTCTTCAGCGCGGTGCGCGCGGCCAGCAATTCCACAGTGCCCTTGGCGGCTTCGCGCACCAGCTCGCCCAATTGGCGCATGGCTTCGGGCGTCAGCGGCGCCATGCGCAACTCGGACGCCCCCAGCCCTTGCAGGAAAGCCAGCATCAGTTGTTGCGAATCGGCGCTGGCCGAAAACGGCGCCGGCACCGGCGTGGTCAGGTCCGGCGCGGCGCGCGGCGCCGGAGCCGGCACGGCAGGCGGCTGTGGTGCGGCTGGCGCCACGGGTTGGGCCGCCACCGGCGTGGGTGGCGGTGCAGGTACCGGCGCGCGCCCGGGCGGCCGGGCAATGATGGTGGCCGACTCCGGTATCAGCATCTGCGGCGCGGGCTTCGCCGCTGGCGCGACCTGGGCCGGCTGGTCCCAGGACAGCACGGCCCCGGACAGTGGTGTGGTTGCAGTCGGATTGAACGGTGGCGGCGCTGGAATCGGCGCATGCGCGGGCACGGCGCGCCCTTGGTGCCAGGGTGCCTGCATGTCTGACGCATGGTCGTGGTCACTGGCGCCGCCCGGCTTCGCACTTTGCAGTAAGGCCTGCATGGGGTCACCGCTGGCGGCGGTGTTGGGTTGCGCAACCTGGTGCTCGCCCAGCAGGGAAGAGCCGGCCAGCGGATCACCCGAGGGCGCGCCACCGGACAGGCCAAACAACGCATCCAGCGACTGCTCGCTGGACGGCTGTGCCACCGGCAAGTCGTCCATCAGCGGGTTGGGGTGGCGCCCCGCGGGTGGCCGGGGCGCACTGGCACCCAGGTTGGCGGCCGGCGCCGGGGGATCGGGGCGGAACGGATCCCAGTCGTCCGGGATGCCGGCAGCTTGAGGGCGTGCGGCCGGTGCGCTCGCCACCGGCGGTGCCGCACGCGGTGCCGGTACAGGTGCAGCCCGTGGCGGCGACGGTGGGGGCGGCGCGGGTCGCTGTGCCGGAGAGGCAGTGATATCGCCTTTGGCGGCGCGCACAGGTGGCTGTGCGGACGGCGCCGGAGGCGCGCGACCACCCACCACACCGGCATCGCCATCGAAATCGGCAAACGGGTCGTTGGCCTTGGGCGCGGCGCCGTTGGAGACGCTGATCAGGTAGCCACCGATCTGGATGTCGTCACCCACCACCAGCAGCACCTCGCGGCCGTTGCCTATGGGTTGGCCGTTGTGCAGCACGGCGTTGCTGCCGCGGTCCACCAGCGCATAGTGGCCGGCGCGGAACACCAGCTGCGCGTGCACGCGGGAAATGGTGCGCTCGGCGTCGGGCAGCACCAGCTGGTTGGTGTCGGCGCGGCCAATGGTGCCGCCCAGTTCGTCAAAACTGACCGGTGGAATATTGTTGACGGCCGCGCCGTTGTAGCTGATGACGCTCAGGACGATCATGAATTTCTCTGTGTGTCCATGTGAGTCGGATTATCAGCGCTTCACCGCAGAATGTGGCATTGTCCGTTGACCACGGCGATGCGCACCGGCCAGGCGTTGCTGCTGCCGTCCGGCGCCGCTGCGGTGCGCAGCGCCGGCTCACCGCCGGCCACCAGGCACTCCAGCAGCCGGTCGTTGGCGCAGGGGCGAAAGCGCAGCGCGTCGGCCTCAGGAATCAGCATCTTCAGCGCCTTGGTGGCATGCAGCAGTTGCAGGCGCGAGCGCAGCCGGGTGGTCAGCTCGTCCAGCGGCTGCTGGTAGGCCAGCGCCAACTCCTCCAGTCGCAGGCGGCTGGCGGCGACGAAGATGTCCACATCACCACGCGCCAGCCCGACCGCGATGTCCTGCACGAACTGCACCGCCAGGGGTTTCACCGCGTCCACGCTGGGCACCGGTGGCGCGTCCAGCCAGCGCCAGCGCGGAAACTTCAGCGGCAATTGCGCCACGATGGACACCGCATGCGGCACCTGGTAGACGTCACCATCGGCCACCGCCCAATCCAGCTCGGCCAGCGTGCGCGCCTGCAACTCGCTGCCCAGCTGGCCCATGCGCGGAAGCAGCAGCCGCAGGCTGACGCCCACCAGCCCGTCCGCCACCTTGGGGGTGGTGATGGGGCGGCCCGAATCAGCCGGCGGCGGGTCAATCACCAGCGTGACCTCGTTGTCGCCGGCCAGCAAGTACTCGTGCACTGGCAGACACAGCGTGCCGCCGGCACTGCCCAGGCGACCCACCGGCACATCGTTGAGCAGCACCTCGGCGGCGCAGCCCTGGGCCTGCAGACGCAGCATCAGCACGCGGTCCATCAGCCCAGGCTCCAGTCAAGCAAGCTGACGGCGGGCAGCAGGAACAAGGTCTTGCGTGTGCGGCCCAGCACCGGGTCATGCACCACCAGCGGCAGCGACACCGGCTCGGTGGCCAGACGCGCGTACCATTGCCAGCCGCCACTGCCCGCCAGACGCGGGCGCAGGCCCACTTCGCCGGTCAAGGCGCCGGTACAGGGGCCGGCCTCACACCACAGGGCGGCGTCTTCCACAGCCAGCGGGTCAAATTCGACCTGGAACTTGAACTGCCAGCGGCAGGTCAACCCCAGCAACAGCTCAAACATCCCAGGTTGGGCCGCCTCGCGCGCCAGGTCGTGGCGCATCGGTGCCTCACCGCGCGCCATCAGGCGCAGGCGGGTGCGGGTGACGCCCAATTCGATGTCACCCACCAGTTCCAGGTCGATCTTGTGCAGCAGGTCCAGGCCGCCGGCCACGCGCAGGAAGGGCGGGCCGGACAGCCCCTGCTCGCCTTCGCGCCAGCCCCAGGCCAGCGTGGCCTGGCCGGTCATCAGGGAACTGGCGGAGCGCATGCTGGCGTTCTGGGTGGCGGTTTGCCAATGGCTGAACAGCCCATCCAAGCCGTTGTTCAGCGCCTGGTGCAAGCCTTCCTGTACACCCTGGGCCCAGCCGGTGGACGCCAGTGGCGTGCCGTCGCGTTCCAGCCGGCAGCGGGTGGCACCCAAGGCGAAGGCCGATGGCGCCTCGGCGCCCACCGGGCGTGGCCAGCGCTGCTCGTCGCCGGCTTCGCGCTGCAAGGACCACAGGTATTGGTCAGCCGGATAAGCAAACACATGCGTCTGCAGTGGGCCGGTGGGCACGCCATCGTCGCGCAGGCCGCAGCTGGCGCCGCGCAGCAGCGCGGTGTCGGGCACGGGCTCCTCCAGCAGCGGCGCACCCATGCCACTGGCCGCTGGCGTGGGCGGCAGCGCCGGCACCTGCCAACTGACCGCCTGCGCCAGGTGGCCGCGCCACTGCGACAAGCCGTGTGCACCGGCGTAGCTGACCAGTGGGTGGCGGTCCTGGTCGCAACGCGCATGCGACAGCAGGCGCACCTGCAGCCGGGCCTGGCCACCCATTTTGGACGCATGCGTCAGCACGGTGATCTGCGGTGGCGCCGGCCGCCCCGGTCCCACCCGCACCGAGGCCAGCGCAGGTTGGTGCGGCAACAACTGCCAGATGTCGTCTTGCTGCTGGTATTCGCGCCGCCAGTCGATTTCCAGCAGGCGTATGTCCACCGCCTCCAGGTCACAGGCCAGGCGCGCCAGCGGCACCGCATCGACATCGGCCTCGCGGGCCTTGGCATCGTGCCAGTCCAGCAGCGCGGCGTCGGCGCGCAAGAACTCGGCCGCCACCTGCCGGCCATCGTCGGCACGGCGCCCCAGGGTGGTGGCGCAGCGCACCACCAGCTGGTGCAGCTTCACCCATTCGTCCAGCCGCTCGTCCACCAGCACCGCCAACGCCCATTCGTTGTCGGGCTTGTCTTCGAAGTTGGGGCCCAGTACGCAGCACAGGTTGACGTAGCGCGCCACGGCGGCGTCCTGCACCAACTGGTGCACAGAAGCCTTGCGGCGGGCGGCGTCCAGGTAGTCGGCAGCACGCCCTTGCAAGCGCGCGAACAGATCCGGCCAGTGCGCAGCCAGGATGCCGCGCCACGCCTGCGTCAGCGTGTCGATGCCGGTGTCGGGCGGCGCCGCGCTCACTGGGCTACCCTCCGTCTTTCAGACTGCGGTGCGAGCGTCTTGGGAACGGCCCGGCGACGCATGCCAGCGCCCCGCTGTGAAATGCATCAGGACGCAAGGGGGTCGTCCTTCTTCTCCGGCGGCGTCACGCTTTTTCCCGCCTTGGGGCTGGCACCGCTGCCGGAGCCGCCACCTCCGCCGGAATTGATCATCACCATGGTGCCGGTGATCATCACGCCGCTGGGGCCCAGCACCACCGAGGAGCTGCCGGCCTTCAGCGTCATCATCACCCCGGCCTCCACCACCACGTTGACGCCGCCCTTGATGTGCACGTTGACGCCGGCGTCCACACCCAGGTTAGTGCCCAGCTTGACGTCCATCTGCGTGCCGGCCTTGTGCGAGATCGACACCGAGGATTCGTTGACGATGTCGCCGGTGGCCTTCAGGCTGGCCGCGCCGGTGACCTCGTGGTCAAACGCGCCGCCCACCTTCATCTTGACGTCACCGTCCACCTTTTCGGTCAACGTCTTGGTCACCAGGCGCTCCTGCTTGCCGCGCACCTCCAGTGTGGCGTCGTTCTTCACCAGCTGATGGAAGTCCTTCTCGGCTTGCAACCAGACGTATTCGGAACCCTTCTTGTCCTCGAAGCGCAGCTCGTTGAAATTGGCGGCGCCGCCGCCCTTGCTGGAGCGGCTGCGCAGTGTGCTGACCGTGGCATTGCCCGGCAGCGCATAGGGTGGCGTCTGCTCGCCGTTGTAGACGCGCCCGGTGATCAGCGGGCGGTCCGGGTCGCCGGCCAGAAAATCAACCACCACCTCCTGGCCAATGCGCGGCAGCGAGATGGCGCCCCAGCCCTGGCCGGCCCAGGGGCTGGAGACACGCACCCAGCAGGAACTCTTGTCGTCCTTCTGGCCCAAGCGGTCCCAATGGAACTGCACCTTGACGCGGCCATGCTGGTCGGTGTGGATCTCCTCGCCCGACGGCCCCACCACCACGGCGGTGTGCAGTCCCGCCACCTGGGGCTTGGGCGTGGCGCGCGGCGGGCGATACGTCTCGCTGGCCGGCATGGCGGTAAAGTGGCAGGTGAAGAAGGTCAGGTCCTCGCCCGATTCGTAGCCGCTGTAGGCGCATTCAATGCGGGTGGCCAGTGCGATGTGCGCCTGGTTCTGGTCGGCGCGCGGGTGGCTGGCCAAGGTGAAGCGGTAGCCACAGGCCATGGCGCGCATGGAACCCGAGCCATCGGCCCGCGCGTACTGGGCCTGCAGCTCTTCGACACGCAGCTTGGAATAGCGGTCGCCGGCCGCCTTGGTGGGGTAGGTGCCGGGGTAGTCATAAACCTCCAGCTTGGTGGAGGCGGTGCTGCGGGTGGCCTTGGCGGTGGTCTCCAGCGAGGTGCTGGGCTGGACGAAGTCGTAGTCGCGCAGCACCACCTGGCCGGACTGGATTTCCTTGCGTGTGCGCCATTGGGTGATGGGCTCGACGTCAAGCTGGCCGTCGGCCGACTCGCGGTATTCGAAACTGGCCTGCAGCGGGTTGGCGGTGTGCGCGCTGGGCGCGTTGACGATCACCATGGTGTGCTTGCCCGCTTCATGCTTGAAGTAGTAGTACACCCCCTCCTGCTCCATCAGCCGGCTGACGAAGTTGAAATCGCTCTCGCGGTACTGCACGCAGTACTCGTATTGCGGCAACGTGCCGCTGATCTGGAACTCATAGTCGGCGCTGAAGGGCGCGAACACCTTCTTCAAAATGTCTTCCATGCTCATGGCCTGGAAGATGCGGGTGTCGCTGCGCCGGGTCAGCAGCCACAGCCAGGGCCGCAGCACCAGGCGGTAGCCGAACTGCTTGCGCACCGCGCCTTCGATGCCCATGGCGCACACCAGGCCGTGGAAGTGGCGCGGTTTGCCGTCGGCCAGCTCCACCGTCACGCTGGCGGGTTTTCCCAGCAGGTCCTCGGACTGGATGGCCTCGCTGGCGGCCAACGCCTGCACGTCGAACTCGAACAGTTGGCCCAACGCCTCGGTGGCGGCCATGCGCTTGAACTTCAGGCCGGTGTTGCCGGTCGTCGTCAGCGTCATCACCGTGGAGTTTTCAGCCATTGCATGGGCCCTTTGAGTTCATCCTTGGCATCCTTCAACTGAGCGCAGTATCGCAGCCTCACCAGGCCGCCACCAGCCAGCCAGCCACCGGCTCAGCGCTTTCCATGCGCAGCACCACGTCGCGCAGGTCGATGTGGGCAAAGCCGGCACGCGCCAACGCCTGCTCCAGGTAAGCGCGTGCGTGGCTGAAGCGGCCGTGCGTCTCCAGGCGGTAGGGCTCGCCACCCGGGTTGGCCTCCACCGTGAACACCCAGTGGCCACCGGCGCGCAGCGCCTGGCGCACGGCGGCAAATGCCCCGTCCAGCCGGCCGAAGTAGCACAAGGTGTCGGCTGACGCCACGAGGTCAAAGGACTGCGGGTTGGCCAGCAGGTAAGCCACCAACTCGGCCTCGGCCAGCTCGTCGTACAGGCCGCGCTGGCGCGCCATCGCCAGCATATTGGCCGACAGGTCCACACCGGCCAGCCGGCGCGCGAACGGCCGCAGCAGCGGCGCGCACAGGCCGGTGCCGCAGCCGGCATCCAGCACGCTGCGGTTGGCCTGCGGCTGACCCAGCAAGCGCGCCACCGCCTCGCCCACCCGCTGGGGTGCCTGGTAGTTCAGTGAGGCCAGCTTGGCGTCAAAGCTGGCGGCAAAGCCATCGAACTCGGCCACCACGTACTGGTCGGACGCCCGCTCCGGCGTGGCCACGCCGCCGAACGCGGCGTACAGGTGCTGCGCCTGCGGATTGTCGGGCTCCAGCTGCAGCCATTCCAGACAGGCCTGGCGGCCGTCGTCCAGGCGACCGGCCTTGCCGTAGGCGATGGCCAGCAGACGGCGTGTGTGCGGGTCGAGGGGCTTCAGCGCCAGCGCATTGGCAAAATGCGAAAACGCCTCCGTCATGCGCTGGGTGGCGATGCACAGCGTGGCCAGGTTGTTGTGCGCGCTGACAAACTCCGGTGAACGGACCAGCGCACGACGCAGGGCCTCCTCGGCCTTGTCCAGCTGGCCCAGGTTGCGGTACAGCACACCCAGGTTGTTCAGCACTTCCAGGTTGTCTGGGTCCAGCTCGGCGCAACGGTGATAGGCCTGGGCGGCTTCGTCGAAGCGGTTCGCGTCCAGCAGCACATTGCCCAGGTTGTTGTGCCAGGGCGCAACGCCGGGATCGTGCGCGATGGAGGCCTGTATCAGCTCCAGCGCCGGTCCCTGCTGGCCGCGCTGGTGCAGCAACACGCCCAGGTAGTGCCGCGCGTTGGCGTTCTCGGGCTCCAGTTGCAGCAGGCTGCGGTAGCACTTCTCCGCCATATCCAGCCGGTTGTCGCGGTGCATGCGAATGGCCAGCAACAACAACTCATGCGGCGTCATCTCGACGTCGTCCGAGGCCGGCAGGCCCATGGGCGCGGTGGATTCCCAGGAACTGGCCATGTCAGCCCTCAGGCGGGTTGCCCCAGCTTAAAGGAATTCATAGGTGAAGCCTTCCGCATTGGTGCCGACGTTGACACCGGCAATGGTACGGCCGTCCATCATTCGCGTCAGGAACTCGCGGCTCAGGTCGGGCAGCATGGTGTTGGTCAGAATGGCATCGATCATGCGGCCGCCGGACTCGCTTTCGGTGCAGCGCGACACCACCAGCTTGATGACGTCGTCGCTGTAGTTGAACGGGATCTTGTAGCGCGCCTCGATGCGCTTCTTGATGCGGTTCAATTGCAGGCGCACGATCTTGCCCAGCATATCGTCGGACAGCGGGTAGTAGGGGATGGTCACCAACCGGCCCAGCAACGCCGGCGGGAAGATCTTCAGCAGCGGCTCGCGCAGCGCCTTGGCCATGCCTTCTGGCTCGGGCATCAGGTCCGGGTCCTTGCACATGCTGGCGATCAGGTCGGTGCCGGCATTGGTCGTCAGCAGGATCAGCGTGTTCTTGAAGTCGATGAAGCGGCCTTCGCCGTCTTCCATGAACCCCTTGTCGAACACCTGGAAGAACATCTCGTGCACGTCCGGGTGGGCTTTTTCCACCTCGTCCAGCAGCACCACCGAATACGGTTTGCGGCGCACCGCCTCGGTCATCACGCCGCCCTCGCCATAGCCCACATAGCCGGGGGGCGCGCCTTTCAGCGTGGAGACGGTGTGCGCCTCCTGGTACTCGCTCATGTTGATGGTGATCAGGTTCTGCTCACCGCCGTACAGCGCCTCGGCCAGCGCCAGCGCGGTTTCGGTCTTGCCAACGCCCGAGGTGCCGGCCAGCATGAACACGCCGATCGGCTTGTTGGGGTTGTCCAGCCCGGCGCGCGAGGTCTGGATGCGCTTGGCGATCATCTCCATCGCGTGGTCCTGGCCGATCACGCGCTGGGCCAGCAGCGAGCCCACCTTCAGGATGGTCTCCATCTCGTTGCGCGCCATGCGGCCCACCGGGATGCCGGTCCAGTCGCCCACCACGGCGGCGACCGCCTGGTAGTCCACCGTCGGCAGGATCAGCGGTGATTCGCCTTGCAGGGCGGCCAACTTGTCCTGCACCACCTTCAACTGCTTCAATTGCTCCAGGCGCTCGGCCTCCACCGGCGCGTCGTCCACTGCGGCAGCGGGTTCCACCTCGGCAGCGGCAGCTTCCAGCTTGCTGGCCGTGCCCTCCACCGGGCGTATGCCGGCGCGCAGCTTGGCGCGCAGGGCCAGCAGCTCGTCCACCAGCACCTTTTCCTCGTTCCAGCGCGCCTCCAGCGTCACCAGGCGTGCACGCTCTTCGGTCAGTTTTTCTTCCACGTCGGCACTGCGCTTGGCAGTGTCCATGCCGATGGCGTTTTCGCGCGCGATGATGCCCTGCTCCACCACCAGCGAGTCGATGCGCTTGCGGCAATCGTCCACCTCGGGCGGCGTGGCGTGCAGGCTGACCGCCACGCGGGCGCAGGCGGTGTCGATCAGGCTGACCGACTTGTCGGGCAACTGGCGCGCCGGGATGTAGCGGTGCGACAGCTTGACGGCGGCTTCCAGCGCCTCGTCCAGGATCTGCACCTGGTGGTGTTTTTCCATCGTCGAGGCGACGCCGCGCATCATCAAAATGGCGCGCTCTTCGCTGGGCTCGTCCACCTGCACGGTCTGGAAGCGCCGGGTCAGCGCCGGGTCTTTCTCGATGTGCTTCTTGTACTCGGCAAAGGTGGTGGCGCCCACAGTGCGCAGCGTGCCGCGCGCCAAGGCGGGCTTCAGCAGGTTGGCGGCGTCGCCGGTACCGGCGGCACCACCGGCACCCACCAGGGTGTGGGTCTCATCAATGAACAGGATGATGGGTTTGGGGCTGGCCTGCACCTCCTCAATCACCGAGCGCAGGCGCTGCTCGAATTCACCCTTCATGCTGGCGCCGGCCTGCAGCAGGCCCACATCCAGCACCAGCAATTGCACGTCCTTCAGAGCTGGTGGTACGTCGCCACGCGCGATGCGCTGGGCAAAGCCTTCCACCACCGCCGTCTTGCCCACACCGGCTTCACCCACCAGGATGGGGTTGTTCTGCCGGCGGCGCATCAGGATGTCGATCACCTGGCGGATTTCGTCGTCGCGGCCGACGATGGGGTCCATCTTGCCGCTGGCGGCCTGTTCGGTCAGGTTGGTGGTGAATTTCTTCAGAGCCTCCTGCTTGCCCATGGCCGCCGGGGCAATGGCGCCGCTGGCCTCGCCCGGCGCGCCGGCACCGGAGCCGTCGCTGGCGCCCTGGCCGTCTTCCGGCGAGCCGGTGACGATCTTGGCCATGTTGTCGCTCAGGTCGTCGGGCTTGACCTTTTCGAACTGGCGCGAGATGGCCATCAGCGCATTGCGCAGGAAGCTGGTCTTCAGCATGCCCAGCAGCACATAGCCGGTGCGCACCGCGCTGTCGCCGTACATCAGCGAGCCGTAGACCCAGCCGCGCTCCACCGCATTGGTGATGTTGTCGGAGATGTCGGAGATGGACGTGGCGCCGCGCGGCAGCCGGTCCAGCGCAGCGGTGATGTCCTTGGCCAGCGCGGAGTTGTCCAGCCCGTAGTGCTGGATGATGTGGTGCCAGTCGGAATCCTGGTTCTGGATGATCTGCGCCACCCAGTGCTCCAGCTCCACATAGGGGTTGCCACGCAGCTTGCAGAACACCGTGGCGCCCTCGACTGCCTTGTACGCCAGGTTGTTGAGCTTGCCAAAGACGGCGACGCGATTGATTTCAGCCATGGTCTATCTTCCTTTCAATGTCTTGTCGTTCTGCATTGCCCGGCCTGCTCCGCCGCCCTAGGCGGTGGGCACGCGCGGCACCAGCCTCAGTTCGGCGGCCTCGCGGCGGTCCTTCTGGCCCAGCCAACTGGTCCAGCCCAGCCGGCCGTAGCGCCCCGGCTGGCAGGGCTTGACCTGCCCGGGCCGCAGACTGAGCCGCAAATCCCAACCCAGCTCCAGCCCCACATACTGTTGCACCAGCGCCTGCACCGCCGGCAGCGCACTGCCGCCGGGCAGCAGGCTCTCAAACACCGGCAAATCCAGCGGGCCGATGTGGATGCGAAAGCTGTGCTGCCGGTCCCACACCATGCCACCCAGCACGGCGCCGCCGCCCAAGGTGGCGGTGGGGCTGCGCTTGCGCGCGCTGGCGCGGCCTATGCGGCTGCGCTCGCTCGTATTCAGGCGCAGCCAGTGGCCGGCGAACTGCTCCACCCGCACCGGCCGGCCCAGGTAGCCCGACAGCATGGCGGCCAGGCCGTCGGCATTGCGCACCTGGCGCGACAACAGGCCGGCGAAATGCAGCCGCGCGTGGTCATGGACGCCACCGCGCTCACGCAGCTCGGGCAGGCCCAGCCCCACCAGCGAGCCCACATAGGCGCTGAAGTGGTCCTGCCCGGGCCGGTCCAGCCCCACCGTGGGCTGGGCCTGAGCCCAGCCGCGGTAGAACAGCAGCAGCAGCCGGTGGTGGAACATGTCGGCAAAGCGGGCGAAACTGGCGTCAGCCTGGTGCAGCACGCGGTGGCGTGCGTACTCGGTCAGGTGAAAGGGCAGCGGGCCATTGGGGCCGAACAGGCCGAAGAAACGCACCTCGATGCGCGGCTTGGCATAGGCCGTGGCCGGCACCACGGCATGCAGCGCGCTGGGCGCGAACGACAGGTCAGCCACCTGGCCCAGACGCACCGGCTCGTCGGCCGGGCGGCGGGCGGTGCCCAGGCGTGGCTTGTCGGCATGGTAGGCGTCCAGCCAGCGCATGGCATGGAAGAAATCGAACCGCCAGGGTTCGGCGGCAATGTGGACCAGCGGGTCTTGCCGGGGAACCGGCGCAACGGCTGGCTTCACAGGATCGGACGTGACCCGCATCGCGGCCTCCCCTGCAGGATGTCGCCGCGCGTCTGTGAGCGCACGCGGATCTCGGTGAAGCCGTTCATGGACACGTGGCGGGCGAAGAAGCGCTCCAGCACGCAGCCGAACAGGAAGGCACTGCCGCCCTGGAAGGCCAGTTCGTCCACCTCCAGTTCCACCTGCACGCCTCGCCCGAAGGCAATGGGCCCGGGCAACGGCAGGCGACGCACCACCTGGCGCGTGCGCATGCTGCGCAGGCCATCGATCTGTTTGTGCAGGGCGGCGTCACCCTCATGGGTGTACAGGCGCAGCATCTCGCGCATGGCGCTGGCGCCCTGCTCGCTGTCGGTGTCGTTCAGCGCCAGGTGGTTCAGCGTCAACTGGTTGATCAGCCGCCAGGCCACATTGCCCTCGCGCTGCGCCGACAGTGGGCGCGACGGGCCCTTCATCACACGAATTGATTGCACCGGCACCGATTGCTCCAGCGTCAGGTCGGAGCCGGCGCCCCCCATGGGCATCAGCAGCGGCAGGTCGCGGTTGGAGCAGATGGCGGTGACGTCGAGCTGCTGCAGATCGTCGGCATAAGGCGCCTCTTGCGGATCGACGATGGCGATGTAGACCTCGCTGCCCACATAGGACGAGCGTGGGCCGTCGCGCCGCTGCGTGCTGGAGAGCAAACGCGGCTCGCGCTGCACTGAAAAATAGGCCGGGTGGCCATGCTCCTCGGTGTGGAAGGCGGAATACAGCGGCACGAAGCGGCGCTCGCTGTCCAGCCCGACGCCGTAGCCGGTCACGGAGGTGAGCTCGTGCACCTCGAAATCCATGGGCCGCACGCGATCGGGCACCACATGCAGGTCGGGCGTGTCGTGCGCCACATGGATGCGGTCGCAACGACGCGGGAACAGGTTGATGGCGGGCGCGCAGTTCAGCGCGAAGGATTGCGCGTCCACCGACTGCAGCAGCGCGTTGTCGCCACGCCCGAACAGCAGCACCACATCCACCTCCTGGCCGCCGAGCTGGCGCAGGGCATCGCCCAGCCCCAACAGGTCGAAGAACAGGAAGCGCTGCGGAAAGGCGAAATACTCCTGCATCAGCCGGTAGCCCTCGAAGCCGCGCAGGGTGTTGGGCAGCAGCGCATGCTCCTCGTCGAAACCCACCGGCTCCACCGTGTCGACGCCTTCCAGCAGCACGTGGCGGGTGCTGTTGCCCTTGCCCGCCATCACGCACACCCCCAGCGTGTTGCCGCACACCAGCTCGTGCAGCTTGTAGGCGATCTCGTCGCCGGCACTGCAATGCAGCCGCAGGTCTTCCAGCGGCAGCTTGGCGAAATCGTGCCCGGGCGCGGCACGCAGCGTCAGGCGCACACCGCCGCCAAACTTGCGCCACTCGGGCTTGGCGGCCAGCGGCAGGTTGGACGCGTGCGAGAAATACTCGGCACCGGCGATCTCCACCGGCCACAGCGTGAGGTCGTGCGCGGTGCGGAACTGGCACTCGGTGGGCCCGGCGCGCCCGGCCTGGCTGCGCAGCGTGCTGCCGCGCGGGATCTTCACCCCACCGGCCAGCGCGCCATCGCCCAGATCAGGGTTGAAGCGGGCGATCAGCATCGATGGCATGGGGGCCAGAAAATGCGGGTAGAGGATTTCCACCATGCGCTGCGTGAAGCGGGGGAACTCGGCGTCCAGCTTCAGCTGAATGCGCGCGGTCAGGAAGGCGAAACCCTCCAGCAGCCGCTCCACATAGGGATCGGCCACCTCCAGGCCATCAATGCGCAGGCGTGCAGCGATCTTGGGAAACTGGGTGGCGAACTCCGCCCCCATCTCGCGCAGATGTTGCAGTTCCTGGTTGTAGTGGCGCAGCAGGCGGGGGTCCATGGGGTGAAAGCGGTTGGTTCCGGGGGTGGCCAGTTGGGTGGCCTCAGCGGCTCAGTTCCTTGACCTCGACCAGGCCGGTTTCCAGGTCGATGTCGGTCTGCAGCAGCATCTCCAGCGGCACTGGCTGCGCCCAGATCTGGCCGGCGATGCGAAAACTGATCTGGTTGTGATGGTCCAGCTGCTGCTCGGACACCAGGGCCTCCACGACCAGGGTGTCGGCCAGGATGCGTGGCTCGTGGTCAACGATGGCCTGCCGAACCTGGGTTTCCAGCCCCTGCGGGTCGACCGAGGAAGCGGTCTGGCCCGACAGCGCCGGCAACCCGTAGTTCAGCACCGAGCGCCGGGCATGCGGATAGGCTTGCAGCGTGTCCGCGCTGCCGCCGGCGGCCAGCTGGGTGGTGTTGAACAGCCAGCTCAGGTCGCGCAGCACCGCCTCGCGCAGGCGTGACTTGCTGATGACACGCTGCTCGGGCGTTTCCTGGGTCTGCGTCGGGTCGTCGTCGGTCAGCCGGTCCAGCAGGGCCGGCTGCAGTCTGTCGTGCACCCTCTGTTGAACCATGCGATGACCCCTGATCAGATAACGCGCATGCGGTGTTGCCGCATCAACCGCCGCCTTCGGCGGGGCCGTCATTGAAGCTGATGGCGCGCACGTCCATCAACCCGACATCACCGGCGTCGGTGGTCAGCAGGCGTTGGCCACGGCCGACGAAGAAGCCCGGGCTGCCCTCCTCCCACTCGGTCTGGCGTGCCAGCGCCAAGGCGTTCTTCGACAGGTCGGTGCCGGCGTAGCGGGTGGGGATCAGCGCCACGCTTTCCCCGCCGTTGGAAAACTGCAGGTGCGCGGCCATCCACACGGCGTCGCGCAAATCGGTGGGCGGGTCGATGTCCACCTTGCTCAGGCGCGAGAACGGCACCCAGTAGTAACGGCCGTTGATGACAGCTTCCAGCACCGGGCCCAGCCGCATGTCGGCATCGGCCAGCCACTCGAAAGGCTGGCCGTCCATGCTGCCAGCGGCAGCGGGCGCTTCCTCGAACGCCTGGTCGCGCAGCTTGCGGGCCGCGTCGAGCTCGCCCTGGCCCTCGCGCAGCATGGCTTCAATCAGCAGCGCCACCCAGGCCTCGGGCTCGCCGAACAGCAGCGGCGCGCGCTTGCCCTGGAACACCTCGTCGCGCAGGCGCTCGCACTGGATGGCCTCGCGGTAGGTCTGCACCATGGCCAGCGTGGAAGCGTCCAGCTCGCCCGACACCGTCAACTGGTTCAGCGCGCGTTCCCACTGGCCCAGCACGCACAGCAGCTGGAACAGGAACACGCGCAGCTTGGCGTCGGCCGGGGCCGAGCGGATCTGGTCTTGCAGCAGCTTCAGCGCCTGCTGCGGATCGCCGTCACGCAGGGCTTGTTCGGCGGCGGATGGGTTGGGCATGGTGGCGGTCTCCGTCGGGTGGGCGATTGAAAATGGGCGTGTCAACAGCCCCTAGTTCACCTGCGTGGTGAAGGTGGAGCCGCCTTTGCGGGCACCCTTGTCGTCCTGGGCGAAATACTGCACTTCGATTTTTTCGAAGGCGATGGAGAGCTGCTCCAACAGATCGGGGCCGCCGGCGGGGTCGGACGTGACGTCCAAGCCGGTGATGCGGCCGCGCTCTATGGTCAGCGTGAAATAGTCGACCTGCGTGCCACCGGCCTTGCGCACGGTGAGCACGGCCTTCTTGACGATCTCGCCGCTGCGCATCACCGACATCAGTGCGGTGGTGGCGGCATCCACCGCCTTGGTAACGCGCAACTCCGACAGCGAGGTCTTGGCCCCGCCGCTGGCGCCCCCCATCACGGTGGAGGAGGCCATGCCCCAGGACCAGCCCAGCACGTCAATCTGGCCGGGATAGACCTTGTCGGCCGACTCCCCCTTGATCGTGCCGGTCTTCTGGCCATCGATCAACAAAAACATGTCGCCTTTGGCCATGGACACTCTCTTCAGTGGTTGCTAAAAGGGCAAGGCGCCACACGGCCCGGGCTTGCCCCGCAAGAAAACTCCCGCGCAACCGCCAAAACCCGGCTTGCCAGCGGCAACCGGGTCGTGGCCTGGTTTGGCGCGTCGCGGCTCAGCCGGCCTTGACGTTTTCGGCGATGTTCCAGGCCGCGATCTTTTCGCCGCCGTCCTTGGTGCCGTCTGCCTTTTGCGGCTGGTAGGCAAATTTGAACTTGGCGAAATTCAGCGTGACGTTCTCCGTCAGACGGTCTTCTCCGCCGCTGCCGCCGGTGCTGATGGCGGTCACCATGACCTCTTCCAGGTCAATCTTGATGTACTCCAGCGGCGTGCCGCCGGCCTTGCGCACGATCAGGTTGGCGGTCTTGATGTGCGTGCCCGCACAGCAAGCCGAAATCAGCGCATTGGACGACGAGTCCACGTACTTGGTGACCGAAATGTCCTGCACATTGACCTTGCCAGCACCGGCGCCACCACCCATGTGGGCGGTGCCGCTGTTGGACATGCCCCAGCTCCAGGCCAGGATGTCGATTTGCTTGGCGTGCGTCTTGTCGCGCGACTCACCGTCAATCGTGTCCAACTTCAAAAACATGTCTACAGCCATTTTTTCTCTCCTTTGGTGCCCCGATCCGGGGCGATTCGAGCTGCGCTATTGACCACCCCTCAGCGCAGCAAATAAGGGGACAGTCATCAACCCGCCTTGGCGGACGGCAACTTGGAAACCAGACGCAACGACACCGTCAGACCTTCCAGCTGGTAGTGCGGACGCAGGAAGAACTTGGACGAGTAATAACCGGGGTTGCCCTCGATCTCTTCCACCACCACCTCGGCGGCGGCCAGGGGCTTGCGCGCCTTGGTGGCCTCGGACGAGTGGGCTGGGTCGCCATCCACATACTGCAAGATCCAGTCCTGCAGCCAGCGCTGCACGTCGTCGCGCTCCTTGAAGGAACCAATCTTGTCGCGCACGATGCACTTCAGGTAATGGGCGAAGCGGCAGGTGGCGAACAGGTAGGGCAGGCGCGCGGCCAGGTTGGCATTGGCGGTGGCGTCCGGATCGTCGTATTCAGCCGGCTTTTGCAGCGACTGGGCGCCGATGAAGGCGGCAAAGTCGCTGTTCTTGCGGTGGATCAGCGGCATGAAGCCGGCCTTGGCCAATTCGGCCTCGCGCCGGTCGGCGATGGACACCTCGGTGGGGCACTTCATGTCCACGCCACCGTCGTCGGTGGGGAAGCTGTGTGTGGGCAGGTTTTCCACCGCGCCGCCGGACTCGATGCCACGGATGCGTGAGCACCAACCGAACTCCTTGAACGAGCGGTTGATGTTGGTGGCCATCGCATAGGCGGCATTGGCCCAGGTGTACTTGCTGTGTTCGGCCGAGCCGGTGTCTTCTTCAAAGTTGAAGTCTTCCACCGGATTGGTCTTGGAGCCGTAGGGCAGGCGCGACAGGAAACGCGGCATGGCCAGACCCAGGTACTTGGCGTCGTCCGACTCGCGCAGCGAGCGCCAGGCGGCATATTCGGGCGTGGAGAAGATCTTGGTCAGGTCACGCGGATTGGCCAGCTCCTGCCAGGAATCCATCTGCATCAGCGTGGGCGACGCGCCGGTGATGAAGGGCGCCATGGCGGCGGCCGACACCTTGGCCATTTCGGCCAGCAATTCCACATCGGGCGCGCTCTGGTCGAAGTGGTAATCACCCACCAGGCAGCCAAAGGGCTCACCGCCAAACTGGCCGTATTCCTCTTCGTAGATCTTCTTGAACAACGGGCTCTGGTCCCAATTGGTGCCCTTGTAGCGCTTCAACGTCTTGCCAAGGTCGGCCTTGGAGATGTTCATCACGCGGATCTTCAACTGCTCGTCGGTCTCGGTGTTGTTGACCATGTAGTGCAGGCCGCGCCAAGCGCCCTCGAGCTTCTGGAAGTCCTCGTGGTGCAGGATCTGGTTGATCTGGTCGGACAACTTCTTGTCGATGGCTGCGATCATGTCGTTGATGGACTTGACCGTGTCCTTGCCAATCAACTGGGTCTGCGCCAGCGCCTGCTGCGCCAGTGTCTGCACCGCCGCCTCGACGGCGCTCTTGGCCTCGTCCGACTTGGGTTTGAACTCCTTCTGGAGCAGCGAGGCCAGGTCACTGCCCTCGAAACTCACCTCCGCCAGCGCGGAACTGCTTTTGCTCTCTGCCATCAAATTCTCCTGGGTATCTTGGTCGGGTGGATGGCGGGCTTACTTGGCTTCGTCAGCCGGCTTGGCCGATTCGGCCAGCGAACCCAGCAAGGCCGGATCTGCCAGCACCTTGGCCACCAGTTCTTCGGCGCCGCCCTTGCCGTCCATGTAAGTCACCAGGTTCTGCAGTTGCTGGCGGGCTTCCAGCAGCTTGCTCAGCGAGTCCACCTTGCGCGCCACGGCGGCGGGAGAGAAGTCGTCCATACTCTCGAACGTCAGGTCCACGCTCATGCTGCCCTCGCCGGTCAGTGCATTGGGCACCTGGAAGGCCACGCGCGGCTTCATGGCCTTCATGCGCGAGTCGAAGTTGTCGACGTCGACTTCCAGGAACTTGCGATCGGCCACCGGCGCCAGCGGGTCCGCCGGCTTGCCCGACAAGTCGGCCAGCACGCCCATGACGAAGGGCAGTTGCACCTTTTTCTGGGCGCCGTACAACTCCACGTCGTATTCAATTTGCACGCGGGGCGCCCGGTTGCGGGCGATGAATTTTTGGCTACTTCCCATGGCAATTCCCTTTGAGTCAGGTGGAACGAAAAATCATACCGTCAAATCTGTGACGAGCAAGTGTTAGAAAGGTAAAAAGTCACTGTTCCAGGTTCACGTCGTCGGGGTTAACCCCCATCACCCGCGCAACCTCATTCAAGGCATCCGGCGCCAGCTCTTTCATCAGCTGCAGGAAGTTGTGGTTGATCAGCTTGCGCGCCCGGCGCAGCAGCAGCTGGGCCGGGTTGGTGGGCTCGGCGCGCTCCAGGTACTCGCACACCAGGTCGATGGCGCGCAAGGCCTCGTCGCGCGAGTTGACCTTGCCGGCCAACCGGGCGCCGCCGCCGGAAGCCGATGCGCCTCCCCCTTGCGCGCCCTCGTCGGCCGCTTCCTCGGCACCGGCCTCGGCCGGCAGCATGCCCTGCACGCCCTTGACCAGGCTGGACAACGGGCGCAGGTCGGGCGCGCTGTCGGCGCCGAATTTGTCATTCATCAGCGAGGTCAGCGCTGCCAGGCCCGCCAGCGCCCCCTGCACGCGCTGGCGCAGGCCGGGCGATTGCTCCAGCGCGCTGGCCAGCATCTGGCCGATCTGGTCTTTGCCGGGTGGCGTCTCGTCGGCCTTGGGCGCCAGTTGCCCCAGCGCGATCTCGATGTGGCGCAGGCGCAGTTCGCCCACACCACGCAGGTTGAACAAGGTGGCCTGGCGCAGGTCACCCAGCAGGCCTTCGGGCTGCGGCAACATGGCCAGCGCGTTGGCACGGGCATACGGGTCGCCGTCGTCCGGGTCGGGCAGGGGATGCAGGTGGTCCCAGAAGTTGCCCAGCAGACCGTGCAGCAGCTTCAGGCTGGGCGGGAAAGCGGCGAAACCGTCCAGGTTGACCACCGCGCGGCACCACAGCAGCGCCACCCGCAGGTCACGCGTCTTGGTCATCAGGCCCTCGGCCTGCTCGCGCACGTCGCGCCAGTTGGGCGGCTCGCCCGGGCCAAACTGGGTCTCGGGCTTGCCCTCGGCCGCCTTGTTCAGCTCGAGGAATTCGTTGTCGTACTCCATGTCCTTGCCGCAGGGTTCGGACGCATCGGCCAGAGGCTGCAACCAGGCGTCGACCTGGGCGCTGTCAAATTCATCACTGCTCACGAAAACTCCTCCTACGGTCCGCGACTATGCCGCATAACCCCGCCGCGCACAAGGCAAACGCGGCGAATAGACGGCAGCGCACCAAAGCGGAGCGGCCTGGGCCTTTGGCCTTTCGTTGCTCGCCTTTCAGTCGACAGGGGCGTCGGCAGCCAACACAGCGTGCTCCTGGCGCACCCGGTTGCGGCCATCGTGCTTGGCGCGGTACAGCGCATCGTCGGCACGGCCGACAAAGCTTTCCTGCGTCTCACCCGGGCGGTAGGCCGACACGCCCACGCTGACGGTGACCGTCACGGTGTTGCCGTCCTCGCCATGCTGGCGCTCGGCAATGCTGGCACGCAGGTTTTCTGCCACCTTGACGGCCTCGGCCAGCTCGGCGTGCTTCAGGATGACCAGGAACTCCTCGCCACCCCAGCGGCAGGCGATGTCGGAGCTGCGCAGGTTGGTCTTCAGCGTCAGCCCCATGCTGGCCAGCACCCGGTCGGCCGCCACATGGCCCAGGCGGTCGTTCAAGTCCTTGAAATGGTCCAGGTCCAGCAGCAGGGCGGCCATGGGGCTGCGCAGGCGGTTGGCATCCAGCATGGCCTGGCGCAGCAGCATGGTGAGCGCATGGCGGTTGGCCAGGCCGGTCAGGCTGTCGGTGGTGGCCATTTTTTCCAGCGGGCGCTGGTAGCTGGCGACCACCCAGTACACCAGCATAAGCACGACGACGGACACCGCCGCGCACAGCAGCCAGTTCATGTACAGCGTGTTGCGTATTTCCGCCAGGCCCTGGCCCTCGCGCTTGACCACGAACAGGTTCCACTTCAGCTCGGGGATGTAGCGCACGTTGAGAAAGTGCTTTTGCCCGCCGTTGGTGTATTCAAAGCTGCCCTTGTGCGCCACCAGGATGTCGGCGGCGATGGCCGACAGGCCTGGGATGTCCTGGATGCGCGATTGCGCCGCACCGGGCGCGCCGGCCGCGTATTTGGCGCTGAGCACAATGCGCCCGCTGTCGTCGACAAAATAGATCTGCCGGTCGTAGCGGCGTTGGTACTCGTCGATGGTGCGCAGCACCGAGTCCACCGCCAACCCGACGCCGGCGGCGCCTATGAAGCGGCGCGCGTAGTCGTGCACCCGGTAATTGATGAAGACGGTCAAGCGGTCGCGGTTGGCCATGTCCGGGTCGACGTTGATCTCGTAGGGCTCGGTCATGTCGCGCACGCGGAAATACCAGGCGTCGCGCGGCTCCTGCGGCTTGACCTGCTTCAACAGGCCGTTGGCCTGGTAGTAGTTGCGCGTGGCGTCCGAGATGAAGAAGGCGGTGACCGTGCCGTAGTGCGACTGCACCTCCTGCAGGTAGCGGGTGATCTGCAACGGGTCTTTCTCGCCGGCCACCGCCCAGTCGCGCAGGAAGGTGTCACGCGCCATCATGGAGGAGATCAGGATGGGACGCACCAGGTCCTTCTGGATTTCGGAATACACATTGTCCGAGGTCAGCGGCAGCTCGGTGGCGACGATGGACTGGCGCAGCGAGGCGCGCGAGGCGTAGTAGCTGATCAGCGTGGTGGCCAGAAAGCCCAGCCCCAGCAGCATGGCCAGCACCATCATCAGGTGGGCACGGTTGTCACGCAGTTGCAGGTATTTCATCAGCGGGCTGGCGGCTCGGGAAGGGAAGTGAAGAAAAGCGAAGCGACGCGCCTCAGCTCCAACGGGGAATGGCGTCGTCCTTCAACTGGCTGCGTACCTGTTCGTAGTCGGGCATGACCGTACGCACCGTGTCCCAGAAGCGCGGGCTGTGGTCCATCACGCGCAAATGGCTCAGTTCGTGCACCACCACGTAGTCGATCGCGGCCTGGTTGAAATGGACCAGCCGCCAGTTCAGGCGTATCGAGCCATCGCTGCGGGCGCTGCCCCAGCGCGTGCCGGCACTGCTGAGCGACAGCTTGCGCCACTGGACCTGCAAGCGGGGTGCGAAATGGTTCAGCCGCTCGGTGAAGATGCGCTTGGCCTGGCGCATCAGCCAGGCCTGCACGGCGTCGCGCACCTGCTCGGGCGTGGCGTTGTGCGCCAACCCCACATGCAGGGTCAGCCGCGACACGCCGGCCAGCGTCAGGTTGGGGGCGGCGGCATCGGTGTGCAGCACGGCGCCGGCTTCACTGAAGCCATGGCGCGGGTCCAGCACCAGCGTGACCTGCTCGCCCAGGAACGGGAAGCTGGCGCCGTCACGCCAGTCAATGCGCGAAGCCTGCAGGCGATCATGGCGTTCGCGCGCCTCGGCCAGCTTGTTCACCACCCAGCGGCCCTTTTCCTGCAGCGCCGCCTCCACCTCGTACAGCGGCACCCAGCGCGGCGCGCTGACCACCAGGCCATCGGCATCGACCATGAAGCCTATGGTCTTGCGCTTGCCGCGCCTGAATTCGTAGGCCACCAGGGCGTCGCCCAACCGGCTTTCGCGGTTGGCGCGCGGGTGGCGAAAGGCGGTGGGTGACAGCACCGTGGCCAGCGCTTGCGGCGACTCGGTGCCGACGCCGCTGACGTCGTGATCCGGCGCAGAAGCCGGCTTGTCTGACGCAGCAGGCGGGGAACCGGCACGGCGCCGGGGCGGCTTGGCTGCTGCGGGTGGCGTCGAAAAAGGCGTGCCTTCAAACAAATCCCGGGTGAACTGCAGCAGCCTATGCATGTCGCTGAGTTTACCTGTACGCCTCAGGATCCAACCGGCGCATCTCGCCTTCTATCCAGGCTTCCACCTCGCGCATCAGTTCATCGGGCTCGCGCCCCGCACTGGGGATGGGTCGGCCTATGGACACCTCCACCACCCCCGGGGTCTTGATGAAGGCCTTGCGCGGCCAGCATTTGGCGGAGGTGACGGCAATCGGTATCACCGGCGCGCCGGTCTCCACCGCCAGCCGGGTGCCGCCGCTCTTGTACACCCCTTTTTGCCCGCGCGGAATGCGCGTGCCTTCGGGGAACATGATGATCCACACGCCGCGCGCCAGCAGCGCCTTGCCCTGCGCCACCACCTTGCTGAAAGCCTGGGTACGCTGGCTGCGGTCGATGTGCACCATGTCCAGCCGACCCATGGCCCAGCCGAAGAAGGGCACATACAGCAGCTCTTTCTTGAACACATAGGCCAGCGGGTGCGGCATCAGCGTGGGGATGAGAAAGGTCTCCAGCGTGGATTGGTGCTTGACCAGCAGGATGGCCGGGCTGGTTTCGCCCTGCGGCAGGTTCTCGTAGCCCAGCACCTTCACCCGAATGCCCAGCAAGGTGCGCGCGCCGCCAATCGCCCACCCCAGCCAGCGCACCGCCATCCACCACAGCGCGGTGCCGCTGGACCAGATGGAAGCCACCAGCATGATGATGGCCCAGGGCATCACCGTCACCAGCATCCACAGCATGTGCAGGCAAGAACGCAGAAAAGCCATGACTTGCTCAGGCGCTCCGATTGACCAGGTGCTGCGCGAAGGCAGCCAGGTCGGCATGCACCTGCGTGTGCGCCGGAAAGCCCTCGGGCAGCGCGCGGCCCTGGTAGGCCGCACCCTTGCCGGTCAGCACAAAGTGCGGCTCGCAGCCCACGGCCACGCCGGCCACCAGGTCGCGCGAGGAATCGCCCACCACCGGCATGCCTTTCAGATCCACCCCATAGCGCTCGGCGATCTGCTCAAACAGACCGGACGCGGGCTTGCGGCAACGGCAGCCCTCGTCGGGTGCGTGCGGGCAGTAGAACACCGCATCCACCCGCCCGCCCACGGCCGCCAAGGCCTTGTGCATCTTGGCGTGGATGGCGTTCAGCGAGGCCACATCAAACAGCCCCCGACCCAGGCCCGACTGGTTGGACGCCACCACGCAATGCCAGCCGGCATGGTTCAGCCGGGCAATGGCTTCCAGCGCGCCGGGCAGGGGTATCCACTCGTCCACCGTCTTGACGAAATCGTCGCTGTCCTGGTTGATGGTGCCGTCGCGGTCGAGGACGATGAGCTTCATGCGGGGCCTTTTAGCTTTCTGCGCGGGTGCTGGGCTTCAGACAGCGAGCTTGGACAAGTCGGCCACGCGGTTCATGCCTTGGTGCAGCGTCTTCAACAGGCCCAGCCGGTTCAACCGCAGGTCGGCCTGTTCGGCATTCACCATCACGCCATCAAAGAACGCATCCACCGGCGCGCGCAGCGCGGCCAGGGTCTGCAGCGAGGCGGTGTAGTCACCGGCCTCGAACTGCGCCTGCGCCTTGGGCACCACCTGCTGCAACTGCGCATGCAAGGCTTTCTCAGCCTCTTCCTGCAACAGCAGCTCGCTGACGTGGGCGTCCACCTCGCCTTCGGCTTTTTTCAGGATGTTGGCTATGCGCTTGTTGGCGGCAGCCAGCGCTGGGGCCTCTGGCAGGGCGGCAAAGGCGCGCACGGCCGCCAGCCGCTTGCCCACCTCGCCCAGGCGCTGCGGGCGCAGCGCCAGCACGGCATCCACTTCCTGCGCGCTGTAGCCCTGCTCGCGCAGGCTGCCGGCCAGGCGGTCGTAGATGAAGTCCAGCAAGGCGGCGGACGGGTCGCTCATCTGGTCGCCAAAGACCCGCACGGAACCCTGCACCAGGTCGCTCAAGCCCAAGGGCAAATCCTTGTCCACCAGCATGCGCACCACGCCCAGCGCATGGCGGCGCAACGCGAACGGGTCCTTGTCGCCGGTGGGCAGGTTGCCAATGCCAAACATACCCACCAGGGTTTCCAGCTTGTCAGCCAGCGCCACCACCACGCCCACCATGTTGCGCGGCAGCTCGTCGCCGGCAAAGCGCGGGCGGTAATGGTCTTCAATGGCGAAGGCGATGTCTTCGCTCAGGCCATCGTGGCGGGCATAGTAGCCGCCCATGATGCCTTGCAGCTCAGGGAACTCACCCACCATGTCGGTCAGCAGATCGGCCTTGGCCAGGCGGGCCGCCTGCGCGGCCGTCTTGGCCAGGCTGGCGCCGCTCAGCATCTCGCCAATGCCCAACGCGATGTTCTGCACGCGCTGTGTGCGCTCGCCCTGGGTACCCAGCTTGTTGTGGTACACCACCTTGGCCAGGCCGGCCACGCGCGAGTCCAGCGACTTCTTGCGGTCCTGGTCAAAGAAAAACTTGGCGTCGGCCAGGCGCGGACGCACCACACGCTCGTTGCCGCCCACCACCGCGCTGGCGTCCGCCGGGCTGATGTTGCTGACCACCAGGAACTGGTGCGTCAGCTTAGCCGAGGCGTCAAGCAACGGGAAATACTTCTGGTTGGCCTTCATGGTCAGGATCAGGCACTCCTGCGGCACATCGAGAAACTGCTTCTCGAATTCGCAGACCAGCACATTGGGCCGCTCCACCAGTGCCGTCACCTCGTCCAGCAAGGCCTCGTCCTCGATCGGTCGCACGCCATTGCCAATCTTGGCCGCTACCGCCGCCAGTTGGCGCGCGATCCCGGCCTTGCGCTCGGCAAAGCTGGCGATCACGGCACCGTCTGCCAGCAGGGTGGCGGCATAGCTGTCGGCATCCTTCAGCACCACCGGGTCGACGGCGGCCTCGAAGCGGTGGCCGTGGGTGGTGTTGCCGGCGTGCAGGCCCAGCGCCTGCACCGGCACCACATCGGCACCGTGCAAAGCCACCAGGCCATGGGCGGGGCGCACGAAGCTGACACTGCTCCAGCCGGGCAACTCGCAGCCGGATTCCAGCTGGTAGCTCATCACCTTGGGGATGGGCAGCTTGGCCAGCGACTCGCTCAGCGCCTTTTGCAGGCCTTCGGCCAGCGTGGCGCCCTTGGCGGTGCTGTCGTAGAACAGCGCTTCCGCCTTGCCATCGGGCGCGCGCTTCAGGCCCGCCACGGCCGAGGCATCAGCACCCAAGGCCTGCAATTTTTTCAGCAGCGCGGGGGTGGCGTTGCCTGAGGCGTCCAGGCCCACGGACACTGGCATCAGTTTTTGCGACACCGCCTTGTCGGCGGCCTGCGCCGCCACGCCGGTGATGTGGGCCGCCAGGCGGCGCGGCGAGGCAAACGGCGTCAACACCGCGTCGGCACCCGCCAGGCCCTGGGCACGCAATTGCTCCAGCAGCACGCCGGCAAAAGCCTCGCCCAGTTTTTTGAGCGCCTTGGGCGGCAGCTCTTCTACAAACAGCTCAACCAGCAAATTCTTGTTCATCATCTTCTCTAGTCAGTTGAGGGCAGAGCGGCGCTGCGCGCTGATCTGCCCGCAAATCATCACCCCGTCAAGGACAGGGCAGCGCCGTGCGCCGCTTGTTCCGCAATGTCTTGCGCTTCTCACGCTGCCTTCTTGGCCGGCATCTGCGCCACCCACTCGCGCGGCGCCAGCGGAAAGCCCTGGCGCTCGCGGCTGTCGTAATAGCTCTGCGCCACACCGCGTGCCAGGTTACGTATGCGGCCAATGTAGGCAGCGCGCTCGGTGACGCTGATGGCGCCGCGTGCATCCAGCAGGTTGAAGCTGTGCGCGGCCTTCAGCACCTGTTCATACGCCGGCAGCGCCAGTTGCTGCTCCATCAGGTGCTTGGCCTGCTTCTCGTGCGCGCCAAAGGCGGTGAACAGGAAGTCGGCGTCGCTGTGCTCGAAGTTGTAGGTGGACTGCTCGATCTCGTTTTGCTTGTAGACGTCGCCGTAGGACAGGCCTTCGGTCCAGGTCAGGTTGTAGACGTTGTCCACGCCCTGCAGGTACATGGCCAGGCGCTCCAGGCCGTAGGTGATTTCGCCGGTGATGGGCTTGCAGTCGATGCCGCCCACCTGCTGGAAATAGGTGAACTGCGTCACCTCCATGCCGTTGAGCCACACTTCCCAACCCAGGCCCCAGGCACCCAGCGTGGGGTTTTCCCAATCGTCCTCGACGAAACGCACGTCGTTCTTCTTCAGGTCGAACCCCAACGCCTGCAGGCTGCCGAGGTAAAGGTCCAGGATGTTGCTGGGCGCCGGCTTCAGCACCACCTGGTACTGGTAGTAGTGCTGCAGGCGGTTGGGGTTCTCGCCATAGCGGCCGTCCTTGGGGCGTCGGCTGGGCTGCACGTAGGCGGCCTTCCAGGGCTCGGGGCCCAACGCGCGCAGAAAGGTGGCGGTGTGCGATGTGCCGGCACCCACCTCCATGTCGTAGGGCTGCAGCAGCGCGCAGCCCTGGCGGTCCCAATAGTCCTGGAGGCGCAAAATGATTTGCTGGAAAGTGAGCATGTTGTTCTAAGGCCGAAGAGTTTCCAGACCAGGATGGGCCCGGCGCCGGAGGGCGGCAGGCACGCCCAAGGGCGCGCGCCTGCGCAAACCCTGATTCTACGGGGAGCGGCGCGCATTGCCGCTGCCTGGCTGCCGCTTTTTCAGGCAGCGTCAGGTGCGACCGGTCACACCCCGGCCGCGCCGCCAGGCCGCCAACACCACCCCCAGGCCTAACAACCACCAGGGCCACAGGCCCAGCCGTGCCACCCACCAGGCAAACGGGGTGTCGCCGCGCCGCCCGTTCACCGTGCCCTGCAGCACACCCCGGGTCTGGCGTGGCAGCGCCTGGCGCACCACACCCTGGTGGTCAACGATGGCGGTGGCCCCGGTGTTGGTGGCGCGCACGAAGGGCCGCTGGAATTCCAACGCCCGCATGCGCGAGATCAGCAGGTGCTGGCTGATGGCCAGCTCGTCGCCGAACCAGGCCAGGTTGCTGATGTTGACGAACACCGTGGGCGACTTGGCCGGATCTGCAAAACGTGCGCCCAATTCCTCGCCAAACAAGTCTTCGTAACAGACGTTGGCCGCCAGGCGCTGGCCCTGCCACTCGAACGAAGCCTGACCGACGTCGCCGCGGTTGAAGTCCCCCAACGGGATGTTCATCAACTGCGTGAACCACTTGAACAGCGGCGGGATGAACTCGCCAAACGGCACCAGGTGGTGTTTGTCGTATTGCCACACACCGCCCTGGCCACTCTGGCCGGCCTTCAGCGCGATCACCGAGTTGGTGTAACCGCGCCGCGAATCGCCCAAGGGGATGCCCAGCATGGCGGCCTGGTTGGGGCGGCTGGTGTAGCGGCTGACCAACTGGTCCAGGTAGCCCTCGGGCAGTTCCTGCGGCAACAGCGGGATGGCCGTCTCCGGCGCGATGACCAGCGATGCCTGGTTGTTCTGCAACTGCTCGCCATACCACTGCAGCGCCAACGGCACGCCGCTGCCGGGCTGGAATTTCTCGTCCTGCGGGATATTGCCCTGCAGCAGCGCCAGGCCCAGCTTGCCGGCGTCCTGGGTAAAGTCCGGCGCGGCCAGCCTCAATCCGGCGGGCAGCGCCAGCAAGGCGATGAATGCCGCCAGCGGCGGCCAACGGCGCCTGACGGCTGCGCCGGGCCATACGCCCTGGGCCAGCAGCATGGCCAGTGCCGCACTCAGGGCACCGATGCCGAACACACCGGTCCACGGCGCCAGCGCCACCAACGGCCCCTGCACATGGGCGTAGCCGGCCGCGCCCCAGGGAAAGCCGGTGAACCAGACCTCGCGCGCCAGCTCGGCCAGTGTCCACAGGGCGGCGAACAGTGGCGTGGCCCATGCAGAGCCCAGACGCGGCGCCAGCGCGGCAAATGCAGCGCAGGCGGCGGCGTAATAGAGAGCCAGGAAGCCCGCCAGACCCAGCACCGCCAGGGCAGCCAGCGGCGCGGCCAGGCCGCCATAGGTGTGCATGGCCACATAGAGCCAGCAAAAGGTGGCTGCCAGCCAGCCGATGCCGAAGGCCCAACCGGTCCAGGCCGCCGGCCGCCAGCCAGCCGCGCGCCGCAACAGGCCTGCCAGCAGCGCCAATGCAGCCAGTTGCAGCCACCACAGCGGCTGGCCGTCCCACCAGCTGGCCAGCGACAGCGCATGGGCCACACCGGCCAACAGGCTCAGCAACAGGACGAGGGGAAACGGCACGGAGGAACGGACAACGTGGCGAAGTGGACGGTGAACCGGTGAAAGGCGCTCAGCCGGTTTCTTCCTCCGTCACCGGCGCCGGCGAGACCTTGAACCATTTGACCGCGCCACCCTTGGTGTGCAACACCACGAACTGCAGGCCGGCCAGCACATGGCGCTCGCCGCGCTTGGGCACATGGCCCATCTCATGGGCGATCAGGCCGCCGATGGTGTCGAACTCCTCATCGGGATCGCTGCCGCGCAAGGCCACCTCGAAGGCGTCCTGCACGCGCTCTATGGAGGTGTCGCCGCTGACGCGGTAAGTGCGGTCGGCCAGGCCGAAAATGTCGCCCTGGTCCTGCGCACTGTCGAACTCGTCCTCGATCTCGCCGACGATCTGCTCCAGCACGTCCTCGATGGTGACCAGGCCGGCCACGCGGCCGAATTCATCGATGGTGATGGCCAGGTGGTTGCGGTTGCCGCGAAAGTCGCGCAGCAGGTCGTTCAGGCCCTTGCTTTCGGGCACGAACACCGCCGGGCGCAGCAGCGCGCGTATGTTCAGCTCGGGCGCGCGTTGCAGCTTCAGCAGGTCCTTGGCCATCAGGATGCCGATGATGTTTTCGCGGTCACCCTCGACCACCGGGAAGCGTGAATGCGCGGTGTCTATCACCACGTGCAGCAACTCATCGAAGTCGGCGTCGATGTCGATCAGGTCCATGCGCGTGGCCGGCACCATCACGTCGGCGGCCGTCATGTCGGCCATGCGGATCACGCCTTCCAGCATGATGCGCGACTCGGCGCCGATCACGTTGTTGTCCTCGGCCTCGGCCAGCGTCTCTATCAGTTCGGCGGCGGAGTCGGGCCCGGGGTGGATGAACTCGACGATGCGTTGCAACAGCGTGCGCTTGTCGTCCTTGTCGGATATTCGCGCAGGGTGGGGGTCAGACACGGCCGGGGGAGCAGGACATGCGGTTGTTGTACAAGCTACAAGGATAGCGGAATTGTTGCCCCCACGGTCGCTCACTGCGTGGGGCTTGCTGACCGTCTTCTCAGGCAGCAGTCTTCTTGCTGGCGTCCTGCACATCGCGGCGCACCTGCTGCACCTCGGCCAGGAAATCCCAGAATTGCTTGGCCTGCTGCTTGAGGCGGTAGTCGGTCTGCGCAATCTGCTCGTCCACCAGTTCGGTCATGCGGGTGTCCAGCGTGGCGGGCGGCAGGCGCAGGAAGGATTCGGTCTCGGAACCGTCATATTCCACCGTGGCGCCGGCGTTGCGGGCGATCTTCAGCATGGCGGTGTTTTCACTCAAGGCGTGGATCAGCATCAGGCTGATGCCGTCGTTGCGGGCGTGCATGGCAGCGCGGTCGAACAGCCGCGCGCCAAAGCCGCGGCCGCGGGCCGACTTGGCCACCGAGACGCCGAACTCCACAAAGGCGCCGTGTTCCGGGCTGTCGCAATAGGCCAGGTGGGCGACGGCGATCAGCTCCAGCTTGCGGTTGTAGACGCCAAAGATTTCATCGCGCTCAAAATTCAGGCCCTCCACATAGCGGCCGATCTGCTCATCGCTGGCCATGTAGCCAAAGCGCAGGTAGCGGTCGTGGTTCTCCAGCGCCAGCAGGTGCGTGGCGATGCGCTCGCGGTGGTTGGCGCCCAGCGAACGGATGGGAATCAGCACCGGTGCCGCCTTGGGCCCGGGCGCAGCACTGCCGTCGCCCGGCGGGCGCAGCAAGTCCCGGCCGGCCTCCACAGAGGCTTGAATCAGTGCTTTGGGATCAACCATAGGCACAATATACGGGTTTTCCCTAGGATGTCCACCCTAAGGGGTCTTCAAGTGGCCTGTTTATTAGGGGTTGAGGCCCAAAAGCTGCTCACACCGGCAATGCGGTGGTGGCCTTGACCCGGTCCAGCACAAAGCTGGTCTTGCAATCCTGCACGCTGGGGTGCTTGAGCAGTGTATCCATGACGAAGTGTGAGTACGCACTCATATCTCGGACGACGACGCGCAGCAGGTAATCCATCTCGCCGGTCAGCGCGGCGCACTCCACCACCTCCGGCCAGGTCTGCACGCTGGCGCGGAACAGGTCCATGGGGTTGCGCTTGTGGCTCTCAGTGTGCTTTTCCAGTCGCACATTCAAATAGGCGGTCAGGCCCAGGCCCACGGCCTCGGGCTTCACCAGGGCCACGTAGCGGTCAATGATGCCGGCTTCTTCCAGCCGCTTGACGCGCCGCAGCACGGCGCTGGGCGACAGGCTGACCTGCTCGGCCAACTGGTCGTAAGTGGCACGGCCATCAGCTTGCAGACTGCTCAGAATCTGTCGGTCAAGCTTATCGAGTGCATCAGTCATGACAATTTTGCAGGTTTATTGCGCTTCAATGGCGTATCGTAGGTTATTTTGCAGGAATCCGCCTGCCCTGCGCTCTTAAACTCCTTCTTTTGCATTTTTCGGGCGACACGTCCGGCCATCAGGAGACACGCATGAGTTGGGACAACCCCATGGGCACCGACGGCTTTGAGTTCATCGAATACGCCGCCCCAGATCCGATCGCCATGGGCGCCTTGTTCGAGCGCATGGGCTTTCGTCCGGTGGCCAGGCACCGCCACAAGCAGGTGACGCTGTACCGCCAGGGTGGCATCAACTTCATCATCAACGCCGAGCCGGACTCGTTCGCCCAGCGCTTCGCGCGCGCGCACGGCCCCAGCATCTGCGCCATTGCCTTTCGTGTGCAGGACGCCAAGCTGGCCTACGAGCGTGCGCTGGAGTTGGGCGCCTGGGGTTATGCCGGCAAGGCCGGCCCGGGCGAGCTGAACATCCCGGCCATCAAGGGCATTGGCGACTCGCTGATCTACCTGGTGGACCGCTGGCGCGGCAAGAACGGCGCGGTGGAAGGCGACATTGGCAACATCGGCTTTTACGACGTCGACTTCGAGGCCATGCCCGGTGTGCACGCGCAAGAGGCCTTGAACCCGCCCGGCCACGGCCTGACCTACATCGACCACCTGACGCACAACGTGCACCGCGGCCGCATGAACGAGTGGGCTGACTTTTACGAGCGCCTGTTCAATTTCCGCGAGGTGCGCTACTTCGACATCGAAGGCCAGGTCACCGGCGTCAAGAGCAAGGCCATGACCAGCCCGTGCGGCAAAATCCGCATCCCCATCAACGAAGAGGGCAACGAGACGGCAGGCCAGATCCAGGAGTACCTGGACAAGTACCACGGCGAAGGCATTCAGCACATTGCGCTGGGCGCCAACAACCTGTTCGAGACGGTGGACGCCTTGCGCACCAGCGGCGTGAAGCTGCTGGACACCATTGACACCTATTACGAGTTGATCGACAAGCGCATCCCCGGCCATGGCGAGAGCGTGGCTGAGCTGCACAAGCGCAAGATCCTGCTGGACGGCAAGGCCGGCGCGCTGCTGCTGCAGATTTTCAGCGAGAACCAGCTCGGCCCGATCTTCTTCGAGTTCATCCAGCGCAAGGGCGACGACGGCTTTGGCGAGGGCAATTTCAAGGCGCTGTTCGAGAGCATTGAGCTGGACCAGATGCGCCGCGGCGTGCTGCCCGAAGGCAAGAAGAACGGCCAGCAGAAGGTGGCCGCCTGATGGCTGTGGAACCCGTGGTCTACGGCGCCAGCGAACGTCCGCCGCGCGGCGACTACAGCCGCGCGCGCGCCGACTACACCTGCGAACAGAACTACGCCGGCTACACCGAGGCGGATCACGACACCTACCGCCGCCTGTACGAGCGCCAGGCTGCACTGCTGCCGGGCCTGGCGTGCGACGAGTTCATCGCCGCGCTGCCCTCGCTGGGTGTGAAGGACCGCATCCCGCATTTCGACGAGATCAACGCACAGTTGCTGCCGGCCACCGGCTGGCAGATCGTGGCGGTGCCGGGGCTGATCCCTGAAGTGCCGTTTTTCACGCTGCTGTCCGAGCGCAAGTTTCCGGTGACGGACTGGATACGCAGGCCCGAAGAGTTCGACTACATCGTCGAGCCTGATGTGTTCCACGACCTGTTTGGCCATGTGCCGCTGCTGTTCAACCCGATGTTTGCCGACTACGTGCAGCGTTACGGCGCTGGCGGGCTGAAGGCCGATTCCCTGAGCGCCTGCGAGCACCTGTCGCGCCTGTATTGGTACACCATCGAGTTCGGACTGATACGCCAAGCCGACGGGCTGCGCGCATACGGCGCGGGCATCCTCAGCTCGTCCGGTGAACTGCAATACGCAGTTCGCGACCCAGCGCCCAACCGGGTGATGCTGGACATCCTGCGGGCCATGCGGGCACGCTACAAGATTGACAGCTACCAACAGACCTACTTCGTCATTGACAGCTTCCAGCAGCTGTTTGACTTGACGGCGCCCGACTTCACGCCGCTGTACCAGCAGGTGCAGGTGCTGCCAGACATTGAGGCGGACCAGGTGCTGGCCAGCGACCGGTTGGTGACTGTCTGAACCACCCTGCCGGCCGACTGGCCGTCGGCATCTGGCTAGACTAGGGCGCATGGATGCCGCCCAAAGCATACGCAGCGCGCTGGAACGCGTGAACGCCATGCGCCAGCAGTGCGAGGCCGAGCCCGCGCTGGCGCAGGCACGCTCAGAAGTCAAACGCCTGCAGGCACGGCGCTTTGCCGGCAGCTATGCCGACATGCTGGCGGCCGGCCCCTACCAGAGTGCGGCACGCTTCTTTCTGGAAGAGCTGTATGGCGACCACGACTTTGCCGAGCGCGACGCCCAGTTTTCCCGCATTGCCAAGGCGCTGCAGCGTGTCTTTCCGGCGGCGGTGGTGCAGATCGCCCAATCGCTGGCCGAGCTGCACGCACTCAGTGAGGACCTGGATCTGGCGATGGCACGGCAGTGGCGCGCGTCCGATCCGGGCAGGAACGGTGACGCGGCAGCGGCGCAGCGCTATGTGCAGGCCTGGCGCGGCGTGGCGCGGCAGGCCGACCGCTACCTGCAGATCCACACCGTCATCGGCATAGGCCGCGAACTGGACCGGCTGGTGCGCCTGCCCGGCCTGCGCATGATGCTGAAGATGATGCGCAAACCGGCCGAGCTGGCGGGCTTGGGCGCGTTGCAGCACTTCCTGGAAACCGGCTTTGACACCTTTGCCGGCATACAAAGCGGCAAGGGGCAGGGCGCGGGCGAATTCCTGCGCACCATTGAGGCGCACGAAACCGAACTGGCGGCCATGCTGTTTGATGAAGAGCCACGAGAAAGTGCGGCGCGTTTGCGACAGCTACTGGGAAAAGCCCGGTAACACCTGCAGGCCCCTCGCGCCCACAATGCGGGCATAGGAGACCGGCCGATGAGCGACGACATCTGGAAGAGCAGCTACCCCAGCGGCGTGCCGCACGACATCAACCCCGACAGCTATGGCTCGGTGGCCCAGCTGTTGGAGGAGTCGCTGCGCAAGAACGCCAGCCGGCCATATTCGGTCTGCATGGACCAGTGGATGAGCTACGGCGAGCTGGATGATCTGTCGGCCGCCTTTGGCGCCTGGCTGCAAAGCCTGCAACTGGAGCCGGGCGCGCGCGTGGCCATCATGCTGCCCAACCTGCCGCAGTTCGCAGTGGTGCAGGGCGGCGTGATACGCACCGGCCTGGTCTGCGTCAACGTCAACCCGCTGTACACCGCGCGCGAACTGGCGCACCAGCTGAAGGACTCGGGCGCCAGCGTCATCGTGGTGCTGGAGAACTTTGCCCACACGCTGGCCGAAGTGATTGACAAGACCGACATCCGGCATGTGGTGCTGACGGCCGTGGGCGACCTGCTGGGCGGCAAAGGCAAGTGGCTGACCTTTGCCTCGCGCCACCTGGCCAAGCTGGTGCCAGCCTACAAGCTGCCGCTGGCCAATGGCCTGAAAGTGAGCACGCTGCCCAAGGCGCTGGCCCAGGGCGCGGGCAAGGCGCTGAAACCGGTGCAGATAGACCCGAATTCACCCGTGATGCTGCAATACACCGGCGGCACCACCGGCCTGTCCAAGGGGGCGGTGCTGACGCACCGCAACGTGATTGCCGGCGTGCTGCAGGGTGAGGCGTGGTTCCGGCCGGCGCTGGAGGCCAATGGCGGCGACCTGAGCCGGCTCAACGTGGTGCTGGCGCTGCCGCTGTACCACATCTTCGCCGGTGGCATGAGTTTGCAGGCGGTGCGTTGGGGCGCGCACGTGACGCTGATCCCCAACCCACGCGACATGAACAAGTTCATCGAGGTGCTCAAAAAACGGCCCTTCCACGTGCTGCCGGCGGTGAACACCTTGTTCAATGCGCTGCTGCTGCACCCGCAGTTCAAGACGCTGGATTTCTCGAACCTCAAACTGTCCATCGCCGGTGGCATGGCCGCCACCGAGGGCACGGCCACGCACTGGCTGGAGGCCACCGGCTGCGCCATGCTGGAGGGCTGGGGCATGAGCGAGACCTGCGCCACCGGTACCGCTAACCCCACCACGGTGCGGGGCTACACCGGCAACATCGGCCTGCCGCTGCCGGGCATACAGATCGCCATCAAGGACGATGACGGCCACTCGCTGCCGCTGGGCCAGTCCGGCGAGATCTGCATCAAGGGCGGCAATGTGATGGCGGGCTATTACAACCAGCCGGAAGAGACAGCGCGCGCCTTCACGCCAGACGGCTTCATGCGCACCGGCGACGTGGGGGTGATGGATGACAAAGGCTTCACCAAGATCGTGGACCGCAAGAAGGACATGATTTTGGTCAGCGGCTTCAACGTCTTCCCCAGCGAACTGGAAAACGTGATTTCCATGTGTGACGGCATTGTGGAATGCGCGGTGATCGGTGTGCCCGACGAAAAGCAGGGCGAAGCCATCAAGGTGTTTGCCGTGCGCAGCGACCCGCTGCTGACGGAAGAAGACGTCGGCAAATACTGCCAGACCAACCTCACCGGTTACAAGCGCCCCAAGTACATCGAGTTTCGCGACGACTTGCCCAAGTCCGCCGTCGGCAAGGTGCTGCGGCGCGAATTGCGCATGGGCAAATAGGCTGCGTAAGCCGGCGCGGCACCTGACCACGTCGTGACGCCGCCCGCGGGGCGTCGCCTGAGCGCGCCCGGCACGCGGCACAATGGACACACTTATGCGCTCTGTGCCCGCCCTGCCCGCCGACATCGTGGTGTTCGAGCGTGGCTGGCTGTCTTCGAACAACATTCTGCTGCGCGCCGGCCCGGTAGCCGCGCTGGTGGACAGCGGCTACTGCACGCACGCCGAGCAGACGCTGGCGCTGGTGCAGGCTGCGCTGGGCCGCCAATCGCTGGACCTGCTGCTGAACACCCACCTGCACAGTGACCACTGCGGCGGCAACGCGCTGCTGCAGCACAGCTACCCGGCCCTGCAGACGCTGATACCGCCTGGGCTGTCACAGCATGTGCGCGATTGGGACGCGCATGCGCTGACGTTTGAGCCCACCGGTCAGCAATGCCCGCCGTTCCGCTTTGACGGTTTGCTGCGTCCGGGCAGCACAGTGCGCATAGGCACGCGCAGTTGGCAGATTCACGCGGCTAAAGGCCACGACCCGCACTCCGTGATCTTGTTCGACCCGGCTTCGCGCACACTGATTTCGGCTGACGCGCTGTGGGAAAGCGGTTTTGGCATCGTGTTTCCCGAGTTGGAGGGACTGAATGCCTTTGACGAGGTGGCGGATACGCTCGATGTGATCGAGTCACTCCAACCCACCTGCGTCATTCCCGGCCATGGCCCGGTGTTCACCGACGTGACGGCCGCGCTGCACATCGCGCGCCGGCGCCTGGCCGGCTTTGTCGCCGCGCCCAGCAAGCACACCCGCTATGCGGCCAAGGTGCTGCTGAAGTTCAAGCTGCTGGAGGCGCAGCAAATGCAGTGGCAGGATTTGCTGGATTGGGTGGGCGGTACGGAGCACATGCGCACCCTTCACCGCTTGGCCGCGCCCAGCCCGCCATTCCCGGATTGGGTGGCCGCCTTGCTGGATGAGCTGGTGGTGTCCGGCGCCGCCGTGCGCAGTGGCGATACGGTCGGCAATTCCTAGCGATTGATTGAATAACGGAAAGCGCAGAAGCAAAAAAAACGCCCAGTCACATGACTGGGCGTTTTTGCTGTAATAGCCTGACGATGACCTACTTTCACACGGGAACCCGCACTATCATCGGCGCTGAAGCGTTTCACTGTCCTGTTCGGGATGGGAAGGAGTGGTACCACCT